>NZ_JBPIZE010000003.1:0-643104 GCF_051172335.1 Morganella sp. B601
TTAGCGCCATAACAGCTGATTGTTCAGCTTTACTGTTAATCTCACCCAATAAGTCTTGAGCTAATTGGTCTCGCCCAATCTGCCCTGATAATTCATCGAGGATGGCTTCGGTATTATCATCAGCTTGCCCTTTAGCTTCTACAAAATGAGATTTGCCGTACTCATTAAGACTTCTCGCATAGAACCAGTAATCATGACCAGGCTTTAGCTGTCCTTTAGTCCATAACTTAGCCCTACCTAAAAACTCAGCCTTTAGCTCTATTTCACTGATATTTTCTATTCTGCTTTCACCGGAAAACCAAAATTCAAACTCAGTATTCAGTGTGTGCGGGGCACTGATATGTGGTATCAATTTCACCTCAAAGAAGCCTGACTCAACTCTGATAAACGAAGGGGCCGCTGGCGCACCAATAACCATCAGCACTTTCGACTCGCTTCCCAGCATTCCATTTTTATCTTTGCCGCGTACGCCAACCAGATATTCCCCAGCGGCCAATCCGTTGAAATAATATTCAAGATCAGACGTTTCACCAGTAAGGACAACCTTGTCATCTTTATAAACAGAAACAACGTAAGAAATATTGCGGTTAGCTGTTGTCATGGCCCACATAACTCTGGCCTGAACCTGAGAACTGTCATTGATATAAGCTACGGAAAGGCGTTCAATGTCAGGGATTCGAACCGTATTTTGTGCAGTCGGATTACCGGTAAAATTAACACCATCATCAACAATGCGCTCCTTTTTTGGTTCATGGAGAATACAGTTAAACTGATAGTTACCGTCTTTATCTTCAGTAATAGTCAGTACCCGGAACATTCGCGTAATCAGCGTGTTTTTCGATACAGAAAACACACCGAATTTTTGCAGTCCGGCTGGTTCGCTCTTCAGGATAACAATATCGCCATCTACTGATGATATTTCTGTTCTGATGAACTTCCCGCTGCCGCCGAGGTACGCAAAATATCCCTTATCACCAGAAGACCATTTTATAGGTGCATCTGTTTTTACTCTGCTGCCAACAACATCTAAAACCCGGCCACCGACTTTTGAACCCGCAAATGAATCATCCGCTATTTCAATGATGTCACCCGGAAGACAATTAATACCCTCCCTGAAAGTCGTGAATGTTACACTTTCAGTCTCAAGCTTCTCTGTTTCCAGAATCCATTTACCAACACGATGAGCCTGCCCCCTGCTGGTGCAACCGAAAGCCGTTACTTTCTTAACATTCAGTCCGCCAAATCTTATGATCTGACCATCATCCTGTATAAACTCCCTCTCTTCCTTCCAGCCGTTATCCGGGTTAATCCATGAAACTTCAACTGCATTATGCCTTGCACTTTTAGCTGTTGATGTATAATTGAATTTCCCGCCGATAACATTTGAGTTTGTGTATGTCCATTCCGGATCTGCGGGCCTGTCCTGAAAGCAGGTTAACTGCACTCCATCCCATAAAGGCATTCCGCGAAATACGGATGCCAAATCATCAATAACGTCTTTCGCTTTCCGCTGTGAGGTAATATAGGCATTGAAAGTAAATCGTGGCTCTTTGCCGCCAAACCCATCCGAAACCATTTCATCGCAATACCTGGCTATCGCATACAAAGCAAACCGGTCACAACCAAAACGCCCCATCACGGAACCAATCCCGTAACGCCCATTGGTCACCAGATCGTAAAAAATCCATGCGGGATTGTCTGTCCATGCAGGCTTAAACCTCCCCGTCCATATACCGTTATAGCTGCGGGTTTCCGGGTCATAATTATCCGGGACCTGAACAATCAGCCCTTTGATATGATATGTACGTTTAGGCGTGTCACCATACTGAGATTTATCAATGCGCATACCAACCACAGCGGAGTTTGGGTATGAAAATTTAGCATCCGTAATTTCTGTATAGCTGGCCCACACCGTCCCGTTTTTAAGAAGGTCACTTTTACTGTCATCAGTGAGGCGCGATACTCTTATCTGAAACGGCTTTTGCTTTGGCGCGTTGATAATATGTGATTCAAGGTACTGACCACTTATTTTCCCGGGACCTATTGTGATTGTTTTTTCTGTCACCCATCCGCTGCCAGCATTAATCTCGACAAGCATCTGAACAGAAGTGTTTTCCTGGTTGCCTTTGTTGTCCTGTTTTACCAGCGCCGAAACACCTAATGTAAAGCGAATGCGATCGACTTCCTGATCAGATACCGTACGCAATATAGGTGTTTCTTTTTTCACTTCCACGTTTACAGGTATTTCTTTCTCAACAAACGGGAAACCATCGAGCGGAGACTGAGACTGCGTACCCGATCTCCACTGAACTTCGACCCCGCGAATATTCGGATTACCTTGTTTATCGACTATAGGCGTTCCGTTCAGCAGGAATCCCTGCATTCCGCCAACCGGTCCTTCAATAGGACCTTCTGACACCAAATCAATAATGTTCAGAAACTGCTTATTTTTCAGGTTGTCATCAACCAGACTCGGCGTGCTTCCGCCACCACCACCTTTGCCCATTTATACTGTCTCCAACCCCTGTGAAATCACATTTGAGCCAACCACCATCTCTCCATAACAAAGCGGAACGGGATATCCTTGCCCGATTCTGTTGGAAAGTGAGCTGAAATACTGGTTACTTTCTGAATTGCCCTCACTGAAATTTGGTGCGCCCGGTGTTCTTGTCAGCATCGTTGCCACCCCTGCTGCCGCTATTCCGACACCAGCAGCAAACATGGCCGTCGATGTCATCGTTGCCAGAAAACCTCCCGGAATAAAGAATGCCCCGGCAATTAGCGCTGCGCCGCCGATAATGCCAAGGAAGCCACCTGATTTTGCGCCACCTATAACCGGCACTATCGTGATAACATCATTGTCATTAAGTGGAGTGTGTAATCCTGCCACTATGCAGTCCTCTGTCATATCATGACCGGCAACGCGTACCCTGAACTGCCCACGGTTTATTTCCCGTTTTAATCCGTCAATCTGATAACACAGACATCTTAACGCCTCACCTGCACTGCTGACCTCTAATTCAAACCGGCGTCCATATCGGCGTAAATAGCCAGCAAACTGTAATCTGACCACTGTTTGTGCCTCCATATGCTGTGTGTGAATTTAAACCAGTAGCCACCGTAAACATCCCGCTTACTCAAACGATCAGGGCGATGATGAAGAATCTCCTGATTACCGATATATAGCGCCGCATGACAAGGTTTTGATGTACCCAGGCAGATAAGAATAACGTCGCCATCCTGTACTTCATCAACCTGATAAAAACCCTGTCCGGAGATGTTATCCAGATACAGATTGTCACCGGTGTACCACCAATTATCATGTCGCTCAAAGTCATCAAGACTGATGCCGCACAAATGGTAAGCATCCCGGATAATGCTGTAGCAGTCCTGCACACCGTGATTAAACTCACGCCCCAGCAATCGCGGAACAGGATTAAATTTCAGTAACCGGTCATCACAAACGAGCCACCACGGTAATCCGGTTTTAACCTGCATATCCCTGTCGCCCGCGCTTAAAAATGGCAGTCCAGCCGGATGGCTGTGCACGACAGCTTCCACTTCGGCATGACTCTCAGCTCTCAACCATTCCTCTGAGCTGATTTCAAAATAATTTTCCGGGTCAGGGTGAATATTGGTACATGGGAAATAAATTCCTCCTGAAACCAGCCCACACGACTCCCTCACACCTTCCGTTGTTGCATGTGCGATAATGTTACTTTCAATCATGGGTTAACCTAGTTTGTTGGAGCCGAGAAACCCACCGAACGGCAATACTGAGGAGTGGCGAAGTTTGCAGCCACGGTACTTATGAGAGCACTGATCTTTTGTCGGGTCATTGGTCGGCTGATCCTTTTCGTCTGCGACAGGAGGCCCGTCATACCCGCAATCCTGTCCACGATACCGCCACGGGCATATATCAGCCTGAATAACCCGGGCGGGAATCTGTGCATTATCTGTTTCTGTCGGCAGCGCCAGCACATATGTAACGAAATCTGAGTCTGAATTTTCACGTTGCTCAATGACAAATTTCTGTACAGCCTCGCGGGACGGATCTGCCTGATTGTTTCCATCCGGAAAATTTACCGCATCAAGATATTGCTCCATAACCTGCCGTCTGGTAACAATCGCCCCCAGTGCGTCGTCATAATCGTTATTGATTGCAGTCAGCAACCCATCAATGTTGGCGAATGTCATCTTCGGCCTTGCTGACGCTCCCTGCGCTGTCATGCTGAGTCCGGTTACCTGAACCGGATACGGATCATATCGGTTACCCTGCCAAATCACCGGTTTCAACAGGCCGTTCATTCCGTCATGAAAGCGGTATACATTCCCGCCGAAGCGACTTAAATCCACCTCATACAAATCAAGCATTGCTGATTGTTCAATCTGAGTAACCGCAATCCGCATATCTGCCGGAATATCTCTCACGCAACCACCTCCTCAAATACACAATCAATCTGCCAGACAGACTGTTTCCTCGTTACCTGCCAGTTACGGCACACGAATGTCCGCAGGGTTCTGTCATCCCCTGTCAGCCACAGGAATGATTCCACTGCCCCACGCTGACTGAGAAAATTATCTATTTCACGTCCGACAGAAACCGGTTTGATGAATGCCAGGTTATATGTTTTAAGGTGATTATTGATTCCGTCTTTGGCTCTCTGCTCGTAGCCATTGCCGAACTTTGCAACCCTGACCTTCGGTTCATTATTAATTTGGCAGGCATCCTCAGGACGCCATTTAAATTCATCCATTTATCGGTTCCATTAAAAAAGCCACCGTACTGGTGGCTGTTAATAGCGCTGATTACCTTGTATTGCACCGCTTCTGATTTCTGTCATCAGAACGTCATATACAGTACCTTTAACCATCCTGGTTATCATTGTTGCTTCCTTTTCTGTCATGCCATTGGTAGCCTGAACCTGAAAATTGAAGTGCATATCCCCTATGCTGACACCACCATCGCCACCCATTTGCCGGTTACTGATTACTTTTCCGCTGTCACTGGGGATCATGTACTGATGACCGTTCGACGCCTTGAATATTTCAGGCTGCCCATTCTCACCAACACGATACATTTTGTTAGCGTCAACGGGGCCACCGTTATAACGGGCTCCGGCGACAGCCATTGTTTTACTCGCCGCCATGGCTGACATGTAAGACGCTGAACCGGCTGTAACCGCCGCCCCCATCGTTGCAATAGCAACACTCATTGCCGCTGGAGCCCATGCTGATTGTACTGCCACGGCCTGAGCAACAGTAGATGCCTGCGCTGCTGTTGACATGGCCTCACCAACAACCATATTTTTAATCTGCTGCATCCCCATCTGAACTAACGCCCCTACAGCCTCATCAACAATGGTTGATGCTACATTACGGAATGCATCATTAAGACTCTGTGCGCTGGTAATAAGCCCTGTCAGTACGTTGGATGAGCGCTGACCGAGAGCATCAAGACCATCTGCGAGAAACTGATTGGCCTGACTCTGATTACGCCAGATTTCCCACTGAGCATTCAGTCTTGCTTTCTCATACTCAGTGTTTGCTGCATTTATCAGCGCAAGACTTTGCTGTGCCGTAATAACTTTCTGATTTTCAAAATCTTTAATCAGTGCCAACTTCTGAGCGTGCTCATTAGCCAGCGCCTGAACAGGATCAACCTGAGCCACCATATCCTGAACAGGAGTGACGGCTGATTTCGCATTTATCTCCGCCGTTTTTCTGGCGTGTTCCGCTTTTAACTCAATGCTGCGTTTCTGATACTGCTCCTCGGTGATGAGGTTGCCTTTCAGTTGCCGTTCAAGCTGCTCACCGGCATGTTTGATGTCCTGATCAACTTTTGCCTGAGGGTTTTGCTCAAAAGCCTCTTTTCGGTCTTTGATTTTCTGCGTAAGGTCGTACTCTTTACCGGCCAGTGCTGTAACTTCGGCGATCTGAGCAGAATTAGCTTTTGAACCAAGCTTCTGTACTGCTTCAAGAATTGCAGCCTCGCGGGACAGCCCTTTTGTTTCCAGCTCTGCAACTTTCGTCGCATTAGCCAGGTCGGTTATCTTCTGTTTGAGTTTTTTCGCTTCTGTTGCTTCTTTTTTTGCTTCGGATACCGCCTCCCTTGATATTTTAATACCGGTTTTTTTTGCTTCGCTTGCCTCGCCAGCTTTAGCAGCTAATTCAGCAAGTTTTTCAGCTTCCTGCTCTGATATCCCTTTATCTTCAACATAATACTTGACCTGTAATTGACGTCTTACTACGTCATCCTTCGCTCCAGCCATTTCAATTTCACGTTCAAGCGTCTTTTTCATGTCAGCGCCAGCATCTGACCATTCAACTTTCAGGCTTGCTGAATTGAACTTTTGTTTTGCTTTTGTGGCTCCGTCAAGGTCAAGCCCGTAAGCGCGAAGTGCTGCTCCGGCATTAGGTAGCAAAGTACTCGCCTCTCGCTTTAGCAGCTCCTCGCCCTGCAACAATTCCCCGTTTAACTTCGCTTGCGCTGCACTGATAAAATTCACAGTCTTGCTTCTATCATTTTGCACGCGCTCAAGATTGGCTTCTGCTTTTGCTAATTTTCTGGATATTATTTCGAGGTTCTCCTGGGTACTACCAAAGTGTAATACCCCATCAGAATATGCTTTGTATGCTGTTTTGAGATTTTTAACCTCCTGCTCTGCAGAGCGCTGAGCATCCGTCAGAACTTCGAGCTCGTCCCTGGCATCTGCTATTTTTGCTGCCAGTTCGGTGCGAGACATTTTATCCATGCTGGCACGCAATTCATTTAGTGAATCAGCAAACTCTTGTGCTGATCTTTTTGCTTCTTCAGCTTTTTGGAAAAAATAATACACAGCGGCTCCGGCCAACATCGCAGCACCAACCGGTCCACCAATCAAGGATAGAGCTTTGCTTGCCAACCCACTTGCAACGTTAAGTCTGTTCTGTGCCGCAGCGAGACTATTTGTAGCTGCGGTTTCCTGCTGTGTTAATCCTGTTATTACTGATGAGTTTACTGCCAATTCACGGCGAATTCTGGTTCTCTGCGCTTCAGTAGTGGCTGCTGCCAGCTGCGCACCCAGCGACTGCTGAACTGTCACAGCCAGAGTCTTCTCAGCTGCAATTCTGTTGATTGTTGCCGTGGCGGCTTCGATCTCAACTCTGACCGCTTGTTTTGTCGCCGCCATACCGGCAAGTGTCTCTTTAACTTTCTTTGCTTGAGCGGTAGCTGATAGCGTAAGAGCTCCAACATATCTAGACCCCATGACACCGGCTGCAATAAGCAATACGTTAGCCAGTGATTCCAGATTGTTGCTGGCAGATACGGTAGCGTCGTTGAAGATGTTTATAAATGTCTTAACAGTGGTGTTTTCGCCAAAGAATTTAGTAATATTATTGCTGGCGATCTGAAGAGACTGCGACATTGTTTGTGTTGTATTCGCAAACTCCTTCTCAATAGCTGGTCCCATTTCACGGAATGCTTTTAACAGTACATCCGTGGTTAATTTGCCTTCTGCGGCCATCGCCCTCAGCTTGCCGATGCTGACACCCAGTGAATCCGCAAGTCCTTTCATCAGTGCCGGAGCCTGTTCACTCATTGAGTTAAATTCCTGCCCGCGCAGTACACCAGATGCCAGTGCCTGTGATAACTGGACAAGTGCACCTTCTGATTCTGCTGCTGTGGCACCTGAAACGATCATTGCCTTTGAGATAGTGGTGGTTATCTGCCCTAACTCTTCGCCGCTGAGCCCGGCACTGCGCATCGCTCTTTCCAGTCGTGAATACAGCGTTGCGATACCGTCAAGGCTTGAACGACTGTTCTGAGCAATATCAAACACGCGCTGATTCACCACCGCCAGCGTCTCTCCGGTCTTTATGGAGTTGACGAGTTTGTTATTCAGCATCGTCCAAGCTTCCGCGTAGCTGGTAACGGCTGACACAGACAAGTAAGCAGTCAGAGATGCGGCAACCCGTGACAAGGCAGCCATTGACCGCTCTGTACCATTGACGGAGGTCGTTGTGCGGTTAAATCCGCCCTCCATATTTCTCAGTCGCTGATCCAGTTGACGCTGTGATGTCAGCAACTGAGCAACATCCATCTGCACCTGATATACGATTTCGCCTACTTGTGCCATTTACCGGCTCCTTAAAATGAAAAACCCCGCCGGTAGGCAGGGTTTGTTGAAGTCTCTTGCTATTATTTTTGACTTGGCTGTGATGCTCTCATGATGGCCTCTGCTGATTTCTGCGATGCCTCAAGCATATCATCAGCAAAAGCCAGCTGACCCCACTTAACCACCTTACCATCATTGAAGGTGACTGTTAGCCGGTCATTGGCCAATTGTTCGTTATCTACTGGGGTAAACCCATAATAGACCTGACTCCAATATATCCAACGCTCACGCTCTTGGTTTACATCTGTTCTTCTCGGGTCTCCAAGAATACCGCGCACATCAGCCTTAGACATGCCTATCGAGAGCATCGATGACCTCTGGTTAAAGTCTGGTGTTTTATTTGTGCAGCCAAATAAAAACATCATTGCCAATACAAGTGATAGTGTACCTAAAATCTTCTTCACATCCCCACCCTCAATAATTAGCTTTAAATCACAACCAGCCGAAGCCCTTCGCCATTAATCCAGCCAGCCCCAAAGCGACAGCAATAATCACACCAAACAGCATGCGGAAGTACGAGGCGATTTACACCGCATGGAAAATTGAGTTATATCCGGCATTGCGCAGTGTCGATTCTCCTATTGCTAGTCGGTTATATGACCGCTTCAAGGATGACTATGCGTTCCTCATGCTCTTGCAGAAAAGCCTTAACGGCAAGCACTCTGCGTTAATCAATTAACCAGCAGGCCACGGACGGCCTCATGTTAATCATCTGGAGGCGCAAAGGAAAGCAAAACGGTGTGAACATTTGAGATCGGCAGCAACAAAAAACCCGCCGGAGCGGGTTTTGTTTGCTGCATAACAATATTTATGCTTGTGCTTTTTCTGAAGACACTTCCAAACTATTGATCAGTTCTATAAGTTTATCTGACTCGTTAATGACCTGATTAGCTTGTAATACAGTCTGGGGCGACTTTAAATCGTAATCTGCATCTTGTCGCATAGTCTTAAGATAGTTAAGTTTATTGGCTACCTTTGCAGCTAGTTTCTTGGGGACATATCCATGGCAGCCAGAATAATGGTGTAAAGAATGGATTAACTTTTTATGATCGCCGAATTTCAACGATTTCCATTCGTCACTACTGATGTAATCAGGCTTTATGAGGTCTATAGAGTGGTAAAAACACGAATAATAAGAACGACTGATAGCTACCCTGATAGCAACCTCAGAAGTATCGTTTTTGATTAAATTTTTCGCGTATCCTAAAAAATCGTATTTTTCCATGACTCTGCTATTCCTTTGCTTCTATGTGGACGAAACAATCATCATGCAATAAATCATTGTCATATAATCTGTCAAATAACTCATCGTTCAAGCGCTCTACATCGCTCAAACTAAGTTTGACCTTAAATATATACCCCATAGTGCCATCATCTGTTCTCAAGAGGAAAGCGATCTGTCCGTTATATTGCTCATTTAACACATCAAATAAATGCGAGACCATCGGGGTAAGCTTAGTTACTTGCTCAGTATTCTCGCACATCAACATAATCGTCCCCCCTTTAGACCCGTCGATACCAATGTCTTCCATTTTAATATCGACCTTGTCCAAAAACTGCATGGTTTTTTGAATTATCTCAAAATCCAAGCTTAACATTCCCAAGGAAAGAAGTTCATAACTCACCCTTTTTGGAAAGTATTCAATGAGATAAAATGAATCTTTCACAAATTCATTATGTTTTTTCAAGTAACCAAGGTTTCTCAAAACAACGATGTAATTGCTCCAATATAGGGATTCACTGGTATCTAATGATATCGCCTTTTCACACAATTCCATTGCCTCATGTACATCTTTGCCCTGCAAAAGAGCAAGAATTCCACTCAAGTGCATTTTAAATGCCACATTATCGATCTTACTTATCTCACGCTTAATTCCTGCCACCTGAATAGGGAGCAGATCTAGCTCACCCTTGAGGATGGAGCCAGTAAGAGCATCTAAGATTTCGTTACCTTTCGATTGAGGCTGCAACATTAATCAATGTCCATGATGTATAGATGTATAAAAGCAAAAAAGGGGTAGTAAAGCCGGTTTATGGTAAATCAACCTTTGGTTTACTTCAACAGGAATACTTGTATTTGTGATGTTCCAGACTGTTCCGGTTCGTTCCGACCTGTTCCATTTTACCCCACCGCCCACACCGCACAACTCAGCACCGGATAGCCCCTTCCGGGGCTCGGTCACACCCGACTTCTGCTCACCAACCGGCGCTTACCCTTAATCAGGTCATCGTTACGGGCATCATCGGCCTTGGTGATAGCCTCATACTCATCTGCTGTGAAGCCTTTCTCATCCGGATATTTCGCTTTCAGCATCATCACGAACTCAGTCATCGTGAGTTGCTCCGCTTCACTGCGGGTGATGTTGAAATGCACACGGGCGGCACTGATGTAATCGACGGCGCGGAACTCGTCGGAGTATTCGTCTTTACCTTCGTTGCGCTGGAGTTTGCGCACCTTAGCTTTACCGATAATGCCGTGGGTCATTAGCTCGCGCGCCAGCAGGATGATATTGCGATAATGCATAGCGCCGCGCCGGTACACTATGCCGGATTTGCCAACCCGCCATTCACCGATAACCTCAGAACAGTCATCATTACAACATGCCTGCATCACGTCCATTGCTGTCGATAAAATGCTGCGCCCGTAAACCGGTTTATTTAACAGTGCAATCAGCCATTCAGGAACCACTCCGTAAGCGTCTACGGCAGACGCTATAATTTGTTGTACCTCTGAGCCATTTAATCGCGTAAACGCACTCACAATCTCTTTAGGCTCACCGATTCGCGTCATGGCATCCAGCGACGGGCGGAACAGGTAATCATTTTCGGCAGTGGATATCACCATCTCGCCGTATTCTAAACGCGGTGTCATATATCCTCCTGAACATTATCAAGGGCATCCGGAGATACCCTTTGTAATATTTAGGCCGCAGTGACTGTAACGACACATTTCGCCGTCTTACTGCCATCTTCCGATGTGACTGTAATATTCGCGGTACCGGCTGCGACACCGGTGACAGTGACAACATTCAGTAGCTTACTGACGGTAGCGAAGTTAGGCTTATCGCTGACCACCTCGTAATTTTTGTTTGTCGCGTTAACCGGATTAAATCCGACCGTGAATGTTGCCGTTTCACCGGCTTTCACAGTCAGTGTCGCGGGGTTGGCTGCGATGCTCTGAACCACGATTTCTTCCTGCAGCCATTCAAAGCTGTCAGCGTCTGCGACTTTCAGCTCACCGGAATACGTGGAGATTTCTTTGGTCGGAAACTCCATAGACCATGATGTGAAGTTCATGTAACCCTGAATCACATCACTACCATCGCCTTTCATGTCGAGCTGCACCCAATATGACGGCTGACGGCTGGCCTTGACTTCAGCAAGGATTTCTTTAGCGATATCAAAAGCAGACGTGGAACCATCGGCACCTTTGCGCTTCAGTTCACCATCAAACTTAATGGTTAAATCCAGACCGGTCACGATGGCCTCTGTCAGGCCTTTCGTGTCATCAGCCTTGGATGTAACTGTTTCAGTTCCGTAATCCAGCCCTTTACTGGTCAGTGCGCCGAGACGCAGAAACGCTGACTGTTCAGGAACCGTACCCGGGCAACCGGGCGCGATGCGGAGAATTCCCGCATTACCCATCACCAGGCCTTTATCATCAGGGCATTGTGCCATGTTGTAACCTCTTTATTTGCAAATAAAAAAAGGCCGCATAAGCGACCTGTTTGAAGTGTGTTTGTTTATGATGTGCAGCGGAAGGTCAGGGGAATCCAATACCTCCCCTCTGCCGTCTGAACCGGATTCACGAACCCGGATGTATTGATGATGAAATTAAGACCATGAGACTGAGCATGGCACCTGACATAATCAAGTATTGCATAGGCTCTCTGAGCGACGAATTCAACCCAGCCCTTGCCAGAAATTAACGACACAGTGAAAAAATCGTCACCACCAAGATCATTGATTCTTCCGGTTCCGTCCCGCTGCTGAAAAACCATGTATGCATCCGGGTCATGCCCGCCGGATTCTGACCATTCATAGTCCTGAATGATAAAACCGTCAGACAGCCCTGACTCGGAAAAATAACGCTTAACCTGCTCTATGGTGGTCATATGCGCATTTCCTCCGCGACAGCCTGGTCAATCATCTGCTGTGTTTCCTCAAAGCCTTTAGTGAGGAATTCTTTCTTCGCTGTCGGTCTGCGGAAGCTCTGCTTCACATTCGGGTCGTGAACGAAAACAGCATAGGATGCTGAGTAACCCACACGCCCGGTAAACAACGTTCCTTTCACCTCCACATCACGGAACTGAGAGTTGATCAGTGTCTTTGTATCAATCGGTGTGTATACCGCAGCCTGTCTGCCGCCGATATCCAGCGCGCGATGCATGGCCCTGCTGACTTTCTTTGACGTGATATTACCGACCAGCGCATTAAGGTCAGCAACAGCACGGTTAATACCGGTTACTTTTGCTCCCATGTCACACCGCCGTTGTTAGAGTGTAGTCATCTTTGCCGCCGTTAATATCGCGGTCACGGTCAACAGCTTTGATTCTGCTGGCTCCGGCCACGAACGGATCTTGTCCGTCATGCTTGCCGATAGCGATGTAATCATCCTGTGTGGCTTCGCTGTATTCCGTCCAGATGACATTTTTGATGACAATTTCAGTGCCTACCGTTTTTGTTCCGTCACTCATCCTGCTTCCGTAGTCACACCGGATATGAATGGGCTCTGAAAATTTCGGCTTGCCGTAACTGTCTTTGCCTTCAATCCTCCAGATAGTTGCCCATCCCTTGCAGAACCTGCGAAGGATTTTACCCATATCACCCCCGGTTCACGTCAAACTGAATAATGCCGACCGGCCGGTCAATAGGCAGGTTATCTGTGCATCCGGCGGTATCCAGTGCGGATAACAATTTCAGCAACGATTTTCTGCCGTCAGCAAAATACTGGTACGAAACTGAAGCACCGGACGGTGCATGTTCTGATGCAATTTTACGGACATCAGCCGCAGACAGGATGAGGATGACGGAATACACCTTGATAAGCGTCATCACCGCATCCGTATACCCTGCCTTATCAAGGCATCCGTCAATGCTGTCCACTACAGATAATGCGGCGGCAACCGCAAAATCAGGAGCCTCAAACCCCATCATTTCCAGTTGCTCGCCTATCTGCTCCGGACTGATTTGTACTGCCATATCACCTCCGGATTATTACTGCGATTACTTCGCAGATTTAGCAGCCTTACCGCCTGCATCAGCATCTTTACCGAATGTCACCATAACCCCGGCAGTGTCTTTGATGCTTGCAGCAATTTGTTTCCAGTTATCAGTTGCGGCTACCTGTTCGTTAGTCGGTGACTTGATACTGTCCTTCGCCCACTGATAACCACGCAAACCGATGGTGAAATCATATTCCCCCTGCATCAGAGCCTTAATGTTTTCTTGTCCGAGAACGTCCTGCGCTTTCATGATCAGCGGTGAGGTCTGTACAGCCGCCGCACCGGTAACCAGACCGAGTGAATGCTGCTTATTACCTTCAGACAGAGACGGAATATCAGAAATTACAAAACGACGTCCGAATCCGTCCTGCTTTATGGCCACGTTACCAATCTGGAACAGGTTACTGGAGTTGGTTAGTGTTTCGTCCATAAAGTCATTGAACGTTGCACCGTCCATCAGCCAGGCGATAATACGGGAATACGCATCACCAAACGGGCGGGTGCCTTTGTTTAGCCCGCGCAGTGATGGTGCGCTTCCTGTTGCTGTCAGGTCAGTAACTGCCGCTGCGTTGCCGGAGATTGCCGCTTTCAGTGCCGCACCTGCAGTGTTCAGATAATCCTGCAGCATCGCTTCTGCTGCCTGAGCGGACACCACCGCTGCCGCTTCTGATACGTCTTTACCCAGGCGCTTCATCATCGTCGGAGTGACAGATACCGGCCCGATACGACCATCGACCTTAATCATCCGGTCGAGAATTTGCCCTAACTCCTGCGGTGTAAGATTACCTGATCCGTATGCATTACGACGCTGTGCCAGACCACCAAGTAACTGCCATGATGTCTGCTCAATGTAATCACCAATATGGTCACCATCACCGAAAACCAGCGCACCGCCGGATGCTTCATTAAACTGCTGTACTGCCTGAGCCACCAGCTCTGTCGCTGCCAGAGATACCTGGTGCTGAAAAATATGCAATGTCATAAATCTTATGCCTCTGTATTTTTTGCAATGATTTCACGTGCGCGATCCACCAATGGATTCACACTTTTGGGTTTATCACTGCCTCCGGCAGGTGATTTGTCTTTGCCTCCGTCACCCCTGGTTCCGGTTGCCTTACTGCCGATAATGACCGGCGCAAATAACTGATTATTTCTGAATTCTTTTTCCAGCTCATCGATAGTCAGAGCTGATAGTTGCCCAGTTGCGTCCACCACGCGGGTTTTACCATCTTCAACGGCAAGGCGTGATTTGATATGCGGCACAATCAGCGCGGCACTGTCACCCGCAAGTTTTGTCGCCAGCGACTGCGCGACGTTATCAACCAAAAGTTTTTGCAGGCTGGCATCTTTTTCCTGTAACTGTGTCAGTAACTCTTTTTCGCGGGTGCTGAGTTTTTCAGCCCAGCTCTTTTCCAGTGATTCGATATCACCGTTTTTACGGGCCTGTTCTTCTGCAGCTTTCTTTGCGGCTTCTTCAGCCTGACGGCGCTTTTCCTGTTCTGATTTCTTCTCAGATAACAGTTCATCGACTTTCTTCTGAAGACCGGACACATCCGGGATGTCAGGCATGCCGTCAATCTGGATTTGGTATCCGTCACCAGCTTCTTTGTACATGGCCTTATGCTCTTCAGTCAGCACGTCAAATTCTTCTTTGGTTAATTTCCACTTAAACATCGTCAACCTCTGGTTTTGATGGTGTAGTCACTGACTACAGGTAATAAAAAACCCGCCGGAGCGGGTCATTTGAGTTCGATATCGGCCTTTCTGAAGGCATCGGGTATGATTTTCTGAAGTTCCTTCAGTGTTATTGGTCTGAAGTATTTATCGAGTTGTAATTTTGCGAATCGTTCCGGTGATAACCCGCCCTCACGGAATAACTGTGCCCTGGTCTTACCAAGCACAATGTTCTGCCTGTTCGCTGGCTGGCGGTAAAGCCACTCGTAATAAGTTTCTTCGCCCCATTCAGAATTACCGACCGGCTCTGTGACAAACAAGTCTGCATATTTTTCATCAAGCACCGGGAGCAAGCGACTACGGCAGTTAGGGTGAAGCGGAGGCCTCGGTCCTTTACCAAGCGGATAACGGCGGCCGGACAGAGAACGGCACACTGCCGATGTTTTGTTATCCAGTATTGCACTGAATTCCTCATACTTAATCAGGTCAGAATTCTCTTTATAGAAATCCGTCGCCGCCACACTGTGAGCATGTTGTAATGTCGTTCTGGCAACAGTCTGAAATCCCCTGACCACCCTGCCAACCACTGCCGCTGCGATTATCAGCGGTTCCGCTGAAGTTCCGTTAATCGCTGATTGCAGGTCAGCCACACTCCCGCCTGACGACAACGATATCACCACCTGATTCTCTATCTGCTGCATGGCTGTATCGGCCCATGACTCAATGAATTTGGTGAGAAACAGGGAGCTGTTCCATCCCGTCAGAGAGAGCGGTATGTTTTGCACATCTCTGCGCACCTTGTCAGTATCAGCCGGATTAACGTTTTTTACCAGTGAGTTAAACCCGTGATATTCAGCGTCTGCCATCACAACAGCGGCGTTGATAATGTCATCAAGTAATCTGTCAGAATAACCGGAAAGAACTGGCTTCAGCGTTTTTCTCAGCGCCAGCGCAATTGATTTCGCTCTGCTGACTGAGGAAACACTACCGGAATATCCGGATAATGCGGATGCTACAGCAGCGCGAATACCTGACACCAGTTCACGTGTGTCAGCAGTTGATGATTTGAGCCTTTCCAGCATAATCTGAATCATCAGTGCATTATCAAAAATGAGACCCGGCCGCATATTTTATACTCCCAGCATATTTGTACCTCTGATCAACTCCAGCTCTTCAGCTACATCCTCCGGTTTCTCATCCTGCGGGACAAGGTTCGCCCCCTGCATGTACCGGATAAAATCCACAATCCGCATATTGCCGGACTGAACAGATGCCAGAAGTGCAGTAATTGCTGCCGAATCAAACTGCGCAATCTCGTATGTCTTATTGAGTTCAACAGAAGCTTCTCCAGCTCCGGCAAACTGAATACAGAAAGCCAGCGCACGATTAAAAGCCCGCTCAACATTACCGGCGCTCAACGATAAAACAGAGTTATCCGTCTGTGCTTCATCCAGTGCCTGTGTTGCTGTTCTCGCCGATGAGCCTCGCTCAACCAGCTTTGCTCCCAGCATTGCCATCTGCTTTTCCCGGCGCTCTGCCACAATAATCTGCATGGTGCGTTCTTCCGGCTGTGCAAACTTCATATCGCCCCCCTGAGGCAACAACACTCCTTTGCGGGAACCGACTGTGAACCCGCCTGACATGTGGTTTTTCACCCAGTCATCTGTCAGGCCTGACAGCGCAACCATCGGCTGACCGATAGTGTGTGCTGACTCTGCAATATCTGCCTCAATCTGGTAATGCTTTATATTCATATAAGCTATGTCCGCCAGTGGTGGCGCATCAGGAGTATGGTCATTGTTTTTTGACCCAATCCACGACCATGGCAACTCAGAAAGCGGCTTTCCCTGCGCATCAGTGAATTTTATCCACTCGCCAGAGCTGATTTCACTGTCCTTCTGCCACCGCCTTGAGTGTGCCAACCCGTCGATCAGACGTAACTCAATCCAGCGGTCCTGCATTTGCAGCTCAAAATCATCAGACTCAACCGGTTCCTGATATTTCACAACAACTAGTGATGTTTTACCGCCGGTGACCCGCCAGTTGATAATCTCCTTCGCCGTAAACAACCGGACGTATGGTCTGCCTTTGTCTGCCTCAGTCTGGATACCTGCCCCACTGAAATCACTGAGCAGTCCGGCACGGCCACGCTGCAATACCTGAGACAATGCATCGCGGATCATCTGAGTCAATGGTTGCCCCTGACCATCAATATCAGCTTCAAGACTCTTTGTTCCACCCGATATACTGATTTTTACCGGCTTACTGAATGCAATACCGAGTAATCCGCTTAATGTTCGTCCGGTTGCATTCAGAAACGAAGCACGGAGAAGATATTTTTTGTATCGCTCACCATCATCGTCATCCCGCTTTTTATCTGCTGGGTGCGGCAGGTACTTTTCACCGCGGCTTTTCACTACGCGCTCACCGTCAACGCAGTCCCCGATCATATTCCATTCCGGTAAAAATTCGGTGTATGCCGGATGTTTGTAATCCACGTTTGTATTCATGTCAGTTCCAGTTGAATGTCAGAGACTTTGTCAGACGTTTGACGTTGCGGCGACTGACCGCAAAATAACGGAATCCGTCAGCATCGTGTGATGTGTAGTCGTGAAGTGGTTTATCTTTCCAGCACCCGCGTTTGTCATCCCATTCTTTCCGGTACGCCTCAAGGTGGGTAATGCCTTCGCCACACTTGTTCTCATCGAATACACAGAGCGGCAGGATTTCGCGCACTGCCTCAATCCCCTCATCAACGGATAGCTTCGGCACCACCTCAAAGCGGATGGAGTAGATTTGCCCGTCAATTTCGTACCCTTCCTGCGCCAGTTCCCGACGGGATTTCGCGTCTGAACCGAACTCGCGGTTGTCGATATCATGCGGCCCGTTGTGGCTGGCATATTCATAGCCTTTGTCTTTCAGTACTTTCATGTAGTGCCGCAGACCTTCTCCGCTGTTTGAGTAGTGATCGATAATGTGAAATTCTTCACCGACTTCACGCACAAACCAGATTGACGTTGAGTCACCCACACCGATATCCCAGTACGTATGCACCGGCAGATGTGAGTTATCCGGGACTTCACCAATGCGTTTATTTTCGTACAGCCAGCGGAATTGCTTCGCGTAATACGCACCATCAACAGACTGCTGAAATGCCTCTGACGGTATCGACGGGTATTCCCGTTTCATATCGTCGCCGAGCGTTTTCTCTTTGGCGTAGTACCATGCTTTCTGCCGGTCGGTGAGCGTGATTCCGTACTTGCCTGACAGCTCATCAAAATAGTCAGTCAGGCGCTGCGGTAACTGCTCAACAGGGTCGATTGCGTACTGCGGATTCTTCCACCAGGAGAAGAAGAAAAACTTCCAGTCCAGCGGAGACAGTGACTTCCCCTGCATCAGTGCTTTTTCAGCCAGTTGGCAGTAGTCAAAGAAATAACCTGCCCTACCTTCTGCTGTGCTTTCAATCGTCGTGAAGCATTCTGTCGATACCGCCTCAAACGCACCTGTGACGATCTCCCTGGCTTTCTCTGGTTGCTTGGCGCATATCTTCCCGAACTCCGATACGTGCAGGTAACGCAGCGTACCGCCACGAAACGATACGGACACAGTAACTGATCCGCCTTTGCTGAACACCAGTTCACCGGCGGAATCATTACTCGCGGGATTGGCTGCTTTGATTTCGTCCGGCAGGCGCTCGTAGGCGTATTTGATTTTCTCCCGGAACAGGCGTTTTGCATCCGGCAGGGTGTGTGCAATCAGTGCGCACTTGGCTGATTCAAATATTGCCGCATCAAGCTGGATAATGCAGACCTCTGTCGTGAAACCAAGCTGACGGGCTTTCAGGATGATATTGCGGTTGTGGATGCCTTCGAAATACTCACTTTGCTCAGGCGTCATTTTAAAGCGAACCGGGCGACCTTCTTTATCGGTGATCCAATATAGATTATTCAGACGCCATTGCTTATTACGCAGTAACGCTAAATGCTCTGGCTTCATGTTATTTGCTCGATAGTTCGTCCATCAGGTCAGAGAGAGTGCCGACAACATCATGCTCGTTTTTAACCTGCTCACGGAATGCCTGGACAGATATGTGCTTACCGAGCAATTCAAGATTCTTCACCTTGTCAGGCCATTTTATTTTCTTCAGCAACCCGGCAGCATCACCCGCGATTTCCATAACGTCGATACCGGACAGTGTTATGCGCCACACTTTGGGCCAGTCCTTAATCGGCTTTATCTCGCCGTTAGAAAGGAGAATGTCCGCAACGTCCATCTGGTCTATTTCAACTAAGCGTTTCAGTACGTAATCTGCATCTACCTCAAGGCGCTCACCGCGCTCTGATTTCAGCTCCTGAATGCGCTTTCCAATGTCAAGTTTTGACAATAATTGAGCGGCTATTCTGTTAGCGGTTTTATCACTGTACCCCGCACGAATAGCCGCCTGTGTAGCGTTCAAGTCTACGAGGTACTCACGACAAAACATTTCCTGTTTATCGTTGAGCGCCATAATTATTCCTTACTCTTTTCCTCAACAACCGGAATGTATCTGATGTCGCTGATTTCATTCGGTGCGATATATGTCCATGAGCCATCCAGACCGGCAATGCCAATCAGTCCGTTAGTGACACGTGGCTCTTTCGTTGTCATCAATCCGTGATACGTCGTGCCGTCCTTTTTGGTTGCTGTGACTTCGTATTTTTCAGTTATGCAATTCAACCTCCTGCCCTTCAAATACGATTTCTTTCTTAAAGCACAGGCTTGCTAACCATGTGCCAGGCAGAAAGGCGGCGATAAATAATACCGGCTTCATATACCGGCGTAGGGTCATTTTGTAACTGATGGTTGTTGTAATCATAATTGCCTCTCTTGTAGGTCAGATGTCACCATTTCTTCCACCACGGCAGGTGTAGCCGCATATGAGGGTGTCTTTATCCCGGTGTTACCGATTATTCTGGATGTCCACACGCTCGCCGTGAGGAGTGGCACAGGTCGTGGCTAATGTGGCAGAGGAGATCGGCGGCTCGGAGGTAATAAAAAACCCGCCGAAGCGGGTTATGTATTTGTTACGGTCTTTGCCAGGTTGCTCTGTGTTTTTTGCATTCCCGCATTACGGTGCTGATACTTCTCCCCGGTGGAGATTCCATTGCTACAGTCTGCTGGAATGATCCTCTCTTTGGCGGGTCAAGGTACTCAAATGTTAGCTCTCCGACTTTAGCCCACAGATAACAGTCTATTCCGCCAACTACTGACTTAATTTCCGCTGATACGATCGCTATTGTTACATCGCCACCGTGCTCCCCCATGATTTCATATTTCAAAAAATCATTGTCGCCATTGTCTATGTATATAGTTTTAAGCACATTATGCAGAATCATACAATTTCTCACCATTGTGGCATGTACCCCGATACTACATGATGGCGGCAGACTTTCATAAATCTCTATCAACGCCACTCAATGAATGACGTTTGCAGAGTTTTATAAAATTCAGGTAATAAAAAAGGTCACCGAAGTGACCTATTCCTTCTTGCCGAATATTGACCTCATCACCCACAAAATTACGGACAGGCCAATCACTGTGCCCCAGTTGATGCTGATGACTAAATCGAATCCAGCAGATTCAGCAAACCAGTTCCAGATATGCAGCAGGCACCAGGAAATGAAAAAGCTGAAAGAAAATGCGACGACTACATAGACAGCTAAGATTGCTACGGACTGTCCGGTTGTCAGCCCGGATGATTTACATTTCACTGCGTTTACCTTACCTAATAATGAACCTTTGCCACACGGAGATTAATCACGATAACCAGTTGAATTTTCTTTTTATTTCGCATTTTGTAAGAATTTATTTTAAAAAACACAAATAAACCAGGAAATAATTCGACAAATCTCAATAATGGTCTAATATTGTACTGTTATCTCATTATTCTGTTATCACAATAAGAAAATGCTGTGTCCCTATAAGTTTTGTTGCACCATCTCCGATATTCAGGGTGGTGCAATTTTTTTTACTTCATCCTCTCCGCTTCAATCTCCCGTATTGCCCGCTTATCGTGATTGCAGTCTGCTATCGACTTCATTGCATCGGCCAACAACAGGATTGCGCCGCCATATGTCAGTTCATCCGGAATAACCGGCAGCGGACAATCAGCGGTCAGCTGTGGCGGGATAGGCACCACCGGCGCGGGCACGAATGTCTCTTTCGTATTGCTGCAACTTCCCAACAACACCAGGGGAAACAGGAGTAACAGCACACTCACTGTCTTTAAACTCCGTTCTGATAACGGTTTTAACTTTGACATTCTCCGTGCCCTCAGTTTCTTTGGCTTTGATGTTGTCGAGTGCGGCGCGGTGTCTGATGGCAACGGCTGAAAGCGTGATGGTATTTATCGTCCGCTGTGCTGACAGCTGTCCGGACAACGTTGTGTTATTCACCTTCAGTTGCTGGTTATCCCGGTAGGTGTCATATACCCACCAAGCGGCAGCAATAAACAGCGCAGCAATTACCGCTTCTTTCCAGTTCATAGCGCTTCACACTCATAATGGATCACACCATCAAGAGGATTACCCGGCAGAGGCTTGCAGTGATTCGGTAGTGAATACAGATAACAACCCGCCAACAAAGCAGTAGTCAGCAGGATGATAGCAATGATGATCAACGTTAAGGGGTTCCGTGGCATACCGCGTTCTCCGTATCCCGCCGGTTAATCAGTCCGTGCCACTGCTTGCCACCGGCAAATGTCCAGCGTTTAATTTCGTCACACGCACCGGCGATATCACCTGCATTGAGTTTGCGCAGCATAGTGGAGCGCGAGAACGCACCGGTTCCGGTGTTATATGCAAATGAATAGATGGCCGCCCGGGTATTGTCATCAATCGGCACTTTGATCATAGGATCAACCGCGCGCCGGACTTTCGTCAGGTCGTCGTGCAACAGGGCCTTGCATTCAGCGTCCGTGTACAGCTTGCCGGGCTGAATATCACTGCCGGTATGGCCATAACATACTGTGAGCACTCCGGCCACATCACGATAAGGCGTATACTCAACACCTTCATATGCGGGGATCAGCACCAGCGCACCGGCAATTGCTCCGGCAGCACAAGCGGCCATGACCTTTTTAACCAATCGCTTATTCATGATGTTCTCCGGCTTTCAACTGGAATTCCTTCCGTTTGTAATACCAGTTAACCAGGAACGTACCGACGGTACAGATGATCCCGGCAACAATGGCCCACTGATCCAGAGATAAAATGCCAAAGGCAGAGGTTATAAGCCCCCAGGCGTATGCTGTAGGGCTGGAATATTTGTCGGACATGCGCATATCCACCCCTTGCGGAGTGTTCCGTATGTTGAGTGATAGGGAAATCCCGCAACCGGGTTATATGTTTTAAACAGGTTAAAGTGAGGTGGCTGCGGCATTATTCGGAATCCCACCAGCGGCGGGAAAGCAATAAAAAGAGCACTGTGTCCGAATACGGATTAGGTAATGAGCCTGTCGTATTCCAGTGCTCTTATTATTGCCATGGATAAAAACCGCGTACAGCTCTTATGTTAAGTGATAATAAGGTAATTGATGCAGTGGCAATATAAACGAAAAAGGCCGCAAAAGGCGACCTTTGGAATTTAAATAAATATTATACAATCTTTCTTAATCTAAATAACGCACTACAATTGTAAACAATACATCTTAGTTATGTTGTTGGTATATACTTATTCTTTCCCCGGTTGCTGTTTGCGGTTTTTTCGTACACAACTAATGATCTATCCGGTGATTCAACAGAATTGAATATGTGAGCTATCATTATGGTTTTTTATCATCCTGATTCAGGCATAGCGAACATAAAACAACAGGCCCTTTTGCTATAACAACAGCCTGCTGAATAGCTGCATGCTCTCCCCAGAAATATCCGACATACGCTGTACTTTTAGCCTGCTGTAACTTTTGACATGTAATTTTATGTAAAACAAAACTACTATCACTCTCAGTCAACGTTAAATAATAATCCATATACCCCGCCTGTTATTCTTTATACTTATAAAAACAGGAATAACATATTAACAGGTATTTTAAAAATTAAAAAATCTACTGATTCCCTGTCATAAGAATCCAGCCAGACAACTGATCCTGCCACACCATGGATCTGGTACATCTTTTTTTAAACAAAAAAACAGAATATTATGCATTACAGCCCTCTTGTTTATTCAATTCAGCAAGCGCTAATTCTCTCATCCAATCTGAAAGCAGTGGTTTAGTTTTTACCGCATCCATGAGCGCTCTCTCTTTTTTGGTCAGGCGAACAACAATTACTTCTGTTTTCATATTAGGCACAATAAATTCCCTCTGTTAAGAAATAATATTGGCACAAAATAAAAATAGAGATGTCGACTTTACACGTATTTACATAATAAAAAGCCCCATCATAACTGATGAGGCTGAAAAGACTCTGGTGGAGCACCTAGTCTCCCCGTCTTCATCTTTTACTCTTTAAGTATAGCAGATAAAATCAATACGCCCCCCAAAAAACAAGATAATCAAATTTTAATTTAAAATATAATGGCCGTTTTATGGATGGTGATGTTTTGTATCAATTTATTCCTGACATTTACATAACACAAGTAATCTGTGGATAGTTTTACACATACTTCAAATGTGATTTATGCAAAGTAAACAACCATCAACACAATGGCTAACACCAGCAAAGCAGAAACTGATAACCATTGAAATAAACGGAACACTGTATCAAATTGAAACGGGTTAAACATAGATACTCCTCTGGAACATAGTCCCGTGAGTGCCGCTCATTTCTCTGATTCACCGGTAAAGAAGATAACCTTACGGTTGTAAAGTCAGCTCCCAGACTGAGCCAACGGCACGGTATTGACAACACTACTATACCACATCGTCTTGGCACGGATTTTTTATTTACCTGATATTACTCAGCTTCGCAGTTTACCTTTTTTCTTTTAAGAATTGGTTTTTCAGTATTAGCTACATAAAGAGCAAATACTAATATCAGAATTGTAATTGAATATACGATTAATAATGATGGTTGTTTATGTTCGACTACTACCAGTCTGATAACCGCTGTTATTGCTATATATAAAAAATAATGCAGCGGAAAATGATAGTTTGATTGAAAGTACTTGATTATTAATGCAATAAATTCAAAATATAAAAAATATATAATTATCCCATCAACTAATGAATACAGCGACACCGGGTCATTTTTTTTAAATAACAAAGCAGCAAGGATAATTGTTTCTTTTATCAAAAAAACAATCAATATAATTGCCAAAAGTAACAGTGCCGCACTGCTGATCCACTGAAGCAACCGACTTATTAACTTTGATTGGCTCAACCCTGACATGATGGCTCCTGAGGTTTCCCTCTTCAACATCACATCTATTTTTTATAGAATACAAAAATAAAGAACCGAAGGTACGGAACTTGCTAAACGTCAGCTGATATGAAATGTGTTTATACAGTTTACCACATTCTATTTCTTTAACTGTCTTACTTACACGTGATTACAATAAATAATCAACTTCATCAACATGAGTATAAAAACTCGCAATACGAAGTTTTTGTTTATAAGCAATGTGATACAGAGATCATTCAATGACAATCTTTGTAACTTATTTGTACAGAGAATTTTCTCCCGTAGGTCTGGTCTTAAACCTTCTGTGTGCCCACAAGTATTGGTCCGGAGCATGCATGATTTCTGCCTCAATAATCTGATTTAGTTTCTCAGCATCTTCCAGGTCATCTCCACACGGAAAATCAGCAATTTCTTTACCAATTATTAATTCATAAGGCCTCTTACCACTTTCATTATTTCTTATCATCGTTGCAGTAAGTATCGGCGACTTCGATAATTTGACTATAGCTGCCACTCCTTTTGATGTAGAAGCATTAGCTACCGAAAAAAAAGGGGCGAAGATAGTACCTTTAGTTCCAAAGTCCTGATCCGGAGCAAACCAAATAGCCTGCCCGCGTTTTAGTTCCGATACCATAAACTTCAGATTCTTACGGTCGATCATCCCGCTTCCGGAACGGCTTCGGCATCTTGTTTGTATATACTCCATTGCTTTATTGTTGTGGGGACGATACATAGCATTTACAGGAAAACACAGCCCCATAACTCTGCCCCCAAGTTCCAGCGACATGGAATGAATACCAATAATTAAAACACCATTATTTTTGTCATATACATCATTAAAGTTATCACAACCCGTTACTCTAAATATTTCATTAATTTTTTTGTCATTCCAGAACCAGGCAATACCGGTTTCAAATAATGCAATCCCTAAAGATGACAGGTTGCTTGCAACCATACTCTCTATCTGGATTTTATTTCTGTCAGGAAAACATAATTCTAAATTTTTTTTAATTATGGATACCCGCCTTTTCAGGAACAAACCAGAAAAACGACCTAACTTATCGCCTAAAAACACAAGCCATGGATAAGGCATCTGAACCAAACAGAAAAGCAACAGGATACCAATCCAGGTTAAAATGTACCTTGGGTGAAGAAGCCTGATAGAAAATTTATTCAGAGAATACATTTTTTCCTGATAAGTAATAATTACTGCATAATAAAAAGGCCTGATAATATTATCAGGCCTTGGAATTTAGTTTTTCTATTGCCTGGACAACAGCATCACCGTTTTACAAAAAATGCATTTTGCACCATGCGGATTTGATGCAGAAACATCAAAGTGCGAAGTCCGGTATTGTGTTCCACTGCAACAGGGGCACTGAAAAAACAGTGCTATTATCATTGGTGCGCCTTAGAGACCCACCACATTTGATGCAGACGGACCTTTTGCCCCGTCTTCAATATTGAAGGTAACATTCTGACCTTCAAATAATGTTTTGAAGCTGTCACTCTGAATCGCAGAGAAGTGAACAAACACATCTTTGCTACCATCTGCCGGAGAGATGAAGCCAAAACCTTTCGATTCGTTAAACCATTTTACTGAACCAGTCATTGTATTAGACATAGAATTTCCTTTAATTTTTTGATTGCCATAAGGCATATGAGGTTTGTTTTTTATTTTTACTTATGGGAATTAATTAGAAGGAATTCGCAATGAAGTGGTATCGAGGATAACGCTAAATGGTGAACGACTTTAAACTGACTAGCATAAATAGGCCTGTACTTCCAAACCAGTGACCCCATTAAGCCACAGATGATCATAAATAGCAAACTTTATTATTTTATCCCTCAGATGTTACGTATCACTACACGTAAATCACGACTGATTTTAACCAATTATCTTATCTGTTTATCAACATAAAAAAACCCCGTAAAAACGGGGTTTCAGTTTGTAATCAATATGACACAGAAATAACTCTGATCACAATAGCGTCTTTTTTACGATCGTAAAGCATTAATTTTTAAATCATGTAATTTGTTCATAAATGTCCGCATACCTCCATGATGTGATGTACCGTCCATTTCCAGTTTTACATCTCCCATTATGAGCATTCCTTCCACCAGCCCTTCTGCCTTCTGGAGTTTTTTCCCTATGTGAGTGTCTGAGCACCCGTATTTCTTGGCCAACTGAATAAACGTCTTACCGAAAACATAGTAATCAAAAAGCAGATCATGCATATCGCTGTTGCGGATGTTCAGTTTTGCCATAATGCCGGATATCACCAGTGCATCATTATCAGTACATTGCTGACGACTCTTAACTTTTTCAGGGATCAGCCCTTTAAACCCGGCAGCAATTGGTGACCAATATACTGATTCCTGATTATCAACAACCCAAGCCCCCCACCGTTCTAACACCTGGCGAATATCACGCATACATTACCTCGTTATTTTGCAGGCTATGAGGTTTAATATCTTCCGATAAAACAGAAATGACGCTTCCCGTATAGTTGCCCTGAAGAGTAGTGTTGCTCCAATGTTTCTCTCTCATTGTTCTCACTCCTGTATGCCTTTCATCTCGAACTCGGTCATAAGCACACCGATGTAGATTATGTACGCTTCGCACCAGGTATCCCGGTGAAACGTCCTGACTGTGTACCGGTTTATTTTCAACTCAGTCGCCAGTGTCGCCTGATTACCGTAGTGTTCAGGTATCGGTGTAATTTCAGGTCTTACGCTTTAACTCCCTCACTTTCGCACGGTACTCATCGCGTATACGGATATAGTCTTCCCGCTTCCAGTGCGGTATCTCATGCGGACCGCGTAACCAGTCAACTAACTCCTGTCCAAATTTTTCAATCAGCCGTAACTCGTATTTCTGCGTTACAGTATTATTTTTGTGTGAGAATTTACCGGCCCCCGCATTGCATGATTTACATTGCTTATAGGCATTTCGCTCCTCAAACCGCAGCTCAGGATGTGACCCTACAGACAGAAAATGACCGCAGTCCCACTGTCCACCATGTAAATCAGGCGGATTAGGTTCACCACAGCTGATGCATGGTTCATCGCGGTCTCTGAGTCTGATGAATTGGTTAAACGCTGTTTGTGCTTGCTGCCGGAAATATGAGGTGGGTTTTACTGCTAACTTGCTGATTTTTAATTTATCTTTTGCTTCACGTTCTTTTTGCTGCTGCTCCTTTCTTAATTTGGCTTCAGCCTTTTCCCTTTCCCTGCTTCGTCGCTTTATAGCCAACTCAGCGCCATGCTCCGGACAGCACCACCATTCGTTACTGAATTTCGGGTGAAACCATTCTCGGCATATCAGGCATTTTCGCCGCGGTTGCTTTGCCACTCTCACCATCTCCTTTTATCTTCTCGACTACTTCCAGATGCGGACATTCACCGGCGCACTGGTCGCAAACATAAACTTCATCGTCGGCCAGTCCTTCGCCGCATATTGCGCAGTTCATCAAACCCTCCCCTGTAATAAATAATTACGCGAACCCACCATGCTTTAGGTGCAAAGTGGAGTTTTTTCCGAAGATCATTGATTAATAACTGCTGAACGTTTTATGCTCACTTTTTAGCCAATCTGGTCTATTATTAATCTGAGTGAATAATGAATATCGGAGGAACTATGTACAAAAATATCCTTGTTCCGATTGATGTATGGGAAAAAGAACTCACTGATATGGTTACTCCTCATGTTGAAAGCCTCGCTAAACTTGAAGATGCCCGTATCCATTTTCTTGCGGTTATACCAGCATTCCCATATGGTGGTTTTGAAAGTGGTTTGTCTGTCGCGGATCTGGAAAAGCGACTGATAGATTCCACAAAGAAAGAATTAGGCGAGATAATCAGGAAATTCAGTTTGCCGGAGGACAGAGCAGACAGATATATCGTAATTGGTCGCCCAAAAGACAAAATACTTGAACGTGCCGAAGCTATTAGTGCAGACCTGATTATCATCGGCTCCCGTCGTCCGAGTATTTCTACCTATCTACTCGGCTCCACTGCTGCGGCAGTCGTCCGTTATGCCAAAACCTCAGTTTTAGTTGTCCGCTGACACCAGTCGCCCGCTCCGGCGGGCTTTACCATTTCTTCTCCTGACTCCCTGCACTAGCGAGTCGAACCAGGTAACATCTGACCGACCGAACCCCGGCTCAATGTATGCTTTGCTGACCACCTTTCCGCAAAATTCGATTCGCTTTCTCTCACTCTGCTCACCACCCGGCATTAACTCACCACGGAAATCACAAACGTAGCGATACAGCCTGGTGACAGCATCCGGCGATATAGCAAATAACGGACTCACATGGCGGTTATGCCTCGTTGTACCAACCTTTCGCAAACATCCGATATACAGCATTTTGTTGGTAAACCACTTAATGAACTCTGCTGAGTTCCCCGTGTGCAGCCCAGCCTCGTGATTGGTGAACGAATCCAGATCGCGACATGCCCTGATTATGTCAACGCATACTTTGAATTGTTCGTCATTCATCGCCACATCCTGTTAATCATTGCCTGTGGTGTTGGTTTCAGATATCTGACTACCGGCAGATACACAGTGACGTCGAAATACTGAGGATTGATATTCAGTGACTTCACCGGGTTATATCCCTTACGCCTGTAGTAAATGCAGAGATTATCGGCTTCGTCATTGGTGAGAAGTCGGTGTATGTGCGGTTCTTTCATACGTCCTGCTCCTATTCCTGATGTCCGTAATGATTAAACCTGTATCGTGCGGCGCGGGGTTTTATACCTTCACCTATAGCCCACGCCTGCGAATATTCGATTAAGCTTGTCATGCGCTTCTTACTCATGTTTGCGGTACTTTCTCTTGCCAGCGGTACAATCTCTCCCTCAAGTCCCGGAATAAGCGTCCCGTCACGGCAGGTAGCCTTTGCATGTCCGGAGACGAAAATACATTTCCAGTCCTGCAATCCCCACGTATTGTCAGCCCATATGATGCCCTGCTCTGCTACGTTACCGCACAGTGCGTGGAACATGTCGTTTTGGGGAAGAGTTCGTTTCGGGTCGGATATTTTTACTTCGAGGGGGAATTCTTCATTAAGCGGGAGATTGTCGAGCTCTGCCTTGAGATTTCTGAGTATCTGTATATTCCTGAGAAGGAATGTCTGTTTTTGCATTCAGCCTCCTGAGGTTATCGGTTGCCGTTAGTTTCTTACGGGTGTATTTTAATTTCATCGGGTCGTTAGCTCAGCCGGTAGAGCAGTTGACTCTTAATCAATTGGTCGGGAGTTCGAGCCTCCCACGACCCACCATTGCGGTCATCGTATAATGGCTATTACCTCAGCCTTCCAAGCTGATGATGCGGGTTCGATTCCCGCTGGCCGCTCCAATCATTTCAAAAAGTCTTCTGTCCTGGGTTATGACGCTACTTAACCTGCCTGCGGAAGCTTTCCCATGTAAAATTGATAACGGTCGGCGATCCCATTCTCAGACGGTCAATAACCCGATCACCCAATGCTTTTGCCAGTTCGTCAAAATTGAGATTGGTCAGCACACCTACCGGCTTCTTGTTCGATGACCGGCGATCTACCACCTGAAAAATAATCAGTTCTTCGTTCAGGTTATTGCGCTGCACGCCAACATCATCCAGCACCAGTAAATCCACTTCGCACAGGTCGCTGATCAGCTGCGACTCAGTAGTTTTTGCCCCTTTCTGGTATGTCTCACGGACACGCATCATCAGGTCTGGCAGAGTGGCAATCAGAATGCTTTTCCCGTTCCGGATTATCTGGTTGCCGATAGCCGCTGCCAGATGGTTTTTACCGGTGCCGGGATTACCGCTGAAAATAAATCCGCCAAATGATTTACCAAACTCAGATGCGTACTGCTGTGATTTACTGAGTGCCCGCTGTTGTTCCGGCGTTGTCACCAGATAGTTCTCAAACGTGCATTCCTGGTGTAACGGGCTGATACCGGAACGCCCCATGATTTTATGCAGTCGAGCCACACGGTTTTCGTCAGCAATCCGTTTCGCATCGATAGCGCCCTGCTCACGCTGCCACGCCATCAGCTCAGCGGCATTCGTGAATTTTGGCTTGATGTGCTCCGGCTTCATGCGGTTAAACCTCGCCAGAGTCTGTGCTGCTGTTGCCATCAGAAGTCCTCCGGTATGAATTGCTGAACACGCTTAGGCCGGACAATGCGCGGCCGTGTTGGTGGTGATTTCGGCATAAACAAGCCAGTCCAGCCGTTTGATATCGATTCGTCGATTACGCTCTCAGGTGTATACCCTGCCTCGTAAAATTTAGTCAGCCTGGATATCAGCCCGTTTAGTGTCTGTTTTGTCTTGATCGGTTTTTTCAGATCTTTCCGGTAGGTAACCCAGTTCACCCAGGTATCTCGGCTCAACCAGTCAGGCAGCGGGTGTGCATTTGCATCAAAGGGTTCTGGCTTGGCCGATTTCTCAGGTTTAGGGGATATAGGGGTATATATATTTTCTTTTTTCTTTAAAGTATTTCTTTTGTGTGTCTCCAAACCAGAGACACCATTTGTCTCTAACTTAGAGACTTTTTTTGTCTCCAGATTAGAGACAGTGTCTCTAAGTTGATTTTTCCACGCCGAAACCTCCTTGTTAACACCAATCTTATTGCCATCTTTCACGATGTAATTCATTGAAATTAATTCGTTCTTTGCCTTGTTAACGTTCTGACGGGACAGGCCGGTAATTTCTGACAGCTGAGAATCTGCTATCCGGTCATTTTTCTTCCCGAACCCGTATGTTTTTCTGATCAGTGCCAACATTACCCGGAACTGTCTGGCTGTCAGATTGCAGCATGAAAGAGACTCCAGCAGTTCGTTGGCGAGTTTAGTGTAACCATCGTCCAGGTCTGCCACTCGTGGTTGCTCCTGCTTAACAGGGAATTCATACACTTCCGCTGTATTCATAGCGACCTCCATATCTTTGTTTTGTAATTACTTTCATGTATAATTACTCCGTTATTTGCTGTATCAAAAAAGGGAAACTTTATGTTTCCCTTTTTTCAACAATACTGGCTATTGATACTGTGTAAATATTAAGTGCTTTTCTTAATGCGCCTCTGCTGCTCCAACAGTCGGGGCGTTTTCTTTGATTCTCATCTGAGAGAGTTCACCAATCTGCTTCCACAGAAACCGATACTCCTCCTCACTGATTTTTCTTTCGCCAGGCAAAACAAAATCCCTGATACCGGCTGCGGCCAATGTCTCGCATATCTCCGGTAACTTTTCTGTTCTGCGCAGGATTGTTGAATCGTGAACACCGAGTAGTTTTGCAACGACCGTCTGTGTGGTGTTTCTGATTGCCTGATGAGCGGTTGTCATCAGATGATTTGACACAAACCGGTTGAACGATTTGCGTGGATTTGCATTTTCCATAATGTAAATTCCTTTTGGTATAGATAGTCCGTAGCTCACATCCTGTGAGGTAGTTTTATATGTAAATCGTCACTTTATCAGTGACTCCGTAGCAGCTAACAGCTCTGCGATTGTTAAAGAACCAGGGTAACTACATATACCTCTGCGGATACAAAATCTGCATTTCAGTGATTTTTTTTTCGTAAAATTTCACCAATTTTTCAGCAATCTCAAGTGATGCCGTCTGAGCGCCACGCTCCAAACGACTGAGGTTCCCGACATCGTAGTTAATTGCGGCCGCCACCTCTGCAATTGTTAATTGCTTTTCCAAACGAATTTTCCTTAAAGGCGTTATTTGCATATCTCACTCCACCTTGAATGCGCTATACGCATATTACCATATACTTTGATATGCGCAATACGCTTTGTGTGAGACGCATAAATAAAGTTGAATGATAATATGAAAATAGGAACAAAAATTAGAGCTCTCAGAAAACAGAAGGGATTAACAATCCTGCAATTAGCCACTGCTATTGATAGCGACGTGGGGAATATCTCTCGCCTTGAAAGGAATATCCAAGGCTACTCCGAGAGCACATTAACAAAAATTGCGGCTGCTCTTGGTGTCACGGTAGCCGACCTATTCTCCGATACCACTACACAGCAACAAGATGATAATGTTGAGTTTGTTGGATTCGTCCCCAATGGCATGGTTAAAGTAGTTGGGGAAGCATTCCTGGGGATTGATGGCGCAGTGGATATGATAGAGGCCCTTGAGGGATGGGTTCAAATTTACAGCGATGATAAGGACGCTTATGCCCTCAAAGTTAAGGGTGACAGTATGTGGCCCAGGATTCAGTCAGGTGAGTATGTGGTTGTTGAGCCCAACACAGTAGTCAGATCCGGCGATGAGGTCTTTGTGCGCACTGTTGAAGGTAAGAACATGGTAAAAATACTGAATAAAACCAGAGATGGTAGTTACCAATTCACCAGCGTCAACAATACTCACCCGCCAATCACAGTTGACCCACGTGAAGTGGAAAAAATGCATTATGTGGCTGCGATTGTAAAACCGACTAAATTTATCGATAAGTGCGAACAATCATAAACCAGTACTGATAATCAAACGAGTTCTAAGGACAAACTATGGCATTCAATGACACTGAAGTCGTACAAATTAAACAATGTATGAACTATTTCATGGAAAAGCGTCGTCCACCAAAGCATATCCGGGATGAACATGATCTTCAGTATCGTATTGAAGACGATAGCGTAATCATTTTCGAGGTTAGACAACTGTCCTGGAGCACCGGACGTGCGGAAGAAATGCTGGCCAAAATAACAAACAACAGAAACAGCAACTCGTGGTCTCTGTTCTGGTCTACTGAGAATAATGAATGGCGACACTACGACGGCCGAATGATAGGCAGTTTTTCTGACGCAATAAAAATTATTGATGAAGATGCAAATCATCGATTCTTTGGCTGACAGCCTGATGACATATTTTAGAGTAAGGTGGTAGGTGTAGAAATACATAATAAGGATATGACAGTGATAAAAGTTGGCAGGGCTATCCTGGCGGTGAACGCATAGGTGAAGGGCAGCATAACCCCAGCCCTACCCGCGAGGGCTTTTTTATATCAATTATCGCTCATCAGGTCGATAGCAACCTCATAAACCTCATTCATAAATCTGTCTATTTCTTGTTCTTTATGGGAGTACAGCAATTGCCTGATATTTCCTTTCGTTATCATCTGCCGTGAATCCAGTAACATAATAGCCGCTCTGCCTGTTACTCTGCATACTTCACTGTAAATCAGTTCTCGTTCGTCACTCATTCATCACCTCTGTATATTTATTCAACAATAACATCCACAGCAGCGCTTGGACAGAAAATAATTGTATATTTTTTGTTCCACCCCATGTGATCTACGCCAGATTTTGACGATTTTAAAAAAGACAAATCCCAAATAAAATCAATAATATAAATATCTTAAATCTTATCTAACATTACCCAAGCCAAAATATGCGCTTGACGCATTTGCGTCAAATGCATATCATCATATCCATCAACGGAACACAGCACGTTGATGTTCTTTAAAAACGATGATAGCGAGCTGTGTATTGGCTGTCAGAACGGTGACGCTGATAAAGCGTCAGCCTTCTCAGAAGGTTTCGGGATTGAAGCAACACATGGTTGTACCAATCGCCAAAGCCGACTGTTTGGAGGAAATATGGCAATAATCATAGTGAAAAAATCACGCAAGCCTGAATTTTTACGTGGCAACTCAGCAAACAGGCGTCACGCCAGGAGAAAGGCTGAAGCGATTGCCACCAAAAATGTAAAAATGAAGTTGGAGGAAATATTCAGAACTGAACCGGACAAAAGCCCAATGAGCCGAGTAGAAAAAGCCACATCCGCATGCAGCACCCCAGTTTATGATTCACCGGACAACTGCTGCTTAAACACAACTGCCCTGTATTCAACTAAGCGATATAAGTCAAAACCAAAAACAGAATTTGGTATCACGGCCAGAGCATAGCCCATCCTATGAATGGGCTGACCAAGTATTACTTAAGGTAGAGCAAGTCCAGTGCTGCTTTCTCTGCATCTTCTGGCTCATCAAATGACTCCAGAATGTGCGGGTACCTTGCTGCCTGACTCAAACTTTTAATATTTTTCTCAATTTCGGATTTTTGCTCGGTAGTCAGCGCGTCAAAAATTGATTTTAGCAAAATATGCTGCGCGTCCAGACGCTTTGCAATCACTTCATTATTCATCTTATTTATCTCATTTTATAGGGCTAAAAGCATCTTAACGGATTTCTATCTGTAACACACGGCACCTCATCTGATATGGTTAAAAGCAGACACTTCACCCCATCACATTTACGGTGGATGTTAGGTTAAATAAAACAGGAGATGGATATGACGTGTAGCAATAAGTACTGCATCGACTGAATTGAGCTCATCACATGTTGCTCAGGCAGAGGCGTATGCCGGAAGCTGCTGCAAAGAGTGCAACAATGAGAACATAGAGCCAACAGATAAAAGCATTTTTGATTACCTGAAATATATCGGGCGTCTTGGCGTCTGACAGCCCAGGATACGAGCCACCAGTCAGTAATCTGAAATTTATATTTTCTGCTTCAGAATAGAATAGTAACAGTCTGATATCTTAATTAGATTAACCCCGGGGCGGACGCTGGATTCAACAACTTCCAAAACATCTTTATCAATCAAACGCTTTGCTGCTTTTTTATAAATTCTGATTTTCCTTTTTTTGTATTTTCCATTAAGAAAATATATCAGTAATGCGCGTTCTTCATCATCGAAATTATTTATTACCTTAGGAGCTTTTATGAATCGAAAAATTACTTTTTTTATTAGCTCACTCATTATATCTCCATAGTTTATTGAACATATGAATGATATTTTAGCATAAAATAATATACGATTTTACTGAAATTTTAACTTTTCTCGCAATACGGGGATAACTATTCATTCATCACGTAGCACAGGGATGTGTATAAGAGGAATTACCTCGGATAAAGGAAATATCCGATTACCGCAAGGAAGATAAAGACAACAACAGGAATCCCGATAGTTAATTTCAGATACCTGATGAATGACTTGGTTATAGCTTTTTCTACAGCTTTCTCAATGATCGTCTCGAGTTGTTCAGGGGTTAAATTCATAACTGCTCTCCTTAGTTTTTCTAACTATATCCGGGGAGCGGGCATTGTGCCAGAGTGAAATTATGCGCCATTAATTTATGGAAAAGGCAGTTGGAATATAACTGCCTTAATGTCCATCAGTAGGAAACAAACATAAATGAGACAGAAAGAAAAAAGATACCGCCAGGAATGGTTGCTGTAATCAAAGGTAATAAAGCAAAAGCCTCCATAATCTGCTCCTCATTGTTATCACTAAATATATTTTAATCAGCATCAATAAAATTTAAATATATCCTTTATTTTTCAGGTATATCCGTAGGTAAACAACATGAAAACTAAACCTTGTCGCGCTGCGTGCGGTTCTGACGTGGCGTGCATCTCTATGCCATTTTTACGCCTTGCCCGATGTGCGGCAAGGGTAGCGATATCCACCGGAAAGTCCCGCATTTGGGATCTGGCTAACCAATTACAGATGAGAGCTTACGGGAGAAAGATATGTCGCTGATGACTGCAAAACAAAAACACACCAAGGAACAGGTTATTGAGTTGTTCAATCAGGCTGACATGGATGAAAAGCAGATTGAGCAGATTGTGTCGGAATGGCGTTGGCGCAGGGAGAATGCCAAGACAAACCGTATTCTACATCAGTGCAGAATGAGGCTACCGGCATGAACACATACACAATACAGGATGCTCAGGTAGAACGGCAACGGATTGCCGAACAGCGCAGAAAACGAGAGCAGAAAGAAAAGGATGATTACTGGTTTCGTGAAAGTGTCGGATTGCCAAACGGACGGGTACCGGTAGAATTTTTAAGCGGAGAATTCACATGATGGAATATCCACGCCGTATAGGGAAACGTTCAGGCTCCGGTGGGACGTATGATGAAAATTATCAACACGCCCTGAAATCAGCAATTGAGCAAATGGATTTGCAACGGCGGGGAAAACCGACCGGAGAGCCTTCACTGTCAGAGCAACGGGTTGCCGAGACACTTCACAACATCTGCCGCATCACTGCCCTTCGCTACCCTCCACTACCTGAAAACATCAAAGCAGCACGGAATGCTGCTGAGACACAGGCGTGGAGAGAATGGAGGACAGAACATGGAAAAACTAACGGTGTCGGCGGTGTTGATTATTACGGCGGTGGGCGTGCGGAATCACGCCCCGGCCAGAGATTGGGGGATTAATCATGTCTGAAGTCTATAAGGCAATAAGTGCCGTAGCCAAGGAACTGGCTGAGACAGGCATCAAAAAAGGGAGCAGGAATTCACAACAGGGGTTTATGTTCAGGGGTATCGACGCTGTATACAACGCACTTGCCCCGGCGCTGGTTAAGCATGGCCTGATTATCCTTCCCCGCATTATGGAGCGTTCTGTCACGGAGCGACAGACACAAAAAGGCGGTACCTTATTTTATGTCGTGGTGAAGGCTGAGTTTGATTTCATTGCCACGGAAGACGGCAGCAAACACACAGTGACCACCTTTGGCGAAGCTATGGATAGCGGGGACAAGGCAACCAACAAAGCAATGTCTATCGCCTATAAATACGCAGCTTTCCAGGCATTTTGTATTCCTACCGAAGAAACTGCGATTGATGCTGACGCAGAGGTTCACGATGTTGTTCCACGTAATCCAGAGCAGATTTTGGGTGACTATACCGAATTTCTTAATGTCACAAGTGACACAAAGACGATTGAGGCTGAATACAGAAAAGTGTGGCAAATGCTGAACGGCAGCGACAAGCAGGATGAATGTAAACGACTCACCGGCATCAGGATCAACGAACTTAAGCAGGCGGCATAAATGGCAATTAACGTAATTACAGTCAGCGGTAATATCGGAAAGGATTGTGAGCAACGATGGACTCCGGCAGGGAAAGCCGTTGCATCGTTCAGCCTGCCGGTGAAACAGGGATATGGCGAGCACGAAAAGACATCGTGGGTTACCTGTAAAATGTTCGGCGCGAAAGCTGAGAAATTGCCAGAACACCTGAAAAAAGGAATGAAGGTGACGGTTACTGGCGAGTTCATCATGGAGGAATGGACAGGTCAGGATGGCAATAAACGATCAGCGCCGGTGATTATCGTGAACCAGTTGGATTTCAGCAACAATCAGGCAGGAAGCCAGAAGCCGCAGACGCAGCAAGCTCCAGCACGGAATGAGCCACCGATGGATTTTGACTATGATGTTCCGTTTTAGGATGAAGCGTAATGCAGGGATGAGCAGGTAGACAAAAGCGTTAAGTTATAACGCCACAGAAAGCAGAGAACGGACGCAGACGAATAGCAAGGGATTGCCTGACGGAATTAATGCAGCACACATCAGACGAACAACACACCGCAATACTCGACAAATACACACCGAAATTCAAACCAATTAATCGCCCGTGCTTTTCTGAGAAGAAAGTGCCCGGGTATTACGTGCGTACGATACAGCAGGAGGATGAAGTATGGGGGTTGCAACTAAACCCACTTTAACCAGAGGCAGAGCCCTAACTTTATATTGGCCGACGGTAGACGCCTACCCGATGGATAGCCGTGAAGCCTGTGCCTTCATGGGAATATCTTACCCTACCCTGAAAAAATGGATTGATTCCGGCAGGCTGTCCGGCTCAAGAAAAGATCCGCTTAAGCCCAAATCGCCGTGGCAGTTTACCCGTGCAAATTGCATTGCAGCCATCAACTACAAAATGCACAATACGCCGGAAAGCGTGATTAGTGCGGAAGAGGAAAGGATATGTCAATCTTCCGGAGAGGCGAGATATGGTACGCCAGTTACTCGCACAATGGTAAAAGAATTAAGGAGTCGCTTGGTACAACGGACAAAAAACAAGCGCAGGAGTTGCATGATAAACGAAAGGCCGAGCTGTGGCGCGTAAGCTCACTGGGTGAAACTCCGAAGGTAACTTTTGAGGTTGCCTGTACTCGGTGGCTCGAGGAAAAATCAGGCAAAAAATCTCTTGATGATGATAAAACCAAAATACTGTTTTGGCTCGATCACTTTGAAGGGATGCACCTGGCAGATATTGATGAGATTAAAATCTATGATGCTGTCAGTAAGCTGAAAAATCAGAAGCTGAAAGAAAATTGGGAAAAGCATATTTCCGGCAGGAAGCGGCGCGCAGTCAGTAAAAAATCAGAGCCGGTTTCTGTAGCAACCAAATCTGCTTACCTGGCTTTCATCAAGTCACTGCTCCGCGCCGCTGAACGCGACTGGAAGTATCTCGATAAAGCCCCGAATATCCGGGTGCCAAAACCGAAGAATAACCGGGTCCGATGGCTCGAGCCACGGGAAGCAAAACGCCTGATCGATGAATGCAGTGAACCTCTTAAATCTGTTGTGACATTTGCTCTGGCTACCGGCCTGCGGCGCTCCAATATTATTAACCTGGAATGGTCACAAATAGATATGCCGAGAAAAGTAGCGTGGATTCCCCCGGATCAGACCAAATCAGGGAAAGCATTGGGTGTTGCTCTTAACGACACTGCGTGCCGCGTCCTGCGTGAGCAGATAGGCAATCACACAAAGTATGTTTTTGTGCATACGAAGGCTAAAAACAGATCTGACGGCTCAATGACTCCGGTTGTCAGAAAAATGCGCGTTGACGGTAATACTGCGTTCAGGACTGCACTTAAACGTGCCGGTATAGAAAACTTCCGTTTTCACGACCTTCGCCACACATGGGCGAGCTGGTTAATTCAGGCGGGAGTACCGCTGTCCGTATTGCAGGAAATGGGGGGATGGGAATCAATAGAAATGGTACGCCGGTATGCTCACCTGGCACCAGGTCATCTGAGCCAGCATGCGCAGCAAATCGATGCTGTTTTTGGTGAGGATGTCCCAAATATGTCCCACCCGACCCTGAGTGTGGTTGGTGAGCACAAATGAAAAACCCGCTAACTGGTTGAGAGTTAACGGGTTTAATATGGTGCCGGCTACCGGAGTCGAACTGGTGACCTACTGATTACAAGTCAGTTGCTCTACCAACTGAGCTAAGCCGGCGAATTTGGCGGAAGGATAGAGATTCGAACTCTAGGACGGTCTCCCGTCGGCGGTTTTCAAGACCGCTGCCTTAAGCCACTCGGCCATCCTTCCATGGGGCGCGATTATGCTGAAAAATGAGGAACCTGTCTACCCCTATATGCAAAAAAATCCGATTTTTTTGTCTTCCTGCTCAACATTCGTGCATCATACCGGCCCTGCGGCGGAATACTGCTGTTATTGTGACGGGAATTAGTATGATAGAATTAATTCCCGGTGAATTTACAGTCAAGTACTTACTATAAGGTCGCAACGGAACATATGTACAGACAGTCACATACCAAGCCTTATGCGATACCCGGCTTTTATGCATCATTTGTTTCGTTATTAGTCTTATCTCTCTTTTTATACGGATATAACTATTACGATGCCTGGCTGGGAAGCAAAAAAGGCGCCCTCTACAGTTTCAGCAGCCGGATAGAACATCAGGTTGAAACGTACCGCTATCAGTCCGCTGAGCTGTTCCGGCTCGCCAATACCACGGACACAGAGAAACGGCCTGAGCTCGTTCCGCCGCATAAAATCCTGAATGATATTTACTGGATTGACAGCCGTGTGCCGGTTGTGGATGCCATCCTGTTCGGCCAGACCAATGATGAGACCTACGCCATCGCACGGCGTTTTTCGGATTATCTGACCATTCTGTGGGGCGGTGAGAATCAGTTTAATTCTGTGTATTACCTCAACGGACTGGATAACAGTCTGCTGCTGGTGACATCCCATTCTGCCCTGCGTCCGGAGCTGCGCTACCGCGAAAGCCCGCTGACATTGGGTGCCGATGAAAAACGGGCGGAAATGCTGGCGGACTCCACGGCGCTGGATGAGCGGGAAACCCTCTCCTCTTTTACCAAGATGCCGTCAGAATCAACCTATTACTATACCTACCGCGCAATGTTTAATAACCCGGGTCAGCTGACCAGCGTGGTGGCGTTTGATTTACCAGTCAATAACCTGGTGCCGGATAATCTGGATTTGTCCAATCTGTCACTGATCCCGGCCGAAACCCACACCCTCAGCAATCGTCCGAATGCAGTGCAGATCAGTATTAACGGCCTGTCACTGAAACTCAGTTACCGTCTGCGTGAAATGCCGTATCAGGTGGTTTATCAGCTCTCACTGCTGTCTCTGGCCGAAGAGATGCTGGCAGCCAATATCTGGCTGTTAATTTCTGTCTTCCTGTTCAGCATGCTCTCCGTCGGCGGCCTTGTTTATATCCGCAAGCGATTCATTTCCCCGCTCAATACACTGGTCCGCCAGGCCAGAAACAGCGAAGCGATAACCAATGAAATTGTGGCGCAACTGCCTATCGGGCTGGCGATTTATGATTTTGCCGCCAATAAACGGCTGGTCAGTAATACCATCGCCAGCCAGCTGCTGACCCTCAGCGACCTGAACAAAACCCGCGACATGGCCCGCGAGCATCAGGGCCGGATCCAGACCACTATTGATAACGTGGTTTATGAAGTCAGTATGAATCCGGTCCGTAATATGAATGATACTTATCTTATTCTGTTCCGGGATGTGGATCAGGAGGCGCTGACTGCGCGCCGTCTGCAATTGTCTGATCGTGAGTATAAGAAAAGCATCAAAGCCCGTCAGTCTGTGCTGTCAAATATCCGTTCAGAGCTGGTGGTGCCGGTCAAACAGCTCGGTAATGACCTGCATACGCTGGCACCGTACGTGACTGATCCTGTCGGTGGCCTGCTGATGGATAAAGTGGTGACGGAATCCGGTTATCTGTGTGAGTGGATCGAAAATATTATTCTGCTGGCTGATCTGGAAAGTGATGACTGGAAACCGACCAATGATGAATTCCTGTTGTCACAAACCGTCGAGGATATCGTTAAACAATTCTCACGTCAGATAAATGACAAAGGCATTCCGCTTTATTTCCATAACAGTATTAATAAGCAGCTAAATTACATTGGTGACGGTCCTATTATCAGTAAGATATTTTTATTATTACTGAATTACGCCGTCAGTAATTTAAAATACGGAAAATTGGTTATTCGCCTTAAGAATATATTTAAAAATGAACATAATAATATCAGATTGGAAATAATCGCCAGCGGCTCCGGTCTGCCGCAATCTGATCTCGTTAATCTGCACGATCCGTTTATGTTTCAGGTCGCGGAGACGGAAGGTCGTCCGAACTCGGGGCTGGCATTCTATTTGTGTGATTTATTATGTAAAAAACTCAGCGGAGAGCTGAAAATAGACAGTAAACCGGACATCGGTACACACTACACTGTTGAGTTGCCGCTGCCTGCCACCGAGATGATCGGTGAGCCGTCAGAGGTGCTGGAAGATACGCTGTTTAAGATCAATATCATTAATCCGAGTATTCGGGAAATAATTAACGCAATTATAATTGAAAACGGCGGAATTTTATTTGATAAAAATCGCGCATTATTGCAAGATGAATATGACATCCTGGTAACTGACTTTGATAAGAAAGCGAGAAAACCAATACTCTTTTTACGAAATGACATTATTGAACACAGAATGATTACGCCTTCCCTGGTGGAGTGTAATTATAATTTCAATGATGAAATTCTGAATGCTATTACGCTGCTTATCGAACAAAGCTTAACTTCGGATGAGTTTGATGATAGATTCTTACCCGGGAATCCGGGTATTAATACAGCAGCGCTTTCCGTCGGGGAAGTTGTTGCGTTATATAAAAATCAGCTGGCACAAAGTACGTATAAAGATTTGTTTGCCACCACAGTCCCTCCTGATATAAGTAAGATGTACACGGAAGCAGAATTAAGTGAATTGCAGCCACTGGCGCTGACAGTACATCGGGTCAAAGGGGTCTTTGCTGTGCTCGACTTTGATTATCTGAAATCACGCTGTGAAGATATAGAACGCTGTATCGCTGACAAAAACAAAATGAAGGTGGATGAAGGTATCCGGGAAATTGATGCCATTGTCACTGAATTGCTGCAGCAAGGTAACCAAGAGTATGAATAACCTGAATGTTATTATCGCTGATGACCATCCTATTGTTCTGTTCGGGATAAAAAAGTCCCTGGAACAGCTGGAAACGGTTAATGTTGTTGGTGAATTTGAAGATTCCACTTCACTCATCAATAACTTAGCACGCCTGGATGCGGATGTTCTGATCACTGACCTTTCCATGCCGGGAGATAAATATGGTGATGGCATCACGCTTATCAAGTATATCAAGCGCCATTATCCTGACCTGGCGATTATTGTGCTGACCATGAACAATAATCCGGCGATCCTCAGTGCCGTACTGGACCTCGATATCGAAGGGATCGTACTGAAGCAGGGTGCGCCGGCTGATCTGCCGAAAGCACTGGCCTCTTTGCAGAAAGGAAAGAAATTCACCCCTGACAGCGTTTCCAAACTGCTGGAAAAAGTGAATGCCAACGGGTACGGCGATAAGCGCCTGTCTCCGAAAGAGAGTGAGGTTCTGCGTCTGTTTGCCGAAGGGCATCTGGTCACTGAGATTGCGCGTAAACTGAACCGCAGTATCAAAACTATCAGCAGCCAGAAAAAATCCGCCATGCTGAAACTGGGTGTAGATAACGATATCGCTCTGCTGAATTACCTTTCGTCTGTCACTATCGACAGCCACAGAGACGAGTAATCCGGAAACGTTTTACAGTACTGATGCAAAACCGCCATTCAGATGAACGGCGGTTTTTTTATGTGCCGGTTATTCAGCCCCGGGCGGCGTGACCTGCGGAATGTAGTGCTGCATCATGGTGCGCAACGCCTGCATCGAGACCGGTTTGGAGAGACAATCGTTCATGCCGGAAGCCAGACAGCGCTCGCGCTCTTCGGCCAGCGCGTTGGCGGTGATCCCGATAACCGGTAGTGTCATCCCCTTCTCTCTCAGTGTGCGGGTCAGGTCATAACCGTTCATATTCGGCATATTGACGTCTGACAGAATAATATCCACCTCATGGGTTTCGAGGAAGTCGAGTGCATCCAGCCCGTCATCCGCCGTTGCGGTGTGGAAGCCGAACAGATGCAGCTGATCTGACAGCAGATGGCGGTTAATCGGATGGTCATCCACAATCAGGATCCGGACATGCGCGGCCTGCTGACTGTCCGGCAGCAGCGGCGGCGGCAGATCATCGGCTTCCTGACGACGATTATTCAGGCGGTCAGAGACAAAATCAAACAGCCCGTCGAGCTGATGGGTATTATGCCGCCAGTGATTGCCGCCCATCGGCACCGGTTTGTCAGTATAACCGGCATCCAGTTCAATCAGCAGACGCACCTGTTTCATCGCCGGGGTCACCATGTCCGTGATCACTACCGCACAGGCAATATCTGAGCATTCAGACAACGGAACCGCTGCCGGGGCAATATCCTGCCAGTAACGCTGCATATAATCCGCCAGCACGCCGTTGCGGAACTCAAAGACCAGCGGTACAGTCAGCGGCACAATATCCGCATGATGGCCGGACGGATAGGCGGTATAGCACGGGAAGCGGATCCCGAACAGACTGCCGACCTCTTTCTGTGATTCCACCATCATGTCGCCGTCCATCAGTGAAATCAGCTTTTCACAGATAGGCAGCCCCAGCCCGGTACCCTGCGACGGGCTGTCCGTGTTCGGCATAATCTGATAGAACGGGTCGAATAACTGGCGCAGTTCATCCTCACTGATACCGCCGCCGGTATCCTGAATATCCACATGCAGATATTCGCCGCAGACATAGACATGAATGCACACCATCCCGACATGCGTGTATTTAATCGCATTATTAAACAGGTTGGCGATCACCTGCTGCATCCGCACCGGATCATTACAGACCAGCTCCGGCACATCTTTTTCAATAAAGCAGTACAGTGAAAGGTGTTTTTTCGCCACCAGCGGCAGGTAGTTTGCCACCACAAAATGAATATGTTCGCGGAAGTTAAACTCTCTCGGCTCAATTTTCAGCTGTTTGGATTCAATTTTGGAGAAGTCGAGAATATCACTGATAATTTTCAGCAATAATGAGGAGGAGTTATTCATCGTGCCGAGCAGGCGCTGGGCATCCCGCGAATGTGCCATGGACTGTAACAGCTCCAGGTTACCGATAATACCGTACAGCGGCGTGCGCAGCTCATGACTGACCGTGGCAAGGAACATGGATTTCGACTGGTTAGCCTGCTCTGCCGCCTGTGCCGCATCCTGTAACGAGCTTTCCAGCTGCACACGTGCGCTGATATCCACCAGCACACAAATCGCCACTTCCTCGTTCTGGTAACGGGAATGCACAAAACTGACCTGAAGGTGCCCTCCGTTACGGGTCACCATATCTTCCATTCCCTGCCGTTTATCTTTTATCAGCAGGCCGATACGGTTGCGATCCTCAAACGAAAGCATACGCCAGTAATTATGAGCCAGCTCATTACTCAGCAGTGCCGTACCGTCGAGTGTGCGCAGAATGCAAATCCCGACCGGTGCGGAGGCCACAATTTTATGGTTGAACTGCTCGTGCTCCTCCAGACGCATTGCGCTGTTTTCGGCCGGCATAAATATCCGCCGTTCCAGCAGCCAGGTAAACAACCCGATAATAATGGCGGAGATCAGATTAAGAATCGCCCCGTTAAGGATCTGAAATTTCAGTTTTTCATAGATTGAGCTCAGCGGCGTGGTATATACCACACTCAGCAGGGACGGCGTGAGCCTGCGTTTAAAGACCAGTTGGGTGAATTCGTCGTCATAGCCGAAATAATTATCGTCTACCAGATAACGGTCTTTATTTTTCTGTGTGTTAATTTCTTCCGGATAAGAGAGCACGACATCATCCTGCTCATTAATAATCACCATATTGGCCGGGAAATCGCGCAGGCGGTTAAAGTTTTCCAGCTGCAGATTACGCTCAATGCCCATCAGTGCCAGAAAACGCCCGTCATAATACAGCGGCATCATCACAAACAGGCTGGCCATTCCCTGATTACTGCCCGGCGCCGCCCAGTAAATAGTGCGCTCTTTCCCCTGACTTTTCAGGCGGAAATAGTTCTGAGAGTAATCATTGACCATTCTGCGCAGCGTTTCGCTGCTGGTGGAAAGGTTGCGGATCGGAAATGACACCATACACAGGGTTTTTGAACCGACCAGAAAGACCTGATTCAGCCCCATCGGTGCGGCGATATTGTTCTGCCAGTACGTCAGGAGATCTTTGAATGCAATAATATACGGGCCGCTGCCGGTGCGGAAGGCCGCGCAGTCGCCTTTGGTATTCAGTGCCCGGTAATCAATAAAAAAGCCGTCGGTGGTCCGGTCTGCGGGCTCTCCCGGCCGTACTTCTTTATTTTCGACAAACCGTTCATTCATATAACGGATATCGCGGGTCATATCGGTGGATTGCCGGAAATAGGCTAATAAGGCATCGTAATCGGAATAATATTGCTGGCGGATATCATTGCGCATCCCGTTATAGATATTCAGTAAATAGAATACCGTCACCAGCGCCCCCAGCCCCCATAACATCACACCGACGATCCGGAACAGGTAACGCGAAATTTTCAGTGATGTCTGGAAAGATGAAAAGTATCTCAAAGGGGCTCCGCCAATAATGAATCTGATATATTCACGAGGTTTCAGACTGTTATGTCTAGGATATACCACTGTGCAATGTTTACAAAACCCCCGGGGTAAATAAAAAGCAGGAACAATATTATTGTTCCTGCTTTATCGGTTTTTCTGATTTTATATTACCGGAAACCGGTGATATTAATCGTTATTCTCTTCTGCATTATCATCAGATGCCGCATCCGTCACTTCACCGTCTTCAGAGAAATCATTTTCATCCTCTTCCGGCTCCGCAACACGCTGCAGACCGACCACTTTCTCTTCTTCTCCGGTACGGATCAGCGTCACACCCTGGGTATTACGGCCCACGATACTGACTTCAGAGACGCGGGTGCGGACCAGAGTACCGGCATCGGTGATCATCATAATCTGATCATCCGCACCGACCTGGATTGCACCCACGACTTTCCCGTTACGCTCACTCACTTTAATGGAGATAACCCCCTGAGTGGCGCGGGATTTGGTCGGATACTCCGCTTCCGCAGTCCGCTTACCGTAGCCGTTTTCGGTGACCGTCAGAATTTCACCTTCACCGCGCGGAATAATCAGTGACACGACCGCATCGTCGTCACCCAGACGGATACCGCGCACGCCGGTGGCGGTACGCCCCATGGCACGGACAGCATCTTCCGCAAAGCGGACGACTTTACCGTCAGCAGAGAACAGCATCACTTCGTTGCTGCCGTCAGTCAGGTCAACGCCAATCAGCTCATCACCCTCATTGAGGTTGACGGCGATAATACCGGCGTTACGCGGACGGCTGAAGTCCTGCAGGGAGGTTTTCTTCACGGTACCGCTGGCGGTCGCCATAAAGACAAACTTACCTTCTTCATATTCACGGACCGGCAGAATAGCAGTGATACGCTCGTTCTGTTCCTGGTCCAGCGGTAATATGTTGATAATCGGACGACCGCGCGCACCACGGCTGGCTTCCGGTAACTGATACACTTTCAGCCAGTACAGCTTCCCTTTGTTGGAGAAGCAGAGAATGGTGTCGTGGGTGTTTGCCACCAGCAGACGTTCGATAAAGTCTTCTTCTTTGATACGGGCGGCAGATTTACCTTTCCCGCCGCGGCGCTGGGCTTCATAATCGGTCAGCGGCTGATACTTCACATAGCCCTGATGGGACAGTGTCACCACCACGTCTTCCTGACTGATCAGATCTTCGATGTTGATATCCGCTGTGTTTTCTGTGATATCAGTACGGCGCTTATCGTTGAACTGCTCTTTCACTGCCACCAGCTCTTCACGGATGACTTCCATCAGACGCTCAGGGCTTTGCAGGATATGCAGCAGACCGGCAATCAGTTCCAGTAACTCGCGGTATTCGTCGAGCAGTTTTTCATGCTCCAGACCGGTCAGTTTCTGCAGACGCAGATCCAGAATCGCCTGAGCCTGAACTTCGGTCAGATGATACAGACCATCGCGGATACCGAACTGCTCATCCAGGCCTTCCGGACGTGCGGCATCATCACCGGCACCGGCCAGCATGGCGGCAACCGTACCCAGTTCCCATGCCTGTGCCAGTAACCCGGCTTTTGCTTCCGCAGGCGTCGGCGCACGGCGGATAAGCTCGATAATCGGGTCGATATTGGCCAGTGCAATCGCCAGACCTTCGAGGATATGGGCGCGTTCACGGGCTTTACGTAATTCGTAGATTGTCCGGCGGGTCACCACTTCACGGCGGTGGCGCACAAACGCACTGAGAATTTCTTTCAGATTGAGGATCTTCGGCTGTCCCTGATGCAGGGCAACCATATTGATACCAAACGTGGTCTGCATCTGTGTCAGCAGATAAAGGTTGTTCAGTACTACTTCACCGACCGCATCGCGTTTGACTTCAATCACAATGCGCATACCGTCTTTATCGGATTCATCACGCAGTGCGCTGATACCTTCCAGACGTTTCTCTTTAACCAGCTCGGCGATTTTCTCAATCAGGCGGGCTTTGTTCACCTGATACGGAATTTCATTAACGATAATGGTTTCGCGGCCGGTTTTTTCATCCGTTTCCACTTCAGCGCGGGCACGGATATGAATTTTGCCGCGTCCGGTGCGGTAAGCATCGAGAATACCGCGGCGGCCGTTGATAATCGCCGCAGTCGGGAAGTCCGGCCCCGGGATGTGCTCCATCAGACCTTCGATGCTGATATCTTCATCATCAATATAGGCAAGGCAGCCGTCAATGACTTCACCCAGGTTATGCGGCGGAATATTGGTTGCCATCCCGACAGCAATACCGGATGAACCATTCACCAGCAGGTTCGGGATGCGGGTCGGCATCACATCCGGGATCATTTCGGTACCGTCATAGTTCGGTACAAAATCCACGGTTTCTTTGTCGATGTCGGCTAACAGTTCATGGGCAATTTTCGCCATACGGACTTCCGTATAACGCATTGCCGCTGCGGAATCACCGTCGATTGAACCAAAGTTACCCTGACCATCCACCAGCATATAGCGCATTGAGAACGGCTGAGCCAGGCGGACAATCGTTTCATACACAGCACTGTCACCATGGGGGTGATATTTACCGATCACATCCCCGACCACACGGGCAGATTTTTTATAGGCTTTGTTCCAGTCATTACCCAGTTCTTTCATCGCGAATAATACGCGGCGATGAACCGGTTTCAGACCATCCCTGACATCGGGGAGCGCGCGTCCGACAATAACGGACATGGCGTAATCCAGATACGAGCTTTTCAGCTCCTCTTCGATGTTAACGGGCAAGATTTCTTTGGCATTGTCGCTCATGGAGCCAGTATCCCTCATTACTCCGGATTCAAGGTGCGGAACTATACCACAAATCGCCAATGTTTAAAAAAGGAGATATAGAAATCGGGAGAGTATTTTATTTCTGACGCATCCGCGCCCGGCATTGTATACTGACGCCATCGCGTATTCCGGCAGGTTCTGCCGCAGCAAGAGAGAGAAAGAGACCATGAATGACACAGCTTCCCCGCTGACAGCCAATGTCGATCCTGCGGAAATTAAAAAGTTTGAGGATGTTGCCTCACGCTGGTGGGATCTTGAGGGTGAATTTAAACCGCTGCACCGGATCAATCCGCTGCGTCTGGCTTATATTCAGCAGCGGGTTAACGGTGTGTTCGGGAAGAAAGTGCTGGATGTCGGCTGCGGTGGCGGAATTCTGGCAGAAAGTATGGCGCGGGAAGGTGCGGATGTCACCGGGCTGGATATGGGCGCGGAGCCGCTTCAGGTTGCGCGTCTGCATGCACTGGAAAGCGGCACAGATATCACCTATGTGCAGGAAACAGTGGAACAGCACGCAGAAAAACATGCGCAACGGTATGATGTGGTGACCTGCATGGAGATGCTTGAGCATGTGCCGGATCCTGCGTCTGTAGTGCGTTCCTGTGCCCGTCTGGTCAAACCGGGGGGCGATGTGGTGTTCTCCACCATTAACCGCAACAAGAAAGCCTGGTTTATGGCTGTTATCGCAGCAGAATATATTCTGAAGATGGTACCGCCCGGTACGCACGATGCGAAAAAATTTATCCGTCCGGCAGAGCTGATTGACTGGCTGAATAATACCGGTCTGCGCGAGCAGCACATGATTGGCTTACATTACAACCCGTTAAGCGATAAATTCTGGCTGGCACCCAATGTGGATGTAAATTATATGTTGCATACCCGTTTTATTTTATAGTGTCAAGTTAATTACTCCGGCGATTAATAAAACGCCAAACAAATCGCATTTTTCTAAAATTATCGCTTCGCGTAATAAGGTAAGCACAGTTTCATTTTGTCAGGGATCTCAGTGCTTACCACTCTGTCAGCGGGTGACTATCCTCAAGTTATCCACAAAAGATCCTGATTTTATACACTTGATCCTGAGCGCATTTATCATTATCTTGTTACCCATCTTTTACAGACACACTACATCTTGTGTTTAAATCGCTCAGCACCCGCTATTGACTTTCCCGGAACATTTGTTTCAGGGATCGTTTTTTATCGGGCAGATACACGTTATCAGCGCGTTAATCACAACAGGGTGTCATTTTCAAAACAGGGTATATCAACTGATGAACCAGAATCTGCTTGTTACCAAACGTGATGGTCACAAAGAACGTATCGATTTAGACAAAATCCACCGCGTCATTACCTGGGCCGCTGAAGGTCTGAATAATGTCTCTGTCTCCCAGGTCGAGTTACGTTCCCAGATTCAGTTCTACGACGGGATCCGTACCGCGGATATTCATGAAACCATGATTAAGGCCGCCGCCGACCTGATTTCCGCTGAAACACCGGATTATCAGTATCTGTCTGCCCGCCTGGCTATTTTTAACCTGCGCAAAAAAGCCTACGGCCAGTTTGAGCCGCCGGCGTTATATGCCCATGTACAGAAAATGGTGGCTGCCGGTAAATATGACGAAAATCTGTTAACCGATTACACCGAAGCTGAATTTGACCAGATGAATGAGTTCATCGATCACTGGCGTGATATGAATTTCTCTTACGCCGCCGTCAAACAGCTGGAAGGGAAATATCTGGTTCAGAACCGTGTTACCGGCGAAGTGTATGAAAGTGCACAATTCCTGTATATCCTGGTTGCGGCCTGTCTGTTCTCGCATTATCCGAAAGAGACCCGTCTGGATTATATCCGCCGGTTCTATGACGCCACGTCAACCTTCAAGATTTCCCTGCCGACGCCGATTATGTCCGGTGTCCGCACCCCGACCCGCCAGTTCAGCTCCTGTGTGCTGATCGAGTGCGGCGACAGCCTGGACTCCATCAACGCGACCTCCGGTGCGATTGTCAAATATGTGTCCCAGCGTGCCGGTATCGGTATCAACGCGGGTCGCATCCGTGCGCTCGGCAGCCCGATCCGCGGCGGTGAGGCATTCCACACCGGTTGTATCCCGTTCTACAAACATTTCCAGACCGCCGTGAAATCCTGTTCTCAGGGCGGCGTGCGCGGTGGTGCGGCGACGCTGTTCTACCCTATCTGGCATCTGGAAGTGGAAAGCCTGCTGGTACTGAAAAACAACCGTGGCGTTGAGGGCAACCGTGTCCGCCACCTCGATTACGGCGTCCAGATCAACAAACTGATGTATGAACGTCTGATCAAAGGCCAGGATATCACCCTGTTCAGCCCGTCCGATGTACCGGGGTTATATGACGCGTTCTTCGCCGATCAGGATGCGTTCGAGCGTCTTTATGAGCAGTATGAGAAAGATCCGTCTATCCGCAAACAGACGCTGAAAGCGGTGGAACTGTTCTCCCTGATGATGCAGGAACGTGCCTCGACCGGCCGTATCTATATTCAGAACGTGGATCACTGCAACACTCACAGCCCGTTTGATCCGTTTATCGCGCCGGTGCGCCAGTCCAACCTGTGTCTGGAAATCGCCCTGCCGACCAAACCGCTTAACGATATGAATGATCCGAACGGGGAAATCGCGCTGTGTACGCTGTCCGCGTTTAACCTGGGTGCCATTGAGAACCTCGATGAGCTGGAAGAACTGGCTATCCTGGCAGTACGTGCCCTGGATGCCCTGCTCGATTACCAGGATTATCCGATTGAAGCGGCACGCAAAGGCTCAATGGGCCGCCGTACCCTGGGTATCGGGGTGATTAACTTCGCTTACTACCTGGCGAAACACGGTGTGCGCTATTCCGACGGCAGCGCCAATAACCTGACTCACCGCACCTTTGAAGCTATTCAGTATTACCTGCTGAAAGCCTCCAATGAGCTGGCAAAAGAGTACGGAGCATGCCCGTGGTTTAACGAAACCACCTATTCACAGGGCATTCTGCCGATCGATACTTACAAGAAAACCCTGGATCAGCTGACCAACGAGCCGCTGCATTATGACTGGGAAGGCCTGCGCGAAGAGATCAAAAAACACGGTCTGCGTAACTCCACCCTGTCTGCCCTGATGCCGTCAGAGACATCCTCGCAGATCTCCAATGCCACCAACGGCATTGAGCCGCCACGCGGTTATATCAGTGTTAAAGCCTCGAAAGACGGTATTCTGCGCCAGGTCGTGCCGGAGTATGAGCGCCTGAAATCCGCGTATGAACTGTTATGGCAGATGCCGGGTAACGAGGGCTATCTCCAGCTGGTGGGGATTATGCAGAAGTTTGTCGATCAGGCGATTTCGTCCAACACCAACTATGATCCGACCCGGTTCCCGAGCGGCAAAGTACCGATGAACCAGTTACTGAAAGATTTGCTGCTGGCCTATAAATACGGTGTGAAAACACTTTATTACCACAATACCCGCGATGGTGCGGAGGATACCCAGGAAGACCTTCCTGAGGAAGTGGTCATCGCCGACGATGATGGTTGTGAAGGCGGCGCGTGTAAAATTTAAGGTGAATAAATAATGTCTTATACAACATTTTCGCAGGTACATAATGATCAGCTGAAAGAACCGATGTTCTTCGGCCAGCCGGTAAACGTCGCCCGTTACGATCAGCAGAAGTACCCGATTTTTGAATCACTGATTGAAAAACAGCTCTCCTTCTTCTGGCGTCCGGAAGAAGTGGACGTATCCCGCGATCGCATCGACTACAATGCCCTGCCGGATCACGAAAAGCATATTTTCATCAGCAACCTGAAATACCAGACCCTGCTGGATTCCATCCAGGGCCGCAGCCCGAACGTGGCGCTGCTGCCGCTGATCTCCATTCCGGAGCTGGAAACCTGGGTGGAAACCTGGTCTTTCTCGGAAACCATTCACTCGCGTTCTTACACGCATATTATCCGTAATATCGTGAATGACCCGTCGGTGGTATTCGATGATATCGTGGCAAACGAAGAGATCATCAAACGTGCGGAAGATATTTCCGGCTATTATGATGATCTTATCCGTATGACCAATGAATATCATATGTTCGGTGAAGGAACGCATACCGCAAACGGTAAAACCTTTACTGTTACCCTGCGCGCCCTGAAACGCCAGCTGTATCTGTGCCTGATGAGCGTCAACGCGCTGGAAGCGATCCGTTTCTATGTCAGTTTCGCCTGCTCTTTCGCCTTTGCCGAGCGCGAACTGATGGAAGGTAATGCGAAAATCATCAAACTGATCGCCCGTGATGAAGCGCTGCACCTGACCGGCACCCAGCATATGCTTAACCTGCTGCGCAGCGGCCAGGATGACCCGGAAATGGCGGAAATCGCCAAAGAGTGCGAGCAGGATTGCTACGACCTGTTTGTCCGTGCGGCGGAGCAGGAAAAAGAGTGGGCAGATTACCTGTTCTGCAACGGCTCAATGATCGGTCTGAACAAAGATATCCTGTGTCAGTATGTGGAATATATCACCAATATCCGCATGCAGGCGGTGGGTCTGCCGCTGCCTTTCAAAGTCCGCTCGAACCCGATTCCGTGGATCAACGCCTGGCTGGTATCCGATAACGTCCAGGTGGCGCCACAGGAAGTGGAAGTCAGCTCCTATCTGGTCGGTCAGATTGACTCTGAAGTCAACACTGACGAACTGAGTAACTTCGAACTCTGATGCCCCGCTATAAAATCACCCTGCATGGCAACATGCAGGGTATTCAGCTGCATTATGTCAGTGAAGAACACAACAACCTGCTCAATACACTCGAACAATCCGTCCCGGTGGAATACCAGTGCCGTGAAGGCTATTGCGGTGCCTGCCGTGTCCGCCTCAAACGCGGTAAAGTCGGTTACCGGCAGCGGCCGGTGGCGTTTATTAATGACGGTGAAATTCTTCCCTGCAGTTGCTACCCGCTGAGTGACATCGACATCGAACTGTAAGCTGTTTTGTGACCGGATCTGCAATCCGGTTTTTTTACGCCATTAGTGTAACGATATATTTACGATATACGTAATTTAAATTTGACACCTTTCCTGTTTTTCATTACGCTTTGCGCACATATTATTGATTGAAATATCATGAGGTTTTGGTGAAAAATCGTACACTCGGCAGTGTTCTGATTGTTGCGGGAACAACGATCGGTGCCGGTATGCTGGCAATGCCCCTGGCGGCTGCGGGGATCGGGTTTCCGGTCATTGCGGTTATTCTGATCGGCCTGTGGGCTATCATGAGCTACACCGCCTTACTGATGGTTGAAGTGTATCAGTACAGCTCACCGGATACCGGCTTAGGCAGCGTCGCCCGTCAATACCTCGGATTACCGGGTCAGCTCCTGACCGGCTTCAGTATGTTATTGCTGATGTATGCCCTGACCACTGCCTATATCGGCGGTGCCGGGGAAATGATCTCCGCCAGCCTGCAAAACTGGTGGCAAATATCTGTTACACCGGGTACCGCGACCATTATCTTCACCCTCGTCGGCGGCCTGGTGGTGTGTGTCGGGACTCACTCGGTTGATTTTATCAACCGTATCCTGTTCACCGGTAAAATTATCTTCCTGATCATCATGCTCGCCGTCATGATGCCGCATGTGAATATGACCAACCTTGTCAGCATGCCAATTCAGAACGGACTGGTGCTTTCCGCTATCCCGCTGGTGTTTACCTCTTTTGGTTTCCACGGCAGTGTACCCAGCCTGGTGAATTACATGAACGGCGACAGCAAAAAGCTGCGCTTTATTTTCCTCACCGGCAGTGCCATTCCGCTGGTGGCGTATCTGCTGTGGCAGGTTGCGACCCTCGGCGCGATCCCGTCCGATACTTTCTTTGGTATTCTGGCGCAGAAATCCGGCCTTGACGGCTTACTGACGGCACTCAGTGAGACTGTGGCCAACAAATACGTGGATATCGCGGTCAGCCTGTTTATGGATCTGGCACTGGCTACCTCATTCCTGGGTGTGGCGCTGGGGTTATTTGATTACCTGGCAGACCTGTTCCGCCGCAAAAATTCCGCCTTCGGCCGTACACAAACCGGGATTCTGACCTTTGCCCTGCCGCTGATTTGCGCCCTGTACTACAAAAGCTTTACCGGTGCGCTGGCGTATGCCGCAATGGCGCTCTCCTTCCTGGCGCTGATTCTGCCGTCATTATTAGCGTGGAAAGTACGGCAGAACCCGAAAGCAGGTGCTTACCGTGTTGCAGGCGGAAACGGTGTGCTGATCTTTATCTTCCTGTTCGGCCTGCTGGTGATCTCTATCGAGTTCATCAAAAGCGCCGGTTACCTGCCGAATATCTGATGTCATTCTTCTGAAAACAAGCCCGGAAACCCGGGCTTGTTTTTTATCAGTGTGCGGCATTCAGCCGTTCAAATCCGGCGTTCAAATCCGCAATCAAATCCTCCGTGTCTTCCAGTCCGATTTGCAGGCGCACTGTCAGGCCGCCCGGCTGCCAGTCAGTGACCGTCCGGTAACGGCTGCAGTCAAACGGCACTATCAGGCTCTCAAATCCCCCCCAGGAATAGCCCATCGCGAAAATATCCAGCCCGTCGAGCATCGCCGCCAGGTCGTCTGTGGTGTATTTCGCATTCAGAACCACCGAGAACAGACCGGAAGAGCCGGTGAAATCCCGCTTCCAGATCTCATGCCCCGGACATTCCGGGAAGGCCGGATGCAGTACTTTGCTGATCTCCGGACGGGATTGCAGCCACTCAGCGACTTTCAGCGCCCGGTGCTGTGCTTCTTTCAGGCGGATATGCAGTGTACGCAGACCGCGCAGCACAAGGAAGCAATCCTCAGCACCGGGCAGCATCGCCATCTGGTCATAGGTTTTGCGCAGTTCCGGCCACCACTGTGCATTGGCGGAAATCAGCCCCATCAGCACATCCGAATGACCTCCGGGGTATTTGGTACCGGCTTCCAGGGAGATATCACAGCCGTGTTCATGAGCGCGGAAAAAAAGCGGGGTCGCCCAGGTGTTATCAATAACGGTTGTCACATGATGGCGTTTCGCCACGGCGGTGATCGCCGGAACATCCTGCACCTCAAATGTCTGGGAGCCGGGGGACTCAAGGAAAATCACCGTTGTTTCCGGGCGGATCAGCGATTCAATCCCCGCGCCGATCAGCGGATCATAATAGGTGGTGGTAATGCCCATCTTCGCCAGCAAACCGCCGCATAACTGCCGGGTCGGGTGATAAACGGAATCTGTCATCAGCAGATGATCGCCGCTTTTCAGGGTGGTCAGCAGCGCCAGTGTCACCGCCCCCAGCCCGGACGGGGATAACACCGTACCCGCCGCACCGGTCAGTTCACTCCAGGCATTTTCCAGTGCCGCGATCGTCGGTGTTCCGTCAGTACCGTAATGAAATTCCGCCCGGCGGTTGATCAGGGCATCATACGTCGGGAAGACCACCGTCGAGCCGCGGTATACCGGGGTATTCACAAATCCGTGCTGTGATGCGGGGTTACGGCCGCTCTGTGTCAGCCGGGTTTCTGTCCGCAAAGGGCGGCGTGCATGTTCTGACATAATCACCTCAATAATAGTCTGCCTGGTTATGCTGCTATCCTGCCATAAGGGCGGCAGCTTTCCTTAGTAGCTTTTCAGCTAAGATATGCCGTTATCCTCACCGGCCGTGGCGTAAAGAAATATCTGGCAATTTTGCTGCATCACTATTATTAATAAGTTACGAAACCTTATATTATCAACAGATTAATTTTCACATAACGGAAAGGATATGGAATCAGAAGAAATCAGGGACCGACGTCCGATTAAAGCCCGGCAGACCCGCTGGGCGACCTCAGCCGCCCGTCTGCTGCAACAGCGCGGTGCAACCCCGAACGGTATATCTGTTGCCAGTTCAGTCTGTGCATTACTTGCCGCTGCTGCCTTTTACGGTGCCCTGAACTGTGAAATAACGGCACTTCGTATCATCCTGTTTTTGCTGGCCGCACTGATAGTACAGGGACGGCTTATCTGTAATCTGCTTGACGGTATGGTGGCGGTCGAAGGCGGCCTGCGCAGCCCTGTTGGTGCCGTATTTAACGATTTGCCGGATCGCGTTTCGGACAGCCTGATCCTCATCGGTGCCGGTTACGGACTGGCCGGTTTTATCGCTTATGCCCCGCAGCTCGGCTGGGCGGCGGCGCTGATGGCAGTGATGACCGCCTATGTCCGGGTACTCGGCGGCAGTTGTGAGCAGCCGCAGAAATTTTCCGGCCCGATGGCCAAACAGCACCGGATGGCGCTGCTGACCGCAGGGGCCGTTGCCGCCTGTTTTCTCCCGCTGTATCAGGCTCAGTGGCTGTTTCTTATCATACTGTGGGTGATTACCCTCGGCGCACTCTGGACCACCGTGCGCCGTACCCGCATACTGATGGCTGATTTACGTAAGGATAATAAAGGATGACCCGTAAAACGTTTTCGCCGGATCAAAAAATTGTCCCGGCGCTGCTGGTGTCGGTATGCCGGTTTCTGACCGGGATCCGCGCAAAGCAGAACGCCCCGCTGCCGGAAGGTAAACCCTGTATTTATTATGCTAACCACTCCAGTCACCTTGACGGACTGGTGATCTGGTCCTGCCTGACCAGTGCGGCGCGAAAACGCGTTCACCCGGTGGCGGCGCAGGATTACTGGGATAAAACCGGGTTCCGCCGTTATATTGCCAAACGTATTTTTGGTGCGGTGCTGATCGCACGCGGTAAAAAAATCGAACCGGCAACAGAGGATGAACTACAGAAGACCACACCGGCGGAGAATCCGCTGGATGTGATGCAGAATGTTCTCGATACCGGAGATTCCCTGATTTTGTTCCCGGAAGGCACACGCGGCGACGGTGAAAAGATTCAGGATTTCAAAGCCGGGCTCTGGCATTTATCCCGCAATAACCCGGATGCGGTGCTGGTGCCGGTCTATCTGGAAAACCTCAACCGCGTTCTACCGAAAGGCTCACGGCTGATTGTGCCGATTATCTGCACCGCCACATTCGGTGCTCCGGTTGAACCGGCCGGGGAAGAAGAGAGCAAAGCAGACTTTTTAGTACGGACCCGCCAGGCGTTAGAGGCAATACATCATGAAAGATAATGAATTATTCTGGATCTTCAGCGGGCTGTTCGGGTTCCTGGCGGTGGCAACGGTTATCGGCCTGATCCTGAAGCATGTTAAGGGAAACACCTCTGTTATCAGTAACCTGAATGCCCGTATCCGTGCCTGGTGGCTGATGTGTATTATCGCCGCGGTGGCTATCAGCATCGGGCCCATCGGCTCTGTGGTACTGTTTGCCTTTATGTCCCTGCTGGCACTGCGTGAGCTTATCACGCTGACGCCGACACACCGCGCCGACCACGGTGCCCTGTTCTGGTGCTTCTTTATCATCCTGCCGGTGCAGTATGTGCTGGTCGGTGTTCAGTGGTATAACCTGCTGGCGGTCTTTATCCCCGTCTATGCGTTCCTGTTTATCCCGACCCGCATGGTGCTTTCCGGCGACACCCGCCACTTCCTGGAGCGCATGGCAAAAATCCAGTGGAGTGTGATGATTGCGGTTTACTGCCTCAGTTATGCCCCCGCGTTGCTGGTACTGCCGATTCCGGATTTCACGGATAATATCAACCTGCTGCTGTTTCTGATGATCGTGGTTCAGATTTCTGACGTGCTGCAATATGTGTTCGGTAAACTGTTCGGCAAACGCCCGATTGTGCCGAAACTCAGCCCGAACAAAACCGTCGAAGGATTTATCGGCGGGATCCTCAGTGCCAGCTGTGTCGGTATGGCACTGTGGTGGGCCACACCGTTCAGCCCGTGGGCGGCATTCCTGCTCTCACTGATGATTTGTCTGGCCGGTTTCGCGGGCGGGTTGTGTATGTCCGCCATCAAGCGGGACAGCGGGATCAAGGATTTCGGTGCCATGATTGAAGGCCACGGCGGCATGATGGACAGACTGGATTCCCTCTGCTTCGCGGCCCCGGTCTTCTTCCATGTGCTGAAATATTTTTATACCTGATGACTCAGGAAATTCTGCTGATCCGCCACGGTGAACCGGCGCCGGACAAAAAAACACCGCTGGCCCTGCGCGACCTTCGTGCCTGGCTGGCGGAGTATGATGCGGGCGGGATTATCCCGCCGGCCGCTCCGCCGTTATCCCTGTCTTCAGAAGAGTTATCCCGTTATTTCCCGGTAGCCAGCCCGCTGTTCCGTACCACTGCATCACTGGACGTTCTCGGGATCACACCCCGCGCCATTGTTGACGAGCTGCATGAGGCGGTACTTCCCCTGTTCTCTCCTGCACTGCTGATGCCGGTAAAACTGCCGCCGATGTGGTGGGTAACGGCGTTCCGTCTGCTGTGGCTGGCGGGTGGCGGAAAATCCGTTCCCTCTGTGGCACAGGTGCGCGGACGGGCACAATGCGCCGCGCAAATCCTCTCCGGCTATGCGCAGGAACATGGCGCGGTAATGGTCATGGCGCACCGGATTATCAATCACGCCCTGCGCCCCGCACTGGAACAATCCGGCTGGCGGATGACAGAAAAAACACATAACAACTACTGGGGAATGATGCGGTTCACCCGTGACGCACCACACCGCTAATGTCAGCCGGTGTATTCTGAACCGCATACCTCCGCACGTTCCGCCACATCCGCTCTGTTTTTCCCGCTTTCCCGTATAAGACTCTGTCTGCTTTGCTCCGCAGGCTGATTATCTGCTGCTGCCCTGCTTATTTTTAAATAGTTATTGCCATTAAATGAATATTTATGTATTTTTAATTAAAAATCACGCATAAAAATGAGGTTGTCATGTTTAAAAAATTAGTCTTTGCAGGCTGTTTATCATTATTAGCATTCACCGGGGTAAGCCAGGCCAAAGAGACCTATGTGGTCGGTGCAGGCGGTACCTATCGTCCGTTTGAATTTGAAAACAGTGAGAAACAACTTGAAGGGTTTGATATCGATATTATCAAAGCGGTTGCTGCCGCCGAGGATTTTGATGTCAAATTAATCAACACGCCGTGGGAAGGTATTTTCGCCACACTGTCCGCCGGGGATCGCGATATTTTAATTTCCGGTATTACCATCACCGATAAACGCAAACAAATGGTGGATTTCTCCGCCCCGTATTTCCCGGCAGAACAGGCGATTGTGGTGAATGAAAATTCACCGATCAGCGCATTATCTGAACTGAGTAAATATAATGTCGGTGTGGTGAACTCCAGCACCGGGGATATTGTGGTCTCTGATGTGCTCGGTAAGACCAGCACTGCCATCAAACGCTTTGATAATACTCCGCTGCTGTTACAGGAATTATATGAAGACGGCGTGGATGCGGCGGTCGGCGATGTCGGTGTCGTGAAGTTTTATATTAAAACCCATCCGGATAAGAAATTTAAACTGATTTACGACAATCATTTTGAAAAACAGTATTTCGGCATTGCGGTCGCCAAAGGTAATACGGAATTACAGGAAAAAATTAACCGTGGTCTGGCAAAAATTATTGCCGACGGTACTTACGCCAAAATCTATCAGAAATGGTTCGATAACGACGTACCTTCCCTGCCCGCGCAGTAATTCATTATTTATCTGATTAAAAACCCGCTCCTGCGGCGGGTTTGATCTGTTTTTTCAGGATGGATGTTATGTCAGCTTTCCGCTGGGAAATTATAGAAGAATACGCTCCGTTATTTATGGACGGGGCGCTGATGACAATAAAATGTACGATTATCTGCGTCATCCTGGGGACCCTCTGGGGACTGACGCTCGGCCTCGGCCGGACAGCCCGTGCCGAACGCGGCCCGGCAAAATGGCTGCTGCTGTTCTTTGTGCAGTATCCGGTACGGTTTTATGTCAGTGCATTCCGTGGTACGCCGCTGTTTGTACAGATCATGGTGGTTCACTTTGCACTGGTGCCGCTGTTTATCAACCCGCGTGACGGTCTGATGGTCACCAGCGGTATTATTACCTCTGACACAGCCAGAATGCTGCGATCTGAGTACGGCGCATTTCTCTCCTGTATTGTTGCCATCACACTCAATGCCGGGGCTTATGTTTCCGAGATTTTCCGCGCCGGGATTCAGTCCGTCGATCGCGGTCAGACAGAAGCCTCCCGCGCACTGGGCATGAGCTGGGGAAAAACCATGCGCAAAGTGATCCTGCCGCAGGCTTTCCGCCGTATTCTGCCGCCGCTGGGTAACAATGCGATCGCGATTGTCAAAGATTCCTCCCTGGCCTCCGCTATCGGCCTTGCTGACCTGGCATATGCCGCGCGGACCGTATCCGGCGCATATGCTACTTACTGGGAGCCATACCTGGTCATCTCCGTTATTTACTGGATGCTGACATTCCTGCTGGCGCAGCTGGTTCAATACACCGAAAGAAGGTTGAGCAGAAGTGATTCACGTTAATAATTTACAGAAAAAATTCGGCAATACCCATGTACTGCGCGGCATCAGCTGCGATATCCGTCCGCAGGAAGTTGTCTGTGTGATAGGGCCGTCCGGCTCCGGAAAAAGCACCTTTCTGCGCTGCCTGAATGCCCTGGAACGCCCGGATTCCGGTGAGATTGTGGTAAACGGCACCGATGTGTGTGATCCGAAAACAGATCTGAACAAAATGCGCGAACATACCGGTATGGTATTCCAGCGCTTCAATCTGTTTCCGCATATGACGGTGCTGGATAACATTACCATGGCGCCGCTGATGGTGTCCGGACTGAAAAAAGCCGATGCTCTGCTTAAAGCGGAGCGGTTACTGGAAAAAGTCGGTCTGCCGGACAAAATTGATGCCTGGCCGGAGAGTTTATCCGGCGGTCAGCAGCAGCGCGTAGCTATTGCCCGTGCCCTGGCGATGGATCCGACGGTGCTGCTGTTTGATGAACCGACTTCCGCGCTCGACCCGGAGCTGGTCGGTGAAGTACTGAATGTGATGAAAGCCCTGGCTCATGAAGGCATGACAATGGTGATTGTGACCCATGAGATGAATTTTGCCCGCGAAGTGGCAGACCGTGTCTTTTTTATCGATCAGGGGATTATTCAGGAGTCCGGCACACCGGAGCAGATATTTAATCATCCTCAGAACCCGCGTACCGCCGCGTTTCTCAGCCGCGTGCTGTAGTTTTTGCTGCAGTGAATAGTGACTAAGGACAGAGACAAAACGTCCCTGTCCTTTTCTGTTTATGCCGTTAATTCACTGTGTGTAAAAACAAATTTATTCACATCATATAACCCGAGACTGGTGAGTTTCAGTGTCGGGATCACCGGCAGCGACAGGAATGCCATCTGAATAAACGGCTCATCCAGCATCACCCCGCAGTCGCGGCAGGCCGCTTTCAGCGACTCAATTTCAGCGGCGATTTCATCCGCCGTTTTATCACTCATCAGCCCGGCAATCGGCAGTGTCGCATGGCTCAGCACCCGGCCGTCCGCAACCACACACATCCCGCCGCCACCGGCAATCAGCTGATTCACCGCCAGCGCCATATCCATCGGATCAATACCGGCGACAACAATATTATGGCTGTCGTGGCTGACCGTTGACGCCAGGGCCCCGCGCGTCAGACCGAAATTGTGCAGCAATGCGGTTGCCGGTGGTGTCTGGCGGCCATAGCGCTCAATCACCGCAAGCGAGCAGATATTATCACGGTCATAGCGGAGTCCGTCCCAGCTGACCCGCTGCTCACAGGTGATCAGCTCATTCGGGATCACACTGATCGCGCGGTATTCATGACCGGCAACCGGCACAAAAGCAAGAGACTGCGCTGTCACGGCCTGACGGCGGACGGTATTCTGCATTGGCGGACGTGATGCTGCCTGTTTAGCCTCCCGCTCACGCAGCAGCGCCGCTTTATCCACCCAGCGGCCGCCGCACATAACCGCCTGAATATCGACCGTTTTCTCATCCCGCAGCAGAACCAGGTCCGCCTGTTTCCCCGGCGCCACCAGCCCGAGGTTTTTCAGCCCGAAATGCCGGGCCGCGGACCAGCTGGCAACACGGTAAGCAATATGTACCGGAATCTGATGCTGGTTAATCAGACGATACACCAGCGCATTCATATGCCCCTCATGAATGATTTCCCACGGATTACGGTCATCGGTGCATAACAGACACTGCGGGCTGCTCATCGCCGTGATAAGCGGTGCCAGCGCATCCAGATTCCGTGCCGCCGACCCTTCGCGGATCATCAGCGCCATTCCCAGCGCCAGTTTTTCCAGCCCTTCCTCATAACGGTGCGATTCGTGGCAGTTTTCAATCCCCCCGGCAATATAGCCGTTGAGGTCTTTCCCGGTGACCATCGGGCAGTGACCATCCAGCGTCATACCACGGAATGCATCCAGTTTATCAAGCGTTTCCGCCTCACCGGCAATCACCGCCGGGAAATTCATCATCTCCGCCAGTCCCGGCACATGGGGATGATCCTTGTATTTCAGCATCTCTGCCAGCGGGAAATCTGCGCCGTTCACATCACTGCCCGGTAATGCCGGCACACAGGAACTCACCTGAACAAACTGATTCTGCTGTGCCTGTTCCGCGCAGCGCAGAAACCACTCAATCCCCTCTTCCCCCATGACGTTCACGATTTCATGCGGATCACACACAATGGTCGTGACTCCCAGCGGCAGCGTGGCACTCTCAAAGGTGACCGGGGTCATCATGCTGGATTCAATATGCAGATGTGCGTCAATAAATCCGGGTACGACCACCGCATTTTTACCGTCGATAACCTGATGCGCCGGTGCATCCTTATACACCGTACCGACACCGGCGATGGCATTTCCGCTTATCACCACCGGGCCCGGAAATTCACCACCGTTAATCAGATCCAGAATCCGGACATTATCAATACGATAATCCGCCGGTGCCTCACTGCGGGCCACGGCGAGGAGTGTTGTCATTTCTTCACGGCTGCGCGTGCAGGTGCGCTTATTTTTCTCACTGTTCATCACTGTCCCCTGTTTTTCTCTCACATTGATAATGTGAATTCGCGGTGTTCTCTCTGTCCTGTGAGGTGTACCGGAATAAAGGTGATCCCCGCCGCAACTGTTACAAATTATTGCGGCACAACCGGATGATTACGGTTTCTCACGGAATGTCATTACGATGCTGGCATTGATTATGCATTTATCAGACCAGTTATCTTTTCCCCGGGAGACAGGAGCATAAAATGGATAGTCAAACACCGGAAACCATCCGGGAAACAGGTGTACTGGGACGTTTATTCCGTTTACAGGCACACGGTACCACGGCACGAACCGAAGTTATCGCCGGTATAACCACCTTTCTTACTATGGTGTATATCATTTTTGTTAACCCGCAAATCCTCGGCGCTGCCGGGATGGATACACAGGCTGTCTTCGTCACCACCTGTCTGATTGCGGCATTCGGCTGTATTCTGATGGGTTGTCTGGCAAATCTGCCGGTCGCACTGGCACCGGCAATGGGGCTGAACGCCTTTTTTGCTTTCGGTGTGGTCAGCGCCATGGGTTACTCCTGGCAAATAGGGATGGGGGCTATCTTCTGGGGTGCACTCGGCATGCTGCTGCTGACGGTCTTCCGCATCCGCTACTGGATGATAGCCAATATCCCGCTGAGTCTGCGGGTGGGGATCACCAGTGGTATCGGGCTGTTTATCGCTATGATGGGGCTGAAAAATATCGGCCTGGTTGTGGCGAATCCGGCCACGCTGGTCTCCATGGGGGATCTGACCTCTCACTCCGTCTGGCTCGGCGCACTGGGCTTTTTTATTATCACCATTCTGGCCTCCCGCCGTATTCACGCAGCGGTGCTGATCTCCATTGTGGTCACCACGCTGATTGGCTGGGGGCTGGGGGATGTCACCTACAACGGTGTTTTCTCCATGCCGCCGGATGTTACCAGCGTGCTGGGCAAAGTGGATGTGGCCGGTGCCTTTAATATCGGGCTGTCAGGGATTATTTTCTCGTTTATGCTGGTTAACCTGTTTGACTCATCAGGTACCCTTATCGGGGTAACCGATAAAGCCGGGCTGGCAGATAAAGACGGTAAATTCCCGAATATGCAGAAAGCCTTGTATGTGGATAGTGTCAGCTCCGTGATCGGCGGCTTTATCGGCACATCATCTGTCACCGCGTATATTGAAAGTACCTCGGGGGTTTCTGTCGGCGGCCGGACAGGGCTGACCGCCGTGGTGGTCGGGATCCTGTTCCTGCTGGTGATTTTCCTCTCCCCGCTGGCCGGAATGGTGCCTGCCTATGCGGTCGCCGGTGCGCTGATTTATGTCGGGGTGCTGATGACATCGAGCCTGGCACGGGTCAACTGGAATGACCTGACTGATGCAGTACCGGCCTTTATCACCGCGATTATGATGCCGTTCAGTTTCTCCATCACAGACGGTATTGCGCTTGGTTTTATCTCTTACTCTGTGATGAAGCTGGGGACCGGGCGCTGGAAAGAGCTGAATCCGTGTGTGATTCTGGTTGCCCTGCTGTTTGTGCTGAAGTTTGTGTTTGTCGACCACTGATGTTTCTGCCGGATGGCGGGTTTCCCGTCATCCGGACATTATTTTGCTTTCTCTTTAAAACGATGATGCAGCGCTTTAAATGGAATAGCGAGGCCGAGCGTCAGAAAAATAAGAAACACAAACCCTATATTGACATAATCTTCTGTACTGTTTTCAGTCACCGGTTCCGGATCCGCTGCCGCCGGTTCCCCTTCCTCATTAATTCCGAAATCTCCGTGATGATAATCCGCCAGAATCTCCTGTGCTCTGGTTAACTCGTCCTGATTAACCAGCAGCTTCACACCGCCGACAGCCTGAGCATACATCTGGTTATTCCAGACAATATTTTCATCCAGCAGCATCACCTCAATCCCTTCGGATTCCAGCAATCCGGCTTCAATCCTGGCATCCAGCGGCGACAGATACTGAGCCAGTAATGCATAGCGGCTGCGTGTCGGGTGTATATTCCACATAATACCTCCTTCGGTCGGCTGCCCTGACTGAGCAGCCGGGATTCAGATGTGCGGTATGCGGCAGATTTCCGGATTCCGGCCGGTGTCAGCGCGTAATAACACTTTAAATCAATATAAGCCATTACGTCGATATATAAAAACGTTAACCTCTCCTGATTATGACACCGGCAATATCAATCTCCGGAAAAATAATTTTTTATTAATGAAAGATGAAGTTCGTTTTTTGCAGCTATTGTATTAGCTGAAAATATCCTTTAGCATTTAGTGCTGTATCTTTTTATAGTCATATTAATGCTAAAATCATAATGAAAAAATATAAATATCCGGTAATCATGATAGCACTCATAATTATGAGCTATCTTGTAAATACATTCATTTACAAGCGTGATTCTACTGCACCTCATTTAGCCACATTAGCTTTGTTTTTGTGCACATTTATCCTGTTAAACAATACAAAATGGTACTCAGTCATTACCGGATTTATCATCACGCTGATATTCTCGCTTGAAGTAGCCTACTTTGCTGAATTTCATGAAAAAATATCTACCGGTGTTATCGATTCAGGAATGGAAACAAACAGTTCCGAAGCTTCTGCTATGCTCGGGCATTATATTTTTTCAATTTTACTGCCCGCCATAGCCGTCAGCCTGCTGATTACCATTTTTTTCAGGAAAAAAACACTGGTATTACCCCGCTGGTTTAAAATATCACCACTTATCGTCTGTGTATTTTTACTGATTTCACTGGTCAGAGAAGCAATTGCTGATCACCGGATCCTGATGCTTTCGTTCCGGGAAGATCCTTATGAACCGGGCAGGTATCTGCGGGATAAGTTTCCGGTGGTTGCCGGTAACCTTTTATATATTGCCGGTGCCGCTGTCAGTAATGACCGGTATGCTGAAGAGTATACTGACCGGAAACTGAACAATGCAGTTATCGCCGGTAATAAACCAGAAAATAAAGTTATCGTTTTTGTTATCGGTGAATCATCTTCACCTTCACGGTATCATATCTACGGATATCCCGGCGAAACCACACCCGAAATGGAAAGAATATTTACCGGTTCAGGTTCCTGTGTTACTGAAAAAGTTCATTCATCCGCCCCGATTACCCGGAATTCAATTTCATTGTCACTATCATTTTATACCCCTGAAAGTGAAGAAAATTTATTCCGGGAAAAGTCAATTATTGAAATGGCGCAGGATCAGGGATACAAGACCTACTGGCTGGGTGCGCAGCCTGTATTTGGCGTTCACGGATCTAAATATGGTTTTATCGCCAACAAAAGTGATGTTATTACAGTTGACGAAGATAATGATATGGCATTGCCGGGTCTATTGAAAAAAGCACTGTCAGAGCCGGAAGAATATAAATTTATTATTGTTCATTTACTGGGCAGTCATAAACCTTACGCTAATTATACAGAAACAGAAAAAAACCAGTTCAGTGATGACTATGACCGGACAATCCGCTATACCGACCGGGTCATGGGGCATCTTTATGATGAAATCACTGCGGCGGCAGATGACTATACCCTGATATATACATCCGATCATGGTGAATTAATCGGTAAAGGCCATGGTTTTACTACAGGATCTGAGCAATTTATGATCCCGTTCCTGTATAAATCTGCCAATTCGTCTTTTGATTGTCAGTTTATTGAAAAATACCGGAATCAGGATGGCTGGCTGAGCGGGCTGATGAATAAATATATATTATCTGAACTACTCGGATATTCATTAAATCAGAAAGTTGTTGAATCTGAAAAAAACAATGACCGGATTCTTTCCGCAGAGGATTATTCCGTTCCCTTTCATTTCTATCTTGAAGAAAATTAAATAATCCACTATATGTTAGTTAACATAGTCAACAGGTCATTTTTATTTCCTGCCTGTTGACTATATTATTTACATCACCGGTAACTGATGTAAAATTTACGCAGCTAGTCAATTCATAAGATTATTCTGTAAATCACCAGATATCATAAACGTTTATTGTTCCCTCCGGCTGACCCGCTGGCTCATTGTATTTTTGTTTAACCGGCCCGGCAGATACTACCCCTGTTTTTCGTAAACATCCTAAATTATCACTGTGACTCTTGTGTTACAGTCGCCACACGGTAAATATACAGGGAACCGTATTTCCATGAAGAATTGGATATTTCTGGCCCGGATGCTGAGTTTTCCGTTTACATCCTATGCTTATACAAATACAGAACTTGCCCCGAAAGATCAGGCTATGTCGTATGTTATTAAATACTCCGGCAGCAAAACGGATGAGGGGAAGGAAAAAGCGCTGGATCAGTTTGATACCCTGATCCGTCAGTACCCAGATGATATTGCACTGCGCGAGCTCTACAGCGATTTACTGATCGTGGACAGCCGCTATGAAAAAGCGATCACACAACTGAAAATCGTTTATCAGAATACCGGTGTTCCGTCGCTGAAACTGATGGAGTGCATGTTAACCGAACGCATTAAATTGCCTCATAATATGTGTTACCGGGATGTCATTTCTGTATTTGAGCAAAGTAATGTCCGGGATTTTAATTATCTTCTGGCACTGTATCTGGGTGAATCCCCTGACTTTGAGAGACACAAAGCCCGCTGGCTGGAAACACACACATTATCAGAAGAGCAGAAAAAGGTTATTGCTCTGCAACCGTGTATGCTGGTCAATGCCTATTATCCTTAATATGATCCGGTACAGATTGCATCTGCGTAATAATACGTAACAGATAATGATCATTCTTCCCGGGGAAATAAAAACAGGAGTGTTATCATGCCGTTTTTACATAAAAGAATGTACCTGACAGCAGGTGATACGGTGGTGGTGGATTGCGGTCGTCCGTGCAATGTTTTAATGATGACCAAAATGAATTTTAATCAGTACCGCAAAGGCATGCCGTTCCGGACACATGGCGGCAGTGGTTTCTTCCATGAGCTTCCGGCCAGAATGGTGGTATCGTTTGATGCGGACTGGAATATTACCCTGGATATTGAGGAAGGGGCACTGACGGTTGAGCATTCCATTACCATCGAGCCGCGCGCTGATAAGGCGATTGCCAAAAAATAACCCGTGGTTCCGTCAGCGGAATAATATCAGTCCGGAAAATTCCCCGCAGATAATATGCACTACGGGGATCGTTTTATATTGCCAGTAATTTATCCAGCCCTGCCGTTTTCACTGAGCCATGTGAAATAAAACAGAGCTGATACCAGAAAGAACCACTTTCTGACTGCAGTTTTTCCGTATAAAACGCATTAGCTGATAATGCACGGATAAGCAGACCGGTCCGGTAAAGCATGACGGCTATAATAACGGCGGATAATCCCGCAAACAGTGTGGTCAGGCTGAAAATATCCGCATCTGTCCGGATATACTGAACCAGTAACAGCGCAATAAAACCCAGTTGAGTGATACCTTTCAGTAACAGCAGGCGGAAGAAAAAATCCTTCATATTTTGTTCAAGTGCAAAACACGGATTTTTTAAAATCGCCCGCTCTTCTTTCACCGGTATGCTGTAAACATACACTATCCAGTGGCTGATATCATGGCTGCGGGAAACCAGTCCCTTCTCTTTTAATGTATGTAAACGGAGAGAAACCACCAGTTGCCAGACAATTCCGTGAAATAACAAATAAAGCAGAAACGCATTCATGCCCCAAAAACCGGTAAGCACCGCAAATAATATAAAAAAGGCAACTCTTCCTGAATAGATCCAAAAAGGGACAACCTGGTAATTCATCGTCGTTCCCTGTGTTTTTTTGTCCATAAATACCATTCCGCAATAAAAAACACCCCTGAAATATATCACCAGTATAACCGGAAAATCCCCAAAATATACTATTCTGACCCGTAACCACCGGTTTGGGTTTTCTTATTAATGTTACTGCAAAAAATGTCCTTTTCTGATGTTTCGTAAACCAGCGTGACATTATTTTCACCCATAAAAAAACTAATGCGAAACAATAGCCTGCAGGCTATATTACACACCAACCCCATGAATTTAACGGAAAATTCCGCGTTACTCATTCTGAGAAATGTGTCACACTATTCGCTTACAGCACCATTTTTTAATGAATAAAAATAATGGTTATTTTTTAGCTTAACGGATTTGTTTATGGACGAAAAAACGCCTGCCACGCCGCCACGCGGCGAACTCAAACGCAGTTTAACCAACCGGCATATTCAGCTGATTTCCATCAGCGGGGCAATCGGCACCGGGTTATTTATGGGCTCCGGTAAAACGATTTCACTGGCAGGCCCTTCGGTATTATTTGTCTATATGATCATCGGGTTTGTCTTATTCTTTGTCATGCGGGCAATGGGCGAAATCCTGCTGTCAAACCTGAATTATAAATCGTTCAGTGATTTTGCCGGTGACCTGATTGGCCCGTGGGCCGGTTTTTTTGTCGGCTGGACGTACTGGTTCTGCTGGGTAATAACCGGTATTGCCGATGTGGTGGCTATTACCGGCTATATCATGCACTGGGCACCGGATTTTCCGCGCTGGGTCAGCTCGCTGCTCTGTATTTTGCTGTTACTGTCCCTGAACCTGGCAACAGTGAAATTATTCGGCGAAATGGAATTCTGGTTTTCCATGATAAAAATTGTCGCGATTGTGGCACTGGTTATTATCGGCGGCATTCTTATCGGCACACATTTTGTTTCACCGGAAGGACATGAGGCGGCGTTATCCAATATCTGGTCCGACGGAGGTATGTTCCCGAAAGGGATAATCGGATTCTTTGCCGGGTTCCAGATAGCCATTTTTGCCTTTGTCGGTATCGAGCTGGTGGGTACTGCCGCAGCGGAAACCCGTGACCCGGTGAAATCCCTGCCGCGGGCCATTAATGCCATTCCGTTCCGGATTATTGCATTTTATGTGCTGGCGCTGATTATTATTATGTCTGTCACGCCGTGGCGCTTCATTCCGGCAGATAAAAGCCCGTTCGTGGAACTGTTTGTTATGATCGGCGTTCCGGCGGCAGCGAGTCTGGTGAACTTTGTGGTGCTGACAGCCGCAGCGTCCTCTGCAAACAGCGGTGTGTTCTCCACCAGCCGGATGCTGTTCGGGTTAGCCAAACAAGGCAGCGCACCAAAACAATTCTGCCGTCTGTCAAAACAGGCAGTACCGGCCACCGGACTGATTTTCACCTGCATCTGTTTGTCTGTCGGGGTGATTCTGCTCTACTTTATCCCTGATGTGATGCATGTGTTTACCCTGGTAACAACAGTATCCGCTATCCTGTTTATGTTTATCTGGAGCATGATCCTGTACAGCTACATTATGTTCCGCCGCCGTCGTCCTGAGCTGCATGCTGCATCAGTCTATAAAGTGCCGTTCGGCAGTTGGATCCCGTGGGTGTGTCTGTCCTTCTTTGCCTTTGTGATTGTGCTGCTGACACTGGAGACCGATACCCGCCAGGCGCTGCTTGCCACGCCGTTATGGTTCATCCTGCTGGCAGTCGGTTACCGGAATGTCAGAAAGCACCGCCTTGCACAGGCACAAAAGTAACGGACAAAAAATCCCGGGATAACCCGGGATTTTTATTTTTATACTCTGTTACTCAGTCCGTCCGAGGTAACGGTCTTCCGCCTCAGTGAAACGTCCCTGAACTGATTTGTCCGGTTCACGGCCTGCCAGGCTGACCACCACAATCGCAATACCGGCCAGAATAAAGCCCGGAATAATTTCATATAAATTAAACCACTTATATTCTATCCAGATAAGAACCGTCACCGCGCCGGTAAACATCCCCGCCAGTGCGCCGTTACGGGTCATCCGCTTCCAGATAACAGAGAACAGGATAACCGGCCCGAATGCTGCGCCGAACCCGGCCCATGCGTTACTGACCAGCCCCAGCACTTTGTTGTTTTTATCCATCGCAATGTAGATAGCGATCGCCGCAATCACCAGCACCATAATGCGCCCGACCAGCACCATCTCTTTCTGTGAGGCATTCTTACGGAAAAACGGTTTGTAGATATCTTCCGTCAGGGCACTGGCACTGACCAGCAACTGACAGCTCAGGGTACTCATGACCGCTGCCAGGATGGCAGAGAGCAGAATACCGGCAATCCACGGATTAAATAAGATAGAGGTCAGGCTCATGAAAATCCGCTCACGGTTTTCAGTCACCGAGCCCGCCAGTTCCGGGTTTTGCTGGAAGAAGGCAATACCGAAGAAACCGACACAAATGGTTCCCGCAAGGCAGAGGATCATCCAGGTCATACTGATACGGCGTGCACTGCGGATGGTGTGATGAGAATCCGCCGCCATAAAACGCGCCAGGATATGCGGCTGCCCGAAATAGCCCAGTCCCCAGCCCAGCAGGGAGATAATCGCGACAATATCCAGCCCGCGGAACATATCCACATACGCAGGGCTTTTCGCTTCGATAATTGCCAGCGCTGTATCAAACCCGCCGACAGACACAATCACCATAACCGGTGTCAGGATCAGGGCGAAAATCATCAGTGTCGCCTGCACGGTATCTGTCCAGCTTACCGCCAGGAACCCGCCGAGGAAGGTATAGGCAATAGTTGCCCCTGCACCGAGCCACATAGCTTTTTCATAACTGATACCGAAGGTGCTTTCAAACAGCAGACCACCGGCCACGATGCCGGAAGCACAGTAAATAGTGAAGAAAATCAGGATCACGGCTGCGGAGACAATCCGCAGAACACGGCTTTTATCCTCAAAACGCTGCGTGAAGTAATCCGGCAGCGTCAGCGCATGGTTGACTTCCGTCTGAAGGCGCAGACGACCGGCAACAATCCGCCAGTTAAGCCAGGCACCGATACACAGGCCGATAGCAATCCAGGATTCGGAAATACCGGAGAAGAAAACCACACCCGGTAATCCCATCAGCAGCCAGCCGCTCATGTCGGATGCACCGGCGGATAATGCAGTCACAAAACTGCCCATCCGGCGGCCGCCGAGAATATAGTCGTCGAAGTTATTGGTGGAGCGATAGGCCATATAGCCGATGAACAGCATCCCGGCGATATAGACAATAAATGTCACAATCAGCGGCGTGGTCAGCGTCATTGTCATAATTAAGTTCCTGTACTGAATTTATAGTCCGTCACGTATCAGCATTGCGTGTACCAATCGCTGTACAGGATGCGCGTCACACCGGTGTTACTGTGTTGCACATCGCCTCAGCCATCCCTGGTCTGCACAGACAATGCCCCGTCAATTATCATTATTTGTTAAATCTGTGATGAGTTGTGTTCAGCCCGATAGTAACGACAACAACAATAAAACAACAATTAATTAACGATACTAAAGTGAAGATTTGTGATTTTTATCACGGGATATGTCATCAGAAAGTGATGCGGTTAATCACCTGATTTAATCATTATACGCCCTAAAACTGACAATATACTATTGTTATATAATGATTTTATTTTAACCAATACGGTTTATTTCTTAATCATTTTCTCAGATCAGTATAAAACAGCGACATTATTCACACTTTACACATCTCTTTATTTAACAATGTTGCACAAAGTTGCAACCTCATAGATATTAATGTGCAACGCATGACCTGTTGCCGTTTATGAGGAGTGAACATGGTGAGTACCACAATGGGCGTCAGACTGGATGATGAAACCCGTGAGCGGATCAAAGCCGCAGCGCAAAAAATTGATCGCACGCCGCACTGGCTGATCAGACAGGCTATTTTTGATTACCTGACTCAGCTCGATTCTCTGCCGGACGGCACACTGCCTGCTGCCGGAGCACCTTCCGCACAGGAAGATGAAACAGTACCGGCTGAGCCGCCGGTCAGCTGCCAGCCGTTTCTGGAATTTGCCGGTGATATCCTGCCGCAATCCGTGACCCGCGCAGCTATCACATCCGCGTACCGTATTCCGGAGCCGGAAGCGGTCGCTATGCTGCTGCCGCAGGCGCAACTCTCCCCGGATGCCGCACAGGCCACGCATAAACTGGCTTACGGTCTGGCAGAAAAGCTGCGTAATCAGAAAAACAGCAGCGGACGCGCCGGACTGGTACAGGGACTGCTTCAGGAATTCTCCCTCTCCTCCCAGGAGGGGATCGCGCTGATGTGCCTGGCAGAAGCACTGCTGCGTATTCCTGATAAAGCCACCCGTGATGTGCTGATCCGCGATAAAATCAGCCACGGTGACTGGAATTCTCACCTCGGCCAGAGCAAATCCATGTTTGTCAATGCCGCCACCTGGGGGCTGCTGTTCACCGGTAAGCTGGTTGCCACGCATAATGAAGCGGGACTGAGCCGCTCACTGAACCGTATCCTCGGCAAAAGCGGTGAACCGCTGGTGCGCAAAGGTGTGGATATGGCAATGCGCCTGATGGGCGAGCAGTTTGTTACCGGTGAAACCATCGCCCGTGCGCTGGCAAACGCCCGTAAAAATGAAGCCAAAGGCTTCCGCTATTCTTACGATATGCTGGGCGAGGCCGCACTGACGGCCGCAGATGCACAGGCCTATCTGGTCTCTTATCAGCAGGCTATCCACGCCATCGGCAAAGCCTCCGCCGGACGCGGTATTTATGAAGGGCCGGGCATCTCCATCAAACTGTCTGCCCTGCACCCGCGCTACAGCCGAGCGCAGTATGACCGCGTGATGTCCGAACTTTATCCGATCCTGCGTGACCTGGTGGTGATGGCGCGTCAGTACGATATCGGAATCAATATTGATGCGGAAGAAGCTGACCGCCTGGAAATCTCCCTCGATTTACTGGAAAAACTCTGTTTTGACCCGCAACTGGCGGGCTGGAACGGCATTGGTTTTGTTATCCAGGCCTATCAGAAACGCTGCCCGGTGGTGGTGGATTATCTGATTGACCTGGCATCGCGCAGTCAGCGCCGTCTGATGATCCGTCTGGTAAAAGGCGCTTACTGGGACAGCGAAGTCAAACGCGCCCAGGTCGACGGGCTGGAAGGCTATCCGGTGTATACCCGCAAAGTTTATACGGATATCTCTTACCTCGCCTGTGCCCGTAAACTGCTGTCAGTGCCAAATCTGATTTATCCGCAGTTTGCCACCCACAACGCCCACACCTTATCCGCGATCTACCAACTGGCGGGCAATAACTATTATCCCGGTCAGTATGAGTTCCAGTGTCTGCACGGCATGGGTGAACCGCTGTATGAGCAGGTGGTCGGCAAAGTGGCGGACGGCAAACTGAACCGGCCGTGCCGCGTGTATGCACCGGTTGGTACCCATGAAACCCTGCTGGCTTATCTGGTCCGCCGCCTGCTGGAAAACGGCGCGAATACCTCCTTTGTCAACCGGATCGCCGACGGCACTATTCCGCTGGAGATGCTGGTGGAAGACCCGGTTGCGGCAGTTCAGGCGATGGCCGCCAAAGAAGGTGCTGTCGGTCTGCCGCATCCGAAAATCCCGCTGCCGCGCAATCTGTACGGCAATACGCGGGTCAATGCCGCCGGTCTGGATCTGAGTAACGAGCACCGTCTGGCGTCGCTGTCGAGTGCCCTGCTCAGCCACGCCGGAGATAATCTGCTCAGTGAACCACTGACCGGCGGAACATTTACACCGTCCGCACCGGCAGAGCCGCAACCGGTCAGAAACCCGGCGAATCATCATGATATTGTCGGCCACGTTCGTCCGGCCACAGAAGATGAAGTGGATCATGCCCTTGCCACCGCCTCCGGTGCAGCGGAGATCTGGTTCGCCACCCCGGCACAGGAACGGGCGGACATCCTTATCCGCGCCGCACAGCTGATGGAAGATCAGTTGCAGCCGCTGCTCGGGATCCTGGTGCGGGAAGCCGGTAAGACCTTTACCAACGCGATTGCCGAAGTCCGTGAAGCCGTTGATTTTCTCAATTATTACGCCTCTCAGGTGAAAACTCACTTTGCCGGTGATACGCACCGTCCGCTGGGACCGGTGGTCTGTATCAGTCCGTGGAACTTCCCGCTGGCAATTTTCACCGGTCAGGTAGCCGCTGCCCTCGCCGCCGGAAACCCGGTGCTGGCAAAACCGGCGGAACAGACTCCGCTGGTGGCAGCTGTTGCCGTTTCACTGCTCCATGACGCCGGTGTTCCGCGTGAAGTGCTGCAACTGCTGCCGGGTGACGGCGAAACAGTCGGTAACCAGCTGGTGTGTGATCCGCGTGTTCAGGGCGTGATGTTTACCGGCTCCACCGCGGTCGCGAAGATTTTACAGCGCAATCTGGCCGCCCGTCTCAGTACTGAAGGCCGGGTGATCCCGCTGATCGCCGAAACCGGTGGCCTGAATGCGATGGTCGTGGATTCCTCCGCCCTGACAGAACAGGTGGTCACCGATGTGGTCAGTTCCGCCTTTGACAGTGCGGGTCAACGCTGTTCAGCGCTGCGTCTGCTCTGCATCCAGGAGGATGTGGCTGATCGCACCATAGAGATGCTGAAAGGCGCGATGGCGGAATGCCGTCTCGGCAACCCGGACATACTGGCAACCGATATCGGCCCGGTGATTGATGAAGAGGCACATAACGGTATCCGCCAGCATATTCAGCATATGCGCGGTAAAGGCAGACCGGTGTATCAGTCCGCCTTCGGAATGGAAACCGGTTCACCGGCGATTCTTAACGGCACCTTTATCCCGCCGACGCTGATTGAACTGGATGATGTTTCTGAACTGACGCGGGAAATTTTCGGTCCGGTGCTGCATGTGGTCCGTTACCAGCGCGATACCCTGCCGGAACTGACGGAGAAAATTAATGCCGCCGGTTACGGGCTGACATTCGGTATCCATACCCGTATCGATGAAACTATCGCACAACTGACGCAGCAGATTGAAGCCGGGAATATTTATGTTAACCGCAACATTGTCGGTGCAGTGGTCGGTGTTCAGCCGTTCGGCGGCGAAGGGCTTTCCGGTACTGGTCCGAAGGCAGGCGGCCCGCTCTATCTCCACCGCCTGCTGGCGGAACAGCCTGATGATTCAGTGGTCAGCCTTCTGGCAGAACAGGATGATCTCAATCCGCCGGATGTCACTCTGCGGACACAGTTACTGGCACCGTTTGATACTTTCCTCACCTGGCTGGAGGCGCAGCGCCGCCACGATGTGCTGACAGCGGTTATCCGTTACGGCGAGTTATCACAGGCCGGTACCTGCCGTCTGCTGCCGGGACCGACCGGGGAGCGCAACAGTTATTATCTGCTGCCGCGCGGAACCATTCTCGGCCTGAATGATTCGGAGCAGGATGCTCTGCTGCAACTGGGTGCCACACTGGCAGCGGGCTGCCGTCAGCTCTGGCCTGCGGCGGAACATACCCGTTCACTGTATAACGCTTTGCCGGACAACGTCCGTGCGCAAATCACACTGACAGAAGAGTGGTCAGCGGATGGTGTGATCTTTAACGGTGTGATTTTCCACGGTGACAGTGATCGCCTGCAGGCAGTAAACCGGGATGTGGCTGCACGCGGTGGTGAGATTGTGCCGGTTGCCGGGCTCAGTCACGGTGATACACAAATCCCGCTGATGCTGTTACTGCATGAGCGTGCGGTTAGTGTGAATACCGCTGCGGCGGGCGGAAACGCCAGTCTGATGACTATCGGCTGATAATCACAGGGATTTAAAACGGAAAAAGGGAACGAAAGTTCCCTTTGTTTTATCATTTACTGATAAAAAATGGTCTGACTGATAAATCAGTGTTTACCCTGCCAGTCAAGATACTGTTCGTACTTGCGCAGTGCGATGTTGTAGTTGCTCAGGGCGGAGTCAGATAAATCTTCACTCAGCTGAGCCTGGATAATTTCAGTGGAGAATTCTGTGGTGGCCGGGAAGGCTTTGGAGGACAGCAGTTCATCGAGACGGCGCAGACGGACAACATATTCGCGCACGGTGCTGTGGCTCATTTCCGTTTCTTCAAACAGATACTGTTTGAATGCCATGATATCGAAATAATCGGTTGCACTGTTGCAGTAGATCTCGCTGCAGAAACGGCAGAGTGCCACAAATTTGTCCTGCAATCCCATCCAGGTGGTGTCATCGATCATATCTGTCATTTCAGAAATAGCTTCTTTATTGATCAGCTGACCGTTGAAAACCAGGGAGATACGATCGAGGGTTTTGTGACAATGACTGCAGTGAGTCTGACTGTGTTTGAAGTCTTTAATGTAACGGCTTACGGGCCGTTTCTTTTGTTTTGAAACAGACATATTCTGGCGCCTTGTGTAGTCTAGTCTAATAAAAATAAATCAAAGATAAAGTCAAAGTTACTTCATGGATTTTAAGCGCGCCCGCAGCCTTTTGATTGCCTGGCTGTGTAACTGGCTGACGCGGGATTCCCCCACTTCCAGCACTGCGCCTATCTCCTTGAGGTTCAGCTCTTCCTGATAGTAAAGAGTCAGAACCAGTTTTTCACGTTCAGGCAGTTGTTTTATCGCCTCAACCACCTGGTGACGCAAACTCTCGTCTACCAACAAACCGAGCGGGTTGCCCCCGTCATCATCATCACGGACGGGTTCGCAGCTCTCACCGTGGATTTCGTGCCACTCATCGTAAGAAAACAGCTGGCTGTTATTGGTATCGGTTAAGACCTGACGGTATTCTGCGATATCCATCTGTAACGAATCAGCGATTTCCTGCTCTGTGGCTGCACGCCCCAGAGACTGTTCGAGCGCGCGCACGGCTTTGGTTATTTCCCGCGCCTGACGGCGCACACTGCGGGGGGCCCAATCTCTTCCCCGCAATTCATCCAGCATTGCCCCGCGGATCCGTTGTACCGCATAGGTTGCAAAGGTGGCACCCTGCATGGCGTCAAAACGCTCCACTGCATGCAGTAAGCCGATACCCCCGGCCTGAATTAAGTCGTCAATATCAACGCTTGCCGGTAATCTCACCTGCAACTTCAGGGCTTCGTGCCGGATAAGGGGATAATAACGCTCCCACAGGCTATTTTTGTTGATAACACCTTCGGCGGTATACAAATCACTCACAACCTGAAACACCCTTCGAGATTCATGAAAGGCTTTTATTATCGTGCCCTGAAAAGAATTCAATCCGGTGAGTAGTGAGGTAAATCACGCCTTATTTGCCTTATCCTAAATCACCTCATTAACAAATAGCAATACTCTCTTTCATTTTTATCATAAATTTTGCAAAATTCCGGTTATTTTATATGACAAAAAGAAAAATAGGCGTTCATTAATAGAATAAAAAAACAAATAGTTAGAATATTATTTGTTCTGTTATGGGTAACATCTATAAAAAAAGGTCAGAATATTCTGACCTTTTAAATACCTTAAAGCAACTACGTAAATTAACGTAACAGGCTCAGAACACCCTGAGGAACCTGGTTTGCCTGTGCCAGAACAGCGGTACCCGCCTGCTGCAGGATCTGACCACGGCTCATGTTAGACACTTCTGTTGCGAAGTCTGCGTCCTGGATACGGCTGCGTGCTGCGCTCAGGTTGTTAACAGAGTTGTTCAGGTTGTTGATGGTAGACTGCATACGGTTCTGGAATGCACCCAGTTTTGAACGGTATGAGTCAACAGTTTTCAGTGCTTCGTCCAGTTTTTTGGTGGTTGCTTCATTCATATCTTTAGCTTCTGCTTCAGTTTTGAAGTTAACAACCTTATCAGTAATTGTGAATGTTGCCTTAGTTGATTTATCCGTAGTATCTTGGACTTTATCAACAGTCACCTCAACAAAAACCTCTTTTCCATCTTTAGTAGCTTTTGTATAGAACGCACCAGTCTTATCATTATGATAAATATCAGTAGCGCCCGGAGTAGGTGTTACCGCAGCACCTTTGGAGTCAACAAACGAAATTGTTGGATCTTTTGTATCACCAGTGCTTTTTGCTACTGTTTTTAATGCAGCGTCATCAGCGAGTGCTTTACCGGTTACAAACTGTTCTAATTTGAAGTTTTCTAACTTCAGTTCTTTCAGGTCGATTTTTTTCATGTCTAATTCGATGGTTTCGCCATCATTAGCACCAACCTGGAAATTCATTTTAGTACCCTGTTCCAGCACTTTGATGCCGTTGAACTGAGTTTGCTGTGAAATACGGGTGATTTCTTCCAGACGCTGATCAACTTCTTCCTGGATAGAAGAAATATCGCTGTCTGAGTTAGTGCTGTTTTTCGCCTGAACAGTCAGTTCACGGATACGCTGAATGTTGTCGTTGATTTCGTTAACAGCACCTTCAGCGGTCTGTGCGATAGAGATACCGTCGTTGGCGTTACGGGAAGCCTGAGTCAGACCTTTAACGTTAGCGGTGAAACGGTTGGCGATTGCCTGGCCTGCTGCATCATCTTTTGCGCTGTTGATGCGGGCACCTGAAGACAGACGCTCGATTGCAGAGCCCAGTACGCTCTGTGAACGGTTTAAGTTGTTCTGAGTAACCAGAGACAGAACGTTAGTATTGATAACCTGTGCCATGATATATGTCCTTGTTATTGAAAATAATAAACAGCGTTTATCTGTTTGGCTTTCTGATTTTCGCCAGCAATAACACTATCGGCACCCTGAGAGGTCACTTTAGGTTTTTTGGTAAATTTTTTTATAAAATCGTCACTAAAATAATTTTAACAGCCATAAAAAAAGCCGGAACAGGGGTTCCGGCCAAATAATAACACAGAGGAATTGCCTGATTTATAATTAAATAATGATTAACGCAGTAAGCTCAGTACTGACTGCGGTACTTGGTTTGCCTGTGCCAGCACAGCTGTACCTGCCTGCTGCAGGATCTGACCACGGCTCATATTAGACACTTCAGTCGCGAAATCCGCATCCTGAATACGGCTGCGTGCAGCGCTCAGGTTATTCACGGAGTTATTCAGGTTATTGATGGTGGACTGCATACGGTTCTGGAATGCACCCAGCTGACTGCGCTGAGTATCTACTTTGGTCAGTGCATCATCCAGCGTCTTCAGGATTTCATCTGCCGGAGGTTTCGTACCCGCAGCCAGCACCTGGATTTCATGGCTGGTGTCTACATTAACAGTTGCCTGATAATCCGTACCACCGGAATCTTTTTCTACTTTCACGGTTGCTTCATAGGTCACATCTTTCGTGCCGCCTTTACCATCATCAATCTTACCCGTCACCAGATAAGTATCTTTAATAGCCTTACCATTCTCATCTTTTGCTTCTTTTACTTCTGTTGGTGCCGTACCTGCCCATTTGACACCCGTGAATACCATTTTTTTGGCTGCGATAGTACCAGTATCATCTTTAAAATCACCAGCTTTCCTGGCAGCACCTTCCTGACGATACACGGTACTCAGCGTAGAAAAGTCCATATCTTTCAGACCCAGCGCCTCGCGGTCAACTTTCTTCAGGTCAATATCAATTGTTTCACCATCATTGGTACCAACCTGGAAACTCATTTTTTTATCGCCGGATAAAACTTTGATGCCGTTGAACTGTGTTTGTTCTGAAATACGGTCAATCTCTGCCAGGCGCTGATCAACTTCTTCTTTTATAGAGTTGATATCGCTTGCTGAGTTAGTGCTGTTTTTTGCCTGCACACCCAGTTCACGAATACGCTGGATGTTATCGTTGATTTCATTAATAGCACCTTCCGTTACCTGCGCCAGTGAAATACCATCGCTGGCGTTACGGGATGCCTGAGTCAGGCCTCTCACGTTTGCAGTAAAGCGGTTAGCAATCGCCTGACCGGCAGCATCATCCTTTGCACTGTTAATACGGGCACCGGAAGAAAGACGTTCAATGGCGGTTCCTAACACGCCCTGAGAACGATTTAAATTATTCTGGGTAACCAGTGATAGAATATTGGTATTAATAACTTGTGCCATAATGATATTTCCTTTTTTTGTATGAAATAATGTGAATTATTTTCTGCCGCCATTACGGGGTAATACTGTTAACGGGCGATAATTCACTTTATTTACAGACAAAACGCCGCCTTATTATCAATATTGGGCGATTTTATCCAAATGTTACTTTACTGAACCTATTAAAACCAGATTATTCACCGGTGCTCCTTTTTTTCTTCTTTATCTTAATGGTGACAATAGCCCCGCTTTCCCTGCGTAACTCCGCCCATCATTTTTTGCTGTTAACGCTAAAATTCTTCTGCTGCCAACCGATAACTATGTAAAACCAATTAAATTCAGGAGAAGTACATGGCAGGCATAGCAACATTAGGAATCGGTGCGGGAATGGATCTCAATGCACAGCTGGAGATGCTGGAAAAAGCAGAAATGCGCCGTCTGGAACCATTAACAGCCCAGAAAACGGCATGCGATGCTCAGATTAGTGCTTTTGGTAAGTTACAATCAGCATTAGAGAAATTAAAAACTGCCGCAGAAGATCTGAAAAAATATGGTGACATCAGCACCACTAAAGTCAGTGAAGACAATAAATACTTTGGTGCCACAACCAACGGTAAAGCCCAGCCCGGTCTGTATGATATCAGCATCGATCAACTGGCAAAAACGCAGACGTTATCCGGCAGCGGTGTCCCTGACGGCAAATCGGCCATGGGTGACACCGGTATTGGTGAACGCACTATTTCGTTCAGTTTTGGTGACGGTAGTGATTCTGAAAAGAATTTCAGTATAAAGCTGAGTGGTGATAAGACATCTCCTATTGAAATTGCTGATGCCATTAACCGTGCCGACAAAGGTATCAGTGCCAGTGTGATTAAAGGCAAAGATGGTCAGTTTCATCTGGTTCTGGTCAGTAAAAACCAGGGAACAGACTCCGCAATTAATATTTCAGTTACCGGTGATGATACACTGAATAATGCAATCGGCGGAAAATCAGTCAAAGACAGCAGTGGCAAAGTCACATTTATACCTGCTGTTGCCGGTAATATGGAACAAACCACAGCACCACAAAACGCATTATTCAGCGTAAACGGTATTGCCCAGGAATCGCAATCCAACGAAGTTAAAGATGCATTTTTTGGTCTGACACTGACATTAAAAAAAGTCACTGAAAAAGACAGCTCCGGTAACCCGATTACTGAGCCATTGGTTGTATCCTCTGATATTGAACCGGCCAAGAAAAAAATCCAGGCATGGGTTGATGCGTATAACGAATATCAGAAACTGTGCAAAGATCTGACCAAATATACTCAGACAGAAAGCGGTAAAGAAGCCGATAAAAATAACGGACCATTAATTGGTGACTCAACTCTGCGGGGTATTCAGAATACAATTCGCGGGCAAATAAGAACACCAAACGGTGATGGCCAGATAAATACCATGAGCAAGCTGGGTATCCGGCAAAAAGCTGACGGTACGCTGGAAGTCGACAACAAGGTACTGGAAAAAGCGCTGAAAGAAAATGGTTCCAGCGTAAAAGAGTTTTTTGCCGGTGACGGAAAAGAGACCGGTTTTGCCACCGAAAACTTTAATTATCTGAAAAAGACATTAGACAGCCGTGAAGGTACGATTCATAACGCTACCGACGGATTGGAAAAAAAGAAAAAAGGTATCGATAAACGCATCGAACAAACCACCAAACAGATTGAAAACACGATGGATCTGTATCGCCGTCAGTTCCAGAATCTGGACAAAATGATGAACTCCCTGAGTGGCACCACACAAGCACTCGGCAGAATGTTAGGTTAAAAATAATGTATCAGCGCAAGGCAAATCAGGCTTATCAGCAAGTTAATCTTGAAAGTGAAATTACCAATGCCTCGCCTTATCAGTTGATCCGGATTTTGTTTAACGGGGCGCTCAGCGCCCTTCGCCGCAGCGAAATCTTTATGGAGCAAAATGATATTGCCGCCAAAGGTAAGGAACTGTCGAAAGCGATTAATATTATTGATAATGGTCTGAAACAGGCTCTGGATTATGATGCCGGCGGTGAGCTGGCGCATAATCTGGCCTCCCTGTATGACTATATGATTATGCGGTTACTCAACGCAAATATCGAAAATAACGTGGCCTACGTAAAAGAGGTCTATCAACTGCTCTCCGATCTCGCGGCAACATGGCAACAAATCGGGGCAAATGTGGATGAAAGATAATCAGGTGAGTATTCAAACGACCATCAATTTACACGATATATATCAACATGTACTGACACTGAGTGAAGAACTCGTTACCCTGGCCAGAAACAGTGAATGGGATGATTTGATTGCCCGTGAAACTGATTATGTTTGTGCAGTTGAACACCTGACACAGTTATCTCATGAACTGGAAAAAGAACAGCCGGTGACCGGCGAACTGGTGGAAATATTGCAGGCTATCATTGAGAATGAACGGGTAACAAAAATCTATTTGCAGGATCACCTCAACTTTCTGAGTAAAGAAATAAAACAGCTTGACCAACAACGCGTGATTAATAAAAGTTACGGGCAATTCAGTGACCCGGATTATTCAATTCATGTTAAACCAGTGAAATAATTCATTCTGATCAGCCTGTGTTTTAAAATAATAAAAAATGAGCTGTTCTGTTCCGGCCGGCGGGGAGCTCTGCCCGGCCGGAACGTTTTGCTATTCAGCGGTATTTTTTACACCGGGTTTCACACAATTTCCCAGATATAACCCCGCCATAACAGCTGCAAATCCGCCGATCACACTGACCAGAAGATACGTTATTCCGGTACCCAGTAACGCCGGGGATGACATTATTTCAAAGGTTCCGTACACAAAGCTGCTGAATGTGGACAATCCGCCCATAATACCGGTCGCCACCAGCGCATTGACATACTGATTAATCCGGTTGCGCTGTAATAACGCCGCCGTTATTCCCAGCAGGAATGAGGCAATAATATTAGCCGCCAGAATATCAAGCGGAAATCCGTCATGCAGAGACGGCACACCAAGCATCAGTAATTCACGGCAGATTGCACCGAATGCCCCGCCAACAAAAATAAGAATCACCATATTCATATTGTTATCCTCATGCCGCCAGCCAGACACCCAGTGCGGCAGCAGCCAGACCCGCCACAACAGAGATAAGCAAATAACCGAAAGCCAGCATCCGCTGTTTTGAATTCACCAGTTTTGCCGCATCCAGCTGCATACTGCTGAAAGTGGTGTAACCGCCGAGAATACCGGTCAGAACAGCCGCATGCAGGAATGAACCGAAGCGGTCATGCCAGTCAATCACGAATAACGTGCTTAAGAAGCCGATAATAAAAGCACCCGAGATATTAATAATAAAGGTGCCCAGCGGAAAATGGCCGTGATAACGTTCGCCTGTCAGTTTACCGACCCACCAGCGCAGTAATGAACCGCTGCCGCCACCGATACCGACCCAGAAAATATCAATTGCTGTCATATAACCTCACCTGTAAATACCATCGTCAGGAGAAATGCGTACAGCGGATAGTGTAGATCCTCTTTCTTTACTTCACAATTACCGGATTGAAACCGGCTGAATTTATACAAAGATGCCGGATCTGAAGTCCGGTTACAGGTTATACCCTGTAATATCCTGTGACTATACAGTGAACGGATACCAATAACTGACGGTCAGCAGGAAAATAGCCACACCACCTGCCAGTGCGGTAACCGTCAGATAAAAACGGGTCCGTGATGCAGTTATTACCGGGTGCCGCCGGATATTACGGTAAACACGGATCAGATCACCCGACAATACCAGCAGCAAAATGACTACCAGGAATTTACCGGCCAGGTATAACGAATCCCAAAATTCAGCAGAAACCAGCGGTTCCCCCGGGTTATTATTTATCCGTTGCACCAGTGTGATCCCGGTTGCTGTATACAACCACACACGGAAATAAAAACCGGCCAGTATTATCACGCTTGTCACTACTGTTTTATATCTCTTCATTTATACTCTTTATACAGATAAAAAAGCGCCGATACGGAACTAATAGTATTTTTGTGCTGTCAAAAACAGAGTAAAAACACACTACTTTAACACACTCATTAAGGACAACTGATGAAATCAGCCTATGTTATTGCTCCGCTCTTCTTATTAATGGCAGGATGCAGTCAGAATGCACGGACAGATCAGGCCGCAGAGAACACCAAAACATTATATATTGATTCTGAACTGGCCGATTGCGTGGGTGTTGCGCCGATGACATGCATGAAAATAAAAGAATCCCCTGATGCAGAGTGGGAATTTTTCTATCAGAACATCGACGGATTTACTTATGAACCGGGATACCAGTACCGGGTGTCCGTTAAAACAACAGATGTGCCGAATCCGCCTGCGGATGCACCCAATATCCGTTATCAGTTAATTTCCGTACTGAATAAAGATCCTGTCCCGGCGAAAGACGCAAAAATTGGTATGGCAAACCCGGCATCCGTTTATTGTGAACAATCCGGCGGTAAAACAGAAACCGTTAAAGCGGCATCCGGCTGGACCGGTTACTGTAATTTACCGGGTGGTGAGCGGGTTGAGGAATGGACGTATTACCGCAAAAACCATAAATAAACAGATCAAAAAGAGCGGGAAAACCCGCTCTCTTTATTTATCCGGTACAACAAAAATTGTCTTTGTTATTTAACTAATTTACAGGTACGGCCTTTATCTTCGGCAACTTTACCTTTCACTGTATCATCCTCTGAAATGCTGGCCAGCTTCAGTTCATTTTTTCCGTTTGACCAAAGCTGGAAATTTTCGCCGACATAACGGGCACCGCTGGCAGCAACCGCTTCTTTCAGAACAATAATTTCATCGCTGTATACCATTACTGCTGTTTTGGCATCCGGGAAAGCAACTTTAATTTTTTGCCCGTCACAGTTATAGGTATCCGTTTTGGCCGCAAATGCAGGGCTTGCCAGTAATGCGGAAACTAAGGCGACAGCAGACACAGACAGAATTTTACGCATCGAATGCTCCTGAAAACGAGTAATACAACCGTTAATATTATTGCGCTTTGATTATGCACCCACCATCAATAACCAATATAGGATATCTCTATAATCCTGTTTCCCGGTTAATTTTTCCGCTGTTGCCCGGTGATATTTAAATCGCTATTCCGCAGAATGGTGCTATTATCAGTATAATTACGCCAACATTATTTAATCTTTATTACAGGCGGAGTTATACCAATGAAAATATTCTCATCTCTCCGGCAGTTTATGCGTATTTATCAGTCTCCGGCAGTATTGATATTGCATTTCATTATCATTATCTCGGTTATTCTTCAGATTGTGATCAGCAACTGGATGTCTGTTTCGGTAACCGGTGTTATTCCCGCAAGCGGCTATCGCTTATTTTTTACCTGGCTGCATATTATTACCGGTCTTTCATTCTGGGTTTCCGGTACCCTGCTTATTGCTCTCTGTTTTCATCAGCGGGGAGTAAAGCACTATTATCCGTGGGCTTTCGGCTGTTTTTCACAGATAGCGGCAGACTGCCGTGCCCTGCTGCACGGGAAATTACCGGAATCCTCTCCCGGAGGTCTGGCAACCAGCGTTCAGGGGCTGGGTCTCGGTGCACTGGTACTGGTCGTGCTATCAGGTACAGCCTGGCTTATATTATGGGTGGCGGGGTCAGCTTATGCCGGTGAAATACGTAACCTGCACAAAACGCTGACGGGACTGATTGAAGCCTATATTATTGGTCATGGTGCAATGGGGTTATTGCATTTTATAGTCTGGCTGCGGAAAAAATCAGTTTATGATAATAATCAAACCCGTTGATGTTCTATCCGGAGATAATGTATCCTCGGCACCGCTGTAAAATAATAAGCCCCGGAGGGGCTTATTATTTTTACGGCAACAGCAGCTAGTCATTTTTCTTCAGATTCGCCACTAATTTTTCCAGCATCTCTGCTTTGTATAATACCGGTGCAATATTGCCGCTCTCAAGTAACATATTAGACACGTCAGATAACTTAAAGCGGACTTCTTTCCCTGCGATACCCACACGGCTCGCAATCAGCGGTTTATTTTTCGCTTCCGTACCGGTCATGAACACACTCATCGCCGCAATATTCGGGATCGGTAATTTACCTTTTTCCAGCACCAGCGTCATTTGCAGTTTCAGATCACCAGGAGCAGACTTTTTAGCCAACTGCAGGCGTTTAATCGTTTCCGGCGTGATCATCACACCGGCATAGAGCTCGTCATTTGATAAGATATAAATCTCGGCATTTACCGCCTTCATATCATCAGCGATAAATCCGACCCCGACAGGAACGATAAAACTGGCATAGGAATTAAATTTTTCTTTATAACATTCTTTGTATTCCGCGCCGGAGAAGACAGCCGGCATCTGCTCTTTAATTCTGATAAGACTTTTTGATTCTTTCCGTGAATCTTCGAAATCATTACAGGCCGGTACTTCCACATTGATATTACCGGCGACCAGTTTGTGTTCATGAGAGACCAGATCATCCGTATTTACCGTGGTTTCAACATCCACTTTACACCCTGCCAGCATTGAAACAGCGATCAGAACGGGAAGAATTTTTTTCATTTTTTCACCAATATGTATTTATTATTCATCTATTTAAACATACATGCAGTGAAATTAAAGCGGTCCGGGAAGTTTTTGTGACAATACAGATAAAAACGGGGTAACTGAAAAACAATAACCGGAATTTAAAAAAAAATAACCCCGTATTGGCAGAATACTTAAATATGAAAGCCCGCAGCTCCGGGCATTCATATAATAATATTTACACCGGCATTGACATAATTTCCTGATAAGCAGCCACCAGTTTATTGCGTACCTGAATGCCCATTTGCAGGCTCAGGCTCGCTTTCTGCATGTCCACCATCACATCATTAAGGGAAATATCTGCTTTGCCGAGAGTGAAATCTTCCACCTTTTTTGCTGAATTAACGCGGGTGGCATTGATCTCATTCACTGCTGAGATCAGATGATCACCAAACCCCGGTGCATCAACGACCGGTTTCGTCTGGCTTGCTGCCTGTGCTGCTGTTACATTCAGCTGGGAGACGACTCCCTCAATTGCCTGAATTGTCATGTTTTTTCTTCCGTTAACAGGGATAAATGTGTACTGCGGAAGCCATTTTCTGCTGAAAAAGACACCGGTCACATCCTATTGCCTGCATACCCTAACACACCCTTTTTAACTTGAAGCCCGTAAATAACACCAAAATCACAGGCTGATTCTGTCATTAGATTTGTTATTTGCAGGGAATAATAGCAGCGTAAAAAAGTGACGTTACAAAGAGGGAAATTACGTTGTTTCGCCAAAACTATTTTCACCCGTCAAATCTGCAAGGCAGGGAATGTTTATGAGTGCCGCACCACAAGACACCGGAGATACCAAAAAGGGATTCGCCCTGATTATTGACCGTATTAAGGCTGATCCGAAGGTTCCGCTGATGGTCGCCGGCGCGGCTGCAATCGCCGTTATTGTTGCGCTGTTCCTCTGGATGCGCAGCCCGGATTACCGCGTTCTGCTCAGTAATCTGAGTGCCAAAGACGGCGGCGATATTGTCAGTCAGCTGACACAGATGAATATGCCTTACCAGCTCGCGGATAACGGCAGTGCCATTCTGGTACCTGCTGATAAAGTGCATGAGCTGCGTCTGAAACTGGCACAGGCCGGTCTGCCGAAAGGCGGGAATACCGGTTTTGAACTGCTGGACAAAGAACAGTTCGGTATCAGTCAGTTCAGTGAGCAGGTGAACTATCAGCGCGCCCTCGAAGGGGAACTGTCACGCACTATCGAATCACTCAGCCCGGTGCAGACCGCACGGGTACATCTGGCGATCCCGAAACCGACCCTGTTTGTCCGCGAGCAGAAATCACCGACAGCCTCCGTCACCGTCGGATTGCTGCCGGGCCGCGCACTGGATGAAGGCCAGATCAGCGCGATTGTGCATATGGTCTCCGGCAGTGTGTCAGGATTAACCTCCTCCAGCGTTATTATTGTTGACCAGACCGGACGTCTGCTGACAAACAATGATAACAGCCAGCAGTCTGTCAGCACGTCACAGATGCGTCTGACCCGGGAAACCGAAGCACGTCTCAAACAACGTATTGAAGACCTGCTTACCCCGCTGGTCGGCCGTGCCAACGTGCAGGCACAGGTAACCGCTCAGGTGGATTATTCCAAAGTCGAACAGACCGCCGAAGAATATAAACCAAATCAGCAGCCGGATTCCGCCGCTGTCCGCTCGCGCCAGAGCAGCCAGAGTCAGCAGAACAGCAACGGCGGTCCGGGCGGCGTACCGGGTGCATTATCCAATCAGCCGGTCAGTGCCCCTTCCGCCCCTGTTGAAACAGCAAAAGCGGATACAAAAGATAACAAAAATGCATCTCCTGCCGATAATAAAAGTAACAGCAACATTAATTCGCAGAGTGATGAAACCACAAACTACGAAGTGGATCGCAAAATCAGTCATACCCAGCGCCAGATTGGCGTGATTGACCGTCTCTCTGTTGCGGTGATTATTAACTGGTTGCCGCAGAAGAAAGAAGACGGCACCGAAGAAATGCAGCCGCTGCCGCCGGAGATGATCAAAGAGATTGAATCGCTGACCCGTGAAGCGATGGGGTATTCCGTCAGCCGCGGTGACAGCCTGAGCATCACCAACTCCCGCTTTACCGATGAAGGTCAGCTGACCGAAGAGCCGTCGCTCTTCACAAGCCCGGTCATCATTGCGCAGGCACTGGATTACGGCAAGATCCTGCTGCTGTTACTGGTGGGCTGGCTGTTGTGGCGCAAAGGTATCAGACCGCAGTGGCAGCGCTACCGCAAAGCACAGCAGGCGGAAGCGGAAGCCCGTATGTTTAAGGCGACTCAGATGAAGACCCCGCTCGTGGCTGATGATGTTATCAGTGACGATATGGACGAGAAAACCCGCCGCCGCCTGACCCGTCAGCGTGTCAGCGCCGAAATTCAGAGTCAGCGTATCCGTGAGATGGCGGATAAAGACCCTCAGGTTGTGGCAATGGTTATCAGTCAGTGGTTAGGAAAAGCACAATGAATTTAAGCGGAACAGAAAAGAGCGCCGTCATGCTGATGACGCTCGGTGAGGACCAGGCCGCCGAGGTCTTTAAACACCTGAACAATAAAGAAGTTCAGCAGCTGAGTATGGCGGTCTCCAACATGCGTCAGGTCTCCAATGCCGAGCTGGCGGAAGTCCTGACGGAGTTTGAGGAAGCGGCAATTCAGTATGCGGCGCTGAACATCAATACCAATGATTATCTGCGTTCCGTGCTGGTCAAGGCGCTGGGTGAAGACCGCGCCGCCAGCCTGCTGGAAGATATCTTCGAGAAACACGAAAGTGCGTCCGGGATCGAAAGCCTCAACTATATGGAGCCGCAGACTGTGGCCGATATTATCCGCGACGAACATCCGCAGATTATCGCCACCATCCTGGTGCATTTAAAACGCAACCTGGCTGCCGATGTGCTCGAGTTGTTCGACGAACGCCAGCGCAACGACATCATGCTGCGTATCGCCACCTTTGGTGGTGTGCAGCCGGCAGCACTGGCGGAACTGACCGAAGTCCTCAACAATCTGCTGGACGGCCAGAACCTCAAGCGCAGCAAAATGGGTGGCGTGAGAACCGCAGCCGAGATCATCAACCTGATGAAGAGTCAGCAGGAAGAAGGTGTTATCGGGGCAATGCGCGATTACGACGGCGAACTGGCACAGCGGATTATCGACGAAATGTTCCTGTTCGAGAACCTTATCGAAGTGGACAACCGCAGTATCCAGCGCATCCTTCAGGATGTCTCCAACGACTCGCTGGTTATTGCACTGAAAGGCTGCAACGAAGAGCTGCGCGAACATTTCCTGCGCAATATGTCCACCCGTGCGGCTGAGATTGTCCGTGATGATCTGGAATCCCGTTCACCGGTGCGTATGTCGCAGGTTGAGAATGAACAGAAGTCTATTCTGCTGATTGTCCGCCGTCTGATGGAAACCGGCGAAATTGTGATTGGTGGTGGTGACGATGTCTATGTCTGATAAGGAAAACACCGGCCTGCCGTGGAAGCGCTGGCAGCCGCGGGAGCTGAATCAGTGGGATCTGAATTCCTCTGTGCTCCCTGCCCTGTCCGGTGAGCCGGAGCCGGAAAAGCCTAAAATACCCTGCCTGGAGCCGAAAGAGGTGCTCGAGCAGATCAATCTGCTGGATAACCTGAAAGAAGAAGCACAGCGCAGCGGTTTTCAGTCCGGTCATGAGCAGGGGCAGAAAGCCGGTTATGACGCCGGATTTGCTCAGGGTCTGCAGGACGGCGCTGAACAGGGCCGTCAGCAGGTACTGGCAGAACAGCAGCCGGTCACAGAAGAGTGGCAGAAACTGTTATCCGAGTTCAGTTACTCTCTCGACAGTTTTGACAGCGTGGTAACCACCAAACTGCTGCAGATTGCCCTGACCGCCGCCCGCCGGGTGCTCGGTCAGCCTGCGGTCTGTGACGGCACCGCACTGCTCGAAGAGATCAGCCGTCTGCTTCAGCAGAAACCGCTGTTTGCCGGTCAGCCGGAGCTGCGGGTCAACCCGGTACATGTTGAGATGATCGAACAGCATATCGGTACCCAGCTCAGTCTTAACGGCTGGCGTCTGGTGCCGGATCCGCAACTGCATGCGGGCGGATGCCGTGTGGTGGCGGATGACGGCGAAATCGATATGAGTGTCGCCACCCGCTGGCAGGAGCTGTGCCGGTTATACGCACCGGAGACCTTGTTATGACCGCGCGGATTGGCCGCTGGATAGGCGCACTGGAAGATTTTGAATCCCGGATGTCCGGCGTGGCGATGACCCGCCATTACGGGCGTCTGACCAAAATCACCGGGCTGGTGATGGAAGCCGAGGGCATCAAAATGCCGCTCGGTGCCACCTGTTTCATCGAACGCGTGATCAACGGAAACACCGAAGAAGTTATCTGTGAAGTGGTCGGTTTTAACGGACCACGTATGCTGCTGATGCCGCTGGCAGAGCTGGAAGGTATCGCGCCGGGTGCCCGCGTGTATGCGCAATCCACCGGAAGCGGCGGGCAGACCAGCCGCCAGCTGCCGCTGGGTGATGAGCTGCTCGGCCGGATCCTGGATGCCTCCGGCAACCCGCTGGACGGCAAAGGGCCGCTGGAAACCAAAATCCGTGCTCCGCTGATTACGCCACCGATCAACCCGCTGGAACGATCACCTATTAACAGTGTGCTGGATGTCGGTGTCCGCGCTATCAACGCCCTTCTGACCGTCGGACGTGGTCAGCGTATGGGGCTGTTTGCCGGTTCCGGCGTCGGGAAAAGTGTGCTGCTCGGCATGATGGCGCGTTTCACACAGGCGGACATTATTGTGGTCGGGCTGATTGGTGAGCGCGGCCGCGAAGTAAAAGATTTTATTGAGAACATCCTCGGCGCGGAAGGACTTCAGCGCGCGGTGGTTATCGCGGCACCGGCGGACGTTTCCCCGCTGCTGCGGATGCAGGGTGCCTCTTATGCCACGCGGATCGCGGAATATTACCGTGACCTGGGTCGCAATGTGCTGTTAATTATGGATTCACTGACCCGTTACAGTATGGCACAGCGTGAAATTGCGCTCGCCATCGGAGAACCGCCGGCGACAAAAGGCTATCCTCCGTCGGTGTTCGCAAAATTACCGGCGCTGGTCGAACGGGCAGGCAACGGCAAAAACGGCGGCTCTGTCACCGCGTTTTACACTGTACTGACCGAAGGGGATGACCAGCAGGATCCGATCGCTGACTCCGCACGGGCCATCCTTGACGGCCATATCGTGCTTTCGCGTTCCCTGGCGGAATCCGGACACTACCCTGCTATCGATATCGAAGCCTCCATCAGCCGTGCCATGACCGAACTGATTGAGAAAAGCCATTACCGGAAAATTCAGCGTTTCAAACAGCTGACCTCCGCTTACCAGCGCAACCGCGATCTGATTAATGTCGGTGCCTACGCGGCGGGCAGTGATCCGATGCTGGATGAGGCCATTCAGCTGTTCCCGTATATGGCGAAGTTTCTGCAGCAGGATATCGATGAGCGCTGTGACTACCCGGCTGCCTGTGAGCAGCTCAGTCAGGTGATACCGGACGCATAACGAGGTCGTCAATGTCAAATACGCATGCACTCACCACGTTGTTAAATTTAGCTGAAGAGGCCGCCGAAGAGGCGGCTAAAGTACTGGCGCAGGTTCGTCAGACCCACACACAGATGAGTCAGCAGCTGACCATGCTGGAAAATTATCAGGCCGATTACCGGCAGAAGCTGAATCAGACACTGCATACCGGGATGGCTGCCGATAAGTGGCAGAACTATCAGCAGTTTCTGGTCACCCTCGAACTGACCATTGAACAGCAGCAGGGTCAGCTGAACCTGTGGGAGCAGCGCGTCAGTGATGCCAACCGCCACTGGCAGGAAAAACAACAGCGCGTCAATGCCTTCGATACCCTGATCCGCCGTGCGGATCATGCAAAAAATCAACGACAAAACCGGCTGGAGCAAAAGCAGATGGATGAATTTGCCCAGCGCGCGACTTTATGGAGAACCCGTTAATGGATGTCAACGCCGGTACCAAAGCAGTCAGTTCTGCTGACAACGCATTGAATAAACAGGAATCACCGCGTGCGGAAGATGCACAGGCAACCGCCCTGCCGTTTCAGGCCGTGATGGATGCACAGCAGCCGCGCCCGGAAAAACCGGCACAGGCTGTACATGCGGTAAAACAGACCCGCAATGACACTGCTGCACATAAGCAGGGCAAAGAGGGTAAAGCGGCTTCCGCACAGGAAAAGCAAACCGGTGCCGACACCATGGCACAACTGAATTTCTCCCGCCGCCTTGCCGGGGATGCTGCCGCACCTGAGCTGGATGCAAAATTGCTGACCAGCGGGGATGATGCACCTGCATTACCGCAAACAGAAGGTGAAACGGACAATGCCCTGCTCGCGGCACTGAAAGAGCGCCTGAGCGGACGGGACAGCCGCGCGGCGGAGAAACCGGCCGCAGACACAAAGCTGCAGATTGATGACAGCGGAAAAAACGTCGCAAAAACCACAGAACTGCCGGAAGACGTACTGGCTAAAACCGGCGATAAACCGCTGATCACGGATGAAAATAACGACGCACGCACCCTGTTTACGGATGACAAATCAAAACCGCGTGTGGATCAGCCGCGTTTTTCACTGACCGATGCACAAAAACCGGACCCGAAAGCACTGCCGGAAGATTTTTTACCGCTGAATAAGAAATCCGCTGACACTTCTGTGCCGTTATCGCTGGCGTCCGCCACTGATACCACCGGTGCGGATAACAGCAAAAGCGCATTCAGTATCAAAACAGAAAGCAGCGCCTTTCAGACTGTCACCGCACCGGGCAGCCATACTGCCGTCCAGAGCCCGGTACTGATGCCGGCGGCGGCTCAGAGTACCGCCGCGCAGACCAATGCCCCGGTGGCTCAGCCGTCCATGCAGCTGACCGCGCAGCTCGGCAGTGAACTGTGGCAGCAGCAGGTCAGCCAGAATATGATCTATTTCTCCCGTCAGGGATTACAGCAGGCACAGCTGCGTCTGCATCCGGAAGAGCTGGGCTCCCTGAATATCCATCTTAAAATTGAGGATAATCAGGCCGTGATGCACTTTGTCTCCCCGCACAGCCACGTCCGCGCGGCGATGGAATCCATGATGCCGGTGCTGCGCAACGCCCTTCAGGAGAGCGGGATCCATCTGGCGCAAAGCTCCGTCGGACAGGAGTATCACGGTAATCAGCAGGGTTCCGGTGATGATCGTCACAACGGCGGCAGCGCTGATGGTATTACTTCTGCCGGAAGTATCAGCGGCGTGAATGTCAGCACAGATACCCTTGTCCGCCCGGCGGCACTTCATGACGCCCGCGCCCGCGGCGGGATCGATACCTTCGCCTGATTCCTGTACATAACGGCGGTACCGGGGACTAAAGCCCCGAGTTACCGCCTTTTTGTTTCGTTTTTCCCCCCTTTAGTCCTTCAGAAGCACGCCATAATGGATGGGCTTACAGAGTATGAAACCCCTGACGGGTTTTGCTATCAAGAAATAGGAATTCAGTTAACATGTCGTCTTCACGCAATGCCTCAAAAGGTTCCAATACCGGGTTACTGGTTATTTTCGCCCTGATTGCCCTCGCAGGAGCAGGTTTCGGGGGTTACAGCTGGTGGTCTTCTCACCAGGAGAGCACCACCGCCGGTACCGCAGACGAGAAACGGGCCAATATGCCTGAGCCTATCTTTATGGGCATTGAACCGTTTACCGTGAATCTTCCCGGTATGAATAACGGCCGTGATCGTGTGCTGTATATTGATATGACACTGCGTCTGGCCAACGAGCGTTCCCGCAAACAGCTCCATGAGTATCTGCCGGAAGTCCGCAGCCGCCTGTTACTTCTGCTCTCACAGCAGTCCCCGCAGACACTCGGAACCCATGACGGCAAACTTCAGCTGATGAAGGCAGTTAAAACCACCTTAGCCCCGACCGTGGTACAGGGACAGCCGGATCAGGAAATTTCGGATGTGTTATTCACCACCTTTATTCTCCGGTAAAACTGATGAGCGATAATATTTTATCTCAGGCAGAGATAGACGCGCTGCTCAATGGTGACTCGCCGTCAGAGCCGCAGCCTGCCGACACAGCACTCAATAAAAGTAAGGACAAAGTCCGTCCTTATGACCCGAATACCCAGCGCCGCGTTATCCGCGAGCGTATGCAGTCCCTGGAAATTATTAACGAGCGTTTTGCCCGTCAGTTCCGGATGGGATTGTTCAACATGCTGCGCCGCAGTCCTGATATCACTGTCGGTGGTATCAAAATTGAACCTTATCATGAATTTGCCCGTAACCTGCCGGTGCCGACCAACCTGAACCTTGTGCATATGCCGCCGCTGCGCGGAACCGCACTGTTCACCTTTGAACCGGCACTGGTCTATATCGCTGTCGATAACCTGTTCGGCGGTGACGGCCGTTTTCCGGTCCGCTCCGAAGGCCGGGAGTTCACCAACACCGAACAGCGCATTATCCACCGTATGCTGAAACTGGCACTGAACGCTTACCGCGATGCCTGGAAGCCGATTGCTGAAGTGGATGTGGAATATGTGCGCTCTGAAATGCAGGTGAAATTCACCAATATCACCACCTCCCCCAACGATATCGTGGTCACCACCTCCTTCCTGGTGGAGATCGGTAATACCGTGGGTGAGCTGAGCATCTGTATTCCGATTGCCATGATTGAACCTATCCGCGAGCGGCTGATTAACCCGCCGATGGAGCACGGTCACCAGGAAAATGAAGCCTGGGTATCCAGTCTGGTGACACAGGTGAAGCATTCCGAGCTGGAACTGGTCGCGAATTTTGCTGAAATCCCGCTGCGGATTTCAAAATTACTGCAACTGCAGAAAGGGGATGTGATCCCGGTGGAGAAACCGGATCGCCTGATTGTCAGTGTGGACGGCGTACCGGTACTGACCAGCCAGTACGGCACCCGGGACGGCCAGTATGCATTGCGTGTGGAACATTTGATTAATCCTGTATTAAACACTCTGGACGAGGAAAAAACCAATGAGTGAGGCGAACAACACTCCTGATATGAACCCGGAACACGATGGCGAGTCTCTGTGGGCAGAGGCAATGGAACAACAAAAAAAAACAGAAACCGGGAACAGCCAGGCGTTTGATAATCTCGACAGCCAGAATCCGCTGAATCAGCTGTCTGATATCAATCTGATTATGGATATCCCTGTCCGTCTCTCTGTGGAACTGGGCCGGACAAAAATGACCATCAAGAAGCTGCTGAGTTTATCCCAGGGCTCTGTGGTGGCACTGGACGGACTGGCCGGTGAGCCGCTGGATATCCTGATCAACGGTTATCTGATTGCCCAGGGGGAAGTGGTGGTGGTCTCCGACAATTACGGTATCCGCATAACGGATATTATCACCCCGTCTGAACGTATGCGCCGCCTGAGCCGCTGATATGACACCGACCGCATCCGGCACCCCTGTTTTACCGGCCGCGGAGAAAACGGCAGATAATGCCGTTTTTTCTTCCGTCGCTCTGCCGCCGCCCGCCGCCGGTTCTCAGGCGATTAACAGCACGGACAGCCTGATTCAGGTGTCCGGCGCACTCAGCGGAATTATTCTGCTGATCCTGGGACTGACCTGGTTTATCCGCAAATTCGGCTTTACCGCAAAACTGGCCGGCAAAAATCCGCTGCTGAATATCAGAAGCACCTGTTCTCTGGGAAACAAAGAACGGCTGGTGGTGGCGGAGATTCAGGGTGAATGGCTGGTTCTGGGTGTGACCGCGCAGTCGGTTAATCTGCTGCATCGCTGTCCGGCTGACCCGGCAGCGGTAACTGATGCCCCTTCCGCCTTTCAGGCACTGCTGAAAACCAAACGTGCCGCAAATAAAGATGCGGTACCGGCTGACGAACCACGCTGAGATTTTTCATGATGTCATTGCTCAAACGCGCCATTCCCGCACTCGCTCTGTTTCTGCTGGTTCCGCAGGCGCAGGCTTCACTGCCGGGCGTCGTCAGTCATGTGCTGCCGGACGGCGGCCAGAGCTGGTCTCTGCCGGTTCAGACCCTGCTGTTTCTGACACTGCTGGGCTTTATCCCTGCACTGCTGCTGATGACCACCAGTTTTACCCGCATCATTATTGTGCTGGGTTTATTACGCAACGCACTCGGAACACCATCCGCACCGCCGAACCAGGTTCTGCTGGGACTGGCCCTGTTTCTGACGTTTTTCGTGATGTCACCGGTGTTCGATAAAGTCTACGAGGATGCTTACCGTCCGTTCAGTGAAGACAAAATCAGCCTGGAAACAGCACTGGATCGCGGCACCGCACCGCTGCGCACATTTATGCTCGGCCAGACACGCGAAAACGACCTGGCGCTGTTTGCCCGTATCGCCAAAGTGGGTGAGATTCAGGAAGCCAAAGATGTGCCGATGCGCATTCTGATCCCGGCCTTTATCACCAGTGAGCTGAAAACCGCCTTCCAGATTGGTTTCACGCTGTTTATTCCGTTCCTGATTATTGACCTCGTGGTTGCCAGTGTACTGATGGCACTCGGGATGATGATGGTACCGCCCGCCACGGTTTCGCTGCCCTTTAAGCTGATGCTTTTTGTGCTGGTGGATGGCTGGCAGTTACTGCTCGGTTCGTTATCACAAAGCTTTTTTTAGTCAGGAGATAATATGAGTCAGGAGAGAGTATGACACCGGAATCCGTAATGGCGATGGGCACCGAAGCCATGAAAATCGCCCTGATGCTGGCAGCCCCGCTGCTGCTGGCTGCCCTGGCCGCCGGTCTGCTGATAAGCCTGTTACAGGCTGCCACTCAGGTGAATGAGATGACCCTGTCATTCATTCCGAAAATTCTGTCTGTTATCAGTGTGATTGTGATTGCCGGTCCGTGGATGCTCAATCTGCTCACTGACTATATGCGCGCACTGTTAACCAATCTGCCGTTTATCATCGGCTGATCTATGTTAAGTATCACCAGTGAAACACTGACGCTGTGGCTGAGCCAGGGATTTTACCCGTTTATCCGGGTGCTGGCTTTACTGGGTACGGCACCGTTTTTCAATGAAAAACAATCAATCAGCAAGGTTCGGGTGATGCTGGCCTTTTTCACGGTTCTGATTGTGTCCCCGCAACTGCCGGTGGTAAATATCCCGCTGTTTTCCGCCCCCGGTTTGTGGGTGATTTTACAACAGGTGGTGATAGGTGTGGCGATGGGACTGACCATGCAGATGGCGTTTGCCGCTGTCCGTCATGCAGGGGAAGTGATCGGCCTGCAGATGGGCTTATCCTTCGCTACCTTCTTTGACCCGAGCGGCGGGCCGAATATGCCGATTCTGGCACGTATCCTGAACCTTATCACCCTGCTGCTGTTTCTCGCATTTGACGGACACCTGTGGCTTATCCATATTGTGATAAGCTCGTTTGACCTCATTCCGGTGCAGGTCACCCCGCTCAACCGTGAAGGATTCCGCATGCTGGTACAGTCGGCCAATCATATCTTTCTCAACGGGTTAATGCTGGCGCTGCCGTTTATCACTCTGTTCCTGATTCTTAACCTCGCATTGGGGATTCTGAACCGGATGACGCCGCAGCTTTCTGTGTTTGTGGTGGGTTTTCCGCTGACACTGACCGTCGGCATCAGCATGCTGGGCCTGATCATCTCCGTCCTGCCGGGCTTTACCGAGCGGGTCATTCATCAGGCGTTTGAGCAGCTCTCACTGATTTTTAACCTGTTTGCCTCTCCGTAACCTGACCTGACTCATATCCGGTGTCAGAACAGCATAAGTATCCTGTTATCTCCCTTAAATAAAAAACCGGTAATCACCGAGAAAGTGATTACCGGATCCGGTAATGGCGTACAAATGAATATTGCTGTGTATAATCCGGAAAACGACTTGAGAAATAACACGGTTACCAATTTCCTGCTGAATAACCTCCGTCCACCGGCATGACAGTGCCGTTAATATAGTCAGATTTCAGCAGAAAACGAATACTTTCTATAATATCATTAATGGTTCCGACTTTATCCGCCGGTGAGACTAAATTAATAAAATCCTGATTGAGTTCTGTATTCAGCGGGGACTCAATATACCCCGGTGCTACCGCATTAACGCGGATATTTTTCTTTGCATACTCCAGCGCCAGTGCTCTGACCAGTCCGTGCACGCCTTCCTTTGCCAGGACACTCAGTGCAGCCGGTATTTTCTGCGACGGTTGCAGGGCAATACAGGAGGTTACCACGATAATTTTACCACCGTGATTTTTCAACATGTTTTTAATCGCCAATTGACTCAGATTAAATAAACTATAAATATTGCTGTTTATTAAATGCATGAAATCATCCGGTGTCGTTTTTTCATAAGTTTTGCTGAGAAAAGCACCGGAATTATGAATAATAATATCGATATTCCCGAAGCGAATAATACCCTGCTGTATCAGCTGCGCGGCAAAATCGGTACAATGACTTTCACCGGTAACGGGTAAAAATGCGGTTTTATTATCCAGTTCCTGCAAAAAACTCTGCATGTGTTCATCGCTGCTGAATATGCCGATAACATTGTAATGTTCATCAAGCAGTGTTCTGACTAACGCTTTCCCCAGACAACTTTCTGCATCGGTAATGATGGCAGTCCGCTGTTGTGGTTTCATAAATAGCCTTCAGTTATGATTTATTACTTGCAATTGATGTGAATTATTATATTTCTTCATTGCGTGAAATAAACTACTCTGATATCACTTCATTACCAACCTGAGGTTAATAATGCCGCGCCATTTTGATGATCTGATGCTGGGCACGCTGGAACTGTTCTGCCGTGCCGCCGAACTGCAAAGCTTTTCACAGGCGGCACAGGTGCTGAATATTTCTCCGGCAGCGGTCAGCAAAACCATTGCGAGGCTGGAACAGAAGCTGGGCAGTCCGCTGTTTGTCAGGACCACCCGCCATGTGCGGCTGACAGAAGCGGGAGAACAATATCTCAGCTATTGCAGGACAGCACTGGACGCGATGTATGATGCAGAGAATGCCCTGCAGGACATGAAAACCATTCCGGCCGGGAAAATCCGGGTTTGCCTGCCCAATGATTACGCCTATCTGAAAGTGTTTCCGCTGATGCCGAAATTCCGCCGCCGTTATCCGCAGATTGAGGTCGATTTTCATCTCCGCTTCCGTATTCCGCGCCAGGAAAACACGGATTGCGATGTAGTGATGACCAGCTGGCTGAATTATTTACCCGACTGGATTGCCACCCCGGTTGATTTCGCTATGTTCCGGATTTATGCCTCACCGGATTATCTGAAAAAGGCACCGCCGCTGAATACCCCGGAAGATCTCCGCCATCATAACTGCCTGCAGATGCATTTGCAGGAACAGACCAGACCACTGCGCTGGCCGCTGGTTATCAATAATGAAGTTGTGCATCTCAGTACACTGGGTGACATGGCATTTTATGAGGATGTGATGGCCGCATACTATATGGCGGTATCCGGTAACGGCGTCGCAATGATGCATGACTTTATTGCCCGCAGCGCCGTGGCTAACGGGCAATTGGTTCCGGTGCTGGAACCCTGGACCACCGTATCCCATATTTATCATATTGCCTGCCCGGCTGAAGCACGCAAATCCCCGCGTCTCCGTGCATTCATTGATTTTCTGACAGAAGAACTGCAGCCGGCCGGTGCATTTCCGGAACATTCGGTGATAGTCCCTGTCCGCTGACCGGTATCCGGCACAAAAAAAGGCCGTCGCAGTGACGGCCAAAGGAATTCAGTACTGAAACCGGATAACTTAACGACCAAACAGCGACATACTGTTGAGATCTTTAAAAATATCCTGCGAGGCCTGGAACAGCGCCATTTCTTTTTGATAATCCGATACCGTGCTGGTCCAGTCCGTATTGACGAGGTTGCTCAGACGGCTTTCATTCTGGATCCGGCGGGTCTGTGACAGAAAATCCAGACTGTCGATTTCCTGTAACTGCAAGCCTTGTTTCGCTTCAATATTGGAGATTTTTTCCATCCCGGCTTTAATACCGCGGTTTGCTTCATCCATCCCGGCTTTGGCTTTGTCCAGATCAGCCTGTGAGGCATTCTGCTGCGGAATTTTCAGTGCTTCCAGACCTTTATTGATCGCCGAGAACATATCCGCCACTTTCTCGCCTTTGGCGTTTGTTGTGGTGGCGAATACCTCTGAACCGGCAAAATAACTGGTCATTTCACGATCACTGCCCACATTTTGAGTGATGGATTTATCGCCGCCTTTGTAAATCACATCGCCGGTCGCCGCATCCACTTCAAACGGCGGCGTATCTGATTCATAACCGCCGAAAATATAACGACCATTACCATCAGTCGTGTTACCCAGAGACACCAGCTGATCTTTCAGCCCCTGTAACTGTTCTGCCAGTGATGCGCGGTCGTTATCGCTGAGTGCGCCCTGGTTGGCTGCCTGAATAACTGTTGAATCCATCTGTGTGGACACTTCATTCATCTGAGTCAGAATGCTCATCTGCAATGTCATCCCGGTTTTTGCATAGCCGCGTGTGGACACATACTGCTGATTGCGGGTCTCAGACTGAGTGACACGCACCGCCTGTGCGGATGCCTGCGGGTCATCTGACGGCTTACTGACACGTTTACCGGAAGCCAGTTTACTGCCCGCTTCCATCCAGCGGGCGGTGGCACTGTTCATATCCGACACACGCTGACTGAACATTAAATTGGTGCTGAAACGCATGATAATTTCCTTCTTAACTCAAAATCAGAATGCACGCATCAGAACGTTGAATAACTCATCAACGGTCGACAGCACTTTGGCATTGGCATTAAAGAACTGCTGCATTTTCTGCATCTGGACACTTTCTTCGTTGGTATTAACACCGGAAATCCCCTGCTGCTGCTCATAGAAGCTGACCGTCAGTTTGTTCTGCACTTCGGAATCAATCTGTGCCTGGCTGGCTTTGCTGCCCACATCATTGACAAGTGATGCATAGAAATCGGACAGGGTTGATGTGCCGCCGACCAGTTTCTGATCCTGCAGTTTTACCAGCTCTTTGATGTTTTCATTGTTGCTGGCGCCGCCGGTGCTGTCTGCCGCCGCGAAATCCGCCGCATTATTGATGAGCGTATTCATGCCGCCGATAACATTATCTACCGGCTTGAGAAGAAAACTATCACCGGCCTGAGCGGTGTTATTGGCAATTTTGACGTCCATACCCTCAAAACTTAATGTTCCGGTCGCACTGTCAAATGTCGCATTAACCACAGTGCCTTCCGGCAGGCGGGTCACATTCCAGTTGGTGCCATCATAACTGACATCGTAGTTATTGCCGGTGACTTTAGAGACATCACTGTATTTGATATCAAAATCGGCTTTGCCTTTGTTGTGGGTATTGCTGACCACACTGCCGCTGCCGACCGCAAAGAAATCTTTACCGGTATTACCGTTGGCATCATAGCCTTTACGATGAACTTCATTGAATTTTTCCGCAAAGACCAGCGCCATCTGGTTCAGTTTTTGTCTTGCCGGGTCGATAATTTCACGGCGGGAACGCAGAACACCGCTCAGCTCACCACCACGGATCTGCTCATCTTTGATTTCACGGACATTACCGGCGGAATCAACAAAACCGACACTCAGACGGCTGTCATCCGCACCGGAAGCCACGGCTTCAAGGCGGTTAGCACGTCCGCCGGTCACCAGCGGCAGGCCGTTGGCAAACGAGACGTTGAAGTTACCGTTCTGCTCAATGACTTTGATACCGATAACCGAGTTCAGCTCACTGACCAGACGGTCACGCACATCCAGCAAATCATTCGGCTCTGCACCGTTAACCGCACGCGAGTTACTGATCTGCTCATTCAGTTTGGCAATTTTTTCCGCGTACGTATTGATATCTTTGACTTTATTATCAATCTGATGGTTAACATCGTTATCCATCTCACGCAGACGTCGGTCAGCTTCCTTCATCTGACTGACCATGGTTTTTGCTTTGCCGAGGAAGACATCCACCAGCGTTTTGTCACTGGCATCACTGGCGGCTTCGTCCAGCGAGGTGAAAAAACTGCCCAGCATCCCGGCAAGATCATCCGTACTGTTGGATAACAGGTCATCCACCCCGGAGGCATTTTTCATGAATGCTTCGTAGTCGCCGCTGCGGGAACGCGCGTTGTTATACTGCGTATTGACGAATTCATCGAACTCACGGCGGACATGGCTGAAATAGGTGCCGTTGCCGAAATAGCCGTTGGTTGTCATTGTGCCCGGGTTTTCACCGAATACCGCGCTCTGGCGGTGATAATAACCCACCCCAGCGTTGGCCAGGTTGTTGGAAATAACACTCAGCCCGCCCTGGGCTGCGTTAATTCCGCTTAATGCGTTATTCATTACATTATTCAGCATGTGCTTTTCCTTTCTCTGGCGACTGCTTTCCCGGCGACTTACTGAAAATGCAGCGCAGATAGCATCCGTTTAAAATTATGTCTTACCTTGTTATCGGAAAGACGGCGTAAAAATTTAGTGTTAACTGCATTTTTTTACGCTGTGAATTTGTCAGAAAATGTCACTCAAATCGAGGGTGTACGCCTGTACGGCGCGGGAAGCCGCCGGTGCGGCTGCGGGTGTGTCGCGGATTTGATTAATGAGAACAATCAGCTTGTCCGAATATCCCGGGTCAGTGGCATATCCGGCCTTGTGCAGACGCTGTGCCGCCTGCTCCGGACTGGCAGCCTGTTTCACGCCGTGATAACGCGGGTTTTCGGTCAGCAGACGGGTATAATCGGCAATTGCCTCTTCATAAGAGCCGTAAACACGGAAGTTATCACGCATTTTAATGGTCTTGCCGTTGATAACCTCGGTGGTCATGATATTGGTAACCGGCCCTTCCCAGCCCTTACCGGCTTTGATACCAAACAGGTTGTGACTGGTTTTGCCGTCTGCGGTCAGAATTTCCCGCTTTCCCCAGCCGCTTTCCAGTGCTGCCTGTGCCAGGATCAGCAGATGATGCACACCACTTTTCTGTGATGCTGCTTTCGCCGGCTCTGTCAGTTTTGCAATGAAATTCTGACTGTTAAGACCCAGTTCACGCACTTTTTTCAGCGGTGAACTCAGTGCATCACCCGCAGAACTGAATTTCCGCATCAGTTGCGCCATTGCCTGCTGCGGCATGGACTGAATCACTGTGGCATCATCCAGCGCCATCATCGAAGAACGCAGCGGCAGATCCGGTTCATTAACCGCAGAAAGCTGCTTAAACATCATATCGCCGAAGCCCAGCCCTTTTTCTGACAGGTTCTGGGCTATCTGCTGGTCATACATACTGGTGAGCATCCGGGTCTGGTCGCTGGAGAACAATCCGTCCTGCGGCAGTGCGGCGCGCATGCTTTTGAGCATCATCTGAACAAAGGTCGCTTCCAGTTGCTGCGTCACCTGACGCAGCCCCTCCTGCGGTTTTTCATTCAGCTGCTGTTTCAGGCTGCCCAGCGACTGTACATCGTAGGCCGCACTCTGCATCAACTGTATGTCGCTCATCAGATGATCTCCAGTTTCGCCCGCAGACAACCGGCACTTTCCATCGCCTGTAAAATCGACATCAGGTCGGTCGGTGTGGCCCCTAATGTATTGAGAGCCTGAATAACCTGATTGAGATTCGCCCCGGCATTCACTTTTTTCAGTGTGCCGTCCTGCTCACGGATCCCGACATTGGTGTTGCGCGTCACGACAGTCTGCCCGCCGGCAAACGGCGTATCCGGCTGACTGACCTGTGTCTGGCGCTCGACTGTCACCGCGAGGCTGCCGTGGGCAACCGCGCAACTGTCGAGCGTGACGGTCCGGTTAATCACGACAGAGCCGGTGCGGGAGTTCAGGATAACTTTGGCTTCATTCTGCGGAGGACGGATATTCAGATCCTGCACCCGCGCCAGGAAGCGCACCTGATCACTGCTGCTCTGCGGCACCCGTAACTGTACCGTGCGGGAATCCAGCGGCGTTGCGGTACCGAAACCGTTCATGCGGTTCACCGCGTCACTGATATCCTGCGCCAGCGCAAAACTGTCTTCATTCAGCTGGAGATTAATCACGCCGCTCTGACCGAATCCGCCCGGCAGTTCACGCTCAATCGTCGCCCCGCCGCTGATACGCCCGCCGGCCAGCTGGTTCACTTTGACACTGCTGCCGCCGGCACTGACACCGGCACCGCCGACCAGGATATTGCCCTGTGCCAGCGCATACACCTGACCATCCACGCCTTTAAGCGGGGTCATCAGCAGTGTGCCGCCGCGCAGACTTTTGGCGTTACCCATTGAGGAAACGACCACGTCGATCGCCTGGCCGGAACGGGCAAACGGCGGCATTTTAGCAGTGACCATCACCGCCGCCACGTTTTTCAGCTGCATATTGGTGCCCGGCGGTACGGTAATCCCCATCTGTGACAGCATGTTATTCAGACTCTGCGTGGTAAACGGCGTCTGCATGGTCTGGTCACCGGTACCGTCGAGGCCGACAATCAGCCCGTAACCAATCAGCGCATTCTCACGCACGCCCTGTACGGTGGTCAGATCCTTAATCCGCTCACTGTGTGCGGGAAGAGCCGCCACACCTAAAACCGCAATCAGCAGGCCGGTCAGTACTTTTTTCATTCTCACTTTACCTCTGCTCAGTACGGTGACACATTCAGGAAGAAGCGCTGTAACCAGCCCATATTCTGCGATTCGTTGATATAGCCGTCGCCGACATATTCAATACGGGCATCCGCCACCTGAGTGGAGCTGACACTGTTATCCGCTCCGATAGTGCGCGGGTTGACCACACCGGAGAAACGGATAGATTCCGTGCCCTGGTTAATGGCGATCCGTTTTTCACCCACCACATGCAGGTTACCGTTCGCCAGCAACTGATCCACCGTAACCGTAATGGTGCCCTTAAAGGTATTCTGGGCATTGGCACCACCTTTGCCGGTAAATTCGCTGTTACCTTTTACGTCCAGCTCCGTGTTGCTGCCGCCGAGCCAGCCCTGCATAAAGCCGGGCAAAATGGACGCAAGAAAGCCGGTTTTTCCGGCACGGTTGGCATTCGCGGAGGAGTTTTTGCTGGCGCTGACGTTTTCCTGCAGATTGATGGTGAGGATATCGCCGGTATTACGCGGACGTCTGTCCTCAAACAGCGGCTGGTAGCCGTAGTAGGCAGGCTGCGCACTCTGAAAAATAGCACCGTTCGCGGCCGGGGCAGTCGGTGCGACCGGCAGCGCGGTGGTATGGGTATCCACCAGCGGTTTGGGTTTGATGTAAGCACAGCCGCTGAGTGATACGGCAAGCACTGCCGCTGTCACCAGTCCGCGCCCGCAAACAGAAGTGGCAGGAGAACTTGCGCAATCCTGCTGCCATGGAACAATGCCGCTTTCAGTCATCTTAATACTCTTGCTGTTCTGTGCGTGTCTCAGTCAAAAAGCCCCGGCAGCGATAACCTCACCGCCGGGACGGGGATTACAGTTGTGTCAGACGCTGTAACATCTGGTCAGAGGCGGAAACGGCCTTACTGTTGATCTCATACGCGCGCTGCGTCTGGATCATATTGACCAGTTCTTCCGCCACGTTAACGTTAGAGGTTTCCACCATGCCCTGATACAGACGGCCTGCGCCGTTGGTTTCAGGGGCACTTTCTGTCGGAGCACCGGAACTGGCGGTTTCCATATACAGGTTTTCGCCGATGCTCTCCAGACCTGCATCATTGATGAAGGTGGTCAGGGTAATCTGGCCGATCTGCTGCGGCTGGCTTTCACCGTACATGGTGACAGAAACCGTACCGTCACGGCCGATTTCCATCTTCTGCGCCCCTTCAGGGATCATAATGGCCGGGACAATCTGATAACCGGATGAGGTCACCAGCTGACCGTTCTGATCCGGATGCAGTGAACCGTCTCGGGTATAGGCATCAGAACCGTCCGGCATCTGGACATGGATAAAACCCTGTCCGCTGATGGCGATATCGGTCGAGGTGCCGGTTTTGTTCAGCGCACCCTGGGCATGAATACGGGTGGTTGCAACCGGACGCACACCGGTACCCAACTGGAGACCAGTCGGCAGAGAGGTCTGCTCGGAACTCATAGCACCCGGCTGGCGGATGTTCTGATAAAGCAGATCTTCAAACACCGCACGCTGGCGTTTAAAACCGTTGGTGCTGACGTTGGCCAGGTTGTTGGAAATAACATCCAGGTTCGTCTGCTGGGCTTCAAGCCCGGTTTTGGCAATCCATAATGAACGGATCATGATAATTCCTTACTGAATATTAACTCACCGCAAGCAGCTGATTGGCCCGCTGGGCATTCTCATCCGCGCTGTGAACCACTTTCATCTGCATTTCGAAATGACGCGCATTGGCGATCATTTCCACCATCGCCTGTGCCGGATTGACGTTACTGCCCTCCAGAACACCGGATGCCACTTTGCCGCGCTCACTCACCGGCAGCTCATTGCCGTTAGCGTTACGCGCAGCGGCAGTGAGATGAAACAGCCCGTCTTCGCCGCGCAGCACATCCTGCGGTTTCGCTTCCACCACTTTCAGGCGGCCTATCTGTCCGAGCATGGTAGGCGGATCGGTCGGGATCAGCGCCGTAATCGTACCGTCACCGCCGATGGTCAGTTCCGCGTGCGGCGGCACATCAATCGCGCCGCCGTCACCCTGCAGAAGGTGTTCACCCAGCATCAGCTGACCGTCCGCTGAAATCTGAATGCTGCCGTTACGGGTATAGGCTTCTTCCCCGCCCGGCAGTGCCACCGCCAGGAAATGACCTTCATTCAGCGCGACATCCATCTGACGGCCGGTGTAGTTCAGCGGCCCCTGAGTCATGTCCGCCCCGGGGGTCGAAGAGACCACCAGTGTCCGGGTCTGCTCTGTATCACCGTTTACCGGCACAGCCCGCATGGCGGATAACTGAGCCTTAAACCCGGATGTCGAGACGTTGGCAATGTTGTTCGAGACAATGGCCTGATTTTCCAGCGCGTGTTTAGCGCCGCCCATTGCCGTATAAATAACGTGATCCATGGCCACCTTCTGTCTTTATGCTTAACGTAAGTTAACCAGCGTCTGCAGCATCTGATCCTGCGTTTTGATGGTCTGCGAGTTGGACTGATAGTTACGCTGCATCACAATCATGTTGATCAGTTCCTGGCTCATATCCACGTTGGAGGCTTCCACCGCGCCGCCGGTCAGGTTGCCGAACTGTCCGGTGCCCGGAACGCCGTCCATCGGGTTACCGGAGGCATTAGTGGCTTTCCAGACGTTACCGCCCTGGGATGCCAGGCCGTTATTGTTGGCAAAGGAAGAGAGTGCGATTTTACCGACAGTCCGCTTCTGCTGATTGGAATAGCTGGCGGTGATGGTGCCGTCATTCTCAATTTTGAAGCTGGTGTATTCACCGGACTGATAGCCATCAATATCGATTTTGCTGACTGATGACTCAGTGACTTTCTGCTGACGGGTTTTGTTGAAACTCAGGTCAATCGTGCCGTTATTCGCACCGTTTAAGCCGGTATAGTTGAATTTAAAGTCGGCGGTACCTTTTAATTTACCGTTACCGTCAAATTCCATGTTGCCCAGATCCTGAACAGCCGCTGTTTTATCGCTGCTGTCTTTGGCTTTGACCGTCCATTTGTTGTCAGCGGTTTTGATAAAGTAAACCGCGACCTCATGGGTATTCCCCTGGCTGTCATAGGTCGTCATGGTGGTGCTGAAGTTGTAGCTGTCCGGGTTATCCGGATCAAACGCAGTCACTGACGGTACTTTGTCATCCGAGTTCAGGTTCATGGTTAATTCACCTTTGGCGGATGCTCTGGCGTCCATCATATCGGTCGGGATATTCAGAGGTTGCGGTACTCCACCGGTCTGGATAGTGGTGTTACCGTCAGCATCCTGACCCGCCGGGAAGCCGGTGACCATCATGCCCTGGTTGTTGACCAGGTTACCGCTCTTGTCACGGTGGAATTCACCGTCACGGCTGTAAACCACATCACCGTTACCATCCAGCAGACGGAAAAAACCGTTACCGGAAATTGCCACATCAGTAGCGCGGTCAGTACGGGTGATAGCACCGTCTTTGAAGTTCTGGGAAACCGCCGCAACGTTAACCCCGAGACCGACACCGGAACCGGCAAACATATCAGCAAAAGAAGCATGCGCCCCTTTAAAGCCGTTGGTTGCGGAGTTGGCAATGTTGTTACCGATCGAATCAAGACCGGATGAAGCGGCATTCAGGCCGCTGACTGCTTGTGAAAAAGACATGTCACCTCCATGACAATTGGGTTTTCTTTTTAATTTGACGGATACACTTTAAAGATTTCAGACAGCAGCACGCTGTTGCCGATGCCCACATCCAGCAGCGGTGCATCCGCTCCCGGTGTCACGCCATTCACTTTTGCGTATTTCAGTCTGACGACGCTGCTTTGCGGGATCTCTTCGCCCTTCATGGTGGCTTTAACCTCAAAGGTGTATTTTCCTTTGGTATCGGCAACCAGCTCACCATTGTCATTGCGGCCGTCCCAGGTCTTGTCGTAGATATCCGGTTTGGTTTCACCGTCAATCGTGATGGTTCTGACAATCCCTTTATTTTTATCGCGGATAGTTATCTCAATTTTGTCCGCCGGTTTGGCGAGGAAGAAACCGAACGGCGACGATTCAAATCCGCTGCCGCTGCTGTCATCACCACCGTTATCATCCGCAAACGGGGCAATCGATGTATCATCACCCGGCGGCGGATTATCAGCTTTTACACGGGTTGTTCCGTCACCGGTTGGCACCAGAACCAGGTCACTGCCCGGGATCAGGACATTTTTCCCGACCAGTTGTGTCGCCTGTAATGACTGTCCGGAGTTAATCTGTTTTGAAATACCGCTGACACTGTCATTCAGGCTGTTCATGCTTTCCAGGGTGGCGATTTGCGCCAGCTGACTGGTCAGATCCGTGTTATCCATCGGTTTGGTCGGATCCTGATTCTGCATCTGCGTGACGATCATTTTCAGAAAGGTGTCCCGCATATCATCACTCTGACTTTTCTGCGGTTTTTTCTGTGCATCAATATCGTTATTGACCGGATCATTGGTTGCTGCATTAATCCCCATGACTCACTCCGTTACTGTCCGAGAGTTAAGGTTTTCTGCAACAGCACTTTGGCTGTGTTCATCACTTCCAGGTTTGCCTGATAACTACGGGAGGCGGAAATGGTGTTAATCATTTCACCTACGGTGTCCACATTCGGCATCCGTACATAGCCCTTTTCATCCGCCAGCGGATGGCCGGGTTTATACTCCAGACGCGGCGGAGCCGGGTCTTCAATCAACTGGCTGACTTTCACGCCGCCGATGTCATAGCGCCCCTGCGGCGCGGTCTGAAATACCACCTGTTTCGCACGGTACGGTTCGCCGTCCGGCCCTGCCACACTTTCGGCGTTCGCCATGTTACTGGCGCTGACGTTCAGACGCTGGGACTGCGCGGTCAGTGCGGAGGCGGAAATATCAAAAATACTCAGTAGTGCCATCAGAATTACCCTTGCTGTAAGACAGCCAGCATGCTTTTCACACGGCTGTTAATAAAGGTCAGGTCAGCCTGATATTTCAGTGTATTATCAGCAAACTGACTGCGTTCAACATCCATATCCACGGTATTGCCGTCCATCGATGTCTGATACGGCACCCGGTATTTCAGATCAACCGCTGACGGTGTCGCGGCACCGTGTCCGCTGATATGCCCTTTCGCGGTCACTGCCATCACCAGACCGCCGTGCTTCACCGTGCCGTTACTCATCGCCTGTTTCAGCTGACGGCTGAAATCGATATCCCGTGCCTGATACCCCGGGGTATCCGCATTGGCAATATTGGATGCCAGGATTGTCTGACGCGTTTCCCGCAGCGAAAGAGCCTGCTGCTGAAATGCAAACGTGGCATTTAACTTATCAAGCATGTCTGCCCTCTGTTGATGTGTTACGCCTGTTTTAGTGACAGGTATATTATCTGTCCCGTCAAAATCTAATGGCGGGATAAACGCGAAATAACCAACCTATTTACCGGATTCAACAGAGAGGAAATTGCGTAAACTGCGACCATCAGAAATAATCCCGTTTGTGAAGGAGAGGAAAATGACGCCCCGCTACCGCACCCTGTTTATCAGCGGATTACTGGTGTTTTCCGCCTCCGCCCGGGCCGGGTTACCGGAAGATATCAATCGTTACTTCCGGCAACTGCACCCGAAACCCATGCAGGTCTCTGTCGAAATAAAAACCCCGATCGACCGCTGGCCCGCCTGTAAAGACCCGGTACTGCAACTGCCTGCGGGCGGACGTAACACCGGCAATGTCTCACTGCCGGTGTTATGCGGTAAAAAACGCACTTTTATGCAGCTGACAGTCAATGTCACCGGTCAGTATTACGTGGCAACCCGTCAGATTCAGCGCGGTGAGACTGTTCAGCTTGTGGATATCGGCACAAAACGCGGTTTACTTCACAAATTGCCTGCGGGCGCGGTTACCGATAAAATAGCCCTCCGCGGTGCCATTGCCCTGCGCAATATTGATGCCGGGCAGACCTATGTCGCGTCCATGACCCGCAAACCCTGGGCAATAAAAGCCGGACAAAGCGTTTTTGTCATGGCGGATGGTGATAATTTCTCGGTAAAATATGAAGGCCGTGCCATTAATAATGCCGCCGCCGGCACCACTATCCGGGTCCGGCTGGTGAATGGTCAGGTGGTCAGCGGTGAAGCCCTTGAAAACGGCAGCGTGAAAGTATCACTGTAGTTATATGCTGCGTGATGAATTTAGTTATAAAGTTTCAGATAAGATTGCCGATAAACAATGAGCACAAGGGAGGCGCCCCTCCATCTCATACAGATCGGGAAAAGGAAAACAGATATGGCAATTGAGCAAACATCCGCGATTTCAGCACTGACAAAAGTGATTAACCGCGACCCGAAAGAGCTGACCGCGCCGGTGCGCGATAAAAAAGTTCAGGCCGAAGAGACTGTCCGCGAAAGCGCATTTTCGCCGAGTGAACTTCAGAAACAGCTGCTTGCGCCGGGTAAAAACGACATTAATACTGCACGGGTGGCAGAAATTAAACAGGCGCTGAAAGACGGCACATTACGGATGGATGCCGGTAAAATCGCTGACGGTCTGCTGCGCGATGCGCATGAGTGCATGTTATCCATGGACAGTGCTGATAAAAATGACTGATCAACTTCTGCCGCTGCTGGATCAACAACTCTCTCATTTACAGTCACTGCATCAGGTGATGAAAAATGAAGAGTTGTTACTCGGCTACCCGCGTGTTCCGCAGTCTCCGTTTCAGGAAGCCACGGAACAAAAACGGTTTCTGGTTGCCGCTATCGGCCATAATGAAACCCGCCGCCAGACACTTGAGCAGGAAACCGGGCTCTGTGCACCTTATGACAATAATGAAACCATGCACACTGTCTGGAATGCGATTAAAGACCTTACTCTGATGCTGAAAGAGATGAATTACCGCAATCATCAGATGCTGAAACTGCATATGCAGTTTAATCAGGAGCGGCTGGATTTTATGAAAAAACATAATAACCAGGCGACTTACGGCGCTGACGGCCAGGAATCCCGCACACCGGCACTCGGTAAAAAAATCTCTGTCTGATAATTAACTGCCCTTCCCCGGCAGTTAATCCCATTACGTATTATTACCCTGTTTATCATTACGCTTCACTGCTGTATTTTCCTGATATACTCAGATAAACAGGACTCCCCCGCACCATGTCGTTATTCACCTTCTGACAGCCGGAAATACTGACAGAGAACTACCGGCACCGGGAAGATGTCGCTATTCTGCAGGAATTACAGGAAGTGCATCCATGCCATTTTGATTTTCCGCCGGGTCCGTATTTCGGACCGGTGGTTCACCCCGCGTGCCAACAGCTTATTCAGCGGTGATATTGATACTGCCGGAAAAAATACAGCGGTATTAAATCTTCTTCCGTATGCTTCGGAGGATATGAGCAGAGCTGAAAAAATTGCTAACCAGAAGAGATTAAATCACAGACACAAAAATGGATTGCGGAACATATTCAGCCGGGCTGAATATAAAAAAGAGGAACCGGCTTGCGCGGGCTCCCCTTATCGTGGTTATGTTGTCCGGCCTCAGCCGCCGATCATGGAGGTCATCCGTATCTGACGGCGGTCATTCAGTTCAAGGTTGGACATCACCGCCAGCTGCGGCAGACTGCGGCGCAGGAAGCGGGATAAGATCAGACGCAGTGAGTGATTGACCAGCAATACTGTCGGTGCCCCCATAGCTTCCTGGTGCTGTACCGCACTCATCGCCTGCATTTCGATATTCTGTGCCAGGTTCGGCTCCAGACCGCCGCCGCTTTTCGCTGCCTGCAACAGAATCTGTTCCAGCCCCGCATCCAGACCAATCACCTGAATTTCCCCTGATGCCCCGAACCACTGCTGAGTGATAGCGCGGCCCAGTGCTATCCGCACCTGAGATGTCAGAACATCTGTATCTTTCTGCTCGCCGTTCTCACCAACCTGCTCTGCAAGGGTTTCAATAATGGTGCGCATATCGCGGATCATGACATTTTCGGTCAGCAGATTTTGCAGCACGCGGTGGAAAACGGTCAGCGATAAGGTATCCGGGATCAGGTCATCCGCCAGCTTCGGCATCTCTTTCTTCACGCGGTCATACAGCATCTGTGCTTCCTGACGGCCGAACAGGTCACTGGCGTATTCCAGCAAAATCTGATTAAAGTGTGTCGCCACCGCCGTACTGGCTGAAACCACGGTGTAACCCTGAATCTGTGCCTGCTCACGCAGATCATCATCAATCCACACCGCCGGTAAACCAAATGCCGGTTCCTGTGTGGCATCCCCTTCCAGAGAGCCTGCCGCATTGCCCGGGTCAATCGCCAGCCAGCGGCCCGGCTGAGCCTCGCCGCGCCCGACTTCCGCCCCCTTGATCAGGATCCGGTAAGCGGTCGGTGCCAGCTCGAGGTTGTCACAAATATGCACCACCGGCGGCAGATAGCCGACTTCCTGAGCAAATTTTTTGCGCAGCCCGCGGATCCGCCCGAGCAGTTCGCCCTGCTGGTCATTATCCACCAGCGGGATAAGCCGGTAACCGACTTCCATCGCCAGAAGATCTTCCGCCACCACATCATCCCAGGTCGCTTCCGTGACTTTATTCGCCTCACGGAAGTGCTGCTCCTGCTCATTATTTTCCGTCTCTTTGACCGGTTCTTTACTTTTCTTCACCAGATACCAGCCGAGAGATGCCAACGCCACGGTGAACAGCAGGAACACAAAGTTCGGCATGCCCGGGATAAGCCCCAGCAGACCCAGAACCCCGGCACTCAGCCACATCACACGCGGGTTGTTGAACAGCTGGGTGACCATCTGCTCACCGGCATCTTCATCTGTTGCAACGCGGGTCACAATCACACCGGCTGCGGTTGAGATAATCAGTGCCGGGATCTGCGCCACCAGACCGTCACCGATGGTCAGCAGGGTATAGGTGCTGGCTGCATCGCCCAGCGGCATATGGTGCTGAGCCACACCGACAATCAGGCCACCGATCACGTTAATCACCATGATCATAATCCCGGCGATGGCATCACCGCGGACAAACTTACTGGCCCCGTCCATTGAACCGTAGAAATCGGACTCCTGGGTTACTTCCGCACGGCGGCGTTTGGCTTCTTCATCATTGATGATCCCGGCGTTTAAGTCCGCATCAATCGCCATCTGCTTGCCCGGCATACCGTCGAGCACAAAGCGCGCACCGACTTCGGCGATACGTCCCGCACCTTTGGTGATAACCATAAAGTTGATTAACACCAGGATGATAAAGACCACAATCCCGATGGCAAAGTTACCGCCGACCAGGAAGTGCCCGAACGCCTCAACCACCCGGCCCGCTGCCGCAGGACCGGTGTGGCCGTCCATCAGGATGATACGGGTGGATGCCACGTTCAGTGACAGACGCAGTAAGGTGGAGAACAGCAGGATAGTCGGGAACGCGGCAAAATCGAGGGTACGCCGGGTGAACATCGCCACCAGCAGCACCATAATGGACAGCGCGATATTAAAGGTAAACAGCAAATCCAGCACAAACGCCGGCAGCGGCAGTACCATCATTGACAGGATCATCAGGATGAGGACCGGCCCGGCAAGTAACTGCCATTGTGCTCCCTGCATCGTTTTCGGTAATCTCAAAAGTGCAGCCAGATTAGCCATTTCGGGTATTTTCTCCAACAAAATCAAGTGCCTTTGGCACCGGTAAATTCTTCGGTTTTTTCGGTTTCAGGCCGCCTTCACGACGCCAGCGGCGCAGCTGAAACACCCATGCCAGCACTTCCGCCACGGCGGAATACAGTGCCACCGGAATTGACTGCCCCACCTCAGCATGGCGGTAAAGTGCCCGCGCCAGCGGTGGTGCCTCCAGCAGCAAAATGCGGTTCTCCGCACCTATCTCTTTGATCCGCTGTGCCAGCACCCCGGCACCTTTGGCCAGTACTCTCGGTGCGGTCATTTTTTTCTCGTCATATTTCAGGGCAACAGCGTAGTGCGTCGGGTTGGTCACAATCACATCCGCCTGCGGCACATCAGCCATCATGCGGTTACGCGCCATCGCGCGCTGCTGCTGACGGATTTTGGCCTTTATCTGCGGGTCACCCTCCTGCTGCTTAAATTCATCCTTGATTTCCTGGCGGCTCATCCGCAGCTTTTTCAGGTGCGAACGGAACTGCCAGAACACATCAAACGCCACCATCGGGATCAGCATGAAGATGATAAGGTAACCGGCAAAAATCACTTTCTGCATCGCATTGGCCATTGCCGTTGACGGGGATTCCATCGCCAGATGCAGTAAGGACGGCCACGCCTGCCATAAAAAAATCCATGCGCCCAGGCCAATCAGCAGGGATTTAAGAATCGCCTTGAATAATTCGGCCAGCGCATTCATGGAAAAAATACGTTTAAAGCCCTTCAGCGGGCTCAGTTTTGTCAGATCAAACTTGATGGATTTGGTGTTAAACGCCAGTCCGCCGACCAGTGCCGACGCCGAAATACCGACCAGCGCCAGTCCGCCGACAACCGGCAGCATCGCGAATAACGCTTCACCAATGACTTTTCCGAGAAAACGCAGCATCAGCCCCGGATTCTGCAGATAAAAGTTATCAAAGAGAAATCCCTGACGAAAAATATCACGCAGTTGTCCCGCCAGATGGCCGCCGCTTAACCACAGCAGGCTGATACCGGCCAGCATCATCATCAGTGAGCTGAGTTCTTTGGAGCGGACAATCTGTCCGTCTTCTTTGGCTTTCTGTTTTTTATGGGGGGTGGGTTCTTCTGTTTTTTCCACATCACTTTCATCAGACACTCACACCTCCGCCGTCTGCCGGGATTTTGCTTATGGCTATAGCATGACAGAATGCGGCAAATTCAATGGTGGAAAATGACCGGTCTTAACGGTGTAATTCCCTGATTAAAGCAGGAGTGGCGGAATTATCAGCAGAAAATCACTCAGTGACACCCGCAGGCAGTGGTCAGCAACGCAATATAGTCAAATTAAGCCGCTGAACCTGATGAAAGCCCGTATTTCGCACGGAGTGTTAAATTAGGAACAATTCCGATAGGCAGTTGTTACCGGTACTTTATAATTTGCCACTGTTTTATTCCACGATAATCACAAGGTACTCACTGATGAAAAAAACAATTTTAGCCTGCTCTCTGGGTTTAATGGCTCTGGCTCTGACAGCATGTTCCGGCGAAGAAAAATCAGCATCATCCGTTCCGGGTGCAACTGAAACCTGTAACAAATACTTTGCTGAAGTCGATGATTTAGTGAAGAAAGCAACTGAAAAAGCCGGTGACAACGAAGCGGTTAAAGCACAGTTAGAACCAATGCTGAAACAGTTTGACGACGCGAAAAAACAAATCGCAACACTGCCGAAAGAGCAGCAGGACGCAGCATGCAAAGCAGGCAGCGACGCAATGGCTCAGATTAAGCAGGCAATGGGTATCTGATTTCCGTTGTGACAGACTGACCGTTCTGAACCGCGGCATCCCTGCTGCGGTTTTTTTATATCAGAAACCAAGCTCATCAAGCAGATCATCAACCTGTGACTGTGATGCCATCACATTGGTTCCTTTCGGATCAATCTGCGGTCCGTTTTTCAGACTGTCGACCGGATGTTTTGCACGGATTTCCGCAGGGGTGTTTTCCATCAGCAGAAACAGCAGCTGTTTCTCTGTTTCTTCCACCACTTCCATCATTTTTTTCACGACCTGACCGGTCAGATCCTGGAAATCCTGTGCCATCATAATTTCCAGTAACTCACTTTTGGTCACCGCACTGCCGTCAATCACCCGGCGGATAAACGCCATGGTGGATTCCTGCAGGGCCGGATCGACCTCCGCTGACGGACAGGATTGCCAGCGCGCCTGCAAATCCAGCGCGTCCTCGTGCATTTTTACCTGCAACGGCTTGATAGTGTCGATACCGTTAAGTGTTTTTTCCGCCGCCTGTGCAGTCATCTGAGCGATGTAGCGCAGTCTGTCTTTTCCGTCCGGAATTGTCGCGACCGCCTGCTGCACGCCCTTTTCTAATCCCAGTTCACGCATGCTTTCTCTTAACATCCTCGTTAAAAAACCGACCCGGGTGATGATCAGTTTTAAATCATCATCACTGTTTTTGTTTCTGTCCGTTGATTTATTTTCCGTCATCCTGCTTTCCTTCTGCTGAAGCCCCTCAGTTCAGACCCATTTTTTCGAAGACTTTATTCAGTTTTTCCTCGAGGATCGCGGCAGTGAACGGCTTGACAACATAACCGCTGGCACCGGCCTGAGCGGCGGCAATAATATTTTCTTTTTTCGCTTCGGCGGTCACCATCATGACCGGGATATGTTTGAGTGCATCATCCGCGCGGATGGTTTTCAGCAGCTCCAGCCCGTCCATGTTCGGCATGTTCCAGTCTGCCACCACGAAATCAATCTGACCTGCACGGATTTTCTCCAGTGCATCCACACCGTCTTCCGCCTCTTCAATTTTGTTGTAGCCCAACTCTTTTAAGAGGTTACGCACGATACGGCGCATGGTGGAAAAATCATCAACTACCAGAAAATTCAAATCTTTAGCGGCCATAACCACTCCTGCAATAATACAATGAATAATTGCCGGTTCCGTCAGGCGGAAACGGCAGCAAGTCTGCCCAGCACACTGGGGGCAATTTTGACGAGATCCTGAATTTCATCGACCGCATTCAGTTCAATCGCCGCTCTCGGCATACCGAAGACCACGCAACTGCGCTCATCCTGGGCATACGTGACCGCGCCCTTCTGCCGCAGATTCAGCATACCGCGCGCACCGTCCATACCCATACCGGTCAGCAGGACCGCGATGCATTTGCGGGCGGCACATTCGGCCACTGAGTCAAACAGCACATCCACAGACGGGCGGTGACGGTTTACCGGCGGTGTCTGCTGAAGCACCACCTGGTAACCCTGGCCTTTATCCGCAATCAGCATATGCGCATCGCCAGGGGCAATATAAGCATGCCCTTTGCGCAGCACATCTCCGTGTTCCGCCTCTTTTACCGTCAGCGCACAGAGCTTGTTCAGGCGCTCGGCAAATGAGCGGGTGAAACCGGCCGGCATATGCTGGGTGATCACCACCGGCGGACACTCCGGCGGCAGCATCTCCAGGAACTGACGGATAGCTTCCGTTCCGCCGGTCGATGCGCCCACCGCAATCAGGCGGTTATGGCAGACATACGATGACAGCGGTTTGCTGATAACCGCCGGTGCTGCCGTCACTTTTTCCTGACGGCGGAAACGGTTACCCTGCGTGATTTTTGACATCGCCGCAGCACGGATTTTTTCACCGATAAGGTCACGGTAACTCATCATGGTTTCGCGGATCCCGATCTGCGGTTTGGTGACAAAATCCACCGCACCAAGTTCCAGGGCTTTCAGCGTCACTTCCGAGCCTTTGGAGGTCAGTGTGGAGACCATCACCACCGGTACCGGGTGCAGGCGCATCAGTTTTTCCAGAAAATCGATGCCGTCCATCCGCGGCATTTCCACATCCAGCGTCACCACATCCGGTTCATGCTGTTTAATCAGATCACGCGCAACATACGGATCCGGAGCTACGTCCACCACAGTCATATCCGGATGGCTGTTAATAATTTCACGCATTAACTGGCGCATCAGCGCCGAGTCATCAACGCAAAGTACTTTTATTTTTTTCATCACTTCTCCCGGCCGCCTGAATGCTGTACACGGTCTGTCCTCTGATGACATAACGCGAAGATAACTGTGATAAGTTCTCCGAGTGCCCGATAAACAGCAGCCCGTCAGGCTTCAGTAGCGGAACAAAACGTTCCAGTAGTTGTTTCTGCATATCCTTATCGAAATAAATCATGACATTACGACAAAATATGGCATCGAACTGCCCCTGAAACTGCCAGTCGTTGTCCGTCAGATTCAGATAACGGAAATCAATCATCCGGCCGAGCGCCGGTTTCACCCGGGCATAGCCTTCATATTCCCCGACCCCCTTCATAAAATAGCGCTGACGCTGAAGGGCGTTGAGGCTTTTCAGCTCTTCGATACGGTAGACGCCCTTACGGGCCTTCTCCAGAACTTCGGTATCGATATCACTGGCGATCACTTTGGCATTCATGGCGTTCGCACCGAGAACATCACTGAGTGTCATGGCGATCGAATACGGTTCTTCCCCTGTCGAGGCAGCCGCGCACCAGATAGTGATCGGCTGGTTACGGCGGGGACGGATAAAGTCAGTCAGTGTCTGAAAGTGATGCGGCTCCCGGAAAAATGCGGTCAGATTGGTGGTCATTGCGTTAATAAATGCCTGCCATTCCGGGTGCAGCGGCTCCCGTTCCAGCAAACGCAGGTATTCAGCGAATGTGCTCATATTGCAGTCTCTGAGCCGCTTTAACAGGCGGTTGTAGACCATATTCTTTTTATTCATGCTAAGGACGATGCCTGACTTTTTATGAATAAACCGGCACACCCGACCAAACTCATCATCTGTGAGTGGTTCTATCTGTGGCGCAAAAAGCATCGTACTTGTTGTCCTTTCGGTAAAAACGATTCACTGACAGTCTTCAGTACAAACCGATCAGTTACCGCCTGCCGCCGGCGTCTGCGATACGAACCGGTGTCAGGCGGTGATCAGGACTGTCAGCCGGCAAAGCCGGACTGAGTGCCCCTGTTATCCGGCAGCTCAAAGAAAGCGACCGTGTCGACCAGGTTATTCGCCTGATCTTCCAGTGCGGCTGTTGCACCTGTTGACTGCTCAACCAGTGCGGCGTTCTGCTGGGTCACCAGATCCATCTGGCTGACGGCGGTTGCCACCTGCTCGATACCACGGCTCTGCTCGTTGGAGGCAGACGCGATTTCGCTCATCAGTTCCGTCACCTGGTTCACCGCAGTGACCAGTTCTTCCATTGTTTTACCGGCGCTGTCCACCAGTTGCGTTCCCTGGCCGACGCGGTCAACTGACTCATCAATCAGGGATTTAATCTCTTTCGCGGCATCCGCACTGCGTTGTGCCAGCGCACGCACCTCACCGGCGACCACGGAGAATCCGCGTCCCTGCTCACCGGCACGGGCGGCTTCCACGGCGGCGTTCAGTGCCAGGATGTTGGTCTGGAAAGCAATACCGTCGATCACGCTGATAATGGCGCTGATCTTCTGCGAACTGTTGGCAATCGAGGTCATGGTTTCGATCACACTGTCCGTGATCTGACCACCACGGCTCGCGGTTTTTGATGCCATCACCGCAAGTTCACTGGCCTGACGGGCATTATCGGCGTTCTGTTTCACCGTTGCGGTCAGCTCTTCCATACTGGCGGCGGTTTCCTCCAGGGAGGCAGCCTGCTGCTCTGTCCGTGATGATAAATTATTATTACCCAGGGCAATCTCGCGAATTCCGGTATACATCTGGTCTGTATTCAGACGAACGTTTGAGACAGATTCTGCCAGCGATTCCTGCATCAGCTTAAGCTGACCGAATACCACACCGATTTCATCACGGGTGGTCACTTCTATCTTCTGGTTCAGTTTGCCCTGTGCGACCTGCATAAAGTGCTCGCTCATACTGGTGAGCGGATTAATCACTTTGTAACGCATCCAGAAATGAGCCAGACCGGAAATCAGCAGAATGGTGGCGGTAACGCCGAAGAACATAATCCACGCCATCCGGTTATAGAACGTGCCGGACTCAATCGCACTGCGGCTCTCTTCATCCAGCAACGCCAGATAATCATTCACCACGGCCCCCATTCTGTCCTGATACATCTGGGTCGGGTGTTCCACATAGGCAGGGATATTGGCGTTATCAATGTAACCGCGCAGTTCTTTAATCACACCAAGGTAAGACTGATACTGTTCTTCAATACCGGCAAAATCCTCTTTCTCACTGAGGACGGGCTGGGATTTGAAGTTGCTGTAATCCTCCGCCGCTTTATCCAGCAGCAAATCAAACGCAGCTTTGACCTGGCGGATATCGCTCTCTTCAGAGCCGACTTTAATATGAACAACAACCTGGGTAAGCAGGTTACGGGCCTGCATCAGATCTTCATAAGAAGACACCAGTAATGCCCGTTTTTTTGAGCCGAGATCGACCCGTTCCAGTGACGATAATTCAGATGAAACAATCCCCAGCGATAATCCGCTGGACACTATCTGCATGCCGCAAAAGAAAATAAGCAACAGATATAAACTGACAGAAATCCGTATTCTCTTACCAAACATAATGCTATCCCCACTGCGTCCGGCCGGGCTCACCTGCTTCGGTTGTTATTATCGCTGTGATGCACAAAAGCGCCGTCAGGTTTCCCTGACAGCGCAAAGCACAGACGCGTCGTTAAAAAGTTTCCCAATTGTCATCATCTTGATGATTCTTCGATGATATTTTGCTGAGATCCGGGGTTTTCACGACATTGGAAATCGTTCTTGCCGCCGGTTCAGTGTGTTTATCGTCCCTGTGCTTCAAGGCCGGTAAGCGGAAAATGGCTATCAGCTGTGACAGTTTCGCCACCTGTTCTTCCAGCACATTTGCCGCCACCGCAGACTGCTCAACCAGTGAGGCGTTCTGCTGCGTCACTTTGTCCATTTCAGCAACTGCAATACTGACCTGTGAAATACCTTTGCTCTGCTCATCGGATGCCGTGGCAATGTGCGCCATGATATCGGTGACACGGGTAACGGATTCCACGATTTTAGTCATGGTTTCACCGGCATCTTCTGCCTGACGGGCACCGGTTCCGGTACGGGATACCGAGTCTTCGATGAGGATTTTGATCTCTTTTGCCGCATCTGCGCTGCGCTGCGCCAGGTTACGGACTTCATCCGCCACCACCGCGAAACCACGGCCGTGTTCACCGGCACGGGCAGCTTCAACTGCCGCATTCAGGGCCAGGATATTGGTCTGGAACGCAATGCTGTCGATAACGGCAGTGATATCGGAAATTTTTTGTGAACTGTCAGCGATATTCAGCATGGTATTCACCACGTTGGACACCACTTTGCCGCCTTCACGGGCAATATCAGAAGCCTGACCGGCAAATTCACTGGCCTGATGGGCGTATTCGGTGTTCTGTTTCACCGTTGCGGTCAGCTCTTCCATACTGGCAGCCGTCTGTTCCAGACAGGCAACCTGCTCCTGGGTACGGGCAGACAGATCATTGTTACCGGCGGCGATTTCGCTGGTACCCTGATAGATGTTTTCGCTGCCGTCGCGCACACCGCGCACCGTATTAATCAGCTCCTGCTGCATGTGCTGCACACCGCGGCCCAGATCAGCGATTTCATTTTTACCGTTCACCGCAACTGTCGGAGTCAGGTCACCGGCAGCAAAGATTTTGATGCGATCAACCAGACCATTGAGAGGGTGAATAATGCCGCGCTGTACATAGCGGTAACTGATAAGACTGATCAGCGCGAGAATAATAGCCAGCACAATCAGCATATACAGGGATTCACTGAAGTTATCTTCCGCATTCTGTACTTCACCCCGGAACGCCGCAGAAATACTGTCGAAATACGAATTAAACTGCTCTTCGAACTTCATCTGATAACCGGATGTGGCATAGGTGTAGAACTGTTCCAGCTGATCTTCCCGGACATAGGACATCAGCCGGGTCAGTGCATTACGGTAGGTTTCATAGGTGGAGAGCAGCTTTTCAAACTTCGCCTTGTCGTAACTGGTGCCCTCCATCATTTTCATATAGCGGGCATACGCAGCGTCTGCATCCGCTAACTGACGGGTGGCCTGTTTGATCAGCTCATCCGGGGTGGCATCATCTTTAAAGGTGTACTCTCTGAGCAAAAAGCCGTTTGCCGCCCGGTTTAAATTGGCACGGGCCTGGATCAGGTTAACCCAGCTCTGGGTCAGAACCTGTCTCTGACTCTGGAGTGAATCCAAAAAGTGGATACTGTCGCGGTTTTCACCCAGTTTGCTGAACATCAGCCCGCTGGATGCCAGCTGCAACAGTACAAATATAAGAATAACGGATAAAAGCCCTGATACAATTTTAATTCTGCTATACATAATTTTCTACTGGCATAGTGTTATTGTATTTTTGATATCGGTCACACGACAAAAAACTTTAGTGATGGCTTAACCAAAACCATTTGGCTGAATTATTATTCAGCCATGCTGTCGATGAGTGCCATTTCCTCGCTGGAAAGCAGCTTTTCGATATCCACCAGGATCAGCATCCGGTCACCGATGGTGCCCAGGCCGGTCAGATATTTGGTTGATAAGGTGACCGCGAAATCCGGCGCCGGGGCAATCTGCTCATCTTTGAGCACCAGCACGTCAGACACGCCGTCCACCACAATCCCCACCACGCGATCTTTCAGATTGACCACAATCACTACGGTGTTGTCGTTGTAAGTGACGTTCTGATGGGAGAACTTCACACGCAGATCGATAATCGGGATAATCACACCGCGTAAGTTAGTGACACCCTTGATAAAATCCGGGGTATTCGCAATACGGGTGACCTGCTCATAACCACGGATTTCCTGTACTTTCAGGATCTCAATGCCGTACTCTTCTTCGCCCAGGGTAAAAATCAGGTATCCTTCGCCGTTTTTCTCTTCATCGAGTTTGTTTAAATCTTCATCCATCATCGACATGGTTATTTACCTTTGTTTATTGCATCACGACGTGTGACGTGTTCATTTTCTTTTTGCACAAAATTTCGTTGTTCATCCGCTGCAGTTCCGCCACATCAATAATCAGTGCGACAGAACCGTCGCCCATAATGGTGGCGGCAGAGATCCCCGGAATTTTGCGGTAATTACTTTCAACATTTTTCACCACCACCTGCTGCTGTCCGATCAGTCTGTCAACCAGCAGGGCGTAACGGTTACCGGCGTTCTGAACAATCAGGGCGATACTTTTCGCCAGATCACGCTCCGCTTCTTCGATACCGAAGACCTGATGCATTTCCACCAGCGGCAGATATTCGCCGCGCACCAGCAGCATTTTTTCCTCACCGGCAAGGCGGTAAATGTCTTCCTGACGCGGCTGGAGTGTGCTGATAATGGCGCTGAGCGGCACAATAAAGACATCGTCCGCCACTTTGACGGACATGCCGTCAAGGATAGCCAGGGTCAGCGGCAGCAGAATGCGGGTCACGGTGCCGCGCCCCTCGGTGAAACCAATCTGAATACGGCCGCCCATGTCCTGAATATTCCGTTTCACCACATCCATACCCACACCGCGGCCGGACACATCAGTGATCACTTCGGCGGTGGAGAAACCCGGTGCCATAATCAGCATCGCGATTTCATCGTTGGTCATGTTGTCGTGCACATCCATGCCCTGCTGGCGGGCCTTGGCCAGGATCCGCTCCCGGTTCAGACCGGCACCGTCATCCCGCACTTCAATGCAGATATTGCCGCTCTGATGTTCCGCCGCCAGGGTCAGTGTCCCGGCTTCCGGTTTGCCGTTTGCCGCGCGGACATCCGGTTTCTCAATACCGTGGTCGAGGCTGTTGCGTACCAGGTGGGTCAGCGGATCGATAATCCGCTCAATCAGGCTCTTATCGAGTTCGGTGGAGCTGCCCTCCACTTTCAGCTCAATTTTCTTATTCAGTTTTGAGGCGATATCGCGCACCATGCGCGGGAAGCGGCTGAAGACATAATCCATCGGCATCATGCGGATAGACATGACGGATTCCTGCAGCGCCCGCGAGTTGCGTTCCAGCTGGACAATCGAACTGAGCAGCTCCGCATATTCTGCCTGATCCACCTGCTGGCTGTGCTGGGTCAGCATTGACTGGATAATCACCAGCTCACCGACCAGGTTGATCAGTTGATCCACTTTCTCCACCGCCACACGGATGCTGCCGCTGTCACCTTTATTTTTTGCCGCCGCAGCCGGTGCTTTGCGCGCCGCCGGAGCAGATGACGATACTGCTGCCGGTGCCGGTACGGCAGCCGGGGCGCTGACGGTTTCTTCTTCCGCCTCTGCCGGAATATTGTCTGCGGCCAGCATGGCGGTTAATTCCGCTGCCGGTGTTTCCTCATACGCAATCTGAGAATCATCCACCACAAAGCAGAGCACGCCGCTGATGTCATCAATCGCGGTATTGGTGCCCAGCCAGACTTTCAGGGTATCGGTGCCCTGTTCGGTTTTGTATACCGTGCCGAACAGTGACAGCTCATCGGCCAGCAGAGCGACTTCGCTCTCCTTTAACTTACTGAGCGTAAACGTGAAATGATGTGAAAAACCGGTTTCCGGTACTGTGCTGCTCTCTTCTGAGCCGGCGGTAATTTCTGCGGTTTCACTGACCGGTTCCGGCTCAGCGGTTTCCGTGACAACAGCGGCGTCCGCCACACTCTGCTCCACATGCCCCAGCACTTCGCAGATGCGGTTGAAACTCGCTTCATCCGGCAGTGTATCGCTCTTATAAGCATCCAGCTGCGAGCCCATCACATCTTTGGTATCAAGGAAGACATCAATGATATCCGGCGTCAGCGTCAGCTCATCATGGCGGGCTTTATCAAGCAGGTTTTCCAGGGTGTGCGTGGTTTTCTGCAACAGCGTGAATCCGAATGTTGCCGCACCACCTTTAATGGAGTGTGCACTGCGGAAGATAGCATTGAGCTGTTCACTGTCCGGATCCCGGGGATCAAGCTCCAGCAGGTGCTGTTCCATATCCCGGAGCAGCTCGTCGGCTTCATCGAAGAACGTTTGATAAAACTCGGTTATATCCATCGCGGTTATCCAATTTTTTTCTTGTGTGACGGCTGACAGGTACTGCCGGCAATCCGGCAGTACCTGTCCATCCTGTTTATTGTGTTGTATCCGCCGCCGCAGCGCTGTTCTGCGGCGGTGTCTGCTCCGGTGTCGCCGGTTCCGGCACCCTTTCCGGCGGGATCTCCGGCGGAGCCGGTGTCTCTGTATGCGGCGCTGGTAACTGCTTCAGCTGCTGTAAATCGGTAATGGGAACAGCCCCTTCATATTCATGGAGAATATTTGCCATCTCCGACTCATTCAGAACGATGATGCTGATACGGCGGTTCACCGGCGCAAGTCCGTCCTTTTTATCCAGATGGATGGAAGATGCCATCCCGACCACCCGCAGAATTTTGTTCTCGGCCATACCACCGCGCACCAGTTCACGGCGCGAGGCATTGGCGCGTTCGGCAGACAGTTCCCAGTTGCTGTAATTACCGCCGTTGGCATACGGCAGGTCATCCGTGTGACCGGAAATACTGATACGGTTCGGCACGTCATTGAGGATCGGTGCGATAGCCCGCAGAATGTCCCGCATATACGGCTCAACATGAGTGGAGCCGACCATAAACATCGGGCGGTTGGCACTGTCGACAATCTGGATCCGCAGCCCGTCATCGGTGGTATCAATCAGCAGATGCGGCTTCAGTTCATTCAGACGCGGGTCTTTGAGAATCGCCTGCTCCAGGTCCTGTTTCAGTTTCTCAAAACGACCGGCTTCATCCTGTCCCTGCTCGTCCTGCATACTGTCCGGGTCCGGCAGTGTGTCACCGTCTTTATAAATGATGTCTTTGCCGCCGCCCGGAATCGGGTTAGTGGCATCCCCGGTTTTTGTTCCCGGGTTGATCGCTGTTTTCAGCGGCGTGCGGAAGTATTCCGCAATCTGAGTCAGCTCCTGCGGGCTGGAGATAGAAATCAGCCACATCACCAGGAAGAACGCCATCATGGCGGTCATAAAGTCAGCGTAAGCAATCTTCCATGACCCGCCGTGTCCGCCGCCGTGCCCGTGACCACCCCGCTTTTTGACGCGGATAACATGCGTATTGCCCGGTTTCATCGTCGGTCTACTCCCCGTCCTGTGCTTCGGTACGGTGGCTGACTTTTACTTCACGGACTTTGTCTTCCAGCTCGGTAAAGGACGGACGGTCGGCGCTGAACAGGACTTTACGTCCGAATTCAACCGCGATTTGCGGCGGATAACCCTGTAAGGATGAAAGGAAAGTGACTTTGATACATTCCAGCATTTTCAGCTGTTCACCGCTGCGCAGGCGGATCAGTGACGCCAGCGGCAAAATAAAACCATACGCAACGAGAATACCGAGGAATGTCCCGACCATCGCATGCGCAATCAGCGCCCCCAGCTCACCGGCCGGACGGTCAGCAGAACCCAGCGCATTAACCACCCCGAGAACGGCGGCAACAATACCGAATGCCGGCATGGAATCCCCGACCATATTCAGGCCGGAAGCCGGCACTTCGCTCTCCTGACGGAAGGTTTCCAGTTCTTCATCCATCAGGGCTTCAATTTCGTGACTTTGCAGGTTACTGGTGATCATCAGACGCAGATAATCCACCAGGAACATCAGTGCAGCCGGATCTTTGAGAATGCGCGGGTACTGGGAAAAAATATCGCTTTCCTGCGGATTTTCGATATCTTTTTCCAGAGCAAGCAGCCCCTGCTGGCGGGATTTATTGAGTAACTGGAACAACAGCGCCATCAGATCCATTGACATCGCTTTGTTGTAGGAGGAGCGCCGGAACAGACGCGGCAGGACTTTACCCAGGGCAACAATGGATTTTCCGCTGTTACCGACGACAAATGCACCAAAACCGGCACCTAAAATAATAACAAATTCAGCGGGTTGATAAAGTGCGCCCATATGGCCGCCAACCATCAGATAGCCGCCGATGACCGTGCCCGTAACAATGATGTATCCGATGAGTATTAACACACTATTCCCTTTAACTCAGTTAGGTATCGGATGGCAGTCAAAGGGAATTTTCAGGAAGGACAGGCAAAACGGATTTGCCTGTTTACCAAATCAATCCAGTCACATTACCGCTTTGGCAATGCCATCCTCTCGATATAGCGTAATATCGGCGGGAAGCGCGGAAAGTTTACGTTTTTTTATTGCCCGTGACGGCGGCTGGCACAAACTGCAGGTAAAACTGTTTTCAGGGATGTGCGCGTAGGTGACAAATGACCCGCTGCAGCAACTGCAGACCGAGCGCTGAAGCATTCCGCTCTCCACAAAACGCACCAGTGTCCAGGCGCGGGTCAGTGCCAGCAGCGGCTCTTCACCGGGCGCCGGAGGACACTGCTCCAGGTACAGCCGGTAAGCCTTTACTATCACATCAACACCGGTGCACTGTCCGCTGTTCATCAGAAACTCGTAGGCGTTATAAAACATGGAGGCGTGAATATTTTGTTCCCACGTCATAAACCAGTCGGTGGAAAACGGCAGCATGCCTTTCGGGGGCGGACATCCGCGCAACTCTTTGTAGAGGCGGATCAGGCGTCCGCGGCTGATTTGCGTTTCGCTTTCCAACATCTGAAGACGAGCACCCAGAGAGATTAATTCCATCGCGAGACGGATATCCTGAGCCTCTTTGATGATACTTTTTTCGGCCATGATACTTATCTTTTTCTTGCGTGTGAGTCAGTGCCAGCCGCGCCGTGCGTTTGCAGCAGACGGGTTGACAGTAAAATTCCGGTATGAACCTGTTGTAATTCATCCACGCGGGAATCGCGTGTGAGTTTTTCAATGGTTTCGCTGCTTTCAAATCTGAACTGACAGATTAGCTGGTTGGTTTCCGCTAATTTGACCAATTGAGAGAGCGTAAGGTTTGCTAACGTAGTTGCCATTGCATCGTTAATGCCTAAGCGGAACATGGCAGAAGCTTTTTCCTGAGCAATAAGTTTTTGGGCTAACAGCAGGTATGAGAGGTTAATATCATAAATATGCTTCAGAAAATCAGTCGTCTGGCTCATTTTTTTTCCTTTCCGAATATCAGCAGCATCAAAGTACAGCAGAAACTATCTCCGGCGCTGTGTGATACCGGAGATCCTGTTTTACGTAATGTAATAAATACCGGAGAAGCTCATTCCATTGTTTACTGCCAATCCATATAAATATCCGGCATGCGTGCGAAACACACAAAAGTAAACTTAAATTAAATACATATCAGGAATACCTGTAAACAATAAAAGTAACGATTAAAATCAGCACCAGCTTATTTAATGTCTGAATCATCTTATATCATTTATAGACGTTATTTATTATGCACCACAAAATTAACTATTCAAGCCACTGATGTTTGTTTTTGGCAGAGAAAGATAAACATCCCATTATGCATTAGTACAATTTTACTATTAATTATATTTTGTCTCACCATATCCCAAATACTCACCACACTTATCGCTGCCATAAGTTAAATGTCAATAATCTTCAGGCGAATATGACTCAAAATGTGTGTGACTCAAGTCCATTGCACCAATCATATAATGTGACTGCCTATATTGATCCAGATCAATGAGCTTTATTAGGAAACTCCTCTTTACCCCATGAACCGAAGAGATACTTAGCAAAAATAGCGGTACAAAACTCTTATTTTTCACCGGAATGGTTATATAAAGTTCGATTTTGTTCATTTTCACCCGGTTTATGACCCTGCAATAACAATGTGAAATTGTGAACATTACATGACATCCCCGCTGATCAATGTTTAGTTATTTTTAACAAAAAATAGTCGTTCATGATGATAAACAATAAGATTTACTTATGTTATTTCCGAGGGATTATTTGGAAGGAAGGTAACTGAAGATTAAATGAATTTAATTCATTGTTGTAGTTTTCAATTCATGGTGTCTTTATTTCTTTTTAAAAATAATGGCTCTCTCTTTTTATATGCTCACTTATTTGTCTTTCCGGAGCTGATAAGGTTATGTATATACCTTCGGATGATACTTTTATAAACTCAGCCGCCTCTCTGATAAACCGGTGACTGTTCTGAAAAACACACTGACATCCTTCTGTCACAGAAATGGCATCATACCATCACAATCCCGGCATTTTCCTATTAGCAAAGTCGTTAATTAAATGTAGCATTGTCACATAGGCTCACGCCTTAAGTAATAACCTGGAATATAGTAACATACAGTTACTATATACTTTTGTTTTTACAAATTAAAAGTGTACCGCAGTCATGTGACGATTCCGGGTAATTATTTCACGCTATTCAGTCCCGCAGAACAGTGCTCTATATCCCCCGGCACTGAAAATTAGTAAGCAGATCAAGATTTGCGATCCTGCGCTTTTTACATCATCCCCTGATTACCGATAAAATGTTATCAAATTGTGATTGTCATCACAGTTTATTGCTGATTTTCTGAAAAGTTTCTGAAACCCGGGCCGATATTTATGACAGACGCCACGCTCTCCACCCTGTAACCTCACTTTACTGCCACAAAAAATCTGCCGTAGTGTGACACTAATCCGGCACTTTCCATCAACCGGATAGCTGAAGATTTAGTTCTTTATTCTTAAAATAAGCTAAAAATCCTCTGCCTCTCCCATCAAAAATTATCGCTAAATATAAATATTCTGTTGATACACAGAATAAAGCCGGTGGAATAACCACCGGCTCAAACCTTAAGGCTTTATTAAAATACTGACCCACGCACAAAAAGGCATCAGACCGGCAGTTCAGAGGCAATCATCCAGTTAACCGCACTGACACTTCTCTCCAGACTGACCCGGCAAACAATGCCTTCTATCTCCTTCTGCTCTGCCGGTGTGGCACGCACTTCCGCACAAACCTCCAGTTTTCCGCCGGTTGTATCTGCACTGCTGAGTGAATGCAGCCGGACATGTGAACCATTCAGCGCCTGAAGGATCACGGTTCTGACCAGAATTTCATCTTTTTCATGACAAACGGCACGGATTTTATAGTCCTGCACCAGGTCCGTGGCGTGAATGACCGGCCGGGCATTGATGCGCTGCGCGGCTTCCCGCAGCAAAATATTGGCACATAAGATAACCAGTGCCGCCGTCACTGCCGGGCCAAATTCTCCCAGCCCGCACAGCACACCTATACCGGCTGAGCACCATAATGTCGCGGCGGTATTCAGCCCGCGGATATTCATACCTTCACGCATAATAACGCCGGCCCCGAGAAAACCGATGCCGGAAACCACCTGTGCGGCTATCCGTCCCGGGCTGTCCGGTGATGTGGTCACCGAACTTAAGATAAATACAGCGGCACCTACAGCCACCAGCGCATTGGTGCGCAGGCCTGCCATCCTCTGACGCCACTGGCGCTCCGCACCAATCAGGGCGCCGAGTGCCAGCGCCGCCAGTAAATTGAGTAAATAAGGAATTGCAAACATAGTAACCTCCACCCGAAAGACGCAATGGCGTCAGGTGTTAACAGCAGAAAAAGTAAAAATGACTGAAAATTCTGCTCAGTAACCAGGAGGAAAGAGTGCGTGAGAAACAATAAACATACTGCATACCTGTAGCAGTGATACGACCGGGAACCGGCAGATCATCTGTATCAATAAAAAAGTGCAGTACCGCAGGAAAGGTGCTGCCCGCCATTATCATTCCGGCAGACAGGTTTCAGAAGAGAAAGGTGTGCCGGATCAGTTAATTGAGTTATAACTGTGACTGTCCAAATCCGGGTCCTCTGTTCAGAAAAGATGCGCGGAGTATAGGATGTCCGCGAAAATATGTAAAGTCAGAAATTATTTTTCGGCGTGATGAATACGCCATCCCCGCCCTCTTTTTCATTAAAAAACCAAATCCCCTCCGGATATTCCGGTAACGCCACCAGATACATCACACCTTCACTGAACGGTTCTATCAGCAATATCCGGCCTTCACGCGGCTCATCCGCATCGGTTTTGACATAAACTGTGTCGTCAATCTGCATCATCCGGCTCCCGGTCGTCACGATAGCGTGATCAGCATAAAAATCAGGTATAAAAAAAGCCCGCCACTTACGCGGCAGGCTTGGAATTCGGTTTGGCTATATCTTACAGCGGAGTTACGTTAGCTGCAGCCGGGCCTTTAGCACCATTCTCGATGGTGAATTCTACTTGTTGGCCTTCGCCCAGGGTTTTGAAACCTGCGCCCTGAATGGCAGAGAAGTGAACGAAAACATCTTTGCTGCCATCAGCTGGAGTGATGAAACCAAAGCCTTTAGATTCGTTGAACCACTTAACTTGACCTTTCATTTTGTCAGACATGTGACTTTCCTATATATAAATAAATGCATTGCCATTTTGGCAGGTACTGGCCGGAAGCAAAAACTAAATGGAGGCACACAGCATATGAAACGGTCAAAGGCTATCCTGGATAACACTCAACTTAAACGCTCAAACTCAGTTGTCATACATAAAGCTGCTCTTTTTAGGGCCGCAAGCATTAACTCATGAGTGGGCATGAATAGCAACTGATTTATTGCCGTGAATTTTAAAAAAAGTGAAAGAGCTCATATTTATTAACTTTTGTTTGATTAATTGTCTGCGATTTCAGCGTATTGAACTGACAATCAGGCCAGACTTAAGCCAAATAAGACTATTCTTAATAATCCCTGCATCATAACAGTTGCTCCTCACAAAGCCCGTAACTGTTCTGCGCGGTTGTGTACCGGACATGTTAATATAATGTATCAGAATAGTCAGCAGACCTGCGGAGGTCATTCATATGGATGTCGTCAGAACACTTATCACCGGCGCTCTTGATAATATCAACCAGCGTGAGAAGCGGGACGGAAAACCCCGTCTCAGCAGTCATTTTATCCGCACCTATCCTTATTTATGTCTGGCGATGGTGGTGTCCTATCTTGTTCTGGGTGTTCTTATTTATTATGCACCCTACTTCGGCTTTTACTGGCTGCTCGGTTTCAGTGCCCTGTTCCTGGTAATGGCTGCGGTTCTGCTGTTTGAAGTCAGACCGGTTTACCGCTTTACGGATATCGGCGTGCTGGATCTGCGGGTGTGCTACAACGGCGAATGGTTTGTCAGTGAAGTTGTGCCCCCGGAAACCCTGGCGGCGTTACTTGACCACCCGCAGGTCAGTGATGCACTGAAACAGGAGATCCGCCATATGACAGAAACAAAAGGTACCGTGTCATTTTATGATCTGCATCTGATGGCGTACCCGGAAGCGCATCCGGAAAAACCGCGCTCCCACTGGATGAAAGGTGCGGCTTAAACCACTGTTTATGCCTGTTTTTCACTCACCCGGGTTACTTGCTGAGCAAACAGAATAAAATTGACTCTTTCCCGTTGACACAACCGGGGTACCCCGTTAATATGCGCCTCGTTCCCAAGGGAACACGCTTCCTCCATAGTTCAGTCGGTAGAACGGCGGACTGTTAATCCGTATGTCGCTGGTTCAAGTCCAGCTGGAGGAGCCATATTTAAGAGCCCGCTCACTGAGCGGGCTTTTTCGTTTGTGTCCCTGCTTATCCGCAATTGCTCAAGCCTTAGCCACTCAGTCATTTTTTTGCATTTTGCCCTTTACAAGCTGCCGCAGGATAGCTATGATTCACCCCGTTCTCACGAGAACGCAATTCCTCCATAGTTCAGTCGGTAGAACGGCGGACTGTTAATCCGTATGTCGCTGGTTCAAGTCCAGCTGGAGGAGCCAAATTTAAAAGCCTGCTCAGTGAGCAGGCTTTTTTCATTTCTGCTGCCCCTCTTTTTCCGTACTGCTTCTGATTAGTCCCCGGCAGGTAAAAATCCGGATTTATACCTGTTAACCCCGTGATTTTGATGATTATTCCGCCGGAATGCTCATAAGTACGGCAAACAGTTCACAATCTCTGATTTTCGCTTTGACAATCCGTTCTGACCACATTACTATGCACCCCGTTCTCACAGAGAACACGCTTCCTCCATAGTTCAGTCGGTAGAACGGCGGACTGTTAATCCGTATGTCGCTGGTTCAAGTCCAGCTGGAGGAGCCATATTTAAGAGCCCGCTCACTGAGCGGGCTTTTTCGTTTCTGCCATCCGGTAATTTCTGTCTGCCTGTTTTTATTTTTCATGACTGACTGATTTACAGACAGAAATTATGCTTTTTGCTGTTATTTCCTGCAAAGTGATCACAAACAAAGCAAACGATTCAAAAAGTCATTTTTCATTTTGACAAACCTGTCCCGCCGCACTACTATGCACCCCGCGTTGAAGATGTTCCTCCATAGTTCAGTCGGTAGAACGGCGGACTGTTAATCCGTATGTCGCTGGTTCGAGTCCAGCTGGAGGAGCCAACGTTTACCTCTCCTGTTTATTTCTCTGTTTTATCCGCAGTATCCCGTATCAGACCCGGAACATATAATGCGTGCCGTCCGGCAGTTCAACATCAATATTCAGTTTTCCGCCGATGGCATCCACATAGCGTCTCAGCGTGGATAATTTGACATCACGCCCCGGTTTTTCCATCCCTGCGACTGTCGGCTGTTTTATTCCCAGTGCCTGCGCCATTTCCACCTGTGTTTTCTTCACTTTCTCCCGCAGCTCCGCCAGATGGATATTCAGCAGGATCTCATCCGCCTGAACCCGTGCAGCAGCCGCGACTTCCGGCTTTTCCTCAGCCAGCAGTTGTCTGAGTGACTTTCCCATTGTTAACTCCTGTTTTCCGGCCTGTTCAGCCATTCTGTATACTCACGGTCAGCCTGCGGGATCATCTGCATATAAAAACGTTTTTCTTTGCCGGTTTTATACCCCGCGCACAGCAAGACGCCTCTTCTCTCAGGGTCGAATGCAAAAAATGCCCGTATCGGTTGTCCCCTGCTCTGTATACGAAGCTCTTTCATATTCGTATACCGGGAACCTTTTACAGTATCCGCATACGGCCTTGGTAAGCCGGGTCCCCGCTTCTCCAATACCAGCATCGCTGCCAGTATTGCTGCGCGATCTCCGTCATCCTGCTCAGCAAACCACACTGTAAAATTATCTGTTGTGACTATCTTCCACACGTTATGTCCTTATAATATAGATCAGATGCTATATAGGTGCAAAGCAATAGTGCGGATTTTACAACAGGTCATTACGACAACCGACCCGTAATGCCGGTAACCCGGACAAACATTCAGAAACCCCCTGCCCGTTTCTGCAACAGAGCTACCGTTTCTCCGCCGGTAACGCAAAAGCGCAAATTAACATGGTATTTACCGGCGAATCGTTCTATCATTCTTTTCCGGCTTATGGCACCCGCCATCAGGTTATCCTTTACTTATTTCGGAGCCGGTTCAATGACTCATCCTGTTACTTCCCTGAAAATCCGCCGCCCTGACGACTGGCATATCCATTTCCGTGATGGTGCGATGCTCGGCACTGTTGTGCCTTTCACCAGTGAATTTTTCGGGCGCGCCATTGTGATGCCTAACCTGGTTCCGCCGGTCACCACCACCGATGCCGCCATTGCGTACCGCGAACGCATTCTGGCCGCCGTACCGCAGGGGCACAGTTTCACCCCGCTGATGACCTGCTATCTGACCGATAACACAGACCCGGCTGAGATTGAACGCGGTTTCCGCGAAGGTGTGTTTACCGCCTGTAAACTGTATCCGGCGAATGCGACCACCAACTCCGCACATGGCGTGTCAGATATCCGCAATATTTATCCGGTGCTGGAGATGATGTCCCGCAATGGTATGCCGCTGCTGGTACACGGTGAAGTGACACACGCCGATATTGATATTTTCGACCGCGAAGCCCGTTTTATTGATGATGTGATGATCCCGCTGCGCCGTGATTTCCCGGCACTGAAAGTGGTGTTCGAGCATATCACCACCAAAGAAGCTGCTCAGTATGTGCTGGACGGGGATGATAATGTCGCCGCCACACTGACACCGCAGCATCTGATGTTTAACCGCAACCATATGCTGGTCGGCGGTGTGCGTCCGCATCTGTTCTGTCTGCCGATCCTGAAACGTAATGTGCATCAGGAAGCACTGCGTCAGGCAGTTGCAGGCGGCTGCAAACGGTTCTTCCTCGGCACGGACAGCGCCCCGCATGCCCGTCACCGCAAAGAGTCCTCCTGCGGCTGTGCCGGGGTGTTCAATGCCCCGACTGCGCTGGCCGCCTATGCCACGGTATTTGAGGAGCTGAACGCGCTGGAGCACTTTGAGGCATTCTGTTCACTGAACGGCCCTGCGTTTTATGGTCTGCCGGTCAATGACGGCTTTATCGAATTAACCCGTCAGGAAGTCATCACCCCGGAAACCATTAACGGTACAGAGGATATTTTAGTGCCTTTCCTGGCCGGAACTGATGCCCGCTGGGATGTTAAAATCTGTCGTTAAGCAAAATAAACCAGGTATAAACACTCAGACTTTTAGTGCAATAAGGTAAAAACCATCTTATTGCACTACTATTATGTTCAGAGAAGGCGTTTTTGCCGTTTTTTGCATAATAAAAGTCTGATCCCCCCTTTTTACTTTGCAAAAAGACCTTATACTGATATCACCCGTTGTTAACGGGACGTTAGCTCTTAGTCAGAGATACTTAACCATCTTGCCGTATGATTAGGAGGTTCCATGAACGATAAAAAAGCCGTGATCCAGACTCATCCGGTTATCGGATGGGATATCAGTACCGTCGACAGTTACGACGCCATGATGCTGCGCCTGCATTATCTGCAGGATCAGTCCCAGTCTCCCGAACATGCAGAAGTGGATAAAACTATGTGGCTGACGACTGATGTCGCCCGCCAGTTGATTGACATACTTCAGGCCGGTATCGATAAAATTGAATCCGGTGAATATTATAATCAGTCAGACAATATCAGACACTGACACGCAAAGACTGCACAAGAGGGACACCATTTGGTGTCCTTTGTGTTTTCTGCGGTAAAAAAAGACCACCCGGAGGTGGTCAGAGGTATTGCATTACGACTTATTATAATTGTCAGATGATGGGTTGAGGCAGGCAGTGTTATCAGGCTGCGGAAATCCGTTCCACTTTCGCCGGCAGTCCCTGCCGCACAGACGCTCCGGTTACCCAGTCCAGCCAGGTGTTAGCCACCTGACGGGTCGGGTCAGCAAAGCCGAGGTCGTTGATATTAATGCCGGATGCGATGCGTTTATCCATCGCCAGCGCTTCGCCGTCAAGATAGTGCTGACGCGCACCCATTTCGTGATGTCCGTAACCGTGTTCAATCGCCACCACACCCGGCATCACACCGGTCAGCAGGCTGATCTGCGCTTCGACACTGCCGCCCGGCGTGGTGATACGTACCAGATCCCCGTGCTGCACACCGAACTTCTCGCCGTCCGCCGGGTTGATCGCCACCAGGTTTGACGGTTTCACATGGTGCAGACGCTCAATCATGGTGGTTGAACTGCTCATCACATGGGATTTAAAGGACATCAGTTTCAGCGGCCAGCTTTCCGCCGGATAGACGCGGTCAATATCGCTGCCGTCAGACAGGCGCGGCGGATAATAGGCCGGACACCCGCTGAAACGCTCGCCGGTGATGGCATGACGGTTCTGTGCCACTTCCGCGTTCCAGATCTGCAGCGGCTGTTTCCACTGCGGCCCGGTTTTATCCCCGTCCCAGCCTTTTTCATACGGCGCAAAACGGCCGCCGCGGCTGAAGAGATAAGCAACACGGCTGATTTCCTCTGCTTTCAGTACCTGCTGCATGACAGGCATAATGCGATCCACCCCGGACAGACGGATATCTGCCTCTTTGGCTTCCGGCCCCGGTTTTTCACCCATAAAGGCAGTATTGGCAGCCACACGCAGATAGTAATCCTCCGCCGTATTCAGCGGATAAGTGTTACCGTCATTATCCGCGATAGCATTATCACCGAATCCCGGCAGATTCAGGGCTTTTGCCACTGCAATACAGAAGGATTCCATCGCTACCGGCTGACCATCCGCTGTTTTTGCCACACGCGGCGCAACAACCGGCCAGCGGGCGGTGGTGGCTTTGGTCTGCACACCGGACCACGGCGCACTGAATCCCCAGCTTTCAAAGTTGTGGGTATCCGGCACAATGTAATCTGCCAGCGCGGTGGTTTCATTCATAAAGGCATCGATACCGATAATCAGCGGCAGATGCGCCGGGTCTTTCAGTTTCTCTTCCATCACCTGACGGATCCCCGCAATACCGTACAGCGGGTTGGTCATATTGGTGATCCAGGCTTTCAGCTTGTGCGGATACCCTTCCAGTGCAGAGCCGAGCTGCTCGGTCAGCTGACCGGCTGCCAGCGGATACCACGGTGCTTTGGCCGGATACGGGTTCTGACCGGCAGAAACCTTGTTTTTGTATTCATCGGATTTTTCATAGACCGACTTACTGCGCGCCAGGTTCATGCCTTTCGGCTTCACTTTGCCCGGGAAGCTGTCCATTTTGTAGCACGGCCCGTCATTGGCACCGTTAAACTTGCCGCCGCCGACAGACACACCGCCTTTCAGGTTCATGTTACCGATCAGCGCATTGAGCATGATCACCGCCCAGGCGTTATAGAATCCGTTACCGGACATCATCCCGCCGTGCGAAATGACCGCCGCCTGACGGCCGTATGAGGTCAGTGTTTTCGCCAGTGCGGCAATCGTTTCTTCCGGCACACCGCAGCGGGCGCTGTATTCTGCCGGGGTAAAACGTTGTGCGGACTCTTTCAGCAGCAGGAAACTGCTCTTCAGATTCACCGTGGTGCCGTCTGCCAGCGTGACCGGTTGACTGACTTCAAGTACCGCACGGTCACAATTGTCCGCCGGAACCAGCTCACCCTGCTCTGTCAGCACCATATACACAGGCTCTTCGGATGTTTGTCCGCTCAGGGCTTCGGCTGTCAGATGCTGACCGGCCAGCGGATGTGTATCATCAGTGATCACGAGATGCGTGGCGTTTGTCCGGCTGCTCTCACCGACACGCTTCATGGAGGCTTCCCCCGGAACGGCGAGATACTCCGCGTTATAGCGGTTATTCTCAATCATCCAGCGGATCATCCCCATGACCAGCGCGGAATCGGTACCCGGTGTGATTGGGATCCAGTGTCCGTGATCATTGGCAAGTGTGGTGGTCAGCGGCAGTGCCGGAGAAACCACTGCATAGTTAAAGCTGTCGCGGATCCGTGCATTAGCCAGCTGACGCCCCTGGCGTTTGAACGGGTTACCGGACTGTGCCGGAGAGGTGCCGAGGAAGAGGGCAAACTTCACATAATCCCAGTCCGGTTTGACGTGGGCGTTTTTATCCAGATCGTTCATCAGCGCACCGGAACCGGCGCGGTAGGCCAGTCCGCAGTACGAGCCGTGCGCACCGAAGTTTTTGCTGCCGAAGGCATTCTGGGCAAAACGGCGGATAAAGGTATCACGCCCGTCATCCCCGGCGTTGGTCACCAGTAACTGGTTTGCCACCGGGCCGAGAGCAGGCTGTGCCGGGTCAATCAGCGTATCGAGGTCGCGGATAGCACGCAGCCCGTCCACATGACCTTCGCCGAACAGATCACCGCCTTCCGTCACTTCTTTAATCAGCTGTTCAAAACTGATGCGCTGCCATTTGCCTTCGCCGCGTTTACCGGCGCGTTTCATCGGCTCCAGAATACGCAGCGGGCTGTGCAGCCCTTCCATCAGTGTTGCGCCACGGGCACAGGCGGTGGAACGTCCTTCCAGGCCGCTTTCACCGCCCATATTTTTCAGGGCTTCCGCCAGCGGCGTGTTATAGGCGATATGGTGGTCGTGAGAGAGCGGATGATACGGGTTACCGGCAATGCGGATCACCTGATTGGTTTCGCGGTCAACACGGGCACGGATCCCGCACTGGGTCCAGCAGCCGAAGCACTGGGTCATCGATACCGCCTGTGCGTTTTCCGCCTGCCAGCCTTTCAGGGCATTCCCTTCCGGGATCAGCGAGTTACCGTTAATGCGGTGCAGAGTCACTTTACCGGAAGTACCGTTCATCAGCCCGTCGACGGCGCGTTTCGCCACATCGCGGTAACTGTAACCGAACGCTGCCAGTCCGCCGATCGCCAAACCTGCTTTTAACCACTGACGTCTTGTTGACTTAGCCATGTTGTACACCCCCGTCCTGCGCGACTTTCTGTTGATTCTGTACTTTGTTATTAACCCAGCGGATACCTTCACGGAATATAATCACCAGAGCTATCCATAAACCAATTGTGCCGATAATGGCCTGAATACCATCCGTGCCCATCGGCAGGCTGTACGGATTGTGCATGACATTGTATTTCGGCAGAGTCTGTACCTGCATCAGCAGCAGCCAGCGCAACGACCAGGTCAGGAACAGTGTCAGCAGCGTATGAACGGTGATATACGCTACTGAGCCGCGCCGGGTCAGCAGACGGACGGCCAGCACCATCAGGGCAATCCACAGAACTATTTCACCCATCGCCAGAGTCCACCCGGTTGTGCCGAAACGGAGCTGTGCGCGGATAGCGGCACCGGAAATGGTGTCACCGGCGATCCAGAAGCCCATGCATACCGCCAGCAGCAGTAACGAAACCACCTGCAAGCGCGCCAGTTGCACCTGATATTGCGGCTCACGGCGGGCACCCAGCAGCATCAGGGCAGGTAGTGCCTGTAATGCACTGAAAAAGAGCAGCACCGGGATCCAGTAACTGAACCAGATCGGATGCGCACGCACCACAGACACCTCACGGCCGGTATACAGCAGCAGTCCGATGGCAAATGCAGCACTGCCGAGTGCCACCCAGCGGGTCAGTTTGAATTGCTTGTGCCAGATTTTGTCCGCCACCAGCGCCAGGAAATAGAGACCGATACAGCCGGTAAATACAGGCAGGAACAGAGCACCCCACGGCATCCACGACCACGGCGTCGGATAAGCATAGAAATGCCAGACACGGGCGGTCTGATGCAGATCCGCTGTCAGTGCCATCGGCGCGGCGATCCCGAGGGTGATGCTGATAAAGACCGCGAGCATCTCGAGGCGGGCATCCCGTTTGTCTCCCCGCCAGCGCTGCCAGCAGGCGTACAGGGCTGCACAGGCGGCGATCCCTATCATAAAGAAGTATTGCACCGCCCACGGCAGCCAGGTGATTTCCTGCGGCCGGGCCAGCACTTCCTGAATTAACATTGTTTGTTCAGTCATCAGTGGATCTCCTGCCATAATGCGGGCTGTCCGCGGTTTTCCAGCGGATGAACGAAAACCTCATCCAGTCCCAGATAGAACACCTGCGGCAGTGTGCCATTTTCCGGTTTCAGCACTTTAATCGCGGCTTCATGCTCTCTGAGCATTTTGCTGATGGTGCCGGACGGATCTTTCAGGTCACCGATAATACGTGCGCCGCCGACACAGGATTCCACACAGGCCGGTAACAGCCCCGCTTCCAGACGGTGGGCACAGAAGGTGCATTTATCTGCGGTCTGTGTGCTGTGGTTAATAAAGCGGGCATCGTACGGACAGGCCTGCACACAATAGGCACAGCCGACACAACGGGTGTTATCCACCACCACAATACCGTCTTCGCGCTGGAAAGTGGCCTGCACCGGACATACCGGTACACACGGCGGGTTATCACAATGGTTGCACAGACGCGGGAGAAGTACGTTGGTGGTCGCCTCTTCATTGCGGATCTGAATCTGATACTGGCTGACACTGGTGCGGAACTGCCCCTGCGGGCTCTGGTTTTCAACAGAACAGCTGACGGTACAGGACTGACAGCCGACACAGCGGCGTAAATCAATCAGCATACCGTAGCGCTTTGACGGGTCGCCTTCACGGCGGGTCGGCGAAAAATGCAGGCCTGCCTCCGCCATCGGAACCAGGGCCGTACCTGCTGTCAGGACGCCCAGGTTTTGCAGAAATTTTCGTTTGCCAAGATCCATACTGCTCTCCGGTGTATTTGGAACTTCATTGCCCGTCGTATTCGAACTCAACCAAAAAGGAATAAACATGTTGTTGAGTAAAGGGATATGTCATTATGGGGATTGTAAAAATTACCGGAGACTCCCCCTATTGTGGTTAACCACATAACGGGGAATACATTGATCTAAAACAACAGATTTTTCTCTGAAAACAGACACAGGACGCACTACCCGGGGACACATACAGATGGCCGCACGCACATGTTTGCTGACCGCACTGTTATTTTTCACCTCTTTTTCATTTGCCGCACAGTGGACTATCGGTGTGCTGGCACTGCGGGGGGATGCGCCGACACGTCATTACTGGGAGCCGCTGACAGAGCAGCTCAACCGCGCCCTGCCCGGCGAACACTTCACCCTGCTGCCGCTGACACTGGATCAGATGCGGGAAGCGCTGCACAATAACGAGATTCAGTTTGTCCTCACCAATCCGGCGCAGTTTATCCAGCTGGACAGCAACTTTCCCCTGCGCTGGCTGGTCTCCCTGCGTTCGGCTTATGAGCCGGATAACGCCACCCGCAATGTGATCGGCAGTGTGCTGCTGGTGCGCAAAGAGAGCCCTTATCAGACCCCGGCGGATCTGACCGGTAAAAAAGTCGGGGCGGTCGCGCCGGATGCCTTCGGCGGCTATTTATTAGGCTATAAAGCATTGCGTGATGCGGGTATCGACCCGCCGCGTGATTACCATCTTCAATTCTCGGGTTTTCCGGCCGATGCCCTGCTTTATCTGCTGCGGGATAAGGCGATTTCCGGTGCGATTGTCCCGGCCTGCCTGATTGAATCCATGGATAAAGAGGGACTCATTCACCAGGATGATTTCCGGCCGCTGATCCGGCATGACAGCACCATTCCCTGCTGGACCAGCAGCGAATTATACCCGAACTGGTCATTTGCGGCGGGCAGCGGTGTGCCGGACGAACTGGCGGATGAAGTCACCCGGGTGCTGCTTAACAGCCACGGCGAAAAAACCATGCGCTGGGGTGCGCCGTCATCCACCCGCCAGGTGGAAAATCTGCTGAGGGAGGTCAATCAGCACCCGCAGCAGCGTCAGTTCTGGCAGGAAATTATCAGCTGGAGCCGGAAAAACAGCTGGCTGTTAGGCTCGGTTGCTCTGGTTTTTCTGCTTCTCGGTATCAATCATGTGTGGATTGCTTTCCGGGTACGCCGCCGCACCCGCCAGCTGGAAGCCGCTCATTCACAGTTACAGCGCCAGCAGCAGGATCTGGAAAAAGCCCGGCAACTGAGTGTGCTCGGGGAGATGGCCTCCGGTTTTGCACATGAGCTGAATCAGCCGCTGTCCGCTATCCGTCATTACGCCCGGGGCTCGCAAATCCGGCTGGAGCGGGAAGATCCCGCGCATCCCCTGCTGCCGGTCATGTCGCAGATTGACAGCCAGGCCGAACGCGGTGCCAGTATTATCCGCAACCTGCGGCTGTGGGCGGGAAACAGCCCGTCCTCTCCGGAAGGCGCGCCTGTGCCGCAGAATGTGGCGGCGGTACCGGAACTGGTCTGGAAACTGCTGCGGGTTGCGGAACGATATCCTTCTGCGGTTTTATATAACACGGTCGCCCATGATGCCGTATTACATTTACCGCCGGCACTGCTGGATCAGGTGCTTTCCAACCTGTTCAGTAACAGTTTGCAGGCCGGGGCGGACTGCATCCGTGTGATGCATCACCACACCCCCGGCGGACAGATTCTGGCGGTGCAGGATAACGGCGGCGGGATGGATGAAACGCAGCTGACACAACCTTTTGCCCCGTTCCGCTCCACCAGGTCCGAAGGACTCGGGCTCGGGCTGGTGATCTGCCAGCGCCTGATGCGCAGCCAGGGTGGTGATATTCATATGGAAAATTGTTCCGGCCCGGACGAACAGCCCGGCTTATGTGTTACCCTTATCTTCAGTGAACCGACAAAGGAATCCCCATGCCCGTGATCCACCTGGTTGATGATGATGTTGCTGTGACACAGGCGTGTCAGTTTTTGCTGGAGAGCCTCGGTTATGAGGTGTGTGTCTGGAATGACAGCCGGACATTTATTGCACAGGCACCGCTGCACACTTACGGTATTGTGTTACTGGATATGCGCATGCCGCATTTTGACGGCTGCCGTGTGCATCAGATCCTTCAGGAGCGGCACAGCACGCTGGCGGTGATATTCCTGACCGGCCACGGCGACCTGCCGATGGCGGTTGAACAGATGAAACTCGGTGCGGTGGATTTTCTGCAGAAACCGGTGGCCACACAACCATTGCAGGCAGCACTGACCCGCGCCGCCGCGGTAACCGGCAAAGCCGTGGCCTGTGCCCGAATCCGTGACCGTTTTCAGACTCTGACGCCGAAAGAGCGTCAGATCGCCGGTTTTGTCGCACAAGGACTGATGAACCGGGAAATCGCGGATATCGCCCATGTCGCGGTAAGAACGGTCGAAGTGCACCGCGCCAAAGTGATGGAAAAAATGGCGGCGGGCAGCCTCGCGGAGCTGGTCACGCAGCTCAACAGCATTACGGACGCTGAAAACAGCACCGCAGAGCACTAACATCTGCAACCGATACCACGTATAATTTAGTGTTATATCATTTACATGAACCCGCATCTGCTGATGCTTTAAACAATAACGATGTCTGACTATGATTACAGCTCCTGAATTTCAACGCTCGTTTCTGCATCCCCGCTACTGGCTGACCTGGCTTGGCCTGGGTGTACTGTATGTGCTGGTGTTGCTGCCGTATCCGGTGATTTACCGGCTGGGCACCCGTCTGGGTCGTCTGTCCATGCGTTTTCTCAAACGCCGCGCGGAGATTGCTGACCGCAATCTGCAGTTGTGCTTTCCGGATATGCCGGAAGAAAAGCGCAAAGCGATGGTGGTGGCAAATTTTGAATCCGTCGGCATGGGGCTGTTTGAAACCGGCATGGCCTGGTTCTGGCCGGACTGGCGGGTAAAACGCTGGTTTAAGGTGGAAGGCCGCGAACATATTCAGAAAGTACAGGCATCCGGACAAGGTATTATCGTGATAGGCATCCATTTCCTGACCCTGGAACTGGGCGCACGGATTTTCGGTATGCTCAATCCAGGCATCGGGGTTTACCGTCCGAACGATAACCCGGTGATGGACTGGATGCAGACCACCGGCCGCCTGCGTTCCAACAAATCCATGCTTGACCGCAAGGATGTCAAAGGGATGATCCGCGCCCTGCGTGACGGACAGATTTTGTGGTATGCACCGGATCACGACTACGGCCCGCGCAAAAGTGTGTTCGCCCCGCTGTTTGCCGTGGAGAAAGCCGCCACCACCACCGGTACTTCTATTCTGGTCAAAGCCGGTCGTGCAGCACTGATCCCGTTCACACCGCGGCGCCTGCCGGACGGAAAAGGCTATGAACTGCTGATCCAGCCGCCTGCGGACGGTTTTCCGGAAGATGATGATGTGGCTGCCGCAACCTTTATGAACCATGTTGTGGAAAAAGAAATTTTACGCGCCCCGGAGCAGTATATGTGGCTGCACCGGCGCTTCAAAACACGGCCGGAAGGCGAACCGTCCCTCTATCATGACCGGGATAAAGTCCATTAAAAAAGGAATTAAATTACTACCCTGATGCAGAACAAAGCCCCTAACCGTAACTGGAAACGAAATCTTTATGTTGTGTGGTTCGGCTGTTTTCTGACCGGCGCCGCCTTCAGCCTGATCATGCCCTTTCTGCCGCTCTATGTGGAAGAGCTCGGGGTGACAGACCATGAGGAACTCAATCTGTGGACGGGGGCGGCATTCAGCATTACCTTCCTGTTTTCCGCCATCGCTGCCCCTTTCTGGGGCAAACTCTCTGACCGCAAAGGCCGTAAGCTGATGCTGCTGCGCTCCGCGCTCGGTATGGCGATTGTCATGCTGCTGATGGGCTTTGCACAGAATGTCTGGCAGTTGCTGTTTCTGCGCGCTCTGCTCGGGCTGCTGGGCGGCTTTGTGCCGAATGCGAATGCCCTGATTGCCACCCAGGTACCGGTCAAACGCACCGGCTGGGCGCTGGGCACGCTGTCCACCGGCGCTGTCAGTGGCGCACTTATCGGCCCGCTTATCGGCGGTTTTCTGGCGGATCACACCGGGTTGCGTCCTGTCTTCTATATCACCGCCAGCGTGCTGTTTATCTGCTTTTTCGTGACACTGTTTTTTGTCCGCGAAAACTTCACGCCGGTGTCACGCAAAGATGCCCTCAACACAAAGCAGGTTTTTGCAGCAATAAAAAATCCGCGCCTGGTAATCTGCCTGTTTTTCACCACCATGTGTATTCAGATTGCGGCAGGCTCGGTCAGCCCGGTTATCACCCTGTATATCCGCGAGCTGGGCGGACATACTGAAAACCTGGCGTTTATCAGCGGGTTAATTGCCTCTGTGCCGGGGCTGGCCGCGCTGATCAGCGCCCCGCGCCTCGGAAAACTGAGTGACCGGATAGGGCCGGATAAGGTACTGATCGCCATGCTGGCAGTGTCTGTGTTTGTTATTCTGCCGATGGCCTGGGTCACCCATTACTGGCAGCTGGGTGCCCTGCGTTTTCTGCTCGGCGCCGTCAATGCCGCTCTGCTGCCCGCCGTCCAGACCCTGATTATTTATCATATCACCCATGAAATTGCCGGACGGATTTTCAGCTATAACCAGGCACTGCGCGACGCCGGTAATGTTACAGGACCGTTAATGGGCGCCTGGGTGGCTGCGCATTTCGGCTTCGCATCTGTCTTTTATTTCACCGCTGCGGTTGTACTGTTTAATCTGTTTTATTCGTGGTGGTGCATAAAATCGCAGAGCGCCCCGAAAATTAAACCGGCCGATATCGGGTAGATATCGCCGGTTTTCATCCGGTTACTTTTCGCTGTCAGCAATTTGTTACTGAAATTTCATCTTTCCGTTATGAGTCAACTTTAACTGGTTGATTTAAAATAATTTTGCAAATATACGCAAGCCTCATAATCCACATCTTCTGTCAATAGACCTCATCACATTTTGTATAAATAAGTCTTGTGAAATGAGATTTTTGTCGACATTTCATCTAAAAAATGGTTTATAAAATAGAAAACGTGCTTTAAGTGAATACGATTCACGATAAGTGTGTTAATAATACTTTAATAAGACAGGATGTTTATTGATACACAAAAGTATCATTTTGTTAACAGGAACTGTTTATCCTTACCATTTTCAGGCTTATTCTCCGGAATAAACCTTTGGGAAATTACAGATGCAATCAACAACAAACAAAAAACGTACTTTCTTCGGGCACCCTTACCCGCTCAGCTCGCTGTTCTTTACCGAGATGTGGGAACGCTTCTCCTTCTACGGTATCCGTCCGTTACTGATCCTGTTTATGGCAGCCACCGTCTATGAAGGCGGGATGGATATTCCGCGTGAACAGGCTTCCGCTATCGTCGGTATTTTTGCCGGTGCGATTTACCTGACCTCCCTGCCGGGCGGCTGGCTGGCGGATAACTGGCTCGGGCAGCGCATGGCGGTCTGGTACGGCTCAATCATTATTGCACTCGGTCACCTCTCGATTGCCCTGTCGGCAATCTGGTCACCAAAGCTGTTCTTTGTCGGTCTGCTGTTTATCGTTATCGGTACAGGGTTATTTAAAACCTGTGTGACGGTCATGGTCGGTACGCTGTACAAACAGGACGATACACGCCGTGACGGCGGTTTTTCCCTGTTCTACATGGGGATTAACATGGGCTCCTTTATCGCGCCTCTGGCGACCGGCTGGTTAGTCCCTAACTTCGGCTGGCACTGGGGCTTCGGTATCGGTGGTCTGGGGATGTTAGTGGCCCTGCTGGTGTTCCGCTTCTACGCGGTACCGCTGATGCGTCAGTATGACGGTGAAGTGGGTCTGGATTCCAGCTGGGATCGCCCGACTGTCGCGCGCAAAAATGTCGGTAAGTGGGTTGGCCTGGCGGCTGCGGTTATCGCTGCTGTCACTGTCCTGATCGCCTCCGGCGTTATCCCGTTCAACCCGATGCTGGTTGCCACCAACATGGTTTACCTCATCTCCGGGATGGTTATTCTCTACTTCATCTACCTGTTTGTGTTTGCCGGTCTGGAAAGCAGTGAACGCATCCGGTTATTTGTCTGTTTTATTCTGTTAGTCACCGCCGCCCTGTTCTGGTCTGCGTTTGAACAGAAACCAACATCATTCAACCTGTTTGCGAAGGATTACACTGACCGTAACCTGTTCGGTTTTGAAATCCCGACCGTCTGGTTCCAGTCCATCAACGCCCTGTTTATCATCCTGCTGGCTCCGGTGTTCAGTTGGTTATGGCCGGCCCTGGCACGCCGTAACATGAACCTGAGCAGTATCACCAAGTTTATGTTCGGTGTCCTGTTCGCTGCGGGTGGCTTTGCAGTGATGATGATGGCATCCGAGCGCGTGATTGAAACCAGCGCCGGTGTCTCACCGATGTGGCTGACCTTCAGTATTCTGCTGCTGACCCTGGGTGAACTGTGCTTAAGCCCGATTGGTCTTGCGACCATGACACTGCTGGCGCCGATGAAAATGCGCGGCCAGGTGATGGGTCTGTGGTTCTGTGCCAGTGCGCTGGGTAACCTTGCAGCCGGTATCATGGGCGGTAATGTCCGTCCGGATCAGCTGATGAACCTGCCGGGCTTCTTCTCACACGTTTCTGTTGCCCTGCTTATCTGTGCCGCAGTGCTGTGTGTGCTGATTGTGCCGGTACGCAAAATGCTGCAAAGCGCAGACAACAAATCTGCCTGATTGAAATAATGTACAAAAGCAAAAAGGGTGAGCTCCGGCTCACCTTTTTTTTATGCGCAGACTGGCCGGTGTATCGCCGTAAAAGCGGCGGAAAGCACTGGTCAGGGAAGATTGGGTACTGTAACCGCAGCGCAGGGCAATTTCCGGCAGTGTCAGCGGGGTATGGCAGATAAGATGATGTGCCCGGCGCAGACGTATTTCAGTCAGAAAAACCGCCGGGGTTTTACCGGTGGCCGCCAGCAGGCGGCGCTGAAGAGTACTGGCCGATAGTGCACAGCACGACGCCATTTCACTGACCGTCCACGGGTAATCAGGACGCGCGGTCAGCTGTTGTGTCAGAGTATGCAGCCAGCGCCTGTCCTGCCCGTCCGGCTGCAGTTGCGCCGCAAGCTGCTCTGCCAGCAGGATACGCGCACTTTCCGGATGCTGTTCAATCATCTGCGGATAACTGATAAGCCAGTCCACATAAGTACGGGTGGCATCCGGCAGCACAGACCACAGAGAATCAGGGGAAGTGAAGAAGAGGCTGTCCGCAGGCAGTTCAAGTACCACCTGGCGGTTATGACCGGTGCCGCAGAAACGGTGGTGATACCCCGGCGGGATCGCCGCCATCCGTCCCTGCTCCACCGAACCGCTGTCGCTGCCGACAGTCAGTTCCATTGCGCCGCTGCCGCCCAGCACCAGTTGCCACATGTCATCATGACTGTGCTCCAGGGTTTCCTGCCGGTAGCTACGTAATGAGATAACAGGTCGTTTCATGGAATGCCCCTGAGAGTACGGAAAACGACAGGCGGCGGGGTGTTACATCAGGCGGTGACCGGCAGGTACCGGCAGGGAAAACTCCGCAAGAACGATATCTCCGTCCGCATTAGCAGCGCCGGTTATCAGCACTTCTGATTTCACTCCGGCCACCCGTTTCGGGGCAAAATTACACACACATAATACCTGACGCCCGGTTAATTCTTCCGGTTTGTATAATGCGGTAACCTGTGCGCTGGAGGTTTTCACCCCGCACTCCCCAAAATCCACAGTAAAGATATAGGCGGGTTTGCGGGCTTTCGGATTAAGTTCTGCGGTCAGTACCACACCGACACGCAATTCCACTTTTTCAAAATCGGCCCATTCAATTTCTGCTGATGTCATCGGTCTCTCCGGCTGCTGTACAGCGGTTAATCAGGGTAATATTCCGCATCATTATACCGGTGATCAGACACCGCCGCTGTTGCCGGACAGTCAGATTTTATCGCCGGACAGGCAACTCAGCGGTAAGCCTCTGAGCCCGGCAGCGATTCACGGGTCAGCCCGAGGGAACGCATCATCTCCTCAACCTCTTCATCCAGACGGCTGAGATGCAGCACACGATCCACAATAATATCTTTCTTATCATTATTCAGCAGAACTACCGGCACCGCGCGGTAACTGTTGATCATCTCAATCGCTTCTGACAGCGGGATATTATTCAGCACCAGTGAGCCGGATAACCAGTCGATATCGGTGTACTGGCGCCGGAATACTTTTGCCCGGCCTTCCGGCAGAATCTCCAGCCGTTGTCCCGGCCCCACGGTTTCGGTTTTACCGTCAAAAAACGTGGTCACGGTTTCATCCAGCGGGCAGACGGAGACTTTATTATCAGCAATATCCACCACAAAGTTACCGTTGCCGGATTCCACCCGCACACCATTAGCGGTGACCAGGAACGGACGCTGTTCTTCACGGTTTTCGCTGACGGCAAAACGTGCCCGTCCGGACAGCAGTTTTACTGACCGGCTGCCGTTATCGTAAGCAACCACAGCACGGGATTCGGTGTCCAGCTTCAGCTGGCTGCCGTCACGGAGAGAATACTGTTTAATCTCTCCGCGGTGAGTGTAATGTTCTTCAACGCCTTTTGCCTTCATCAGAATGGCGTTGTATACCCCGTAACCTGCCAGAATCGCCAGGAAAACAAGTAATATGATGAGCAAACGGCGTCGCCGTTGTCTGAAAAATAGGCGTTTCAACTGCAATCTCCTGCGGATTGTAAGCGCCGGAATCTGTTTTTCCGGCGTCACATATATCGTCCGGTAACCGACGGCTTCCGGTCACCCGTTGATAAGAAATTCCGATTAATCACTGCAGTTATTGTCACAAATCAACGGTATCAGGCTGTTATTATTGTTTATCCGCAGAAACCGCGCATACAGTGATAAGTATCAGATAATTATCATTTACAATGAAAAATAAGTTCGCAGATATCCGGCGATATCCACAACAAAAACAAGGCCAAAAGTAAAATATCATCTTTTAATTCAGCTAATTAATTGATGATACGGTACCATTGGTGCAGCTGAGTATAATACACTTTACCGGATGTAAAGCCGTGCTTTTACGTTTTGTTACACTATCTGCCATCCGGAAACACTCTTTTGATGCGTACTCTTTTTCCGCCCGTTTTTTAACACTGATAAATTATAAAGTGAGTAATTCATTATAAATATTGAACAAGTTTATATGATTCAGCAAATCAATATGTACGTACAAATAACCGGCAAAAATGTCATTTGCCAGCGGATCATACTTAATGGCATTATATCCGCCATAATATAACGTTTTCTCTGACTCCGGAGGGCTGTCACATGCTGGATATTATCCATTACCCGCTGTTTTTACTGTCCGTTTTTATCTTTGCAGTAACGCCGGGGCCGGATATTGCCTATGTACTGGGACAAAGCCTGGCCAACGGCCGCAAAGCCGGTATTTTGTCCGCACTGGGGGTGATGCTCGGCAGCAGTGTGCATGCTATTGCAGGGACCGTCGGGCTTGGGGCGATTATTGCCGCATCACCGACACTGTTTACCGTGATTAAGTATCTCGGTGCGCTCTATCTCGCGTTCCTCGGTGCCAAAATGATCCTCGGTACACTCAGAAAGCGCGGGCAGACCGCTGATGATAATGAAGAAGTGGTTATTCAGAAGGCAGCCGCAAAATCGATTCTGATCCGGGGGTTTATCACCACACTGACCAATCCGAAAGTGCTGCTGTTTTTTATTGCCTTTTTCCCGCAGTTTATTGCGGCAGGCGGCAGTTATTATGCGGAATCTTTCCTGCTGCTCGGCGCAACCTATGCCCTGCTCGGGTTCTGCACTGATACCACGCTGGCACTGATTGCCGGGACACTGGCTGCACGGATCTCCGGCAGCCCGAAAGCGCATTACTGGATTGACCGCCTCGTCGGTACTACCTTTATCGCTCTCGGTCTGCGTCTGGCATCAGTGGCCCGCTGAGGGTTCAGCCTGCGATATTCACATCCAGGTGAGCCAGATAGCGGCGGATATCCGCATCAATATGCGGGTTTTTAACCACGTCAAAACAGGAAAATGTCGGCAGTGATGTCATCCCGGTAAACTGGTTGGTTTTGTGGAGCGGGAAATACACACTGTCGATACCCCGCCCCTCAAAGAACTGCATTTCATCCTCAAAGGCTTCCTGCGGTGCGTTCCAGGTTACGGATAACATGTATTTTTTGCCGTTCAGCACACCGCCGGAGCCGTATTTTTTGCTGCTGTCACGGCGGCTGCGCCCGTCATTAATATGAAAACGGTCATCAGACTGTGTAAATACCTCATCAATGTATTTTTTCACAATCCACGGCCCTTCCATCCACCAGGCCGGCATCTGGTAAATAATGACATCCGCCCACAGGTAATTCAGTACTTCCTGTTCATCGTCATACCCGTCATCAATACGGGTAACGCGGACATTCATGCCTTTTTCTGTCAGATGGCGGCAGGCGATATCCGTCATGTGATCGTTCAGTTTGCCGTCAGAGCCACCGAATTCTTTTGAACCGTTAATAATAAAGATATTTTTCATTGTGTTACTCACTCAGGAATGATGTCGTCAATCCCGTTATCCTAACCGGCCTGTCCCGCAAATACGTTAGCCTGTCCGCTCTGATGTTTGCCTGATCCTGTCATTTTGCCCGGAAATCACACACCGGTCAGAGAAGAACCCGCTTTTTATCCTGTCCGGGGGGTAACCCGAATAAGCGCCGGTATTCACGGTTAAACTGAGAGGCACTTTCATACCCGACACGAAAAGCCGCTTCCGAAGCATCCGCCGATTCCACCAGCAGCAGACGGCGGGCTTCATTAAGTCTCAGCCATTTCTGATATTGCAGCGGGCTCATCCGGGTGACCCGGCGGAAATGGCGGTGAAAAGAGGATTCGCTCATCTGAGCCCGGCGGCAGAGTGTCTCCACCGACACCGGCTGATCAAAATGCGCTTTCAGGTAACTAAGTACGCCGCTTATCTGGCGGCACTGTTTATTATGTGCGGCCATCAGCTGGAGCCGTGCGCCCTGGCCGCTTTTCAGCAGGTAATAGAGAATTTCTTTATGGATAAGCGGAGCCATGACCGGGATATCGTCCGGTTTTTCCAGCAGCGCCACCAGGCGGCAGACCGCACTGAGCAACGCTTCTGTGACCGGACACACTGCCTGCGGCATGGCAGGTTCTGAAGTCAGCAGCTGAAAGCCGCTTTCCTGCATCAGTGCCGGAAGGTCGCTGAGGTTAAGACTGACCAGCAGTGCCAGAAACGGTGCCTGTTCCGACGCCTCACAGACCTGCGCTATCGCAGGGATATCCACGGATGTCAGCAATACATCCCCGGGACGGTAACAATACGTGTTATCTCCGAGTGTGATCCGTTTCGCGCCCTGAACCGCAAGCGCGATACCGGGCTCATAAGTCCAGGTTTGTGCCTGTGACGGAGCCGTCCACCGGCACAATGCGAGACCGGGAACGGCCGTATCCCACCCGCCGCTTCGCTCTGCGGTGTGAGTCTGTAACAACTGTTTCAGGCAGCGCAGGCGATCATCCGTTTCCATTATATTCTCAGCGACTGATTGACAGGGCTACAGCATAACGGAAAAGACCGGCACCGTCTGTGTTTTACACTGCAGTGCCGGTTATCAGAGTCAGCGAAAGAAATTATCCCCCTGCGACATCAGGGTGGATTCTGTCGCTTCCAGTAATTCCAGCATATTCGCCATATGCGCTTTAATTTCACAACTCGCCGCATCCAGCAGTGTGCACATATTGGTGACTTTTTCGACATAATGCAGGCTTTCATGAAAACTCATTGCCAGATCCGTCAGCTCTCCCCGGATCACGGATAAATCATGGCTGCCGAGATGGTTGTGGCTGTGAGCATTCACCTGGTCAATCCGCTGTTGTGTGCTCAGTCCCCGGCTCTGTAACACCACCACGGACTGTTTCAGTTTATACAGATTGCGCTGTAAATCGCCGCCGAGCTTGCTGAGGGTTTTACAGCTCCATTTGGCGGATTTGCGTTGTGCCTCAACCTCACCGATTTCTGCAGCAACCTCTTTTTTATCATGAATATAATGCTTGATTTTGCGCACGCGGCGTATCGCTTTCCCCTGCTCCATCACCGTCAGCGCACAGGATGCGACCATTTTACTAATCCCGCCGTCCGGAATAAAAGCCAGCGGCGCGGTCAGCCCGGAGGCCAGATTCTGTTTCAGTTGCACACGCCCGATATCCGCCGCTTTGCGCATAAAGCGGTAAGAGCGGTGCTCCCGGCCTTTTTCATAATAATCCGCCGTTTCCGCCAGCAGATTTTTGCCGCCGATAACCTCTCTGTCCAGGTGTGTGCGCTGTGTGCTGTCCGCACTGACCATCACTGCGGTATGCGTTCTGATGCTCAGCGCCTGAGAAATATAGGTCGCATACATTTTCTTTACCGACTGCGCAATTTTAGTGCGTTCTGCGGCCATGATCTTTTCATCAAGAATAGCCAGCCCGCCATTAAGTGCACCGCTTTCGGCGATAGTATTTACGTGTCCGAGACCTGCGGTGATATCTGCTGCTGATATTGCCATAAAATTCCCTTTTTATTGTTGAAATCAGATTATCCGCCGACCAGCACTGACGGCAGACCGGTGACAACCGTGCCGCCGTGCGCCGTGCTGTCGCCCAGCCGGGCAGCGGGTTTGTTGTTGATAAGCACCGTCATACTGCCGGTGATGATGCTGTCCGGCACACCAATGCACAGACACATCTGTCCCAGCGTGGCCGCCGGTAAGCCGCCAATCAGTACTGTCGCCGGAGCGGGCAGTACCGGGCCACCGACATGCGGCACCGGCAGAGGCGGTGTCAGTGCCGGGCACAGATGCATATCGCCGCTTCTGGCCGCCGGTTTCATTGTTTATTCCCCCGGGCCACAGCCAGCCCGTGTGCCAGGAATGTCCGGTAGTGTTCTGCGATATGTGCGCTATCCTGCATCACTGCCATCAGATTTATTGCACCGCTCAGTGCCTGTGCATATAAAAACGGCGGCGCCGGTAACGGGGGCTGTCCGGCATCCAGCATGCTGCCGGTACTCCAGAACACCGCCTGTGCAAGCCATCCGGCTGCGGAGGATAATCCCTGCTGCTTTGCCGCATCACCACAGGCACGGCGCTCAGATTCACCGGAGCGGGTTATCCAGCCCCTGACACTCTCCAGCACACGCTGCTCCTGCTCACTCCATTCTGTCAGTTGCTGCGCACAGTGATATCCCCACCAAAGCGCCTCTTTCAATGGCAGTCCGTGCGCCAGAAAAAGGACGGCATCCCCGTAATGTGCCTGCTGCTGCGCGGCGACCAGAAAATCCGCCGGTGCCGGATATTGTGCCGCAAGCGCTGCGGCTTCCCCGGAAGGGGAATAATTTTTCATCACCAGCATTGCGCTGCTGTAAGGCATTTTGTTCAGCATCGCCGTTCCTTAATTAATTTTTGTCAGCGCACCGCTGATTTGTACCATCGCCCCGGCTTTGACTTCCGTCATTGCCGAACCGCTGATTTCCACCAGCGCACCGCTCAGCTGCGCTTTTGCCTGCGCGGACATCGCCAGCACCGCACTTTCCAGGCCGATTTTGCCGTTCCCTTTCAGGGTAATCTGCGGTGCCTGTAACGTGATGCCGGAAGCAGACAGCTCAATTTTGCTGCCGCCCGCCGTCAGTGTCAGTGTCTGTGATGCGGATAAGGTGATCGTTTTCGCATCTGCTGAGAGTGCACTGTCAGCCTGTAATGCCAGATTTTTTCCGCTGTTCTGGGCTATTCCTTCCGCCGCTTTCAGTTGCCACTGTTTATCACTCAGATGCTGCGTGTTTTCTTTGCTGCTGATGGTCAGATTTTTTTCTGTCTCACAGCGGATATTGCCTTTGATCCGGGTTGTCCAGTCATTGTTGGCACTGAGGGTTAAATCCTTCTGTGCCGCCAGCGCCAGACACTCTTCATCCCGTTTATCCTCAAAACGCACCTGATTGCCGTCCCCCCGTGCACCCGCCGGGGATGAGCGGCTGTATATGCCGCCGGTCAGCGGGTCGGTGAAAGGCAGGGCGTGATTCTGATGCCAGAGTGCACCGGTCACCACCGGCTTATCCGGGTCACCATTGAGAAACTGCACCACCACCGCATCCCCGGCACGCGGCAGAAACTGAATCCCCGCCCCGGCGCCCGCGCTGTGTGAAAGCACCGGCAGCCAGGCCTGAGATAACCCGCTGTCCTGATTATCCTCTTCCCAGTGGAAACGAACTTTCACCCGCCCCTGTGCGTCATAACAGGTTTCGTCTCCGTCACGGGCAACGACGGTCGCCGCCTGAATGCCGTCATAACGGGGAGCAGAAACCGGCGGCAGGCGAAAGGGGGTCCGGGTCTGATGACAACGAAAAGTATTGCTGTATCCGGGGCTGCCGCTGCTTTCACCGCAGTCAATGGCATGTGTAATCTCACTGATATAATATTCGCCGTTATATTCCGCCGCCGGATGATCATTCAGCCGGAAACGCATACCGGCACACAGCGCCATCGCCGCCGACCCTGCCTCATAGTAATGTGCCGCAACTGCCGCCGCTTCACCGGCAAACTGTGCTGTGGCGGATTGCCCGTCATAATAGTGTGTCTGTTGTGTGGTGCCGCTGCCGGAGAGCGTATGCTGCTCAGTACGGCTGTGATGCTGTTCCTGTGACCAGCTTTCTGCGGAAAATACCCCGCTGCTGACCCGGCGGCAGGCACGGAACGGTGTGATCAGGCGGGCGGAGATCTCTCCGGCGGACGGGGCGTGCTGTAATCCGTCCGTGATTGTCCATTGGGTGGTGTTGTCCGGATTACGCAGGCAAAACCAGCCCTGTCCGGCCATTATCCGGCGGATCATGGCGCTGTCGCTTTCATCCATCTGACACACACAGGGACGGGTTTCACCTTCACCGCTGAGGGAAAAACGGATGAACGCCGTCAACTGATGCAGACTGAGCAATGTGCTGATCTGCCCCCTGCTGTTCTGATTCTGAAATAAGCGCCGCTGCCGCCCGTGACAGAGGAATGTCAGCGGATCCACCGCCGTGAGGCGGTAAAAATAGAGTTGTTTATCCGGATGAAAACCGTCACATTCAATCTGTTGTGCCAGCCCGGCAAAGGTCCGCTCATGACAGGTCACCACCACCATTTTACCCGGCAGCGCCTGATCCGGGGGTGACGGACTGAGAAAGTGCACTTCCAGCCATGTGCCGTCTGATAACGACTCCTTTGCATGCAGACGGGTCGCCACATACGGTGCACTGTTATCCAGCGTCACGGTAAGCGGACGGGGCTGATCGGCATAGTTTTCCATAACATCATACTCATTATTCAGCCTGACAGAGCACACAGTGTGCCACAGCGCCGCAGTTCTCTGCCTTCACCGGTCAGCGGGATTTTGTGGATTTTCAGCGGGATTTCCCCGGCTGAGCAGTGACGGCGGCAGACGGTACTCCGCAAACAGCGCCGCCGGTGACGGTACCGGTCTGCCGTTGATCCGGCTGCGGAACCGGAACATATAACCGTTTTCCGTGATAACACTCTCCGGTGAGGCGGCACGTCCCTGAGACTGCGCCGTCAGCAGCCAGCGCAGCAATCCCCACTCCCCCGGATAAGAGGCGGAGTAAACCGGTTTGCCGTGACGGAAATAGTCCGCGGTCAGCGGCTCTGCATCCGTGGCGGGCGGCCAGTAAAAGTCACTCCAGACTGCCGGGCCGTGCTGATAAATCAGTGCATCATTGCCCTGTGCCAGCCGGAAACCGGACAGTTGCGGCGTCAGCGCCACCGGCCGCAGTGAGATTCGCATATTCAGTGCCGTACGGTCATCCGCATAAAACAGCTGTCTCAGTTGCTCTGTCTGTGTTTCCGGCTGACTCAGTGCCGCATACAGCGGGTCGCTGTGGTGACCCGGCGGCAGAGATTGCATAAAAGTATCCATTACGCCGCCGGGAGCCAGAAAGGCATGCAGATCATCCGTTTTCACACCCTGCGCATTGTGGCTGAACGGGTAATAAGGGGCGAGCCGATCACGCCAGAACGGATACACCGTTGTCTGCCACTGTTTGTCGAGATAGCGGGCCGCCAGTCCGGCCTGTAACTGTGCGGCGGTCTGCCGCCATTGCCGCAGCAACATATCCGGAACCGGCGGAACAGTTCCCGGCCCGGTCTCCGGCGGTTCTCCGCCGTGCATGAACTGCTGATAACCCCATTCCTGCGGATCAGCGGATGCCATTCCCTGCTGCCAGTGCTGCCGGAGTGATACCACTGACTGCTGCCATGCGGCCAGTGCCGGTGACGGTGTACCTTCCGCTGTCAGTAAGGCGTGCCAGGCGGAAAAAACGCGGTTAATATTCATTCCTGCCGGTTCATCCGCTTTTTTATATTTGCTGAAGGCGGATTGCAGCCTCCCTGCTTTTCTCAGCTTGCTGCTGATTTTACTCAGCCCGAGCAGAGAGGCCGTCTGCTGACCGGATTTCAGATCCGGCCCTGTCTCCGTTTTTACCGCCGCAAACGTGGTATTGCTGCTGATCCCCCGCACCAGCGCAATCAGCGGATCGCTGAACGGCTGTTCTGTCAGTTGCAGTGCGGCGATCAGAGCTTCCGGTGTACCGGCGCGATGCGGTGTCAGCGATGACAAAAACTGCTGCCAGTAGCGGATATATTCCTCGTCATACTGCCTGTTGATTTGCACAATGACACTCTCCGGTGCCGGTTCTGTATTGTCAGGCCAGTGCTGCATAAGGACAGAAAACTGTGTCTGAAATTCCGGATTGTCCCACTGCGCCTGCCAGGCGCTGTAGCCTGTTTTGGTCATCGTGTACGGGACTGATAAAAATCGGTTATCCGGCTGAAACAGCGGAGTGATATCAGCCGGAAATAACGTTGCCAGCGGCACTGCTGCATGTTTACGGAGAAACTGCTCCCGCAGCACCGGATAGAGATGCTCAGCAGGATCTGACATGGCTACTTTCTGCCGTGCCTGAGCCACCAGCGCAGCATGGTATAACCGGCGCTCCTCTGCTGTCAGCGGCTGTACCGGATAATCATCCAGCAGGGAAATAACGTCACCGCCGCTGTCTGCATCCCCAATGTCCTTCCCCCGGTGTTCATCCGCAAACAGTTGCCGGTAATCATCAATAGCCTGTAACAACTGCGGGGATGATTCTGCCACCGCCCGCTGCAGACGCTGTTCCCGCTGTTTTACCAGCAGCGGGAAGAGTGCATTGCGGATCTGCTGCTGATAATCCCGGTACAACGGCAGCAAAGAGGATGAAAACCAGCGGCTGTGGTATTCACGGCGGATTTCCGCAATCACCGGCTGTAAAAGATGCAGGCGGTGAACCCGCTCTCCGGCCGGTGCTGCCGCAACCCGCGACAGATAATCCATCTGCCCGTTCAGTAAATCTCTCTGTTCCTGAAAACTGCGCCACTGCACGACACCGGCAGCGGCTGTGCCCGCCAGGCATAAAATTACTGCCAGGCAATAGCCGATCAGCCTGCGCCGTTCCCGTACCTGACAAATAACCTCATCACGGCCATGAATGACCCGTTCAAACAACGGTGTGGCGATATGCTGATGCGCGCATTCCGCCGCACACAACAATGCCGATGACAGCACCAGATGCGTGCCGGCTGAGCGCTGGTGCTGTAATGCTGCCGCATACAGCGTCCGCTGATGAAGATGTGCCGCCAGTTGCGCGGGAAATGACAACACCGCCGCATTATGCTCCGGTTGTTCTGCTGTCAGCGCGGTGAATTGTTCCTGCTGTAATGACAGCATTAAATCAGCAGTAAACTGTGCAAACGGGGCATCCGGCAGTACCCTTCGCTCACGGCTGAAATCCGTGCTGTGACAAAACTGTGCCCGCTGCGGATCCGCATACCAGCGGCGCAGTGCAGGCACATTGCCGAGACCGGGAAGCATCAGATGCAGCGGCGGACGGCATCCGAGCAAAACAGAAAAGGCAATACAGGCGGTATGGTGCTGCTGCCCGGACTGTACCGCCTGCTCTTCAATGAGTGCGGCAAATGCAGGCGCCGGTGACAGTAAAATAAATCCGTTCAGCGGCTGAGACGGATTCAGGCGCACCAGTTGCCGTGCACTCTCCCGGCCGCCGTCACCGGTGAGCCACGCCGGTGTGCTGATGCGGACCACCGTATTACCCGCCTGATAGCAGAACGGCTCCTGCTCCTGCGCCACCGGGGTAAATCCGTGCTGACGCATACAGGCCTGTGCCTGCGGCAGATCCTCACACAACAGCCAGTAAGTACTGATCCGGCCCGGGTTCCGCCGGGGTACACCACCGCTGCGCCGCAGGCGGCGGCCGGTCTGTTTCAGATAGTGGCGCAGTTCACGCCGTTGCTGCTGCCGCTGTAACTGCTGCACATCCGTCTCTGCCCGCCATGCAGTTTTGATCAGCCCGTAAACCGCCAGACACAGGCTCAGCAAAGCAACAAACACCGGCAGCAGCACACTGCCGCCCTGTGTCAGCCAATAATACCAGGCGATTGCGGTCAGTCCGGCCAGCAGCAGGATCACCAGCGCGTACAGCATTGCGGTTCTGATTTTCATCACCAATCTCCGTTGTTCAGAACAGGGCCGTCAGTGCATCACTCAGTTGCTGTAATAACTGCTGATAACTGAGATCTGCCGCCACCCGGCCTGCCGCACACAGCAACAGTGAGCCGGAAAAAATCAGTGACAGCGGGATTCGTTTCGCCGGACGATTCCGGCCTGTGCAGCGGTCCGGCGGTACGGACAGCGCCTGCGGCCTGCTGTTCATCAGAATATGACGCAGCCGGGTATAACAGGCAGCCAGTGCTTCCGGCTGTGTGCGGTACTCCCCCCGGAAGCCGAGTGATAACAGATAAAACTGTAATTCGAGAAAATCCCGCAGCGGGACGGGGTTATGCAGCGCGAGATGCAGATAGCGGAAAAAGGCCTCGCCGCCGCGCCGGTTCTGAAACACCGCGCCGGTCAGGGTGTGTTCCTGCCAGACCGATTCCGCCCCCCACGATGTGCTCAGTACTGCCTCATCCAGCGCGGCACACCAGACAAAGGCACTTTTTCCGGTCAGGGACGGATGGAGCCGGTGAGCGGCACAAATCCGGTAAAACCGGCTCACGCCCTGTAACATCTGCTGACGGAACAGCGTGAGATCCGGCGGTGTTCCCTTCTGCGCCAGCATAATCAGTGCCTGAAGCAGCGGTTGCCCGGCTGTGATCAGCACATTGTGTCCGGGATCTGTTTCCATGATTAATTACCTCCGTGTGATCAAAACGGCATTCAGCCGGGCATGCGGCAGCTGGCCGTCAATATGCAGTGCCAGCACCGGATCATCCGCTGTCCACAGCGGACTGCGGATATCCGGCTCAAAATAAATCGCCCCGGGGGATGGTGTGATCCCGTCAGGGGCGTTGTTCAGTGACAGCAGCGGAATGCCGGTCAGCCCGTTATTGACACAGGCTGCTATCTGGTTATTTCCGGCCAGTTTCAGCAGGCGGGCTGTACGGGCGGCATCAGGCGGCCTGCCGCTGTCATCACGGTACTCCAGGATTAGACGACTCTGCTGCGCAAAAGCGGATTCCGGCAGCGCAAGCCGCAGTAAACGCCGGGAAGCCAGCAACCGGGTATCCCAGTTCAGCGCCTGCACATGCTGCCGAGTCTGCGGGGCAAGAAGCTGTTTCAGTGACTGAATACAGGGGGAGAACAAACCGGCATGATCCTCATTACGCCACGGCAGCGGTTCAGGCGGCGGCGCGGCGGCCAGTGTGCACAGTACCGATTGCAGATGCAGACAGAAACGGTAAAAATCCCGGCTGGTGATGCGATCACCCGCCGCCAGGCTTTGCAGCTGTGTCAGCAGTGGTTGTAAATGGAGACAGGCCGTTTTCCCGTCCGGCAGGCTGTACAGCTTCTGCAACCGCTGTGCCAGCAGCAGGCGTATATCTTCCGCCCGGCGGCTCAGCCACGGGTTGTCCTGCACAAACAGGTACGGCGCACAGAATTCCGGCTCCGGCAGCGGGTATCCGGCACCGTCGCGGCAGTACAGACGGGCGACCGCCAGCCCGGTCTCATCGTCACGGCACTGTGACAGGCATTTCAGCTGCAGATTCAGATACGCGGCACTGATTATCACCGGTTCGCGGGTCTGCCCCACCCGGTTTTCACTCACGCTGAGCGGTTTTGCGGTAAAGCGATCCGGTGCACTGCTCAGCGGCAGTGTCAGTAAAAAGGTCATATCCCCGGACAATCCGTCCAGACTGATACTCAGCGGGGTATCCGTGACAAACGGTGTGCCGTCCGGCATCACGCCGTGCGCCTGTAACAATGTCAGCTTTCCGGCGCTCGTCAGGGATCCATCCGTCACCAGCCGGGAAAATCCGGCCATTCCGCCGCTCAGCTGTTGTGTCACATCCCGCAGACAATCGCTGTGCAGGCGGCTCTCGCGGATAAAATGCTCCGGCTGGAGAAACAATCCCTCCTGCCACCAGACCCCGGCGGTTTCACTGTTCATCGTTTTCTCCTGCCGTGAGTGACAGCGTCTGCCCGTCCATGAACAGTGACACCTGCATTACCGGCAGCGGTAACACCGCAATTATCTGCTTATTTTTCGCCTGTGCCGCCGCAGAGAAACCGGCCAGCACGCCAATATGTGTTGTACCGGGCTGTAATTGCAGCAGCAGTGTTTCGCGGCTGCCGGGATAGACCGGCTCCGTCACTTTGCGGGCCAGGAGCTGTTCTTTGAGTAAGACCTGATCCTGTTGCCACAGCGGCATAAAACGCTCGCGCTGAAAAATTTCGTCACTGCTGAGCTGGTAGATCCGCAGCACAACCGGCGCAGGCTGGTTGTCCGCGTTCGGGTTACTGTTTTCTTCTGCCCGGATCAGCACCCGTAATATGCCGGTTTCCGGCAGTGTTCCGAACTGACAGGATACCGGGCCGAGAAACAGAAAAATAAACATAAACAAAGGAATACGGTGTTTCATGATGACTGAATAATCTGAGTGTAAAATTCACTGCGGAAATAATCCGTCAGTTTGCTTTTCAGGTGGTCATCCGCAATCTGCTGACTGAAAAACCGTTTGTAGGTCTGCCAGTAGTCAATTTTCCCGACAATTTTCTGGTCGCGGTGCAGTGCTTCCAGGTGTTGCGGAGAGATATCGCGGATGATTTTTTCCGCCGCCACACTCAGTGCCCGGCTGATTTCCGGCAGCAGTGACTGCAGCAGCACCAGTTTGTCACCGGTCAGTACCGGCGGCAGCGGCGTTTCCGGCAGTGAAACAACCGGAGGCGGTGTTATGACCAGCGGTGCGATCTCCGGTTCCGGAACCGGTTCAGGAGCCGGACTGCCGTAAGGCCGGGCCACCGCTGAAAAACGGTAGCGGATATCATGCGGTTCCGGTTTTTTCACCGGCGCGGTGCCGAGGAACGGGTCATCATCAAAACAGCTGTTATCATCCGCCGGTGTAAACAAACTGCGCAGTGCTGTTTCTTCATCGGTGGTATTCAGCGGCTGCGGCGCACGGTTCAGCGGGGAAAAACAGGACACCAGCAGCCGGAACGCTCCGATGCCGAGCATATCGCCATCCTGTAACAGATAGTCGGTACCGTGCCCGAGGGCATCCTGCCGGTTGTTGATAAAAACCCCGTCACGGCTGGTATCCGTCAGGATATAACCGGCGGTCGTGCAGCGGAATACGGCGTGCGTATCCTCAATGCGGGCATGCGGGTCATCCAGCACTATATCGGCCTGCGCATCACGCCCGATGGTACCGTCTCTGCCGTCAAAGCAGTACTGCGGCAAAGTGTTACTGTGCTCCGGTGCGCTGACTATCCGAATCGTCAATGACATAACGGTGTTCCTGGTGTTAATCAATAGAAACAACAGGCTTATTATCCGTGACTGATAATAAAACCCGGGTAATGGCAGTCTGCTGCCTGCGTTTTTCAATACAGGCTTCGGCAATCTGCGGCAGAAGTTTACCCGTTACCCCCTGTTCAACCGCCCTTGCGCCGGTTTCTGCTGAATAAGGCAGTGATAACAGATAAGTCACTAATTCATCTGAATAACTGAACTCACACCGATAGGTTTCATGAATGCGTTTGCCCACTCTGTCCAGCGCCAGCCGGGCAATCGCCGCCATTTCCGTATCACTGAGCGGGTAATACGGAATAATGGTGGTGCGCCCGAGAAACGATGGCCGGAAATGACGTAACAGCGCCGGAAAAATCTGCGGCACCAGCTCTGTCACCCCGGGACGCTGATCCCGGCAGTGCGCCGCAATTTCATCCTCCGCCGCGTTGCTGGTCATAATGATGATCGTGTGACGAAAATCGACCTCCCGCCCTTCACTGTCTGTAATGCGGCCTTTATCGAAAATCTGATAAAACACGTCATGAATGGCCGGATGAGCTTTTTCCATCTCATCGAGCAGTAAAATAGTGTACGGGTTGCGGCGCACCGATTCCGTCAGCACCCCGCCTTTGCCGTAACCGGTGTAACCCGCCGGGGCACCCAGCAGCATGGACACTTTATGCGGCTCTTTAAATTCGGTCATATTGAGCGTCACCATCCGCCGCTCGTCACCGCAGAGTGCCTCACACAGTGCCAGCGCGGTTTCGGTTTTTCCGGTGCCGCCCGGGCCGCACATCAGGAAAACACCCTGTGGCCGCTGCGGGTTATTCAGTCCGCTGCGGGCAATACGGATAGCCTGAGCCACCGCCGCCACCGGAGCGGTCTGACCGATCACCCGCTCCGCGACTTTCGCTTCCAGGCTGCTGAGGCGGGAAATATCATCCGCCGCCAGATGTCCGGCCGGAATGCCGGTCCACAGCGCAATCACCGCCGCAATATGGTTATCATCCGCGGCTTCTGCCGCACTGTCCGGGGTAACCGACTGCGAAACCGATAATCCGGCACAGGCGGTATCCAGCAGGCTGATGGCTTTATCGGGTAGTTGCCGCTCCGGCAGATAGCGGACCGAGAGCCGCACCGCCGCTTTACAGGCCGCGTCCGTCACCGGCAGGCCGTGATGCTGCTCCAGTACCGGTTTCAGGGTACGGAGAATCGTCAGGGTGGTGGCCTCATCAGGTGGTGCGATTTTGACCGGCTGGAAACGCCGGGTCAGCGCCGGATCCGGTTCGATAAACTGTTTGTATTCAGACCAGGTTGTGGCCGCCAGGGCTCTGAATTCCCCTCTTGCCAGCGCCGGTTTGAGAATATTGGCAGCATCCCCCTGTCCTGCCGTGCCGCCTGCACCAATCAGGGTGTGCGCCTCATCAATAAAGATGATTTTTTCTGAGCTGCCGGAACGGATCTCCGCCAGCAGGTTTTTCAGACGCTGCTCAAATTCCCCTTTCATGGCCGCACCCGCCTGTAACGCGGTCAGATCCAGTTCCCACACTTCACAGCTGCGCAGACGTTCCGGCACATTGCCGTCACAAATCGCCTGAGCCAGCCCTTCGGCAATCGCAGTTTTCCCCACCCCGGCCTCACCGACCATAATCGGGCTGTTCTGGCGGCGGCGGCAGAAGATATCGAGGATCTGACGGATTTCACTGTCACGGCCAATCACCGGATCCAGTTTTCCTGCCCGCGCCAGGGCAGTCAGGTCGCGGGCATACGCAGAAAGCAGCGCCTCACCACCGGTACTGCCCGCTGCCGGTGCGGATGGCTGCGGCAGTGCGGTTATCTGCTGTGCCAGCCATTGTGTATCCAGCGATTGCGCCCATGCCGTCACCGCAGACGGAATACCGCTGCACGCCGTCTGGCGCAGCAGCTGTAAAATATGGATTTCACTGATGTGCTGTCCGCCCTGATTCAGCGAGACATGCAGCCAGAGCTGTTTCAGCAGTTCTGTCAGCTCCGGCGCAAACACCGGGGAGGCATCCGCCGCCTGCGGCAGCAGCGCCAGTGCGTCATTCAGACTGTATTGCAGCGCACTGTTGTCCGCCGGTGCCGCACACCAGGTCAGCTCACGGCTGCCCGTTATCACCAGCAGCCAGTGCAGTGGTGTGACCGCGCGGTGGCGGCGGCGGACACACTCCTGTGCCGCCTCCTCCAGTGCCGTCATCAGCGGCGGCGTTAAGCGGCGGATAAGTTGATGCAAATCGATAGTCAGCATAGTCATTCCTTGTCAGAGGCGGGTATTTCGTCCCAGCCGTGATGTCATGGCGGCGAGTTGCACGGGCATCATGCGGGTGTCATCCGTCCGGAAAATGACAGAAAACGTCAGCGGACGGCGGAAAAAAGTGCGGATAAACTGCCCGAGGTAATGATGGTATTCGCCGCCGGGCTGCCAGTGGTCGCGGGGTTGCAGCGGATCGGCAGACACCTGCACACGCAGATGTGCGGCCCGCAGATAACAGTGTGTACCGGGCACGGCACCGCCGCCGAGGCGGTTGCCGGTTCCGGCGGGCGGGTGATACGGCATACGGACCGGCGGGGCATACTGAAATTCCGTGCGGCAGGCAAAAAAGGCGGAGGCCGCCCTGCTCAGTACCCGCAGCCGGGTATTTCCGCCCCATAGCTGTGCCGCCGCCGGATAACAGAGTGCCGGTTCCGGAAGCAGTGTCTGCATCAGCCTTGTCAGCGGTAAACCGGCAGCAGCGGATTGTCCGGCATGCAGCCTGTCAGCCAGCCGGCGGCAGACAGTATCAAAAACCAGAAAAAAGTCCTGCGGGGCGGTCTGCTGATGAGCCTGTGCATATTCCGCCACCGTTCCGGTGATATAGCGCGGCAGCACTCCGCCGGTACCGAGCAGCCCGGGCCGGTCAGAACGGTTCATCGGCTGTTCTCAGCGGACCGTGATACAGCGCTCCGCTGTCATTACGGCGGCGCAGTGTGAGCTGAATAAATTCATGGTCATCACTCAGCGCCGTGAAAACCGCCTCCAGCAGCGCGGCAAAAAACGCGGTTCCTGCCACCGGGGTATGCTGTGCCAGTGTGACAGTGATGTGCTGCCCCGGAATGGTCAGCGGCAGGTGATGATAAAAACGAACAGTCACGCCGGGCGGGGATGTGATCTCCTCAATGGCGGCAATCAGCCCGGAAATCACCGGTGAGTTCTGCCTGTCATACAGCGACAACAGTGCCTTCAGCGCTTCCGGAGAATCAGTAAGATCAGATAACCGGGCCTGCCGGAGCCGCAGAAAGAGCGCACACGGATCCGGCTGTACCGGCAGCGGCAGCCGCATTGCCCGCTGAGCGGCAACCGCATGATACATCAGCGGATCAGCCTGCTGCGGTGTCACGGTTTCACCTGCGGCGGCCACTGCCCGCTCACCCTGCGTGCCGCGCCCGTGTACCACCCAGAGCCGGACATGTTCCGGTTCCGCCGCTTCGCCGGATAACAGACAGTTAAGATGTGTCACCCCTCCCTCTGTACCGCACACCGGCTGCCAGCAGCAGGCAGAAGGCTGCGTGATCAGCTGGTGATACAACTGCGGCACCGGCTGTGCAGGCAGTACGGTGATATCTGTCACCATCTCAGCGGAGTGCAGAAGCACATCATATCGGGTATCCGCGCATACCGGGTGCGGATTGCTGTCCGGCGATACCCGCAGCGGTTCACTCTGATGGGCGAAACAGTTTGTCAGCACAGTGCGGAACAGCGCAATACAGTCCTGACGGGCGAAACGCGCCGGATGCGGCAGCATGTCACGGAAGAAAAATGTCAGTGTGAAAGTCTGTCCGTTGCAGTACCTCAGCGGATCCGCCAGTGAGATCACTGCACCGGCCACCTGTTCCGGATACCACAGTGCGTCATACAGCAACATATGTGCATCATCCTCCGCATCAGGACGATACGTCAGCGGCAGTCGCTGACACGCGTCCGGCGGCAGAAAAATATCTGCTTCCCCGGCGTTCAGCCGGATGGCGGCACACTGCCGGTGTACCGCATCATCCGTCAGCCAGGGAAGATCCCCGTCACCGGTAAAATGCAATGTCAGTGACATCAGATTCAGCTCTGACAGGGAAACTCCCGGCACGGTCACCGAAAACGTCAGTTGCAGGGAACAGGCAGCGGTACGGGACTCTTCCTGCTCCGTATAGCCTGCCGCCTGCGGGATAAATTGCTGTGTCGTGATCGCCAGCGGCATCAGTGTCAGCGGGTGCTGTGTGCGCCAGTGAATGGTTTCCCCGGCGGCAGTGTGTGTGGTGAACGGTGTCTCCGCCGCCAGTACCTGCATTTGTGCCGTCGTCTGCGGCGTGAACAGTACCGGCAGCAGCGCCGGTACCGGGCGCAGATAATCAGGAAATACCGTGCGGACCAGGGTTTCCGTCAGCTGCGGCGCGGTCAGTGCCAGTTGCTGAGCAGTCAGCCCTGTCAGATAGGCAACACCGTCAAGCAGTGCCCGCAACTGCGGATCGGTTATCGTCTGCCCGCTGATCCCCAGCAACTGCGCCTGATGCGGATGCCGGCGGCGGAAGGCTTCCAGCCCGTCCAGCAACAACTGCCGCTGTTGCTCAAAATAGTGCAGTGTGTTGTCATGCACCGGTGGCCTCCGGGTTTATCAGCTGTCCGGCGTTAAAATCCAGGCAAACCGGCAGACACACCTCCCGTCCGCCGCACAATGCCGCTATTTCAAAATGAATCTGATGCTGCCGGTATGACTGCGGCACGATGGTGACACTCACCCTCTGTAACCGCGGTTCATAACGGCGGATCAGACTTTCAATTTCCTGTGTGATCGCGGTGAGATGAAATTTTCCCTGCGCCCGCAGCAGATGACTCTGGCCAAACCCGGCAATACCGCTGTTTTTTCTGCCGTCAGTCCAGACCGGCGCCCGGGCATTGATGATCCGGTACAGATGCGCCGTGACCGCCCGCTCTGTGCAGGGCTGATACGGCGGTGCATCCGCTTCGTGACACAATCTTTCCAGCAGGCTCATGACAACGCCTCTCCCTGCGGCCGCGAAAACCAGAGTGTGAGATCCACATTTGCCTCACTGATGTCGTACTGATACTGCGGCTGCAGGCAGATACGGCACTGATAGCGGGCCGGGTCTGCCGGGTCCGCACTCATCACCACCGCCGCACGGCGCAGCGGATAATCGGCCATAATGGTATCCTCGCCGTAATCCACATCACTTACATAGCGTTTCAACCACTTTTCAATGCTGCGCTGACAGGCGGACAGAGAATCAAAATTACCGATTTTGTCGCGGATCTGTGTCCGGATAGCATGGGCAAACCGGCACGCCATCAGATTCACCGGCAGCATAGTCAGTTGCCGCCAGCGCGGCTCCGGCGGCTGCCAGACACTGTAATAACTGAAAAAACCGGACTGCCCGCTGAGATGCAGCGAGGTGCAGGCCGTCAGCCCCTGTTCTGCCCAGAAATTATCCTGCTCACAGGCCAGATTGGTTTCCGTGATAATCTCCTGCGGCGTAAGGCTGTCCCCGCCTGTCAGCGCAGCCACAATTGCCCCCTGTGTGCCGCTGCTGTTATAACTGCGCAAAAAGCCGAACCAGCTGATCCGTTCAAACTCGCGGATAACATTTATCACCACCAGCCAGGCGGCATTACCCCATAACTCCCCGCCGCTGTGATTGCCCGGCTGATAAACAAAACCGCAGCGTGGTGTTTTATGCGGATAACGCAGCAAAAAACGCGGCAGTGCGAGGTATAAAAAGCGAGCCTGTTCGTGACAACGTAACTTTTGCCACAGACAGTAATCCGGGCTGTTCAAAATCCGGGCAATTCTGTTTTGATCTGCCGAAAACCAGTGCAGGTCATCCCCGGTAAAATGCGGGTCGGTCCCTGTGATCACCGGACATAACGATACCTCGCCCAGCTCCGCCAGCCGGGTGGCGGTGTAGAGTTCGTCATACTCACCACCACCGGTGAATGCCATCTGGTGATCCACCAGCAGCAGCCCGAACGGCAATCCCCCCGCCGTATTCAGTTCGCGCTGATACAGCAGGCGGTATAACAGGGTATGGCGGATATCAAACGCGGTATTCAGCTCACGGGCCAGTGACGGCCAGGAGAGATCCAGCAGGCGGATAATCACCCGCCCGGATGATGAAACCCGGGCAATAAGATGACGCAGACTGCGCCAGCGGGCTTCCAGCGCACAAAAGTCCGCGTGATGCAGCACCTGTTGCAGTTGTGTGCTGCACAACCGGTCGATAATGTGAATACAATGGTTTATCAGTGCACAAAACTGATTGTGATCCTGCTGTGCCGCCGCCCGGTGCAGCGCGGTCTGAACATCCGCCATCCGTGACATTCCGCATTACCCGCCCGGGATATCCGCCACCATCCGCAGCGAGGCAGTGAGGGCTTCCATCTGTAACCACGGACGGATCCACGCCACCGCCGCATACATCCCGGGGCGGCCCGGTAAATCCGTCACCGTGACTTTGGCTTCCGCCAGCGGATGAGTCGCTTTGGCCTCATTGCCGATAGCATTGGGATTGACATACTGATGCAGCCAGCGATCGAGGGATTTTTCCACGTCTGCCGCCGAGAGATTCGAGCCGACACGGTCACGCCCTATCACTTTCAGATACTGTGCAATACGGCTGCTCGCCATCACATAAGGCAGTCTGGCGGAAATCGCCGCATTGGCGGTCGCGGCCGGATCAGTATAGATTTTCGGCTTATGCACCGTCTGCGCCCCCATAAACACGCCGTGAGCCGCATTTTTATAGTGCACCAGCGGCAGAAAACCGAGGTCACTGAGCTCTTTTTCCCGCTCATCGGTGAGATTGACCTGTGCCGGGCAAAGCTGAACAACGTCACGGGCATCATTGCGGTAGATATAATTCGGCAGATTATCCACTTTGCCGCCATTCTCCGCCCCGCGCACCGCCGTACACCAGCCGAAGCGGCGGTATGCCTGTGTCAGCAGCAACCCGTAGGCATACGCGGCATTGCTCCAGACAAACTGATCCTGTGACGATACCTGTGCAGAGCCGTCCGCCCGCTGCGGCAGTTCCTCAAACTCAAACCCGCAGATACTTTTACCGCCGGTACCGTAAGGCTGACGCGCCAGGGTTTTCGGCAATGTCAGCGCGACATAACGCGACTCATCGGCGGCACGGAAGGCATTCCACGACGCATATGCCGGGGCATCAAACCCGGCAGCGACCGGTTTGCCGTCAGCAAACTGCGTTACCGACTGAAAATCAAACATTGCCCCCCCGGCGGCGGCCACAAACGGCGCATGGGAGGCGCTGGCCACCTCGCCGATGTAACGCAGCAGCGCCACATCCTCATCACCGTAACCAAACTCAAAATCCCCGAGCAGCACGCCGTACGGCTGGCCGCCTGCGGTACCGAATTCTGCCTGATACACACAGTTAAAAAACGGGCTGCGGTCAATTGCGGGGGCATTTTCAAACTGTTGCAGCAGCTCACTTTTGGTGTAATCCGCCATGCGGATTTTCAAATCCGCCCCCGGGTCACTCTCCCTGACCAGCTTGTGCAGCCCCAGCCAACTGCCTTCCAGGCGCCGGAAGTCCGGAGCGGTCATCACTTCGGATAACTGGGACGAAATTTGTTTATCAATCAGCGTGATCGCCTTACGCAAGGTGAGTGTCAGGTTTTTATCCCAGCTCACCGTACCTGCCATTGCCTGACGGGTCAGTGCGGTCATCAGGTCACGGGTGGTATCCGCCGGGGTCTGCACAGTGGCCTGCACCGCGCGATCGAGAAAACTGAGTTCCGCCGTACCCTGCGGTGCTGCCGCCTGCTGCTGCGAAGTGTCACTCATCAGCCTGCCTCCGGCACAGCCAGTTCGGCATTCAGAGAACTGAGTGCCTCCGTATTCTGCAGGATCTCTTTAAGCAGCTGCTCAAGGTCGCGGGAGCGATCCGCTTTACTGAGCAGGGTTTTCAGCTGGTTGCGGGTTTCGACAAGAGATTTGAGCGGCGCTATCTGGTTCACGAGGTTTTCCGGATGAAAATCCGCCATTGACGTGAAGGAGAGTTCCACCGGAAACTCGCTGCCGTCATCGCTGAGGGTATTGGTGACATTAAAAGTCAGTTCCGGGTTTATCTGCGCCATCACATCATTAAAATTGTCATTATCAATGCCGGTAAATTCCCGGTCTTCCGGCGCACATTTTTTATCCGCCGGTTTATGTCCGGAAAAATCACCGACCACCCCGACAACAAACGGCAGTTCCCGGTTTTCTGATTCACCATTGACTTCAACATCATACGTAATACTGACGCGGTTTTTATTCACCCGCTTGTGCTGTGCATTCATTGCCATAACAGTTTTCCTGCGGTTATCAAAAAAGCGGGAAGCCCGCAGGCTTCCCGTTCAGTGTTATTTCGCGCCGGACAGCAGTTTGCCCTGCGGCAGGTTGTAGGTGACAATACCGCCCTCTTTCAGCTCTCCGCCTTCCAGTTCATAGGAATGTTTCTGAGAAATTTCCACATAGGAGAAGGTGATCATTTCATGCGGCTGTGCGCCGTCATAACCGCTGACGTTATAGCCGGTCAGACGGGCATGAGAGAGCTTGATCTGGAAATAAACAGATGCGCCCGAGCCATCCGCTTCCGGTTTGGTGAAGGCGATTTCCACGGTTTTGCCTTCTTTGCCCGGATTAAACAGGAAAGAGAGCAGATCTTCCGATGCACCATCAATCTGTTTTGCCACGCTGACCGGCTGAATCGCGACCATACCGGAATCGGCGTTATTGCCGTTACCGATATCCATCGCCACATTACGGGAGCCGCCCCAGCTGTAGGAATCCACCGCAAACCAGTTCGCGCCGTCCAGGCCGATAACCGTTGCGCCACCTTTAATATCAACGCCATCAATTCGCATATAAATACTTGCCATAACTATCCTTATTATGTGTGTAATGATTACCAGCGCAGTGCGGTATTGCCGCGCTCTGCCGGTAAGGTCGGGTTTTCATCTGCGGATGCCGTATCGTTTTCCGGTTCCGGTAATTCTGTCATCTGCATATCATTCAGACCGGTCAGTGAAAATATCCGGTCCAGCAGTGTGCTGTTGTCTTCCAGTAATATTTCCTGCCACAACCCGGCCAGTGACATTTGTCCCCAGCGGATGGCTTTTTCCAGCAGGTAAGAGATTGGACTGTGCGGTTCGCTGTCCCTGAAGTAGCGGGAGATTTCACGCAGTTGCCGCAATGCGGTATCACGATTGTGGTGATTGCGCTGGCTGAGTGCAGGGAAATCCGGGCGTGCGGGGTGCTCCGCAACCGGCGAAGCCGCTTTCTCCGGCGGTTGTTCCGGCAGAGCCTCTGTGACCGGCGGTACAGAGAGTGTCAGACCGCTGACGGCCATCACTGCACTGCGGTAACCGGTCAGTAATTCCGTAAAAAAGACCGGTGATACCGTGCTGCCCGCGCCCCGTTCAGCAAAAAATGCCGTCAGCGGCTGTAAGTGCGTCAGGCACTGTGTCAGCACATCAATGCGCTGCCGGGCGTCTGCCTGTGAATGTGCAGTGTGTGCCGGGCACTCCGGCAGCGTTCCCCGGTGCTGACATTGCAGATAGTGGTAATACGGGATGTCATCCGTAACCGGCAGCAGCAACAGCGCACTGTAAAACAAACAATTTTCGGTGCCGGAGCCCAGAATCAGACTCAGTTCCTGTAATTTTATCTGCTCCGCCTGCGGGTCTTCCTGATGCTGCGGGGGCAGCTGCTCCCAGTGTTTTGTTATCTGAACAGAGAACCAGGCGAGCGACTGCTCAAGGGCGTGCAGTGACGGATCCTGTAATATCTGACACCAGAGATACCAGCCGGAAAGGCTGATATCACGGGCCGTGTCAGTCAGAACAGGAAGCAGCGCATCTGCCAGTGCAGTCTGAGCGGCGAGCATCTGCTGCCGGTGCTGTGCCCTGCTTTCTTCATCCGTCTGCTGTAACAGGCGGCGCAGCGAGGACTGGGCAATATTGAACAGATTACGCAACGGCCGGTAACGGGCACCATCTGCTTTTAAATACTCCCCCTGCGGCTGTCTTTCACAGACAGGTAACCACAGTGTTTTCTGCTCATCCTGAGACAATGGCATACCTTTCCCTTTGCATTTCGCCGCTGTTTTCCGATGGGAAAAGTAAACCACACTTAAACAAACGCCACTGTCAGCAGCATCATTGATTTTTTTAGCTTTACGCCGTACCGCAACAGCATATCGTGCAAAGAGATACAGCCGGAGAGATGTTTACTTTATCTTTTAAAAACAGAAATATACCTTTGTATGCAGTAAATTATTTGGCCTATCTATCATATGCAGACTTATTATTTTAATTTCATTCATTATTTTGTGATCTGCTGCTGTTTATTTTTATTGAATTCAGGCGGCAGAATAAAAATAATAATCCGTCCTGACAACTTATTCAGGACAAAACTCGGCCTGCGGTGAAATAATCACCGCGTTTGCATAATGTGGTTAACTATCATGAGCAATGTAATTGCGTTTACTGATGCGGACACCAATCCCTGTATGCAGTGCGGGGCGTGCTGTGCCTATTTCCGGGTCTCGTTTTATCACGGAGAAACGGACAGTACGGGCGGCGTGGTGCCGGCAGAGATGACAGAAAAAGTGAATGATTTTATGGCCTGTATGAAAGGCACTGATCAGAAATTCCCGCGCTGTATCAATCTTCAGGGGGAAGTCGGTCAGTGTGTGGCGTGCAGCGCTTACGCACAGCGCCCGTCCCCGTGCCGCGAGTTTGATCAGTCGTGGGTCAGCGGTGTACACAATGCCGCCTGTGACCGGGCAAGAGCCGCACACGGCCTGCCGCCGCTGGAGCCGCCGTCCCGTCACAATGATCACGCCGCCTGACTACCACCGTTTTGCACTAACGTTTTTACGGCTGTTCAGGTAGGATAACCGCATTACTATCAGACTGAATAAGGACAGCCGTATGAGCGATTATGCACAGAGTGTTGCTGATGTGGAAAAAGCCATTGAGAGTAACAGTATCACTGAAATGAACGAACTGATGGTCAGCCTGGGTGACAGCAACCCGCTGCCGTATGAACAGCGTTATGAATTACAGCAGCGCCTCCGTCAGGCGATAATGGATCACGGAAAAATACATCACTAGTTAATTCTTATTCCGTACCGGCTTATTGTCAGAATAATATGCCGGTACGGAGTGTCATGTTTATTCCGTTAATGTCAGCTTTTGCAAAAGTCACGGTCATTCCTGTACTAACCGCCTTTTAATCCGCTATGCTTTCCCTGTCAGCTATCTCATTCATTCATCTGATTATTATTTATAACAAATCAATCTTATCTGCCTGTTAATTAAAAACTGAAAATAAAACACCCTATTGCATTGTTTTATATGACAGTTTTATGAATTTTTTAATTTTTTCACCGGCTGAAAAATTCCTTATTTATCTGTAGAGGAAAGAGAATAATCGGCATATGATATTGAATACGTTTCACTGACGTGACTATTTACACGTGCGTTGTATCCGGGTTTGTAAGGAATGCTTATTATGGAAGTATCAAACTATTCACCGTTACTGAGCTATTACGCGTACATCAAGAAGTTTATTGCATCGCCGGCCACGATGGGAACGATTACCCCCTCATCACGCTGGCTGTGCCGTGCAATGGTTCGTCACGTCGACTGGAGCGGTGTGCAGCATTTTGCTGAGCTGGGTGCCGGTACCGGGGTGATTACCCGTCAGATTCTGGATCAGATGGATCCGCTGGCTAAACTGGATGCCTATGAAATTGACCCCTATTTTGTCAGCCTGCTGAATAAATTTCAGGATGGCCGGCTGGGGATTTTTTCTGACTCAGCAGAGAAACTGAACCGCCCGTATAATGTGATTTTCTCCGGTCTGCCGTTTCTGTCAATTGACCGCCGCACCGGGCTGCGTATTCTGAAAGCGGTGCGTGACAATATCGAACTCAGCGACGGGCAGTTTATTCTGTTCCAGTACACCACCAAATTTGAGAAATACCTGCGCCGTTATTTCCATTTCCGCAAAGAGCGTGTATTGTTCAACGTTCCGCCGGCCTGGGTGTATATCTGCACCCCGAAGAGACGTTATACCAATAACTGATCACCCGCAGCGTGTCCCGGAACACCGGGGCACCGGCCATTCTCAGTATCCTCTGTTTACGGATTTCTTTATGTTAATTATCGCCCCCGCCAAACCGGATCATTTCCCGCGCCTGGTTGCCATCTGGGAATCATCTGTCCGCGCCACACACGATTTTTTATGTGAGGCTGATATTGGAAAACTGCGTCCGCTGCTGCTCAATACCTATCTGCCGAACCTGAATGTGGTGGTGGCACAGGATGAAAACGGTGAGATTCATGGTTTTCTCGGCACAGACGCGAACCGGATTGAGATGCTGTTTGTGGATGCGGCTATTCGCGGTAAAGGCACCGGTAAATTCCTGCTGAATTATGCCGTTGAGCAGTTACAGGCGGATGAGCTGGATGTAAATGAACAAAACCCGCAGGGCGCTGGCTTTTACCGCCATATGGGTTTTGCACAGACAGGCCGTTCTGAGCTGGATGGTGAGGGAAATCCGTTCCCGCTGCTGCACATGAAATACACCGGCAAAACAGCGGGATAATGTCTCAGCCGAAAACGCCGGTCGAGAGATAACGGTCGCCGCGATCGCAGATTACGGCGACAATCACCGATCCCGGATTCGCTTTTGCAATTCTCAGTGCACCGGCCACCGCACCGCCGGAACTGACCCCGCAGAAAATGCCTTCCTGTTGTGCCAGCTGGCGCATCGTATCTTCTGCTTCCTGCTGAGTGATATCCAGAATATCATCCACCAGCTGCGGCTGAAAAATCCCCGGCAGATACCCCGGTGACCAGCGGCGGATCCCCGGAATCTGACTGTTTTCCGCCGGTTGCAGACCGGTGATATTGATCTGCGGTGCGACCTCTTTCAGATAACGCGCCACCCCGGTAATGGTGCCGGTAGTGCCCATAGCTGAGACAAAGTGCGTGATACGCCCGTCCGTCTGCTGCCAGATTTCCGGCCCGGTTGTCCGGTAATGGGCCAGCGGGTTATCGGGATTATTAAACTGATCAAGCACATAACCTTCCCCGTCCGCTGCCATCTGCTGCGCCAGGTCCCGCGCCCCTTCCATACCCTGTGCCCGGCTGACCAGCACCAGCTCCGCGCCGTAAGCTTTCATGGCGGCCTGACGTTCGGCACTCATATTTTCCGGCATCAGCAACTTTAATTTATAACCGCGAATCGCTGCGATCATCGCCAGCGCAATACCGGTGTTCCCGCTGGTGGCTTCAATCAGCGTATCCCCGGGACGGATCTCCCCGCGCTGTTCGGCACCTTCAATCATACTTTTCGCCGCACGATCTTTTACCGAACCGCCGGGGTTATTGCCTTCCGGTTTGACCCAGATTTCTGCGCCGCTGCCCTCACCCAGCCGTGCAAGCCGGAAAAGCGGGGTATTGCCGATCCCATTACTGATAGATGCCACGTTGTTCTGCCTCCTGAGCCGTAAACGGAAACCATACCGCCGCCGCAAGGCAGTATGCAACCGGAATTATTTTCATCTTTATGCGCACTGTGCCTGCGGCAGCAATGCCAGTTCGTCTTCGCCGCGAAACAGCCGTAACTCCCTGATTGTCAGCCAGACAGAATCACCGGCGGCGGCACGGGTGTCCGGCGGTAAAATGACCGTCACTTCATCTTCAGCCGCTTCCGTGGTCACCACGGCAGTGCGGTAATGCCCGTGTGAGCGGATGGTCACAACCCTGGCTGCAACCGCATCCGCCGAAAAGGTATGCTGCAATGTCAGCGACCAGGGGCGCACAAATACCGATACCGGCCCGGAACCGGCGGTCAGTGCGGCAACCGGCTGGCGTACGCCGCCAATCCGCACTCCACCATCAGTAGCGATATCACCGCGGAAAATATTTATCTGACCAAGAAACTCTGTTACAAAGCGGTTGCTGTCATCATTGCCGAGGCTTTCAGGTACCGCGACCTGCTCGATATGTCCGCCGCGCATCACCACGATGCGGTCAGCCACCTCCAGCGCCTCTTCCTGATCGTGTGTCACGAATACAGCGGTAAATCCCAGCGACTGATGCAGCTGACGCAGCCAGCGGCGCAGTTCGGTTCTCACCCCTGCATCCAGGGCACCGAACGGCTCATCCAGCAGCAGAATGCGCGGCTCTGCCGCCAGCGCTCTGGCCAGTGCCACCCGCTGTTGTTGTCCGCCGGAAAGCTGTGCCGGATAGCGATCCGCCAGGTGCGGCATCTGAATTTTTTCCAGCAGTGACATCACTTTAGCGCGGATTTCTTTTTTTGACGGACGTGTTTTGCGCGGCAGTACCGTCAGCCCGAATGCAATGTTGTCAAACACCGTCATATGCCGGAATAGCGCATAGTGCTGAAAAACAAACCCGGCCCGGCGCTCCCCTGCCGCCAGCCCGGAAACCTCTTCCCCGCTGATATACAATTCTCCGGCGCTATGAGGGGTCAGCCCGGCAATAATCCGCAGCAGTGTGGTTTTCCCGGATCCGGACGGCCCCAGCAACGCCACCATTTCGCCGTCCGCCACCGACAGCGAGATATCCTGTAATACCGGCTCCGCACCGAAATGGTGTGTCAGATGACGGATTTCAATGCTCATATTTCCTCCGGGATCCCTGATATGCCATCACGCCGTGGCGGATGCACAGGGTCGCAACAGCCATCAGTGCCAGCAGACCGGATGCGGTAAATGCCGCCACGGTCTGATAATCCTGATGTAATAATTCCACCTGCAACGGCAGGGTGAAGGTTTCCCCGCGAATCGCCCCGGAAACCACTGACACTGCACCGAATTCCCCGATAGCGCGGGCGTTGGTCAGGATCACGCCGTAAAACAGCGGCCAGCGGATATTCGGCAGTGTCACCCGCCACCAGATCTGCCACGCACGGGCCCCCAGCAGCACGGCGGCCTCTTCTTCCTGTGCACCCTGACTGAGCATTACCGGCACCAGTTCCCGCACCACATAAGGACAGGTCACGAAAATCGTTACCAGCACAATTCCCGGCAACGCAAACATAATCTGGGTATCCAGCGAGCTTTCGAGAAAACCGCCCAGCCAGCTGTTTGAGCCGTACAGCAGCAGATACAACAGCCCGGCGATCACCGGCGATACTGCAAACGGCAGATCCGCCAGTGTCAGCAGTAACTGGCGGCCGGGAAAACGAAACCGTGTCACCAGCCACGCCAGCAGTGTGCCGAAAATCAGATTCACCGGCACGGTGATCAGCGCCACAATCACTGTCAGCCAGATAGCGTGCAGCATATCCGCCTCCGCCAGTGCGCGGATCACACCGCCGATGCCATCAGACAGCGCGGTCACAAAAATCCACACCAGCGGAATAATCAGGATGAAAAATGTCAGCAGCAGCCCGGCAGAAATCAGCAGCCACTTCTGCCACGGGAAACGCCGGCGGCGCAGTGTATCAGCCATGAGACCTCCCGGTACGCAATCCGGCGCGGCTCTGAATAATATTGACCGCCAGCAATAACACCAGCGAAGTCATCAGCACCACCGAGGCAATCGCCGCAGCCGCCGGGTATTCAAACTCCTGGAGGCGGACAAAAATCAGGAATGACACCACTTCCGTCTGCCATGCCAGGTTACCGGCGATAAAAATCACCGCACCAAACTCACCAAGGCTGCGGGTAAAGGACAAAACGGTTCCCGCCAGCGCTGCCGGGGCGATTTCCGGCCAGATCACACGGCGGAATATCTGAAAGCGCGAAGCGCCCAGCGTTTCTGCCGCTTCCTCATACTCCGGTTTCAGAGTTTCCAGCACCGGCTGTACCGTGCGGACCACAAACGGGATACTGGTAAACATCATCGCGACCGCAATACCAATCCAGGTATTCACCACGGTGATATTAAACGAATCAAAAAAACGGCCGTACCAGCCGTTCGGGGCAAAGAGAGTGGCAAGTGTCAGCCCCGCAACCGCCGTGGGCAGCGCAAAGGGCAAATCCATCAGGCCGTCGAGAATACGGCGGCCGGGAAAGCGGTAGCGGGTCAGGATCCAGGCCATCAGCACACCAAACACTGCATTAAACAGACTGGCAGCAAGGGCGGCGAGCAGTGTGACTTTATAGGCGGCGACCACCTGCGGGCCGGTAATGACCTGCCAGTACTGCGCCCAGCTCATCTGCGCCAGCTGTAACACCAGTGCAGTGAGGGGCAGCAGCAGGATCAGCCCGCTGTAGAGCAGCGTAAACCCGAGGGACAGGCCGAATCCCGGCAACACCCGCCTTGCCATATCAGCGACCCTGAGCCATCAGGGTGTCAAATTCACCGCCTGAATTGAACCGGCTTGTCATCACTTCAGACCATGAACCGAACTGATCTTCCACTTTAAATAAGGTCACCGGCGGGAAATGGCCTTTATTGGCGGCCATCACATCCGGATCAGTCACCCGGTAATTAAACTGCGCCATTTTTGTCTGCGCCGCCGGGCTGTACAGGAAAGTCAGATAGGCATCAGCAACAGCCTGTGTGCCGTTTTTTTCCGTGTTTTTATCCACCCGCGCCACCGGGAATTCCGCCAGGATATTGGACGCCGGGACAATAACGTCATAATCATCCGCGCCATATTCATTGCGGATATTATTCACTTCTGATTCAAAACTGATCAGCACATCGCCCAGCCCGCGATCAATAAATGACGTCGTGGCTCCCCGGCCGCCGGTATCAAATACCGCGACATTGCTGAGGAATTTTTTCATCTGTTCCTGTGTTTTAGCACTGTTTTTACCGTTTTTCTGCTGCCAGAAACCTTCCGCAGCCAGATAGGTGTAACGACCGTTACCGGAGGTTTTCGGGTTCGGAAAAACGATTTTCACATCATCACGCAGCAGGGAATCCCAGTCTTTGATCTGCTTCGGATTGCCTTTGCGCACGAGGAAAGCCATGGTGGAATAATACGGAGAACTGTTATTCGGCAGACGCGCCTGCCAGTCCGCTGCCAGCAGATTACCTTTATCATGCAGAACCTGCACATCGGTCACCTGGTTATAAGTGACCACATCCGCCCGCAGTCCCTGTAATATCGCCAGCGCCTGTTTTGAGGAACCCCCGTGAGACTGGCGGATAGTCAGCGGATCATCAGGATGTTCCGCATTCCACTGCTTTTCAAACAGCGGGTTGATTTCCGTGAACAGCTCACGGGCAATATCATAGGAGCTATTCAGTAACTGAGCAGCACCGGCAGCGCCGCTCCATACAGCAGAAAGGAGCAGCAGACCGGCAGGTAATACAGCGTTGACAGACAGTTTCACGGCGGAGAACCTCATTATGATGATGCGTTTCAGGTAACTCCGGCCAGTGTGCATATATCCGTAAAGTGACACAAGCCATTTACTTATATCATTATGGAATTATATATAGTGATTATTTACTTCACGATATTATGCATCGATATGTTTCTTCTCTTCCTGTGACGCAGGTGCTTTTTCGTTATGCTGATTATGATCACAACCGCCGTGTGAACCGTGTCCCCGGTGCATAAAGAAGTGCATCAGCGGGCAAATCAGCAGCATAAGCAGAAACCAGTTTTCTCTGAAAAACTCAAGCATGGTAACCTCCTGTATTGTGTATACACGGAGGATAGAGGTTGCCCTCAGGGGAAGGTACAGCGGAATAGTGTCAGTTAACCTTTGTTTTTGTAAGGATAAAAACAGTGACAGTTGGCAGTGCCCGGGGAAGGCTGCCACAACGGATAAAACGAAAAGCCGCTGTAAATACATCCCTGTAAGCTCAGGCGCGTCATCCGTGACGCGCATGCTTTTCGTTCTTTTATCCGTTGTTTCAGCCATACATAAGCAACAGTGTTACTTACAGCATGGCCTGCTGTTAATTACAGCGCACTCAGTTGTTCCAGCGACGGCGCATAATAATAAGCCCCGGTTTTCGGTTTGCTGAACCGCAGCAGATCATCAAATTTACCGTCGGTTTCGCCGAACATACTCAGCAATTGCTGCTCAATATTGTGCAGACGACCGCAGTACGCGATAAAGAACAGGCCGTGCTCACCGCTGGCAGTACCGTACGGCAGGCTCTGGCGCAGAATGGAAAGCTCTTCGCCCTCTTCCTCAATCACCACGCGGGAAACATGAGAGGTTACATTGCGCACATTTTCATCCAGCTCTGTGCTGTCTGCTTTGGTGCGGCCAATCATTTTTTCCTGCTGCTCTTCAGAAAAACGGGTCCATTTATTCAGGCTGTGTGCCCAGCGCTGAGTCAGGATATAACTGCCGCCCGCATCTTCCCCTTCTGCGATCAGTGCCACGTCCGGGCGCTCATCCCCTTCCGGGTTTTCGGTGCCGTCGATAAAACCGCTCAGGTCACGCTCTTCCGTCCAGCGGAAGCCGTGGGTTTCGCCCTGAATCTCAACCGCATCCGCAAATGCCGCTACCGCTGCCTGTGCCAGCGAGAAATTGATATCGTGACGCTGAGAATGAATGTGGATCAGTAAATCATACTGTGTGGCCGGCGCCAGGCCGCGCCCCAGTTCACGGAAGTTTTTCAGCTCCGGTGCACTGCTCTGACTGCCCAGCTGACGCCACAGGTCATGACCGAATGCCACCGTGGCACTCAGCTGATCAGCCGCAAACTGTGTCTGTAACTTTTTCAGCGCTGCCAGGAAAACCTGACAACCACGCCGGATCGCCGGTAAATCACCTTTGGTGTTTGCTTCAATAAAAATACCGAAACGGCAGTGTTCCGGCAGAATACCGCTTTGTGCTTGTGACATATTGCTCCCTTTGCATCGTCAGTCTGATCAGGAAATGGCCTTATCATAAATCACTGACGCGGAATTACTTTGTTATTCCGCAAGTTCATTTATTTTTACGGATTATTTATTGGCCCAGACGATATAACTGACTGTCCAGTTTTTCAGAATATCATCTGACGGCATCAGTGTTTCAGGGCCGTTCCAGGTTCCGCGGAAAACATAGGAAACACGCGGGGTTTGCGGTGAACGGCAGATAACCTGTGCGCTGTCATCAAATTCAGTGGTCAGGGTACAGGCACCGGCAACGGCCTGCGGATAGATATCCGAAAAGAGGGTTCCGGTTTTGGTGTCCCACTCCGTGCGGATATCCGCATCATTGGCGACAATGCGCTGCACGGTACCATTTTCCGGCCCGGACAGACGGATAACCGTTTTATCATCTTTCCGGCCTTCAAAAATTTTAACGATCTGCCCCTGCTCGGTCTGCATACCACCGCGCAGTGTATATTTATCGTCCAGTCCCTGACTGATCGCCGTTTCGGTCATGGCCGTCTGACTATTCACACCACCGACCCCCTGTGCGGTTACCGTCAGCGCGCTGCTGCTGAACCAGCTTACCGGCGATAATGATGACCATGAAAACGAACTGCACCCGTTCAGCATCAGTACCGCACCGGCCGCGGCGGCCAGCTTCATTGCCTGATAACACTTCATTCATTGCTCCTTTGCATTCGGTTCAGATATCAGACTCCGGAATTGACAAAACATTCATTCTGAATTATTACATCAAATAATTTTAACGAAATAGGTATGTTTACCAATTCAGTAACGTAACATTTCCGATAAGATATCTCCTGGTATATAACCGACATTTTTCATTTACCGGCGTCGTAAGCTATGGCTGAAATGACATTCACATCATCGACTTTTTACCTGTTTTCAGCGGTTGTTCTGACAGGTACATTCTGGTTTCAGCCTGCTGCGGCTCTGCCGTCATTTTCTGCCTATGAGTATCATCAGAGCACAGTAAAATGTGAAACACCACAACGCTTTATCATCAAGCAGCTGCCCTATCTGCAGGATAACAGCCGGGTGATTCTGGAAGGTAATATTCAGTCTCAGATTTCAGCGGAGCACTATCTGCTGGGAGATTACAGCGGTATCGTCGAGGTAAAAATCCCTGCGGATTTATGGGGGAAAAAGATTATCACCCCTAATGATACCATCCGCATTGAAGGCGGAATGGAAAAAGACCGCCATGCCATTGTGGTAACCGCCGATACACTCAGTGTGGTCAACCCCGGCAGTTAATATTCCGGATCTGTGATCAGCCGTTTGCTGTAGGTCAGGCTGTCCTGCTGACATTCGTCGTAGGCCAGTTTGTCAAACATGCTCAGCGTGGCGGTATTATCATCCGGAATCGACAGCAGTAACTGCGGACATCCCCGCGCCAGTAATTTTTTCTCGAGCCTCGCCACCATGGCATTAGCAATTCCCCGTCCCTGAAATTCCGGATGCACTGCCAGATAATAGGCATAGCCCCGGTATCCGTCATAACCGCCCAGCAGTGTGCCCACCACTTCGCCGTTGACTTCCGCCACCAGGAACAGGGCCGGATCATGTGCCATTTTCCGCTCAATTACGGTTTCCGGGTCATCCGGGGGGGTGACCAGATCACAACGCTCCCAGAGCGCAACAACCTCTTCAAAATCACCTTGCTGAAATGTGCGAATGTCCATACCGTTACCTGTCTGCCGGTTGTCTGCCCGTGTCCGTGACGGAACGGGTGTGATATCTTATAAAAACAAAATGATATACTAAAGTTTATCAGCAGCTCAATGGTCGTGATGTAATGAATATCCCTGATAGTGACAGTGTTAAAGATTTTTTTCTCAGATTACAGGATTCCCTCTGCGGACAACTCGCCGCCTGTGACGGCGGTGCTGAGTTCAGCGAAGATAAGTGGCAGCGGGAATCCGGCGGCGGCGGACGCAGCCGGGTACTGAAATCCGGCGCACTGTTTGAACAGGCCGGTGTCAATTTTTCACATATCAGCGGGGACAACCTGCCGCCGTCTGCCACGGCACACCGCCCGGAGCTGGCCGGGTGTCACTATCAGGCCATGGGCGTTTCTCTGGTACTTCATCCGCATAATCCGTATGTCCCGGCCGCACACGCCAACGTGCGCTTTTTTATTGCCGAAAAAGCCGGCAGTGACCCGGTCTGGTGGTTCGGTGGCGGTTTTGACCTGACTCCTTTCTATCCTTTCACAGAAGATGCCGTACACTGGCACAGTGTCGCCCGGGATATCTGCACGCCGCTGGGCGAAGATGCCTGGCCGCGTTATAAAAAATGGTGCGACGACTATTTTTATCTGAAACACCGCAGCGAAGCGCGTGGTATCGGCGGCCTGTTCTTTGATGATCTGAATAAGCCCGGTTTTGAGGAATGCTTTGCCTTCACACAGGCTGTCGGCAACGGCTTTACCCGGGCTTATCTGCCGATCGCGGAAAAACGCCGTTCTATTCCTTATGGTGAGCGCGAACGGCAGTTTCAGCTCTACCGGCGCGGCCGTTATGTGGAGTTTAATCTGGTGTGGGATCGCGGCACACTTTTCGGTTTACAGAGCGGCGGGCGGACCGAATCCATCCTTATGTCGATGCCGCCGCTGGTACGCTGGGAATATGACTACCAACCGCAGGCCGGTTCTCCGGAAGCCGCACTGAGTGATTTTCTTATCCCCCGCGACTGGGTCTGATAACCCTTCACAGTGTGCTGACTGAAAAGCAGGCTGATAGTCTGCTGCGGTAAGTATTTTTCTCCGTAACGATGGTCATTCCAACCACAGGAGAACCGCCTATGTCAGCACATGCCCCGCGCTATTCATTTTTACCGCCCTGGATCCTGAAAAAACGCCTGCTTCATGAGGGGGATCACGAAGAGACTCAGTTATGTTATCAGCATATGCAGCGGTTGCTCGGTTACCGCCGCCTGCCGGAAACAGACATGATGCCTCTCAGTTATGCTGCTCTGCCGGAATCCGGGTGCCCTTCGCAGGCACACCGCCGGGTGATGCATCTGAAAAACCTGACCACCGTTCCGGATCTGTATTACCGTGAAGACCGGAAAGCAGAAAACCCGCAGCCACATATGCCTGTACGGCAGGATACAGATACCGATAATATGTTTGAGTATCTTGATATCATTTACGGTTTTTTTGATGATGTCTTTGATTACAAATCCTTTAATGACAGCAATGCCACCATCTCCGCCATGACACATTACGGACGCGGCTACTGCAATGCCTTCTGGAACGGCGCACATCTGGTGTTTGGTGCCGGCGATGCGGGGATGAGTGTCTCTCCGCTGTTTATGAGCTTTGCCCAGCTCGATATCGCCACGCACGAGTTTTCCCACGCTGTGATTGATCACCTTTCCCCGCTGACCTACAGCCATCAGTCCGGTGCTCTGAATGAATCTGTCTGTGATGTGTTTACCGTTATGCTGGGTCATTACCGAGGCCGTCATGCCAGCCATCAGGGGGACTGGCATATCGGCAGAACCTTGTTCAATAAACAAAGCGGAATTAAAGCACTGCGTTCCCTGTCGTCACCGGGAAGTGCCTATAATCATCCGGTGATCGGCAAAGATAAACAGGTGGCACATATGCGGGATTATATTGCACTGCCGGATGACCCGGAGAATGATAACGGCGGCGTGCATTGCTACTCCGGCATCCCGAACCATGCATTTTACCACTTTGCCTCCGCCCTCGGCGGGTACAGCTGGGAAGTGGCCGGACAGATCTGGTTCGACACGCTGCGCAGAGGCAACCTGCCGCCGGAGTGTGATTTCCTCACCTTCGCCCGCGAAACCCTGCACGTTGCGGATGAAAACTATGATGAGGAAGTTGCAGCCGTACTGATGAGCGCGTGGAAAGCCGTCGGGCTGGAGCCGTGATAATGTTCAGATATAAAAAAACCCGCATTAAAATGCGGGTTTTCCTGATTAACGCCCTTTCTTAATATGAGACATCAGGCGTTTACGTTTCCGCAGCTGGGTCGCTGTCAGCACGTTTTTCTTATCCGCAAACGGGTTTTCACCCTCTTTAAACTGGATGCGGATAGGCGTTCCCATCACTTTCAGTGACTGACGGAAATAGTTCATCAGGTAACGTTTATAGCCATCCGGTAAATCTGACACCTGGTTACCGTGGATAACAATAATCGGCGGGTTATACCCCCCTGCATGCGCATATTTCAGTTTGACGCGGCGGCCGCGAACCAGCGGCGGCTGGTGATCTTCCGCTGCCATTTTCATGATGCGGGTCACCAGTGCGGTACTGACACGGCGGGTCGCGCAGTCATACGCTTCCTGTACTGAGTCAAACAGGTTACCGACACCGCTGCCGTGCAGCGCGGAGATAAAGTGGATACGGGCAAAATCAACGAAGCCGAGACGCAGTTCCAGCATATCTTTGACGTGTTCGCGATCGTCTGCGGTCATGCCGTCCCATTTGTTGATGGCGATAACCAGAGAACGGCCGGCATTGAGGATAAAGCCCAGCAGTGACAGATCCTGGTCTGAAATCCCTTCGCGGGCATCAATCACCAGCAGCACCACGTTCGCATCCTCAATCGCCTGCAGTGTCTTGATAACGGAGAATTTTTCAACCGTTTCAGTCACTTTACCGCGTTTACGCACACCGGCAGTATCGATAATAATATACTCGCGCCCGTCGCGTTCCATCGGGATATAGATACTGTCACGGGTGGTACCCGGCATATCGTAAACCACCACACGCTCTTCACCGAGGATACGGTTGGTCAGCGTGGATTTTCCGACATTCGGACGCCCGACAATCGCCATTTTAATCGGCTGATCAATCGGGTTGAAATCATCTTCCTCTTCACCGTCTTCCGTTTCTGCTGCCTGTGCCAGGGCTTCCTGCTCTGCCCAGTAAGCGGCGTTAGCCTCTTCTTCGGTTAACTCGCGCTCATCATCCTCACTTTCCGGCTCGCCGTAGAACGGCACCAGTGCACGGGTGATCAGCTGACTGACACCACGTCCGTGTGAGGCGGCGATAGGCACCACTTCGCCCAGACCCAGGCTGTAGAATTCACCCAGCGCCTGATCCTGATCGATGCCGTCGATTTTGTTCGCCACCACAAAGGTGGTTTTGTTATCGCGGCTGCGCAGATGTTTGGCAATACCGCTGTCCGCCGGCATCAGGCCGGAACGGGCATCCACCATAAACAGCACAATATCGGCTTCTTCAATCGCCAGCAGTGATTGCGCGGCCATGTGGGTTTCAACACCCTCTTCCGTGCCGTCAATACCGCCAGTATCGATAATAATAAATTCCTGTCCCTCAACCTCTGCACGACCGTACTTACGATCCCGCGTCAGGCCGGGGAAATCAGCAACCAACGCATCGCGCGTACGCGTTAAGCGGTTGAATAATGTGGACTTCCCGACATTGGGACGCCCGACCAGAGCAACGACAGGTATCATGCTTTTACTGCCTCATAACACTGAAAAAATCCCCTGCACCATACAGGAGATTAAAGACGAAACGGCTCCTGTCATTCAGGAGCCGTCAATGAAACCACTCCGCAGTCAGTTACCCTGCCGGAGTGATGCCGGAAACAGCGGTTTACTGTCAGCGGCGGAGCAGGTACAGGCGTCCGTCACGAGCCTGCACCATCAGTTTATCACCGGCAATCGACGGACGGCTGAGAATACCGGAACTGTTCAGTTTATTCTGCGCCACGAACTGTCCGTTGGAGGTATCCAGCCAGTGGAGATAACCTTCACCGTCACCCACGACCAGATAGCCGTTAAAGATTTCCGGTGCGGAGAGATTACGGTGCAGTAATTTATCCTGTGACCACATGGTGACGCCATCCGCTGCGCGCAGACCATAGACGTTATCATCCTGGTCAACAACATAGAGGGATTCGCCATCCAGCACCAGTTCGTTGACTGAACCGAAATCGCGTTTCCACAGAATCTGACCGCTGCGCATATCCATCGCCACCAGATTGCCGTTATACGCGATAGCGTAAACACGACCGTCAGCAACAACCGGGGTCATATCCACGTCATTCAGACGGCTGATTTCGGTGGTACCGGTTGTCTGGGAAATACGCTGCTGCCAGATAATCTGACCCTGGCCGAGCATAACCGCACTGACACGACCGTTGTCACCACCGACAAATGCCGCACCCATGGCCACAGCCGGGGCTGATTCACCACGGACAGACAGGCTCGGGGTATCCAGGTTCAGGCTCCAGCGCTGTTCGCCGGACGCGGTATCAAATGCCTGTAACAGGCCGTTACCGGTATGCACCAGCACCAGGCCGTCACTGACTTCCGGACGGGACAATACTTCACCACCGGCGTTGGCTGTCCATGCGATTTCACCGTCGTTCGCGTTCAGGGCGATCAGCGTACCGCGCTCTGTACCCACATAAACGTGTTCACCGGAAACGGTCAGACCGCCGGATAACATCGCCGGGATATCCGCGGATAAGAAACCGGTTTTTTCCGCCAGATTCACTGACCAGATTTCAACACCGGAATCGGTATCCAGGGCTTTGACCAGGCCATTGCGGTCAGCCGCATAGACACTGGATCCTTCCCATGCCGGGGAAAGATGAGAGTAGTATTTACCGACACCGTCACCGACGGATTTATCCCACACGGTTTCCGGGGTGAACTGACTTGTCACTTCCGGCAGTGGTGACATCACGATAGTATCCTGTTCACTTGAACAGCCGGCCAGCAGCACAGAGGCGACTAATCCTACCAGCAGTGTTTTACGCAGTTGCATTATCGAGAGTCCCCTCACCCGGCTAAGTTATCGAGTTTGAATGTCATAACGGATTTGATAGTCCCGGCACCTTCACTCTGAATACCGGCGGTGTAGGCTTCCTGCGCGCCTTTCACATCCCCTTTCTGTAACAGGGCATCACCGCGGATATCCTGTGCGTAAGCCGCCCAGCCTTTCCCTTTCACTGCCGCAACGGTTGCCAGCGCGGCATCCGGTTTTTTCTGACCCAGCTGTACACGGGCCAGACGTGCATTAATCAGATCTTTTAAATCTTCATTATCGGTTTTTGTCAGCGCCTGGCTCAGGGCATTTTCTGCCGCCGGGAGATCGTTGCTGTCAACCGCTTTCATCGCCAGATCAAGACCGGCGATAGCACCGTAGTTGTTATTGGCTTCTTTCGCAAAAGCCTGCAGACGGGCGGTCTGCTCTGCCGGGGTGCCTTTTGCTGTGATCGCCGTTTCATAGGCAATCGCAGCATCCTGTAATTTGGTGACCTGGTGAGACTGATAGTAGTTCCAGCCGGCAATACCGCCGATACCGATGATCAAACCTGCCGCGATTGCTTTGCCGTTTTCGACAAAGAAATTCTTCAGCGCTGATACCTGTTCATTTTCTGTGGTATAGACTTCCACACGTCTCTCCTTAACCTAAAAGTTCGCTCAGACGAGCGGAAAGCCCGCTCTGTGCCAGCGTCTGCTGCTCACCGGTGGCCAGTTCTTTGACAGTGACTGTCCCGTTGGCAATTTCATCCTCACCTAAAATCAGGGCGATGCGCGCACCGTTTTTATCCGCACGGCTCAGCTGGCGTTTAAAGTTGCCGCCGCCGTAGTTGGTCATGATACGCACACCCGGCAGGCTGTCGCGGATCTGTTCCGCCAGCATCATTGCCGCAACCTGGCTGCCTTCACCGAAGGAGGCCAGATAAATATCGGTCACTGCGGTTTCGCTCACAAAGTCCGGATTGACGGACTGAACCAGCAGTACCATACGCTCCAGACCCATGGCAAAGCCCACCGCCGGGGTATTATGACCGCCGAGCTGTTCAACCAGCCCGTCATAACGGCCGCCCGCGCAGACAGTTCCCTGCGAACCGAGTGCGGTGGTTACCCACTCAAACACGGTGCGGTTATAGTAATCCAGACCACGGACCAGACGCTGGTTGATGCGGTACTGAATACCGGCAGCATCCAGGATGGCACACAGGCCGTCAAAGTGGACTTTTGATTCTTCATCAAGATAATCAAACAGTGCCGGTGCATCGTTCAGGAGTTCCTGAACAACTTTATCTTTGGAATCCAGCACACGCAGCGGGTTGGTGTACATCCGGCGTTTGCAGTCTTCATCCAGTTTGTCTTTGTGCTGTTCCAGGAAGGAGACCAGTGCTTCACGGTAGTTTGCACGCGCCTGTAACGAACCGATTGAGTTCAGTTCCAGGGTAACATGCTCCGCAATGCCCAGCTCACGCCACCAGCGGGCGGTCATCATAATCAGCTCAGCATCGATATCCGGACCGCTCAGGCCGAAAACTTCCGCACCCAACTGATGGAACTGACGATAGCGGCCTTTCTGCGGACGCTCGTGGCGGAACATCGGCCCGATATACCAGAGGCGCTGTTCCTGATTGTACAGTAAACCTTTCTCGATTCCGGCACGAACACAGCCCGCTGTTCCTTCCGGCCGCAGTGTTAAGCTCACATTTTCTTCGCGGTCCTGAAAAGAGTACATTTCCTTTTCAACAACATCAGTCACTTCACCGATGGCGCGCTGAAACAGGGGGGTATGCTCGACAATCGGCGTACGGATTTCACTGATCCCGTAGCTTGTCAGAATGCGTTTAAGCGTGTTTTCAATACGCTGCCATACCGCAGTATCAGCAGGCAGATAATCATTCATACCACGAACAGATTGGATTTTTGTCGCCACGTTAATTCTCTTAACTCAATGAAATATGTTTCCGATTATAAAAGCGACCCTGTGCGGGCGCAATATCGGGAGGCGGATATATCGTCTTAAAACAGCATATCTGCCAAAACAGACAAAACCGGCCCGTCAATAATGAGCCGGTCCGCGATTATTCTTTCTCAACCAGACTGATATCAATCCGGTTATTCTGATCCAGCATGGCCGCTTTGGCACGGATTTTCGCTTCCAGCTGATCAATCATATCGGTGTTATCCAGGCGCTCTTTCTGACGGACACCGTCTTCGTAGAACCCGCTGCGCGTTTTCGCGCCGGTCACACCCAGTGTGGAGACTTCCGCCTCGCCCGGACCATTGACCACACAGCCGATAATCGATACATCCATCGGAGTGATGATATCTTCCAGCCGCTGTTCCAGGGCATTCACGGTGCCAATCACGTCGAACTCCTGACGGGAGCAGGTCGGACAGGCGATAAAGTTAATGCCGCGCGAACGGATACGCAGGGATTTCAGGATATCAAACCCGACCTTCACTTCTTCCACCGGATCGGCTGCCAGTGAGATACGCAGCGTATCACCGATACCTTCCGACAGCAGCATACCTAACCCGATAGCGGATTTCACAGAACCGGCACGTGCGCCGCCCGCTTCGGTAATACCCAAGTGCAGCGGCTGATCAATTTTCTGTGCCAGCAGACGGTAAGCACCGACTGCCAGGAACACATCTGACGCTTTTACACTGACTTTAAACTGGTCAAAATTCAGACGATCGAGAATATCCACATGACGCATGGCAGATTCCACCAGCGCTTCCGGTGTCGGTTCGCCGTATTTTTCCTGGATATCTTTTTCCAGTGAACCGCCGTTAACTCCGATACGGATAGGGATATTATAATGACGGGCGCAATCCACCACCTGACGGATACGCTCCTCGCTGCCGATATTGCCCGGGTTGATACGCAGACAATCCACGCCGTATTCCGCCACTTTCAGCGCAATGCGGTAGTCAAAGTGAATATCCGCCACCAGCGGTACAGAGACCTGCTGTTTAATCAGTTTAAATGCTTCCGCCGCATCCATGGTCGGTACTGACACGCGGACAATATCCACGCCGACGCGTTCAAGGGATTTAATTTGTCTGACGGTCGCCTCAACATCCGTTGTCCGGGTGTTTGTCATTGATTGTACGGCGATTGGTGCACCATCACCGACCGGCACATTTCCCACGTAAATTCGGGTGGATTTGCGTCTTTTTATCGGGGATTCATTATGCATAAGTCTTTCTCCGGAACATCCTTGTGTCCTTAATCATTGCTGTGTTTATTGTGTAGTAAAGATTTAATTTATAAACCAATTATTCACCGGCTTTCGGCACACTCAGGTTTGCCACCCGGTTTGCCTTAACAAAATGACTCAGGTCAACACTCTGACCTTTGAACTGCACATCCACGGCAGCCGGTGCGCCGATTTTCAGACGGTAAGGTTCTGCGCCCGCAAATTCCAGGGTATCCCCTTTCTGTTTGGTGCCGCTGAAAATTTTTGTACCTTTGTTATCTGTCACTTCCAGCCAGCAGGTGTTTTTAAAGGTCAGAACCAGACCATCCTGTGTCTGTGTGGTGGTCGGCAGCGTGCCGCCTTCACTGTCCACGGTACGGTTAACAACCGCCGGTACACGGTCACTGCCCGGCAGCGGCACAATCTTGCTGCTGTCAATTTCCTGATCCTGCGGGGTGGCTGCCGATAATTCCAGTGCAGCGGTATTGGTATTACCGGCCGGAGCGGTGTCCGGCGTTCCGGCAGGGGCATTCAGTGTCTGTGGTGCAGTGCTGTCTGCCGGGTCGGTACCCGGAACATCTGCCGGGGCATTCACGGTGACATCATTCTGTTGTGCCAGTGAGGCAATATCGGCCTGTTGTGCCTGATACTGCTGCCACCACCACACGCCCACCAGTGCCAGAACCACCAACAGTACCAGCCAGGTAAACTTCATCAGCCAGCCTTCGCGTTTTTTACGCTGACGGCCGATAGTCACACTTTTCATCGGCTGGACTTTGGTCATCTGAGCGGGGGCGATTTTATCAAGATAAGGCATGATCGCAGATTCAGGGATCTGCAACAGCTTGGCATACGTGCGGATATAACCGCGGATAAAGGTCGGGTTGCCTTCTTTCAGTGCATCTTCTTCGATTTCACGCACTGTAGTCAGTTTAAGACAAAGTCTGTCGGCGACTGTTTCCCGTGATAACTGAAGTTGTTCCCGACGTTGTGTTAAGAATTGGCCAAGAGTGAGTTGGAGATTATCTTGAGATTGAGAGTTATTCATGAGTTTCAGGACACAAACAGTTCTGGTTACGAGAAAGCGCGGAGATCTGCCCTTCCGCGCACCGAAGTTCCGTATTCCGGCATACTGCATGCCACCCGTAATGATAAAAATAATCCTGAAAACAACATCACTTTTATATTGTTTTACAGACTGTTATCCGGCGGACACTCATAAGCCAAAATGTACTGTACCACACTATCACTGCCTGACGGGGAATTCACGGCTAAATTCAGGTATTTTTCCGCAATTTCAGGCTGCTGATCGCATTTTGCACTCAGCGCCGCGCCTGTCAGCGCACCGGTATGCTGCGGCTGTACTTTCAGTACCCGGTCAAAATGATACCGTGCGGCATCATACCGGCCGGCCTGAAGATAAGCCTCACCCAGTGCAAGACGGGTACCGGTCGCAGCCGGTACGGTCTGTGTCACGGGTGCTGTCCGGCCCCCTGCCAGCAGCATTACTGCAATTAAGCCCGGGGAATACGCCCTTATCATACTGCCTCCTTGTCTGTAAGGCAGGTATATTAACGTAAACAGTCACCGGGGAGTGTTACTTAATATTACTGTCAGACTGCTTTGACAGAGATTGGTTCACCGGCCATGCGTTTTTTCAGTGTCCGTTTGGTCCGGTCGATAACATCACCGGCCAGCTGTCCGCAGGCAGCGTCAATATCATCACCGCGTGTTTTGCGGACAATGGTGGTGAAACCGTATTCCATCAGTACCTTGGCAAAACGGTCAATCCGGCTGTTTGAGCTGCGCCCGTAAGGGGCGCCCGGGAACGGGTTCCACGGGATCAGGTTAATTTTGCTCGGCGTGTCTTTCAGACAGGCCGCCAGCTGATGCGCCTGGTCAGTGCTGTCATTGATATGATCCAGCATGACATACTCCACGGTCACACGGCCGCCGTTCGCATTGGATTTTCCGAGATAACGGCGCACAGATGCCAGGAATGTCTCAATGTTATATTTTTTGTTGATCGGCACGATTTCATCACGCACATCATCCGTCGGTGCGTGCAGGGAAATGGCAAGCGCCACATCGATCATATCACCGAGTTTATCCAGTGCCGGAACCACACCGGAGGTGGAAATCGTCACGCGGCGTTTGGAGAGCCCGAAACCGAAGTCATCCAGCATGATTTCCATCGCCGGGACAACATGGGTCAGGTTCAGCAGCGGTTCACCCATCCCCATCATCACCACGTTGGTGATAGGACGGCGGCCGCTGGATTTCAGGGAGCCGATGATTTTCGCGGCACGCCAGACCTGGCCGATAATTTCAGAGACGCGCAGGTTGCGGTTAAAGCCCTGTTGCGCGGTTGAGCAGAATTTGCATTCCAGTGCACAACCGACCTGGGAAGAGACACACAGAGTCGCGCGGTCATCTTCCGGGATATAGACGGTTTCTACTTCCTGGTCGCCGACACGGATAGCCCACTTGATGGTGCCGTCCGCAGAACGCTGTTCTTCTGACACTTCCGGGGCACGGATTTCCGCCACCGCTTTCAGTTTGGTGCGCAGTACTTTGTTGATATCGGTCATCAGATCGAAATCATCATAGCAATAGTGGTAAATCCACTTCATCACCTGATCAGCACGGAAAGGTTTCTCGCCCATATCGGCGAAAAACTGGCGCATTTCTTTGCGGGTCAGGTCGAGTAAATTAATTTTTCCGTTGATTTTTTCAGGAGCAATCGGTGCGGAGCCTGTTACACAGGCGTCTTGGGTGGTCAGTTCTGACATTGTTAACATTGCCTCGTTGTTACACTTTCGGCGGTGACACGCGGCGCGCATCACAGATACAGGAATAAGGATAGCCGCTGAAACGGACGGCGTCACGGATACAGCGGAAATATAAAAGCCCCGTATCATAACGGGGCGCGGCATTGTACAAACATTAATGGTGATATGGCAAATGAAAAAACCGGATACCGCATTTCAGTAATAAGATAATAAATTATCCCACTCTTTACTGATACGGGATCGGTTTGAATCCGTTATTTTTTCAAACAGCGGGTCACCGTAGCGGTAGCTTATTTTATAAAAATCACCGCCGATATGACAAACCACGATATTGTTCAGATAACATTGCTGATCTGCCGTTACCGGAATATCCGCAGCGGTTGACACAGCAACATTATCATCGGAAAACAGATATAACACTCCGGTCTTACTGCCTTTTTTCAGGGTAAAACCGCTGTTATCGTCAACAGCACGGTTTCCCCTTAATACGATCCCGCTCATCAGGGTTTTCCAGTTCACTGACACCGGGATAATACGGATATCGGTCAGGTCATCCCATGATTCATCGGCTATTTTCCGGTAATCGAGATACAGACGCTGATTATCGGTGTACAGTTTTTCCGGCAGCTTTTTATCCGGATTGTCCGTGACCACACGGCGGAATGTGGCAGGATCCGCATCGTCAGAACGATAAAAACCATTGAAATACACATGTTCTTTATCATACGCATAATTGTAATAGCGTGTATTTTCGGGGGACAACCTGAAACTGTCTGCGTCCTCACTGACCAGGTCCAGCCGGATACGATATTCACGGATATTATCACCAAACCAGCAACGCGGTGTAACCAGCGGCGTAATTGAAAAATCCCCGCTGCTGCCCTGACAATCCGGGTCACGCAATGTGTCCATCGCGACATGATAAACCTTGCCGTTCTCTGCCAGAAAATGAACCCGGATATTTTCACTGAAAAATAAATCGTTTAAATCTGCTTTGTCGTATTTTACTTTTCTGACAGCGTCATTATCCGCAGATTGCCCGAAGTTCTGCTCCCACAAAATAACATTTTCTTTCGGGGTACATATTTTTCTGACGTTATTACCGTAATCTTCAATACACTCCGGGCCGCCGGCCATCTGTGCGATAAAAAAAATACTGACAAGCAGTATACCGGCAATATAAATATATTTTTTCATACGGGTTCCCTGACAGCCTGAAATATCCACATTAATTTTAATGTTTATAACACAGTCTCAGCGGAACAAAAATATAAGAGAATACAGCGGCGGGAGCAGCCGGAACCTGCGGGAGGCTCCGGCAGAAATGAATGATCAGCGCGGGCAGATTTCATCTTCAGTGAAGAAATAGGCAATTTCACGGGCAGCGGATTCTTCCGCATCAGAGCCGTGTACGGCATTTTCAGTGAAACTGTCGGCGTAATCTGCGCGGAGTGTACCGGCCAGGGCGTTATCCGGATTGGTGGCGCCCATCAGATCACGGTGACGCTGCACGGCATTTTCCCCTTCCAGCACCTGTACCATAATCGGGCCGGATGTCATAAATTCTACCAGACCATCAAAGAACGGGCGGCCTTTGTGCTCAGCGTAGAATCCTTCCGCCTGTTCGCGGGTCAGGTGCAGCATTTTGGCGGCGATAATACGGAAACCGGCGCTTTCAAAACGGTGGTAAATGGCCCCGATAGCATTTTTCTTTACGGCGTTTGGCTTAATGATAGAAAATGTGCGTTGTACAGACATGAATTGACCTCATTGTGCGCATGTGCGCTGTTGTCATTGTTATTTGCGGCTGACGGCAGACCGGTCCACACCTTGTGGTAAGGCGGTGATTATACGGGCTCACCTCTGTTTTTCCTACAGTTACGCAACATTTTTGCAAAGTATTCCGCATAACAGATCACAGATTTTCCGTCTGTATCACACTTTTTCCGCTGCGGTTCCCGCCGTTTCTGCTATTTCAGGGTAAAACTGACTGAACTGACCTGGCCGCTGAGATCCAGCACCGTCAGCTGATAACGCCCCGGGGTGTCCAGCGTCAGCAGCAGCGGCTCACCGGACTCAGTACTGCCCGCCTGGTCGCCGTTAAGAAACCACCACTGAGTGCCCTCTCCGCCCTGCGTCACCACCCGCAGGTCAAGGGTTTTCGCCAGCGGCAGACGGCGCAGCACATCCCCTTCGCGGATCCCGGAAATCAGCAGCGGTGCAGCCTCCACCCGCAGCGGCGGACAGGTTTTGCTGACAGGCGGCAGACGGTGGCTGCGGCGTTCACCCGGCGGCAGCCAGCTCTCCAGCGCAATCGGCCACAGCGCCACGGTTTTCTCCTGTGCATCCGGACAATCCGGTGACACCCGCTCCCCCTGCCCGTTAACCCAGATCACCGCATTGGTGCCGGACAGGCTTTCCTGCCCTGCTGACGGCAGTGTCGGCGGCACAGTATTATCCAGCACCAGCGCTATCCGCTGCTGACGGCAGTTCGGATCCTGCTTGTCCGCTGCCAGCCCTGACGGCCAGCAAATCATCTTACTGCTGACGCTGATGGGTTTCGGGTCCGGCAATTTTTTACCTCCGCGTGCCCGCAGATAACTGTCCACCTGATACAGGATCGGGATCGCGGTTGCAAACCCGGCCTGTCCGGCCACCGGTGTGCCGTCCGGACGACCGACCCACACCCCGATGGTGTAACGGTTATTCACCCCCAGCGCCCAGGCATCACGGTAGCCGTAACTGGTGCCGGTTTTCCACGCCAGCGGCACATCCTGCGCCAGCCGGTCATCCGCCAGCGGCCGTGTCTCTCCGGCCATGACCCGGCGCGTGATCCACGCCGCACCCGGGGAGATCAGCTGCCGCTCTGCCAGCGGATCTTCCGGACGAAAACGCACCGGTGCCACTTTGCCCTGACGGGCAAACGCGCTGTAGGCCGCAATCAGCTGATCCATCCGCGCCCCGGTACCGCCCAGGATCAGCGACAGATTCGGGTCACTGCCGAGCGGAAAACGCAGTTCCAGACCGACGTTACGCAGTTTGGCACTGAACCGTTTCGGACCATAAACATCCAGCAACTGAACCACCGGCAGATTCAGAGAGCGGCGCAGTGCCTCACTGACACTCACCGGCCCGCTGAACCCGGTATCAAAGTTGCCCGGGCGGTAATCATTAAAGCGGCGCGGCACATCCTGTAACAGGGATTCACTGTGGATCAGCCCCTCATCCATCGCCAGGGCATATAAAAACGGTTTCAGTGTGGAGCCCGGTGAACGCCAGGCGCTGTTCACATCCACATGCCCGAAACGGGTATCATCAGAGAAATCGATAGAGCCGACATAGCCCTTCACACTCATATCGCGGTTATCCACCACCATAATGCCGAGAGAGGTTTTTTCCGGCAGCTGATATTTGCGGTTGCGGGCCATCTCCTCCAGCTGGCGCTGAATGGCAGGATTGATGGTGGTGCGGATCACCGGGTCTTTCACCCCCTGCGCCACACGCCGTGCCAGCAGCGGCGCGGAATGCGGCACCTGGCGCGGTGCCAGCCAGATACTCTCCTGCTTTAAATCATTCACTTTTGACTGCGGCCACACCTCAAATTCGGCCAGCCGGTCAAGCACCTTATTACGGGCCGCTTCCGCGCGCTGCGGATAACGATCCGGTCGCAGACGGCTTGGTGCCTGCGGCAGGACCGCCAGCAATGCCGCTTCTCCGGCGGTCAGTTCCGACGGTGGTTTGCCGAGATACATCCAGCTCGCCGCACCAATACCCTCTACCGTGCCGCCGTACGGGGCGCGGTTAAGATACATCTCCAGAATCTCATCTTTGGAATAGTGCCACTCCAGCTGAATGGTGCGGAAAACCTGTTTCAGTTTGCCGGTCAGAGTGCGGTCATGGGGATCGAGCAGACGGGCGACCTGCATGGAGAGCGTGCTGCCGCCGGAGACAATACGTCCGGAGGTCAGATCCTGCAACGCCGCGCGGCCGATAGCCACCGGGTTGATGCCCGGGTGCTGATAGAAATAGCGATCTTCGTATGTCAGAAGCGCTTCAATAAATTCCGGTGATACATCCTTCAGTGTGACCGGGTAGCGCCACACGCCGTTACTGTCGGCGAAACGCCACAGCGGTGACCCGTCCTCAGCCGTAACCGTGCGTGCCATCACCACCTCATCCAGCGGCAAAGGCCAGATTTTATCGGCCAGCCAGAGCAGCGGCGGTGTCAGAACAATTGTTATCAGGCCGGTCAGCGCGAGACGTTTAAACCACACTTTCATGTATCAAACCGCATTATCAGAATTCTTAAGATAAAAATGCCCTTATAACAGACTATAAGGGCATAAAACATATTTTGCTGCCGCAGCCCGGAGGCTGCGGACAACAAACGGTGCTGTTAACGAACCACTTCCAGTGTCGCCGGTGTCACACCGGTGGCACGCCAGGCCGGAATATACATCGATTCCACCTGCGGTGCCGGAACACTGTATTTACCCGGTGTAACCGCGCGGGCCAGATAGACCAGCGTCACCGGACGGTACTCTTCCACCGCCACCTGGGAGACAAAGCGATCATCACGGTACTCGGTATGGCGGATATTGGCCTGCTGCATATCCCGGATAGCTTCAGCCAGATTCGGCGCGCTGTCTGCCAGACTTGCACTGGCTGCCGCCAGGTTCTGGTTTTCCAGCTCCAGACCGGCCGGTAACAGATCCACCACCAGCGCATCCGGTACGTTGCGGTCAGCCTGGATATCCAGACGGACTGCCACCAGGTCACCGCTGCTCAGGCGGTCAATACTGATCGGGTTACCGTTCAGATCCATATACGTCCGCTTGATCTTCAGCACTTCAGATGACGGGTGCGGTGCCTGTAACGGATAGCCGGTGATATTCACACGACCGAACAGCTCAGCATCCCCGCGGTTCGCGACACTGATGCCGTTGTTCAGCTGTGCCGCTGTGAGAGTCTCACGCAGCGCGCTGTCACGGCTGACTGCCGGGGCCTGTCCGTTGATCAGGGCAGACCACGGTTTTTCGCTCTGATTAATGTACTGGCGGCCTGCCAGATACAAGGCGTTGCTCTCCTGAGTGGAGAAGTAACGGTTATTCTGTATCTCCGCAGAGAGTGCCTGCAACTTGCCGTAACGCTGATCCGCATTAGAATCCGCCTCACTCAGCAGCGCAATAATCATCGCATCATCACGGATGGTGCTGCCGTAATCGCCGGTATAGACGCTGTCACGGTTCTTCATCACACCCAAACGGATGGCTTCGTTGCCGCGATCCGCATCCCCCATTTTCTTCAGGGCAATACCCAGCTGTACCAGTGCCAGTCCGCTTGCGGCATCATCACGGCGCTGATAGACCTGACGCAGTGCGCCGAGCGGTGCTTTCTGCTGCTGTGCCAGCACATAACCGGCATACGCCTGTACCGCAAAGCGCATCTGGTCGCTGTTGCCGTAATAGTTGCTGCTGATCACCGAGCGATCCTGCAGATAACGCAGCAGGCGGTTATTGGCGTTGCTCAGGGCATCCGCCGGGACATCAAACCCGCGCTGTCCGGCACGGAACAGGAAGTCTGTCGCGTATGCAGTCAGCCACGGCTCTTCCGCGCCGCTGTTATCCCACAGGGAGAAGCTGCCGTCACTGCGCTGCATGCCGAGCAGATGCGGAATACCGGTCATCACCGCCTGGCGGCGTCCGGCGTCAGTCTGGGTTTTGATGCCCAGTTTCTTCAGCTCAGCCTCAGAGGAGTACAGGGACGGATACAGCCCGCTCACCGTCTGCTCCAGACAGCCGTACGGATAGGCATAGAGTTCACGGATATAACGCGAGATATCCAGCGGCGGACGGCTGGTCAGCGTCATTTCACCGGACACAGTATTCGCATCCAGATAACCGATCTGATCTGCCGGTAACGCCCATTCTCCGCCATTGCCGAGTGACATCGAGTAAGAAACGGTTTCAGCCGGGTATGCCGGACGCACGCCGATTTTCCAGCTGTTTTTATAGGTGTTGCTGCTTTCATCAGGCAGTTTCAGCCCTTTGACCGTCATAAACACCTCGCCCTGACCAAAGCCGTTTGCCGCTTCAACCGGAACATTCACGGAGGTGCGCTGGCCTTTCGCCAGGGTGACTTCTTTCTCTGCCGCCCCTTTGAGATGCACCATGCCGTCCGCACTGAAATTCACGGTCAGATTCTGTGTTTCATCGGTCAGGTTGGTCAGATCCAGCGTCAGCTGTGAACGGTCACCACCGGCCATAAAGCGCGGCAGTGCCATCTGACTGATCACCGGTGCAGCAACAATCACTTTATTCTGCGCATGTCCGAAATCTTCGTCCGTCCAGGCCTGAGCCATCAGGCGCAGTTCACCGTTGAAATCCGGAATCGGCAGAGTAACAGTCCCTTCGCCCTGCGCATTCAGTTCCACCGGTGCCGCCTGCTGCGCGATAATCTGCACTTCGGTCAGCGGTTTCAGGCCGCCGCGATCGAGATCATCGCCGCCGTCACCACCAAACCGCAGTGTGCCGAGACGACCACTGCCCTCAATCAACTGTCCATAGACATCATACTGGTCCACGCTGTAGCGTTTGCGGCCGAAGAAGGCGTCATACGGATCCGGCGTTTTATAGTCGGTGATATTGAGCACACCGGTGTCCACGGCGGAAATCAGCACATTCACTTTTTCCGGTGCTGCTTTGCCGTCCTGTGCTTTTGCTTTGATTTTAACGGTCAGATCCTGATTCGGACGGATGCGGGCCGGCGTATCCAGTGTCACATCAATCTTACGGGCCGGATCGGCCATCGGGATATGCAGGATACCGACCGCGCGTTTGACGGTCGCCTGACGGGAGCTGTCGCCCGGGCGGACAACCACCGCAGTCGCGTACAGGTCGTGGCGTGTCCACTCTTTGTTCAGCGGGACTTCCACATCGGTGCCGCCTTCCGGCACATCCACTTCCTGCCACCACAGCGGACCGTCACTGGATTCCAGAAGCACATAGCCTTTACCGGCCTGCGGTGCAGTCACATTCAGTTTAACTTTATCACCGGCGTGATAATTTGGTTTATCCAGTTTCAGTTTCACCTGGTCCGGGCGAACCGCACCGGTACCGCCGGTGTTATCCTGCCAGGAATAGCCCGCCCAGAAACGCACACTGCTGGTCAGCCCGGTAGACGGATCCACCACTTCCAGACGGTATGCCCCCCAGGAGACCGGGACGGTCACTTTTGCGGTACCGTCTTTGGCGATACTGATTTTGTCATCAGACATCACGAGGTCTTTCTGATCATAACCGGATGACCAGCCTTCGGAGTCGGACCAGCGCCAGTAATAGTCGCGGCGCTCATAAATCAGACGCGCATTCAGATCATCCGCTTTTAACTTATTACCCTGACGGTCGGTATAGACAATTTCGAATTCAGCCAGTGAATCTTCATCCATGCTGTACTGCGACACATATTTGTCAGTGCGGTAGTCGTAAACCTCTTTTTTGGCGAAGACCGGACGAATACCGGCCATTTTCGCGGCTGGCCATACCGCGACATCCGCACGGCGGGTCACCGGACGGCCGCCGGTTTCCATCAGGCTTGCCTGGAGGATTAATTTAAACGGCGATTTCACCTCTTTCCAGTAATCATTACTGATGGTGAATGCGAGTTCACCGCTGTCATCCATGGTTTCGTCGAATTCATCCAGGGTGCGGGTCAGGTTCTCTTCCTGAATATTACCGAATTCAAAGCCCGGCAGTTTGGCGGACGCTTCGCGATCCGGACGCATAAAGAGTTGTCCGGTCAGTTGGTTACCGGCTGCCGGTGCACCATAGAGATAATGGCCTTCAATCTCAAAATCAGCGGATTGCTGTGTGGTGATCGGCTGTTTGTCGGTTTTGATTTCCATCGCCATGCGCTCAGGCATGAAATCTTCCACATTGACGCTGTAGAAGCGCGGTGTGTTATCCCCGAGGTCAAAACGCAGTGTCAGCTTACCGGTCTCGATGTTTTCCGGAATCGCATACTGGTACTGATAAAGACCGTTTTCCGGCTGCCAGACGAAGGTGGAAGCCACCTGACCGTCATTTTTCAGCACATCCACTTTGACAGGCTGATCTTTAACCGGATGGCCATCGCCGTCGCGCAGCAGGCCGTTAATTACCAGAGTTTCCCCCGGACGGTACAGGTCACGCGGACCAAAAACGAAGAATTGTTTTGCATAGCCCTGCGGACCGGCGATATCAAACTCTGCCAGGTCAAGCGCCGGGTTTTTCAGGTCGATCATACTGGTCTGGCCGTTATTAATCGCCAGTAACAGCGCGGCATCCGCCCCGCGATCCAGTTTTGCATGACCGCTGCTGTCGGTTTCTGCTTTGCCCAGAAGCTGACCTTTGCTGTCGAGCAGACGGATTTCCACACCTTTCAGTGCGCTGCCTTTGGCCAGCGACTGAGTAAATACATCCAGCTCATTAAGATAGCTGTGCATGGAAACGCCGATATCACTCAGGGTAAAGAGTGTGGCAGGCATGGTGTAGCTGTAACGCCCGGCCTGCTGCATGACCGCCAGATACACGCCCTCTTCCTGTAACGGCTTGATATCCTTCAGCGGGATCTGCATATTTTCGCGGGTGTTTTTCTGCGGATTGAGCTCAAAACGCCCGGTATAGACCAGATCAGTGTTATTCAGCAGATCATCCGAATTCCAGTACTGGAGATTGTTACCGTACTGCCAGCTTGCCAGGAAAGAAGCCAGAGAATCCGGTTTGATGCGGTAAAAATTGACATCAATACTGTCCACGTTCAGCGCGAATACCGGCAGTCCCTGCAGGACATCTGCCGGGAACAGCGAGCCGCGGCTGGCAAAACCGACACTCGGTACCACATCCGCAGTGGTCAGTTTTAAATCGTAACCGTTAACCAGTGTGCGCTCATTGATACCGCGCACGCCGCGATCGATACTCAGCTGCAATTCCCGTGACGGCGGCAGATGGCGCATCCGCAGCTCCATCAGGTTATCCGACAGCTCCCAGGCACCTTCCAGCTTACCGTTTTTCACGTCCACCAGACGGGCAAACTGACTGAAATCCTGGTTCGGATCCAGCGGAACGGAGAAGGTCACCACCATCGCATTTGCGCCGTCGAGCTGGATCTCAGAAGCGTCAATGATAGTCACATCTTTTCCGGCGTAGCGCTTACTCAGCTCTGCCAGTGATGCGGCATCCTGTGTTTTTTTCGCAGACGGAGAGGAAGCAGATGAAGAAGACGAGTTTTCTTTATTATTGGCCGGCGCGCTGTCATTGCTGCCCGCCGCCGTGGTTTTACTGCCGGTGTCATCACAACCCATGAGCGCCAGCGCTGATGCAAGAAGCACTGCAATGCAGCGTTTTTTGCCGGGACCCTGTCCTGCAATCGGAGAACGCATAATCAATCCTTTCTGGTGAGCCCGGAAAACGGGCACTTGTTCGGTATTATTTCACGAAGTGTAAACAAAGCCTAAACAAGCGTATAGTGCATTATTCTGAATATATGCACTACACATATTCACCATCCGGATAAATTATTGTTACGCTTCTGTTACAGGAATGGCGTTACGCAGCCAGCCACCGAGACGGCGCTGATAGAATGCCTGAGTGTGCTGTGTCAGGAAGTGCGTCAGCCCGTCATTTTCATCCGGATTTAACAGACAAAAATCAATATGCTCCCCGTCAGCGAGGTGCTCCATCGCAGCCTCAGCCGCCTGGCGGATCACAGTATCCGCTTCCTGCTCTTCACTCAGCTCCAGCACAATCAGCAGCACCGGTTCATCCGGGACAGTATTGTTTTTTTCGGCTGCCATTACCCAAAATGCACGGCGCACCGGTTTGTGCTGTTTAAACACGCCGGTCAGCGCATCCAGCACTGCGTCCGGTTTGTTTTCCGGTACGCTGAGCAGCAATGCGCTGCCCTGTTCAATCATCACTTCCTGCACCGGGAGTGTATCCGCCATTACAGAACTCCTTATTTCAGCATCTGTCTTCGTAAATATCACAGAAAAACGGCCACATGTTATGTGACCGTTTTACAGCAGAATCAGCAGGGCAATGCCCGGTTACTGTCCGGCTTTTTTCAGCAGCAGTGCCGCCACAGTGCGCACACCGTACCCGGTTGCACCCGCAGACCATAAGTCTGACGGCGCTTTGCGATAAGTGGCTGCACAGTCGATATGCAGCCAGTTCTTGCGGTAATCTTCCACAAAGTAAGACAGGAATGCCGCTGCGGTACTTGCCCCGGCAGTATTCGGTGCCCCGGTGTTGCTCAGATCCGCAAAGGAGGACGGCATCTGACGGCGGTGGAATTCTGCCAGCGGCAGACGCCAGAACATCTCTTTTTCCTGATCAGCGGCTGACATCAGTTCATTGTACAGCGCGTCATCGAAACTCATCACCGCGTGATAGTCGTTACCGACCGCAGTTTTCGCCGCCCCGGTCAGGGTCGCTGCATCGATGATAAATCCGGCGTTATCTTTGTCCGCTTCAATCAGACCATCCGCCAGTACCAGACGCCCTTCCGCATCAGTATTCATGATTTCAACGGATTTACCGTTGCTGTAACGGATAATATCACCCAGTTTGAAGGCATTACCGCTCACCAGGTTATCCGCGATGCACAGATACAGTTTGACACGCTTTTGCAGGCCGCGGCTGATAGCCATTGCCAGTGCGCCGGTCAGGGTGGCTGCGCCGCCCATATCGGATTTCATGGAGTCCATGGAGGAAGACGGTTTCAGGCTGTAGCCGCCGGAGTCAAAGGTGATCCCTTTGCCGACCAGGCTGGCGAACACCGGTGCATTTTCCTGTTTGCCCGGATTGTAATCCAGCGCCAGCAGTACCGGCGGACGTACAGAACCACGGCCGACCGTATGGATCCCCATATAGCCCTGCTCGCGTAAATCTTCCCCTTTGATGATACGGTAACCGACAGAATTGCAGGAAATGCCGCACAGCAGATCAACCGCACGCTGTGCCAGTTGTTCCGGGCTCAGTTCTTCCGCCGGGGTATTAATGATATCGCGTACCCAGTCGATGATACGGATACGGTGTTCCAGTTCGGTTTTATCCGCTTCCGGTAATTCCGGCCATTCAATCGAGCGTGCGCCTTTCGGGCCACGGAAGCCCTGCCAGAATGCCCAGCTGGTTTCCAGATCCCAGTTGCTGCCGCTCAGCACCACATTGCGGATGCCCTGACCGTCGATTTTGCGGCCCGCGCTCTGTACAGCGCACAGCATCCCTTTACGGCTTAAATGAACAGTCATTCCTTTGTCAGTCGCGCTGACCAGGGCTTTCTCTCCCCACGCCGGAGAAGCAGGTTCATACGATAAGGTTACAGGCATGATGAGTTGCGTCATTTCGTTCTCTCTTTTGACTTTTAGACTGCCGTAACAGTCAGATTTTTTTGAGGAATGCACGGCGTGCCGGTCTGCACAGGAGGCGGTAACAGCATACGCGCATCAGAGACCGCACGCTAACACAATTGTGCGGCCTGATGCGCGTAACAAAAGACATCATTCAAATTCGTCGAGCCAGACTAACAAAATTGCTTCTAATACTTTTTCGTTAGATTTTTCAGGGGCATCGTCAAATTCGTCCAGTTCGCAGATCCACTGGTGCATATCGGTGAAACGCACGGTTTTCGGATCTGTGTCCGGGTACAGATCATACAGAGCTTCGCCGATTTCACGGCTGTCCTGCCATTTCAGTCCCATTTCAGGCTCCTTTATCAGTGCTCACGCGCGTGGTTGATGGTGTATTTCGGAATTTCCACCACCAGGTCTTCATCCGCGACTTTCGCCTGGCAGCTCAGACGGCTTTCCGGCTCAAGTCCCCATGCTTTGTCCAGCATGTCATCTTCCAGCTCACTGCTCTCTCCGAGGGAGTCAAACCCTTCACGGACGATACAGTGACAGGTTGTGCAGGCACATGATTTCTCACAGGCATGTTCAATTTCGATACCGTTACGCAGGGCAACATCCAGAATTGACTCACCTTCATTTGCGTCGTATACCGCACCTTCAGGGCATAATGACTCATGCGGTAAAAAAACAATCTTAGGCATAATCTTCCCGTTATATCTCATCCACAGAGTGGCCCGCGAGTGCCTTGCGGACAGAATTGTCCATCCGGCGCGCCGCGAATACCTGTGTTTGCTTGTCCAGTTGTTTAATTGCGTTTTCAATGGCGGCTGGGGAGTCGCCTTCAACGCTCTCAATAAGCACACCGACTGCCGCATCAATAGCAGCATTTTCGTCGTCGCTCAGTAAATTGCCATCCTCTGAAAGCGCCTGAGTCAGGCTCTCCAGCAGGCGGGCAGCTTCCACTTTTTGTTCCGCCAGACGGCGGGTGGATAAATCGTTTTCTGCGTTTTCGAGTGAATCTTTGATCATCCCGGCGATATCGGTATCGCTCAGGCCGTAAGACGGTTTGATCTGGACTGAGGCCTGCACACCGGTGGATTTCTCCAGTGCACTGACACTCAGCAGCCCGTCCGCATCCACCTGGAAGGTGACACGGATATGGGCGTTACCGGCAGCCATCGGCGGGATACCGCGCAGGGTGAAACGTGCCAGGGAGCGGCAGTCGCTGACCATTTCCCGCTCGCCCTGCAGCACATGAATAGTCATGGCGGTCTGACCGTCTTTAAAGGTGGTAAATTCCTGGGCACGGGCTGCCGGAATGGTGGTGTTGCGCGGAATGACTTTTTCCACCAGGCCGCCCATGGTTTCCAGCCCCAGCGAGAGCGGGATCACATCCAGCAGCAGCATGTCGCTGTCCGGTTTGTTACCGGCCAGGATATCTGCCTGAATCGCGGCACCGATAGCAACCACTTTATCCGGGTCAATCGAAGTCAGCGGCTCTTTGCTGAAAAATTCACCGACCAGCTCACGCACCAGCGGCACGCGGGTTGATCCGCCGACCATCACCACTTCGCGGACTTCATCCTGATCCGTTCCCGCATCTTTCAGGGCACGGCGGCAGGTCATCAGGGTTTTTCTGACCAGCGGACGAATGAGTTCCTCAAAGGTCTCACGGGTCAGCACACCCTGCCAGCCATCCAGGGAGATGGTGGTTTGTGCGGCATCAGACAGTGCAATTTTGGCTTCCGCCGCCGCATTTAATACTTCACGGTGCTGCGAATGCCCCTGTGACTGAATGCCGCGCTGTTCATAAATCCAGTCAGCAATCAGGTTATCGAAATCATCACCACCAAGCGCGGTATCACCGCCGGTGGCCAGTACTTCAAACACACCACGGCTCAGACGCAGCACAGAGATATCAAACGTACCGCCGCCGAGGTCATAAACCGCAATCACCCCTTCCTGACCGGAATCCAGCCCGTAGGCGATTGCTGCTGCCGTCGGCTCATTCAGCAGACGTAACACATGTAACCCGGCAAGGCGGGCTGCATCTTTGGTGCCCTGACGCTGCGCGTCATCGAAATAGGCGGGAACGGTGATCACCACGCCATCCAGCTCACCGCCGAGGGTTTCCTGCGCGCGCTGTGCCAGCACGGACAGAATATCCGCCGAGACACGGACAGGATCCGTCAGCCCGGCAGCAGTGCGGATGATTGGCAGGCCGTTTTCGCCCGCCTGTAACTGATACGGCAGATCAGGATAGCGCTCAGTGATGTCGGTCAGCGAGCGCCCCATCATGCGTTTGACAGAGATAATGGTATTCTGAGGATCGGCAGCCGCATTTGCACGGGCATCCCAGCCGACCAGGCGGTTATCCGCGCTGTACTGCACGACAGAAGGCAGTAAATAACGCCCTTCGTGATCGGGCAGCACGTCGGTTTCACCACTGCGCACAGTGGCGACCAGTGAATGGGTGGTGCCTAAATCGATACCCGCGGCAAGGCGGCGCTGATGCGGGGCGGGAGCCTGTCCCGGTTCGCTGATTTGTAACAGTGCCATATTTTTCCCCTAGAAACTGTCGAGCAAACGTTCTTCAAGATTTTCAATTTGTTGCGTCAGTTTACTCAAAAATCGTAATTTACGCACGCTGTCCGCAGCAGCGGTCCAGTCTTCGTCATCCAGCTGACGAATCATCTCTGCCATCCGGGTTTTTGTCATTTTAGTGATAGTGGCAGCAAAACCGGCCAGTGCATCACTGTCCTGTTTCTGTTCGATAATATCGAGGGCTTCGCGCAGCTCCAGCTGCTCCATCAGAAATGCGGTGTCATGCATTGTGTGCTGTTCATTATTGATATCAATATCATGTAACAGCAGCATGTATTCCGCACGTTTCAGGGGATGTTTCAGGGACTGGTAGGCGTCATTGATGGTCGCGGCCATCGTCAGTGCCTGCGCTTGTTCTTTCGCATCACCGGCGGCAAATCTGTCCGGGTGATACTGGCGCTGCAAATCCTGATAACGACCGGCAAGTGCCTGTGTGTCAAGGTCATAACGCACAGGCAGGCTGAACAGGGAAAAATAGTTCATCGTGTTCTCTTCGCGGATAAATGGATCAGTTAAACGTGAAAACTCTCGCCGCAGCCACATTCGCTGTTGACGTTCGGGTTATTGAATTTAAACCCTTCGTTTAACCCTTCCTTCACGAAATCCACTTCCGTGCCGTCAAGATACACAATACTTTTTCCGTCGATGATCACTTTTACGCCGTGATCTTCAAAGACGACATCATCTTCATTAATGACATCGGCAAATTCAAGTACGTAAGCCATACCAGAGCAACCGGAGGTTCTCACGCCTAACCGCAGACCTACTCCTTTACCGCGGTTTGCCAGAAAACTGGTGACCCGGTTTGCCGCACTTTCTGTAAGAGAAACGGACATTACACACCTCGCTCTATAAACCAGTATGGCGGATGACCGATGGGATCAGTATCCGCCATTATTTTATTGTTTTACCTGCTGCACACCGGCAGCGGCGGGCTATTAGTTGCCCCGGCGTTTACTTTTGTAATCCGCAATTGCTGCTTTGATCGCATCTTCAGCCAGAATCGAGCAGTGAATTTTCACCGGCGGTAATTCCAGTTCTTCCGCAATCGCGGTATTTTTGATGGCTTCAGCTTCATCCAGGGTCTTCCCTTTCATCCACTCAGTCACCAGTGAGCTTGACGCAATCGCCGAGCCGCAGCCGTAGGTTTTGAAACGTGCGTCTTCAATCACGCCGTTATCATCAACTTTGATCTGTAACTTCATTACGTCACCACAGGCCGGTGCACCCACCATGCCGCTGCCGACAGTCGGGTCTTCGTTGTCGAATGAACCGACGTTGCGCGGGTTTTCGTAGTGATCGATTACTTTATCGCTATAAGCCATTGTTTATACTCCTGAAACCGTCTGATTAATGGTGTGACCATTCAATACTGTTAATATCAACACCTTGCTTGTGCATTTCCCACAGCGGGGAAAGATCGCGCAGGCGGCCAATTGCGTTATGGATAAGTTTGATAGCATAGTCAATCTCTTCCTCAGTCGTGAAACGACCCAGAGAGAAGCGGATTGAGCTGTGCGCCAGTTCATCGGTCATACCCAGGGCGCGCAGAACATATGACGGCTCCAGGCTGGCGGACGTACAGGCAGAACCGGATGATACCGCGAGATCTTTCAGCGCCATCATCAGGGATTCACCTTCAACATAGTTGAAACTGACGTTAAGAATATTCGGTGCGGAGTGCTCCGGGCAACCGTTCAGATAGGTTTCTTCGATATCTTTGATACCGTTCCACAGACGCATACGCAGTGCGGACAGACGCTCAGCTTCCGCTGCCATCTCTTCTTTGGCGATACGGTAAGCTTCACCCATACCGACAATCTGATGAACTGCCAGTGTACCGGAACGCATACCGCGCTCGTGACCACCGCCGTGCATCTGCGCTTCAATGCGGATACGCGGTTTGCGGCGGACATACAGTGCGCCGATACCCATCGGGCCGTAAATCTTATGGCCGGAGAAGGACATCAGATCCACTTTCAGTTTGCTTAAATCAACCGGCACTTTACCGACGCTCTGGGTGGCATCCACATGGAAAACAATCCCTTTGCTGCGGCACAGTTCACCGATTGCTTCGATATCCTGAATCACACCGATTTCGTTATTCACATGCATGATTGAGACTAAAATGGTGTCTTCACGCATTGCAGCTTCGAGTTCAGCCAGGTCGATCAGGCCATTACGCTGCGGCGCAAGATAGGTTACTTCAAACCCTTCGCGCTCTAACTGACGGCAGGTATCGAGTACCGCTTTATGCTCAGTTTTACAGGTAATAATGTGCTTGCCTTTTTTCTCATAGAATTTGGCTGCACCTTTAATTGCCAGGTTGTCAGACTCGGTGGCACCGGAAGTGAACACGATTTCACGCGGGTCAGCGCCGACCAGATCAGCAATCTGGTTACGGGCAATATCGACAGCCTCTTCGGCCTGCCAGCCAAAGCGGTGAGAACGTGAGGCCGGGTTGCCGAAGATGCCGTCCATTGTGAGGCATTGCATCATTTTTTCAGCAACACGCGGGTCAACCGGGGTGGTTGCTGAGTAATCTAAATAAATCGGTAATTTCATCGCTCAATTGCTCCATGAACTACGGTTGCGTTGTTAACGCAGGTTTCTGCTTATGCTTGCAGATTGATAATCGTTTCGTTAATTGCCAGATTATGTGCACGACGTTTATCATCCTGGCGATCAGCAACATCAATCACTTCTTTATGATTTACTAACTCTTCCAGACTGATACTGCTTAAGAAATCAGTAATACGGTCACTCAGGTCACGCCACAGCGCGTGTGTCAGACAGCGGTCACCGCCCTGACAACCTTCCTGAGTTCCCTGACAGCGGGTCGCATCAACGGATTCATCGACGGCCGAGATGACCTGAGCAATGAAAATCTCACCGGCACCGCGTGCCAGAAGATACCCGCCGCCCGGCCCGCGAACGCTGGAAACCAGCTCGTTTTTACGCAGACGGGAGAAGAGTTGCTCAAGATAAGAGAGGGAGATACCCTGACGTTCAGAAATGTCAGCCAGTGGTACGGGCCCCTCATGGGAGTGCAGCGCTACGTCGAGCATAGCGGTTACCGCATAGCGCCCTTTTGATGTCAGTCTCATAACCGGATCCCCGTGATAAATGGTGAAGAAATTGTGTCATTCCTGAGTAATTTAGTCAACTATTTAACCCAGTAATTTACTCAACTATTTTTTCGCCCATTTCTCAACAGAAGTCAGGATACCACGCAGGATATTCAGCTCCTGTGTTTCCGGATGCGCGCGGGTAAATAAGCGGCGCAGACGGTTCATAATCTGACCCGGGTGTGCTTTGCGGATAAAACCGGATTCATTGAGAACCGATTCCAGATGCGTGTAAAACCGCTCCATATCATCCGCCGGCGGATAGTGTACCTCATCTGCCTCATCATTATTTGCCGGTTCGCTCTCATTCTGAAAGGCAAGAAATGCCATCCGGATCTCATAACTGACCAGTTGCACCGCCATTGCCAGGTTCAGCGAGCCGTATTCCGGGTTGGTCGGGATATAAAGATGATAATTACACTTCTGCAATTCATCGTTGGTCAGCCCGACACGTTCACGGCCGAAAATAATCGCGACCGGGGCAGTCTGTGCGATTTTAACACTTTTTTCCCCGCATTCACGCGGTTCAACCATCGGCCACGGCAGTGTGCGTGACCGGGCACTGGTGCCGATCACCAGTTCACAACCGGCAATCGCCTCATCCAGGGTGCTGACAATCTTTGCATTGCCGATAACATCACTGGCACCGGCAGACAGCGCGATGGCGTGAGAGTCCGGCTGTACCTGCGGATTGACCAGATAAAGGCTGGATAACCCCATTGTTTTCATAGCCCGCGCAGCGGAGCCCATATTGCCTGTATGTGAGGTTTCAACCAGGACGATTCGGATATTTTCGGACATAACACACTTTCTTTGAGAAATTATCGCAATATCTTAACACAAGAATAGTCAGATTGACGATCACCTGTTATACTCTGCCGCGTTTATTTTCGTTCTTTAACATCCCGGTGGACAACCCCATGCATCCGATGCTTACCATCGCCATACGTGCTGCACGTAAGGCCGGCAACCTGATTGCCAAACACTATGAAATGCCTGACACTGTTGAGACAACTCAGAAAGGTTCCAATGACTTTGTGACCAACGTGGATCGCGAAGCCGAGCAGATGATTATCGAGATCATCCGCAAGTCTTATCCGAAGCACACTATTATCTCCGAAGAGTGCGGTGAGTTACCCGGTGAAGAATATGATATGCAATGGGTGATTGATCCCCTGGATGGCACCACCAACTTCGTCAAACGTCTCCCGCACTTCGCGGTATCTATCGCATTCCGTATCAAAGGCCGCACTGAAGTGGCGGTTGTTTACGATCCGATGCGTAACGAATTATTCTCTGCTGTCCGTGGTCAGGGCGCACAGTTAAACGGCTACCGTCTGCGCGGTGCCACTGCCCGTGATCTCGACGGCGCGGTACTGGCTACCGGCTTCCCGTTCAAAGCAAAACAGCACGCTGATACCTATATCAAAATGCTCGGCAAACTGTTTACCCGCTGCTCAGACTTCCGCCGTACCGGCTCTGCCGCACTGGATCTGGCTTATCTCGCTGCCGGCCGTGTGGACGGTTTCTTTGAAATCGGCCTGAAACCGTGGGACTTCCTCGGTGGTGAGCTGCTGGTCCGTGAAGCGGGCGGTATCGTCACTGACTTCACCGGTGACCACCGTTATATCGACAGCGGTAACATCGTTGCAGGCAGCCCGCGTGTAGTCCGCGAACTGCTGGCAGAACTGCGTGATGAGCTGACTGAGTCTCTGAAACGCTGATTCTGTTCCGCCAGATGTGAAAAAGGGTTATGACATCAGTCATAACCCTTTTTTATTATGCGTTTTCCGGTGTCTGCGGCCGGACTTTCGGCCTCAGGAACAGTGCCGGAAGTACTGTCAGTGCCATCAGATAAAATATACCGCCGTGGATATCCTCATACAGATACCCCGCCACCAACGTCATCACCGCAATCGCCCCGCCCATCGCCAGTGCGGAATACGCCGCCTGTAACGGAATGATTTCCGTGGATTTGCGGGCACCGATAAAACGCATGGCCGCCAGATGACACACGGTATAGGTGCCGCTGTGCAGGATCTGCGCCACAATCAGCACCGGCAGTGCCGCTGACATGCCCATCAGTGACCAGCGAAGAATACCGCAGATACCGGAAAGCAGTAACAGGTTGGCCGCACTCCAGCGGCGGAACAGCTTATTACTGAAGGTAAAGACAATCACTTCCGCCACCACGCCCAGCGACCAGAGATAGCCGATCGCGGCATCAGAATAGCCGACTTTTTGCCAGTAAATCACGCTGAAGCCGTAATAGGCGGCATGCGCCCCCTGCAACAGACTCACACACAGCAGAAAGCGGACCACCGCATTATCTTTCAGCAGAACACGGAATTTTACCTGCGGTCCGCGCTGTTTCATCTCCCCGGACGGCATAATGCGCGGACGCAGCAGTGACGTCAGCAACAGCGAGCCGGTACTGACCACTAATGCCGCCAGGATAACCTCATGCTTCCAGATATCCATCAGCATCCCGGTAACCGAGGTGGCGATGATAAATGCCACCGATCCCCAGACACGGATCGAGCCGTAATCCATCGGAAACTGTTTTTGCCAGGTTGCGGCGAGGGAATCCCCCAGCGGGATCATCGGCGAGAAAAAGAGGTTGAATCCGGCCATAACAAAAAAGAGCCAGAGCCAGTGTGAACCGAAATAAAACGCCACCGCGAACAGAAAAGAACAGAGCGCCATCAGTCTCAGAGCAAAAATCAGCCGTGACGGGTCTTTAAACAGCGGTGTGATAAACAGGCTGCCGGCGAACCGCGCCACCAGCCCCACACTGAGCAGCATACCGACCGTTGCCACATCATGCCCTTCACCTTTCAGCCATGCGCCCCAGTAGGGAAGAAAAATCCCGTAGGAAAAAAAATACGTAAAATAATCAAGCGCCAGCCAGAGCGATGACGGAACAAACATCTGCCTCTCCTTTCAGGAATACAAAAAACCCGCTCGCGGCGAACGAAGCGGGTTTTGGTTACATCAGATTGGTAACGCGATTATGCGTAAACCGGATATTTCGCACAGATAGCCAGAACTTTTTGTTTCACTGCTTCAATGGTCGCTTCATCATTGAGGTTATCCAACACGTCACACATCCAGCCGGCCAGTTCACGGGCTTCTGCTTCTTTGAAGCCGCGGCGGGTAATCGCCGGGGAACCGACACGGATACCGGAAGTCACAAACGGGCTCTTCGGATCGTTCGGCACACTGTTTTTGTTGACAGTGATGTTTGCACGGCCCAGTGCCGCATCCGCATCTTTACCGGTGATGTCTTTATCAACCAGATCCACCAGGAACAGATGGTTCTCAGTACCGCCGGACACCACTTTATAACCACGGTTCAGGAAGACTTCAACCATTGCTTTGGCATTTTTTACAACCTGGACCTGATTTGCTTTAAATTCAGGCTCCATTGCTTCTTTTAACGCCACTGCTTTACCGGCGATAACGTGCATCAGAGGACCACCCTGGTTACCCGGGAATACCGCTGAGTTCAGTTTTTTGTACAGATCTTCATCACCGCCTTTTGCGAGGATCATCCCGCCGCGCGGACCCGCCAGGGTTTTGTGCGTGGTGGTGGTGACAACGTGAGCATGCGGAACCGGGTTAGGATAAACACCCGCAGCAACCAGACCGGCTACGTGGGCCATATCAACAAACAGGTAAGCACCGATGCTGTCAGCGATTTCGCGCATTTTCGCCCAGTCAACCACACCGGAGTAAGCAGAGAAGCCGCCGATGATCATTTTCGGCTGATGTTTTTTCGCCTGTTCAGCGACATCGTCATAATCGATTTTACCGGCAGAATCGATACCGTAAGGGACGATATTGTACAGTTTACCGGAGAAGTTTACCGGAGAGCCGTGAGTCAGGTGACCGCCTTCCGCTAAGTTCATCCCTAATACTGTATCGCCCGGTGACAGCAGTGCGGAGTACACTGCGACGTTAGCCTGGGAGCCTGAGTGCGGCTGAACGTTGGCATAGTCTGCGCCGAACAGTTCTTTTGCACGGTCAATCGCCAGCTGTTCAACGATATCCACATATTCGCAGCCGCCGTAGTAGCGTTTGCCCGGATATCCTTCCGCATATTTGTTGGTGAGCTGGGAGCCCTGAGCTTCCATAACGCGCGGGCTGGTATAGTTTTCAGAGGCAATTAATTCAATGTGCTCTTCCTGACGACGATCTTCGTCTTTCATCGCCTGCCAGAGTTGTGGGTCGTAATCTGCAATATTCATTTCACGCTTTAACATTCGCTTCTCCTGACTCGCCTGATGCCGATAAAAAAACACCCCTTTCCGGGGACGAATGCCCTACAGTGTAAACCCTTTTTCTGAATTGAGATAGCCCCGGAAACAAAAAATACGCAAACGATTGCATAGCGGTAAAATCAGGTAATTAGCATGTTTATTATTTCATAAGAATATCCTGTCCATCGGACACAATACCGGATTTGTGATCCCCTCTTACCCACGCTCACTGATCAATTTCGCTATTTTCACCGGATTTTCAGAAACAGCAGAAAAATTTGCGCTTTACAAATTCTGCCCTGTATTATAAGTTGCATAAAAAATACATGTTATAAATTTCACACTGATGTGATGCTTTTTCAGGAGCCCTGCTATGCTCGATGCACAAACTATCGCCACCGTAAAATCCACCGCCCCGCTGATTGCCGCCACCGGCCCGAAACTGACCGCCCATTTCTATGACCGCATGTTTCGTCAGCATCCGGAGTTAAAAGATATCTTCACCATGAGCCACCAGCAGAACGGTGCACAGCGTGAAGCGTTGTTTAATGCGGTCTGCGCCTATGCCATGAATATTGATAACCTCGGCGCGCTGGGTGCGGCAGTGGAAAAAATTGCCAACAAGCACGCCAGTCTGATGATCAGACCTGAGCATTACCCGATTGTCGGGGAAAACCTGCTTGCCACCATTGAAGAGTTGCTCAATCCGGGTGAGGAAGTCCTTACCGCCTGGGGGAAAGCGTACGGCGTGCTGGCGGATATCTTTATTCAGCGCGAAGCCGGGCTGTATCAGGAAAAAGCGGCGTCGCCGGGCGGATGGGAAGGACTGCGTGAATTCCGCGTGATCCGCAAACAGCCGCAGAGTGAACTTATCACCAGTTTTGAACTGGCTCCGGTCGATGGTAAACCTGTCGCGGATTACCGCCCGGGGCAGTATATCAGTGTCTATATCAATGATGATGTGCTGGAAAATCAGGAGATCCGCCAGTATTCCCTGACGCAGGCACCGGACGGTAAAACCTACCGGATTGCAGTCAAACGTGAAGACAAAGGTACGATTTCCGGCTGGCTGCACGCCAATGTGCAGGAAGGTGATGTGGTCAGACTGACCCCGCCGCTGGGGGATTTCTTCCTGGAGGCAGAAAAAGAGACTCCGGTGGTCCTGATTTCAGCCGGTGTCGGCTTAACACCGATGATGGCTATGCTGCAGACACTCGCCGCACAACAGCATCCGGCAGACGTGACCTGGCTGCATGCGGCAGAGCACGGCGGCGTGCATGCCTTTGCGGAGGAAGTAAACCGGTTTGGTGCTCAGCTGCCTGCGTTCAGTCAGACCGTCTGGTACAGAGAGCCGCGCGCAGACGAAGCTCATCCGCACCTGACCGGGCTGATGGATTTAACCGCTCAGCAGGATGCCCTGCTCAGTAAAACCCGCCACTACTACCTGTGCGGGCCGGTAGCCTTTATGCAGCACATTGCGCGTCAGCTGACTGCAATCGGCGTCAGCGCAGACCAGATCCATTATGAATGTTTCGGTCCGCACAAAATTTTATAATCGCGACAGAACAACAATAACAACACGCTGGATATTCAGCGTATGTGCTTAAGATGAAGCACATTTGAGTAACAGTGACATAACCGCCGAATTTATATCTATCCCATCCTTTCGCCCGGTTCACTGTTACTCTTTTTTTTACCCGTCAGTTTTTATACCGAGCCCGGTTCACACATTTTTTTACTGCCTGAGAGAAATACATCACCTTGGCCGAATTAATACACTCTTCCAGCTCGTTCTGTTCTTCTTTATTTAAATTCATCCCGGAAACCTCCGCAAAAAGCGCCGGTAATTCATGCTGACCGGGATCTTTCAGTGCTGACTGCAGAATAATAATACCGGCCATAACCAGAATAATAACCACAGCACACACCGCAACTATCCATTGTATTACCCGCACATGTATTGTCCGCACAGTCTTCTCCTTTTACTGACAGATAAAAGAATCCGGCGGTGTCAGAAATAACAGCCGCCGGATACGTTTGATTTTCAGGGATGCTCAGCAGAACTCAGATAGCATCTTCATCCTGTTCCCCGGTACGGATCCGGACAACCTGTGCCACATCGAACACAAAGATTTTACCGTCACCGATTTTACCGGTCTGCGCCGTCTGCATAATGGTTTCCACACAGGTTTCGAGAATGTCATCGGCGACAACAATTTCAATTTTTACCTTCGGCAGAAAATCCACCATATATTCCGCACCGCGATACAGTTCCGTATGCCCTTTCTGACGGCCGAACCCCTTCACCTCTGTCACGGTCATCCCGGTGATCCCCACTTCAGCCAGAGCTTCGCGGACATCATCGAGTTTAAACGGCTTAATAATTGCCTCAATCTTTTTCATTGTCAGATCCTGTTACCAATTTTTGCGGCCAAACCCGGATGTAATCGGGTAACGGCGATCTTTGCCAAAGTTCCGGGCGGTAATGCGCGGTCCCACCGGTGACTGGCGGCGTTTGTATTCATTGATATCCACCAGCCGGATAACCTTGCGGACCACCGCTTCATCAAACCCGGCGGCGATCAGTTCATCTGCGGACATATCTTTTTCAACATACCCGGCCAGCAGGGCATCGAGGATGTCATACGGCGGCAGGCTGTCCTGATCCAGCTGACCCGGCGCCAGTTCTGCTGACGGCGGACGGGTGATAACCCGCTCCGGAATCGCCGGAGAGAGCGTGTTGCGGTATCTTGCCAGTTCAAACACCATGGTTTTCGGCACATCTTTCAGGACATTAAAGCCCCCGGCCATATCCCCGTACAGTGTGGAGTAACCGACAGCGCACTCGCTTTTATTACTGGTGGTCAGCACAATGCGGCGGCGTTTGTTGGACATGGCCATCAGGATCACCGCGCGGCAGCGTGCCTGTAAATTCTCTTCGGTGGTATCAACCGGTGTTCCGGCGAATTTCGGCGCCAGTTCGTGCATAAAAGCTTCAAACATCGGCTCAATCGACACCACATCAAATTCCACACCCAGCAGCTCTGCCTGCTCACGGGCATCGTGGATACTGATATCCGAGGTGTAACGGAACGGCATCATCACCGCCTGCACTTTGTCTTTACCCAGTGCATCAGCGGCAATGGCGACAGTCAGGCCGGAATCGATCCCGCCGGACAGACCCAGCAGCGCTCCCTGAAAACCATTTTTGCGGACATAATCCCGCGTTGCCATCACCAGCCCCTGATAAACCTGAGCCAGAACAGGTAACGACGGAGCCGGAGCCGCCATCGGTGTGATGGTTAAATCCGTAAACTGACACTGCGCGATTTGCTCTGAAAATGCAGCAAGGCGATGTGTTACACTGCCATCTGCGGCGAAAACAGCGGAATCACCATCAAAAATCAGTTCATCCTGCCCGCCGACCTGGTTGAGATAGACCAGCGGCAGCCCGGTACGGCGGCAGTGTGCCTGTATCAGCACATCCCGGGTATCAATTTTGTCAGTGGAATACGGTGAGGCATTCAGTGTCAGAATAATTTCCGCACCGGACGCTTTCAGGGCATCCACCGGACCGTCAGTCCAGATATCCTCACAAATGAGTAACCCGAGACGATAGCCGCGAAAATCAATCACACAGGTTTCTGTCCCTGCCGTAAACCAGCGTTTTTCATCAAACACACCGTAGTTCGGCAGTTCCTGTTTGAAATAACGGGCGCGGAGCTCCCCTTTCTCAAAGAAAGAGAGGGCGTTATAAATGTGACCGTTTTCCTGCCACGGGTGTCCCACCAGCACAGCACAGTCACCGCTGGCCTGTTGGATCAGGGTGAGGCTCTGCACTATCCGCTGATGAAAATCAGGACGGAAAACCAGGTCTTCCGGTGAATACCCGGACAATGCCAGTTCGGAAAACATGACCAGATCAGCCCCTGCCGCCTGCTGTTCCGCCATGGTTTTCAGAATACGTTCACCATTGCCTTCGATATCTCCGACCAGAAAATTCAGCTGGGCCAGGGCGATATTAAGTGTACGACGCATAAAATCCTGCTCTCCCGGGATAGATCTCACCGTATATAAAAATTAATAATAAAACAGCTAATAATGAAGATGATAGCAAAATGTGCCGGTTCACACCGATTCTTTGCTTATTCTTTAAAGTCGGCCGCATCCAGTTCATGACGGGACAGTAATTTATAGAACTCTGTCCGGTTACGCCCTGCCAGACGGGCAGCGTTGGTCACGTTACCTTTGGTCATCTGGAGAAGTTTGCGTAAATAATTGAGTTCAAACTGATTACGGGCTTCCGCAAAGGTCGGCAGCGCCGTGTTTTCCCCTTCCAGCGCCTGAGTCACCAGCGCCTCACTGATCACCGGCACGGTGGACAGCGCCACACACTGCTCGATAACGTTAAGCAGCTGACGAACATTGCCCGGCCAGCTCGCGCCCATCAGGCATTTCATTGCATCCGGAGAGAAACTGCGGACAAACGGCTTATGTTTTTTCGCCGCTTCGCGCAGAATATGATTGGCCAGCAGCGGGATGTCTTCAGCCCGCTCATGGAGTGTCGGAATTTTCAGGTTAACCACATTGAGGCGGTAGTAGAGATCTTCACGGAATTCGTGTTTTTCCATCGCCTTGGGTAAATCGCGGTGTGTCGCGGAAATGACGCGGACATCAATATCAATGTCCCGGTTACTGCCGAGCGGGCGCACTTTGCGCTCCTGCAGAACACGCAGCAGTTTGACCTGCAGCGGCATCGGCATATCCCCGATTTCATCGAGAAACAGTGTGCCGCTCTCCGCCGCCTGGAACAGCCCTTCCCGGCTGCTCACCGCGCCGGTAAAGGCACCTTTGGCATGGCCGAACAGCTCGGACTCCAGCAACTGCTCCGGCAGCGCGCCGCAGTTGATGGCAATAAACGGTTTTTTCGCTCTCGGACTGGCTTTGTGGATAGCCTGGGCCAGTACCTCTTTCCCGGTACCGCTCTGACCGTTGATCAGCACACTGACGTCGGATTGCGCCACCATACGTGCCTGTTCCAGCAGACGCAGCATCAGCGGGCTGCGGGTCACAACCCCTTCACACCAGGATTCATCACTGACCGTGGTGGTGGAAAGTGCCAGCGCATCGTCAATCGCTTTATATAATGCATCGCGATCCACCGGTTTGGTCAGAAAGCTGAACACACCTTCACGGGTGGCGGCCACGGCATCCGGAATGGAGCCGTGGGCTGTCAGGATAATCACCGGCATGCCGGAATGGGTTTTCTGGATCTCGGCAAACAGCGCCATACCATCCATTTCATCCATCCGCAGGTCGCTGATGACCAGATCGATTTTTTCTTTATTGAGTACCTTCAGCGCTTCAGGGCCGCTTTCTGCCGTTGATACCCGGAAACCTTCACTGCTCAGGCGCATACCCAGCAGTTTCAGTAAGCCCGGATCATCATCAACCAATAATAAGTTTGCGCTGCGGCGTGCTGTCATGCCGGGGTTACTCCTTTTTTTCCTGTGCCGGTTTTGTTTCTGCGGCTTTTGTTTCAGCGGCAGCCGGTTTGGCTTCTGCCGGTTTAACATCAGCAGGTTTTGCTTCTGCCGGTTTCGGTTCTGCCGTACCTGCCGCCTCTTCTAATGCCTCACGGCGCTCCTCGAGCGCATTTTCCAGTTCCGCATCCGCTTTGGTCGGCTGTTTGCGGCCGGCCAGCTGGCGCTCAATGTTGCTCAGGTTATCCAGCTTGCGGGTGGTATTCTGTAATTCAAACTGCAGCCGGGAGTTAACCGCACGCAACTGATCAATTTTGCTGTCCGTATCGCTCTGCAGGCGGCGGTAGCGCTGGCGTTCGTCACTCAGGGCAATCGCCTGTTTCAGCTGATCACGCCACAGGGTCATCAGCGGACGCAGGGAGACCGGGAACCCGGCACTGTAGGCATTCAGGGTTTCCAGCACCTTACGCTTGTCATTGGCGGAGGTGCCGGTGTTATTAAGCAGAATGCTCTGACGCAGTGCGGTATCCCAGCTGTCCGGGGTGATTTTCCCCGCCATAATGCGGGCTGTGTCACTGCTGAGCAGATCAGCACAATCCATCATCCGCAGCCAGTAAAGGGCGTTTTCTGTCGCGGCCGCAGAGTTGAGTTCCCAGATAGCGTGGCAGTCCGCAATCCGGTAATCCGCCGTCCGCTCCTGCGGCAGGACGACAGAGGCCAGCGCGGAGAGATCCGGCGGCGTTGCGGTTTTTACGCAACCGGCCAGCAACAGCGGGACGGCGGCAATCAGGGACTTAAATGTCATTTTCAAGTTAATGCTGACCTGTTATTCCAGTAAGGTGTGGAACGGAAGCTGAATACGGAAGCACACATCCGCACCTTCAGAACCGACTAATATCAGTTCGCCGCCCATCCGGTTAATACAATCCCGGGCAATACTCAGTCCCAGCCCGCTGCCTTTGACAGCACCTTTGCGCTGAAGCGAGCCCTGATAGAACGGTTCGAAGATCATTTCCTGCTCTTCTTCCGGGATCGGCGTACCGGTATTGGCGACATCAATCTGTATATGCTGACCGGCTTTCCGGCTGGTTATCCGGATCTTACCCGATTCAGCGCCATAGTGTACCGCATTTGAGTAGAGATTATCGAGTACACGTGTTAATAAGACGGGTTCAGCCCAGACACTTGTTTCATCCAGAGCAAGGTCTGTAGTGATTTCTTTGCTTCTCGCCGGTAAGCTGTGCGCATTAACCACCTCATGCACTACCGTATCGAGGTTAACCCATTTGGCTTCTGTCGGGCTGTCCACCAGCGTGCGGTTATACTCCAGCAGTTGTTCAATCAGCACCTGCAAATGGCGGCTGCTTTCACTCAGTATTGATACCACATCTTTCTGATCCGCCGTCAGCGGTCCCGCAACTTCATCCGCCAGCAGTTCGGTACCTTCACGCATACTGGCCAGCGGGGTTTTCAGCTCATGGGAAATATGACGCAGGAATTCATGACGCTGGGATTCCAGCCAGTCCAGACGCTCACTCAGCCAGACAATCCGCAGCGCCAGCGAGCGCAGTTCTCTCGGGCCGTTAAAATTATCAAGGCGCTGTATCAGGTTGCGCCCTTCCCCCAGGCGGTTAACCATCCGCTCAATCACTTTCACCGGCCCGATAATCATGCGGGTAAACAGAATGATAAGCCCGGTGCTCAGGACGAATACCAGCAGGCTCTGCCAGCCGAATGACTGGCCTTTGCGGGCGATGGCATTCTGAAGTTCCTCACCGCGCCGGAAATTCGCCTCACGGATAGCCTGCACCAGATCAGCGTTACTGCGGGCAAAGGCTTCCAGATGGGTGGTCATCGCCGCAACCGGCTCGCCGTTCTCACACTGCAGGACAGACAACTGTCCGAGGCTGCCGGCGATATCATCAGTATAGCGCGGATCCGGAGTGGATTGCTTCTGGCGGGCGAGATAGTCCTCATAGCGGAGATACTGCTTGTGCCAGACATTTTTCAGGGTTTCATTACCCAGCACACAGTACTGGCGGTAGCTGCGCTCCATTTCCAGCGCCAGGCTCGACATTTCCTCACTACGCCGCGCATCCTGTACGGTTGAAATACTGATTTGCGCCGCCTGATTACTCAGCTCATCAAAACTCTGATACGCCTGCCAGGCCAGTCCCAGCAACGGCAGCAATACCAGACAGAATGCCACCACCACCAGCTGACGCAGCGAGCGCGGAAATAATCGCCATTTTTTCAAGATTGTCATCTCTTAACCTGTTGTCATGTGCATGATGCTAACCGGATCCGGGATAAGAGAAAAGGATCAGGATGCATCTGCGCGAAAAAGAGAACAGAAAGAATGCAGGGAAGGTATAAATGACGACGGGACGACAGTTTCCTGCCGTCCCGTCAGTGAGATTAAGGTGGTGCCTCACTCAACGTGTCGCCCTGTGTCTGATAAAGCTTGCGCAGTTATCGGTATTAACGGACGGTAGGCACCTTACTCTGGCATCATTCCCGGGCTTATGTGGCATGTTTCCGCCTGTTGCGGGCCGACATAAAAAATTGAATGAGCAACTACAAAAGATATTGCAACTGCTGTGCCAACTTTGAAAAATAAAATTCAAAACACTGTTATTAAAGAGAAAATATTTTTTATCACCCGCTATTTTTTTCCGGCGTGCTGTCATACGCATCTTATCTTCCGGTTTCCTCCCCGTTTTACAAAAAAACGTCTCTGATTTGCGACAGTCTTTTTTGCTCTTTTTTACCCTCTTATATATCAGTAAGTTAAATGTCCCCTTTTGACGACACTCAAAAACTCTGTTGTCGCCGTTCTGTGACACACTGAGCATTTATACGGCAGGCAGATAAAAAAACGGCGGGGATAACCCCGCCGCCGCGATGATAACTGAATGAAAAATCAGCCTAATTGTTTACGGGCATTACGGAAGATCCGCAACCACGGTCCGTCCTCCCCCCAGTTCTCCGGATGCCAGGAGTTGCTGACGGTACGGAAAACACGCTCCGGATGCGGCATCATAATAGTGGCACGTCCGTCATCGGTCGTGACCGCCGTGATACCGTCCGGTGAACCGTTCGGGTTGGCCGGATAGCGTTCGGTGACCTGTCCGTAGTTATCCACATATTGCAGCGCCACCAGGCCGCGTTCCGTCAGCGCCTGCTGATGTGCCGCATCACGGAACTCTGCCAGCCCTTCGCCGTGAGACACCGCAATCGGCATCCGCGAACCGGCCATACCACTCAGCAGCAGAGACGGGCTTTGTGCCACTTCGACCAGACTGAAACGCGCTTCAAAACGTTCAGAGCGGTTACGGGTAAAGCGCGGCCATAAATCCGCCCCCGGAATCAGATCCCGCAGGTTTGACATCATCTGACAGCCGTTACAGACCCCGAGTGATAAGGTATCCGGACGCGCAAAGAACTGTGCAAATTCATCGCGTACCTGCGGATTGAACAGAATCGATTTCGCCCAGCCTTCACCGGCACCCAGCACGTCCCCGTAAGAGAAGCCGCCGCAGGCAACCAGCGCCTGAAAACTGTCCAGCGGAAGATGACCGTTCAGCAGATCACTCATATGCACATCGATGGCATCAAACCCGGCACGGTGGAAGGCCGCCGCCATTTCCACATGGGAGTTAACCCCCTGCTCACGCAGCACCGCGACACGCGGACGTACACCTTTTACAATATACGGCGCTGCAATATCGTCATTCTGATCGAATGTCAGTACCACATTAAGACCCGGGTCTGTCAGATCCTGTTTGGCTTCATGTTCTTCATCCGCACAGGCCGGGTTATCACGCTGACGCTGCATCTGCCAGGTGGTTTCCGCCCACATGATCCGCAGTTCACGGCAGGACTGATGATAAACTTCTGTATTGTGGCTGCGGACAATAAAATCATCCCCCGGTACAGCTTCACCGAGAACATGCAGCATATCTGCCAGACCGGCACCGGTGAAGGCCTGCACAACGCCATCCAGATCCGCTTCACGCACCTGGAGCACAGCGCCCGGTTCTTCGGTAAACAGCGCACCGAGGATATCCTCATCAAATGCACTGATATCCGCATTCACACCACAGTGTCCGGCAAAGGCCATTTCCGCCAGTGTGACAAACAGACCGCCGTCTGAACGGTCATGATACGCCAGCAGTTTTTCATCCCGCACCAGGGTCTGCATGGTGTCAAAGAATGCGCGCAGCGCCTGCGGATTACGCAGATCCGCGCCTTTCTGTCCCAGCTGGCGATACACCTGTGCCAGTGCGGTTGCGCCGAGGGTATTACGGCCTTCCCCCAGATCCACCAGCAGCAGACTGTTCGGCACATCGCTCCGCAGTTGCGGCGTGACGGTCCGGCGGACATCATCCACACGGGCAAATGCCGTGATCACCAGCGACAGCGGCGAGGTCATCTCACGCTCTTCGCCCTGCTCGTTCCAGCGGGTTTTCATCGACATCGAGTCTTTGCCGACCGGAATAGTCAGGCCGAGCGCCGGGCATAACTCCTCACCCACCGCTTTTACCGCTGCATATAACCCGGCATCTTCGCCAGGATGCCCGGCTGCGGCCATCCAGTTGGCGGATAATTTAATCCGCTTAATATCGCCAATCTGCACACCGGCAATGTTCAGCAGCGCTTCCGCCACCGCCATCCGCGCTGAAGCGGCAAAATCAAGCAGTGCGACCGGAGCACGTTCACCGATAGACATTGCCTCACCGTAATAACTGTCGAGGCTGGCAGTGGTCACCGCGCAATCCGCCACCGGGATCTGCCACGGACCGACCATCTGATCACGGGAAACCATGCCGGTCACAGTACGGTCACCGATGGTGATCAGGAAGGTTTTTTCCGCTACTGCCGGTAAATGCAGCACGCGTTTTACCGCTTCATGCAGATTAATATCACTGCGGTCAATCGGAGTGCCATCTGCGGTCAGTGTGGTGACATCGCGGCGCATTTTCGGGGTTTTACCCAGCAGGATATCCAGCGGCATATCAATCGGCTGATTATCAAAATGGCTGTCATTGAGGATCAGGTCACGTTTTTCTGTCGCCTCACCAATCACCGCATACGGCGCGCGCTCGCGCTGACAGAGTGCCTCAAACAGCGGTAACTGCTCAGGCGAGACCGCCAGCACATAGCGTTCCTGAGATTCGTTACACCAGATTTCCAGCGGGCTCATGCCCGGCTCATCACTGAGGATATCGCGCAGCTCAAAACGTCCGCCGCGCCCGCCGTCACTGACCAGCTCCGGCATGGCGTTGGACAGGCCGCCCGCGCCCACATCATGGATAAACAGGATCGGGTTGTTATCACCCAGTTGCCAGCAGGCGTCGATCACTTCCTGGCAGCGACGTTCCATTTCCGGGTTATCACGCTGCACAGAGGCAAAATCCAGATCCGCATCCGATTGACCGGATGTCATGGAGGAAGCCGCACCGCCGCCCAGGCCGATATTCATCGACGGGCCGCCTAATACAATCAGTTTCGCGCCCGGCGGGATCTCCCCTTTCTGCACGTGGTCAGCACGGATATTACCGATGCCGCCCGCCAGCATAATCGGTTTATGGTAACCGCGCAGTTCCTCGCCGTTGTGACTGCTGACTTTCTCTTCATAGGTCCGGAAATAGCCGAGCAGTGCCGGACGGCCGAATTCGTTATTAAATGCTGCGCCGCCGAGCGGGCCTTCGGTCATGATGTCATAGGCGCTGACAATGCGGTCCGGTCTGCCGAAATCCTGCTCCCACGGCTGGGTAAAGCCCGGGATGCGCAGGTTGGAGACAGAAAAACCGGTTAATCCCGCTTTTGGCTTGGCACCGCGCCCGGTCGCGCCTTCGTCACGAATTTCACCGCCGGAGCCGGTTGCCGCCCCCGGCCACGGGGAAATGGCGGTCGGGTGGTTGTGGGTTTCCACTTTCATCAGGATATGGGTTTCTTCCTGATGATACTGATAACTGCGGTCTTCCCCCTGCGGGAAGAAACGACCAACAGAGGAGCCTTCCATCACCGCCGCGTTATCTTTATAGGCGGACAGCACATGATCCGGTGTCTGTTCGAAGGTATTTTTAATCATCTTAAACAGGGATTTCGGCTGTTCTTCACCATCAATCACCCAGTCAGCATTAAAAATTTTGTGGCGGCAGTGTTCAGAGTTTGCCTGGGCAAACATATAAAGTTCCGCATCGGACGGATTGCGGCCGAGTTTCGTGAATGCGTCCGCCAGATAATCAATTTCATCTTCCGCCAGCGCCAGCCCCAGCGAAATATTGGCTTTCTCCAGTGCCGCACGTCCCTGACCCGCGAGGTCAATCACGGTCAGCGGTGCCGGTTCATGGCGGGCAAACAGCGCCTGTGCCTGTGACAGTTCGCTGAAAACCGTTTCTGTCATGCGGTCATGTAACAGCGCACTCAGTTGCTGATGTTCATTCTCTGTCAGCCCTGTGGTAGTAATATAGTAGGCGATCCCCCGCTCCAGCCGGGTAACGGCTGACAGACCGCAGTTATGCGCGATATCCGTGGCTTTCGATGACCAGGGAGACAATGTTCCCGGGCGCGGCGTGACAAGAAACAGGATCCCTTCCGGCGCATGTTCCGCCAGCGACGGGCCGTAGCGGAGCAACTGCTGTAATTTGGTGTGCTCATCGTCGGTCAGGGGTGCGGAAAGGTCAGCAAAATGCACATATTCCGCATAGATGTTGGTCACCGGCAGGTGGTGTTCAGTGAACGCGCTGATAAATTTTGATACGCGAAACGCAGATAACACAGGTGAGCCACGCAAAATTTCCATAGTTGTCAGTTCTCTCTTTTTAACACGCAGAGCCATCGGCCCGGAGGGGAAACGGGCACATTATAGAGCAATACTGACGCCGACGAAACCGTTTGCGTGACGTTTTTTCCGGGGGGGATTTTTTCCGGATTTCAGTCCCGGAAAACGGAATAAAGTTGCACAGTGACAAAATGTTGAGCAAAATGTCCGATTACTGGAAATATAACCATGGTAATTTATGCCTCAGAATGAACCCTTTTGTGTAACCGGTGAGATGCGCCTTTGGTACATAAAAAGCTAAATTATGTCGTTATCGTCGTCGTCGCGCTGTTCGCGGCGGCGCTGATCGCCATCAATATCAGCTGGCCATCGCAGCAGCCGCAACTCAACCGTATTCTTGCGCGCGGGGAACTGCGTGTCAGCGCGGTGGCATCACCGCTTATCAGCTTTAATAAGCAGGGACAGGCCAGCGGTTTTGATTACGAACTGGCGCAGCGTTTCGCGGACTACCTTGGTGTAAAACTGGTGGTGCGGGAACGCGACGGTGTCAATGACCTGTTCAGCGACCTTGCCAATAATGATGCCGATCTGCTCGCCGCCGGGCTTATCTATAATGAAGACCGCCTGGATACCGCACTGAGCGGCCCGACTTACTACACCGTCGCGCAGCAGCTTCTCTACCGCATGGGTAACAAACGTCCGCGGGATTTGGGTGATCTCGGCTCTCCGGTCTGGGTCACAGCCGGCAGTGCCCACGCCCGTCTGCTCCGTCAGCTCAAAGCGGATAAATATCCGGATCTGGATATCCGCGAAGTTGCCGGTAAAAACAGCAGCCATCTGCTTCAGCGCCTGGCAAAAGGCGAAATTGATTATGTCGTCAGCGATTCTGTCAGCGTGGCACAGGAGCAGCATATTCATCCGAATGTCACGGTGGCCTTTGAGGTCACAGAAAACCAGCCGCTGACCTGGTATCTGAAACGCAGTGAAGACAGCAGCCTGAATGCCGCCCTGCTCGATTTTTTCAACCAGACACGGGAAACCGACACCCTGGCGCGTCTGGAAGAGAAGTATTTCAGCCACATGAATCAGTTTAATTATGTGGATACCAAAACCTTTATTAATGCCATCAACACCCAACTGGCCACTTACCGCCCGCTGTTTGAAAAGTACGCGGGGAAAATGGACTGGCAGGTACTGGCTGCGATAGCCTGGCAGGAATCACACTGGAACCCGACCGCCACCTCACCGACCGGCGTGCGCGGCATTATGATGCTGACCCGGCCGACGGCGGATTTCTTCGGGATTGAGGATCGCCTTGACCCGGAGCAGAGCATCAAGGGCGGCGGGACATATATAAATTACCTGATGGACAAACTGCCGGATTCCATCCCCGATGATGAAAAAATCTGGTTTGCCCTCGCCGCTTATAATATGGGCTACGGTCATATGCTGGATGTCCGCAAACTGACCGAGATGCAGGGGGCGGATCCGGACAGCTGGCTGGATGTGAAATCCCGTCTGCCGCTGCTGAGCAAAAAAGCCTATTATCAGTCTCTGCCGTACGGCTATGCGCGCGGTTACGAAGCTTACCGCTATGTGGAAGGCGTACGCCGTTACCAGCTCAGTTTACAGGGCTATCTCGATTTACATCAGGAAGAGCTGCTGTTACAGCAGCCGCAGGAAGAAACGGCAGAGATTCTGACCTCTGCCGCACCAAACTGATCACTCATTCTCTGTCTGCTGGTTTTCCGCATTCTGTTTTTTCAGGGCTTTTTTCTCCGCACGGCGGCGGCGGAAAAATTCACTGAGCATTGCCGAACACTCCTCCCCCAGCACGCCTCCCGTCACTTCCATATAATGATTGAGACGCGGTAAGGTCAGCAAATCAATAAATGACCCCGCAGCACCGGTTTTCGGCTCTGCCGCGCCGTACACCAGACGTTTGATCCGGCTGTGGATCAGTGCCCCGGCACACATCATGCAGGGTTCGAGAGTGACATACAGTGTAGCATCGGTAAGACGGTAATTTTCCAGCACCGCCCCGGCCCCGCGCAACGTAACAATTTCAGCGTGGGCTGTCGGGTCATGGCTGAGGATCGGCTGATTGAAACCAGCGGCAATGCGCTGATTATCTTTCACCAGCACAGCCCCGACCGGGATCTCTCCGGCCAGCGCCGCCTCTTCTGCCAGCGCCAGCGCCTGCCTCATCCAGAATTCATCATTATTATAAGGTGTTGTACTGTCAGTCACGTGGATACCTGCTTATTTAAAATCAGGCACAGTATAGCGTCACTGTCATCAGACGGGGCAATTTCTTTACGCCGTAAACAGCGCCAGTTTGGCGGCAAAGCCCATAAAAAACAGTCCGATGGTGCTGTTGCCCACTTTTGCCGCCTGTTTTTTGTGGCGGAAGAACTGCGATAATTTAGTGCCGCTGTAAATTAAAAAGGAGAGATACAAAAAGCTGACCGTTTCCAGAATCAGCGCCAGCACGCCATAACTCACCGCAGGATGGGAATAATTAAAATCAATAAACTGGATAAAGAAAGAGACATAAAACAGAATCGCTTTCGGGTTTGTCAGGCTCAGGATCAGCGCTTTATTAAAGGCATTTTCCGCTTTCAGCGGTTTATCCTCATGATGCCCCTTCTTCTGCATAAAAGTGGCATAGAGGATTTTCAGTCCCAGATACAATAAATACGCAGCACCGAGGTAACGCACGGCGGTAAATAATGCCGGAGAGGCTTTAATTACTGAGGCCACGCCCAGAAATGACAACATGATCAGTACCGCATCACCGGTAAATACGCCCAGTGCGGCCTGGTAACCTTTTTTATATCCGAATGTCGCACTGGATTTAAGGACATACAGTGAGTTCGGCCCCGGCACAAGGATAATAAAAATAACGCCGATGATATAAGTACCGATATTCAGTATGCCCAGATTTTCAAACATAACGCCTCCGTGGTGTGTGCAAATTTACAGCTGATTTTTATTATTTTGTGTTCAGATTAATAAATCACAAAATACATGCCACGGATATACCCACTCTGTTATAAGGTTATTTTCCCGTTTTCCTGCGGCATTTTGCGGCAGCGGGGATAAAATATCAGGATAAATACCCATACTGCCGATAATGCTGCGCCTGCCATTGCCAGATTAAACCCGCCCGCAAAGGCTTCATAAACTGTATTCTGCACTGCAGCCGTCAGTTCTCCGCTCTGTGCACCGGTAATAAGCTGCTCTGCGGACGGCAATTGACGGTGCTGCGCAATACTGACCGCCCGCTGTATCATCAGTGTGCCGAGCAGTGCCACCCCCAGCGTCATACCGGTCTGGCGCATCATATTCAGTGTCGCCGATGCCACGCCGGAACGCGCCGGGTCAGCGGCATGCATAATCAGCGCCCCGGTGGCGGGAATTGATAACCCCATACCGGTGCCGAGCATAAACAGCATCAGCCCTGTCAGCGGATACGGCGTATACGGCGTCAGTAAAGTCATCAGCCCGCAGGCCGCTGCGGTCAGCAGCAGACCGGTGCCGAGGATCAGCCGGATACTCAGTTTGCGGGCGATCCGCCCGAAAGAGAATGCAAACAGCGCCATCGCGATAAATTCCGGCGACATCCGCCATCCTGCCTCAAGGGCATTCCAGCCCTGCGCTTTCTGTAAAAACAGCGCGATAAAAAACACATTGGTGTAAGCCGCAAAACCAATCACAAACGAGGCCAGATTATAGTGCAGATACTCGCGGCGTCTGAAATCCGTCAGCGGCAACAGCGGTTTTGCCACCCGGTTTTCGGTGTACAGAAATAATAAAAGAAAAATAATTCCGCCGGTGACAGTTAACAGCGTCAGCGGATGCAGCCAGCCATAAATGCCCGCCTCTGTCAGCCCGTACGTCACACAGCCCAGTGCTGCGATACTGAGTAACTGCCCTGCCGGGTCAAATGCTGCTTTCTCCGGATCCGCACTTTCACGGATGCCATACTGCCCGAGCAGAAACGTGATTATACCAACCGGAATATTGATCAGAAAAATGCCTTCCCAACCGGTGGTATGCACCAGTACGCCGCCGAGGATCGGCCCGGTAATCAGTGACAGCGCACTGACCGATGACCAGATACCAATCACACGGATCCGCTGCTGATTATCCGCAAAAGTATGCGTGATCAGCGACAAAGCTCCGGGGATCAGCAGCGCCGCCGCTATCCCCTGCACTACCCGCCCTGACAGCAGCAACGGCAGTGTATCCGCCAGTGCACAAAGCAGTGAGCCGAGGGTAAAAATCAGCACACCCGCCAGCCACATCTTTTTGCGCCCGTAACGGTCACTCAGCGGACCGGCGGACAGGATAACGGCGGATAAGCACAATGCATAAGCATCTATCAGCCACTGCAATGACACCATCGGCGCATCCAGATCATGCTGAATGACCGGCAGTGCCACATTCACGATACTGATATCCAGCGTTGCCATAAAAGTGCCCAGGCAAATCGCAGTGGTAACGGCAAAATAACGAAGTCGGTTCATAGTGTTCTCCTTTCACAGAAGCAGAATACACACTGACCGACCGACGGTCAATTTAAATGAGAACGTATTTCATTTGCGTGTTTTTTTCGCCTTCCTGCCCCGTAAATGGCATAATCAGGGTTTACCGTTATACAAGGCGCGTTTATGACTCAGTCAGCAGAACACAAACCCCGTTTTAAACCTGCCGATGTCCGGATCAATGAACTGATGGATGCCGCCGAATCACTGTTTCTCGAAAAGGGATTTGATGCCACTACGGTCAGTGACATTGTGGCACGGGCCGGTGTCGCCAAGGGAACCTATTACCACTATTTTGCCGCCAAACCGGACATTTACGAGGCATTACGCCACCGTTATATGGAGTGGTTTCTGTCACAGACTCAGCAGGCGATGGATGCCTGTGCGGCAGATGATGCGGATGCCAGACTGGCAGCCTGGTGTGATCGTTCTGTCACGGCCTATACTGAAAAACAGGAACTGCATGATGTCCTGTTCCATCAGGGATTTCACCAGCAAGGCAATGACCATGAAAATGCCGTGCTGAATCAGCTGCTTGCCCTGATTGCGGAAGGTGAGAAGCACAGTCACTGGCGGGTGGCACATCCGGATATCACGGCAATGATTATTTATCACGGCATGCATGCGGCGGTGGATACCCTGCCGCAGTCCGGACACTACACCACACAGACGCTGGGCGGCGTGCTGTATGAACAGTTTCTGCGCTTTCTGAAAGCCTGATCTGCTCTGATAAAAAAAGCCCGGTCGCAGCCGGGCTTTTCACACTCTGTTGTTTATACAGATAAAAATCAGCGTAATGTTTCATCCGCACGCAGAGTTAACACTTCATAGCCGGTCGCGGTCACCAGAATGGTGTGCTCGGACTGCGCGGATAATTTTTTATCCCGCGTCACCACCGTCCAGCCATCTTTTTTGGTTTTGATTTTCGCGCCGCCCTGGTTAATCATCGGCTCGATGGTAAAGGTCATCCCCTCTTTCAGTTCCGTTCCTTTACCGCGCACACCATAGTGCAGCACCTGCGGGGCTTCATGCATCTCACGGCCGATACCGTGACCGCAATACTCGCGCACCACGCTGTAGCCACGTGATTCCGCGTAATGCTGAATAGCAGAACCGATATCCCCGAGCGTCGCGCCCGGCTTCACCTGCTGAATACCTTCCCACATGGCATCATAGGTGGTTTTCACCAGTTTACGGGCCAGCGGTGACGCTTCCGGCATCACATACATTTTACTGGAATCGGCAATAAAGCCGTTCTTCTCAAGTGTGATATCCACGTTAATGATATCTTTGTCTTTCACCAGTTCGTCCGCTTTCGGAACACCGTGGCACACCACTTCATTCAGTGAGGTATTCAACACATACTGAAACCCGTACTGCCCTTTACTGGCAGGGCGTGACTGAAGGGTGTTCACAATATAATCTTCAACTTTGTCATTAATCGCCAGCGTGGAAACACCCGGTTTAATGAAATCGTCCAGCATGGCAAAAACGCTTGCCAGCAGACGACCTGATTCCCGCATCAGCTCAATTTCTTCAGGTGTTTTTATAACGATACTACTCATGCTGTTCTCCTTTCCGGCTGACAGACTCTTTTTCCAGCATTTCGCTGACAAGCATTGTGAAGGTTTTATCCGGATTCATTTCAGCCTGCATTCCGATTTTGATCCAGAATTCTGCCTGAGCATTGATAGAGCGCGACATTACCGTGCTCGCCCGGCGCAGATATTCATGTAATTCATCGGAGATTTTAACAATACCCACGTGAAATCCTTAACTGACAAACCATATATAAAACAGATATGGTTCATATAGTAGACCTCCCGCAAACGGGAATCAATCGCATCCTGCCTATTCAGCATAATCCGCAAAAAATGCGGTTCAAAAAATAAGCAGCCCCATTCCTCTTTTTACCTGATCCAGCGTCTGCTGTGTCACTTCCCGCGCTTTTTCTGTCCCGTGGCGGATAACCGAAAGCAGATAAGGTTTATCCGCCATCAGCCGCGCCCGCTCCTCACGGATCGGTGCCAGCAGTAGCTGCAGGCATTCGTTCAGCACTGATTTGCACTCTCTGTCGCCTAAACCGCCCGCCTGATAACGGGCTTTCATCTCAGCAACCAGGACTGTATCCGGATGAAACGCATCAAGATACGCAAACACCACATTGCCCTCAATCCGCCCCGGATCAGACACCCGCAGATGCTGCGGATCGGTAAACATAGCATTGACGGCACGCGTCAGTTCATCTGCACTGGCAGAGAGATTAATCGCATTCCCCAGTGATTTGGACATCTTACCGTTACCGTCAATTCCCGGCAGACGGCCGGTTTTACCTATCTCAGCACGGCAGTGAACCAGTAATTCCTGCCCGGTAACATGATTGATCTTACTGACAATCTCATTGGTTTGTTCAATCATCGGCAGCTGATCTTCCCCGACCGGCACCAAATCAGCTTTAAACGCGGTGATATCTGCCGCCTGGCTGACCGGATAAATCAGAAACCCGGCCGGCAGTGTACGGGAGAACTGCTTCTGAATGATTTCCTGTTTAACGGTCGGATTCCGCTCCAGCCGGGAAACGGTCACCAGATTGAGATACAGCAGTGTCAGTTCAGCCAGTGCGGGCAGCGCCGATTGCAGGCAAATCACCGAACGGGCGGGATCGATGCCCGCCGCCAGGTAATCCGCCGCCACATCATAAAAATAACGGTTTACTTTTTCCGGTTGCGCGCCGTTATCCGTCAGCCCCTGCATATCCGCCATCAGAATATACTGCACGGCAGAATGCTGAAGCCTGACCCGCTGTTGCAGCGAGCCGGTATAGTGTCCGAGGTGTAAAGGCCCGGTGATACGGTCGCCGGTCAGAATAACGGATTGGGAGTGATGAACAGACATACGATTTCCTCTTTTATTGTGATCAGAGGCCGCCGGGGTGAATGCAATATGTCTGAAATGAAATCGCCGCACTCCGGCGGCGATTTTTGCAATTAAAACTGAATAACAAAACCGGCGCCGCACGTTGTGCGCCACCAGAAAGCATTGTGTGATAAACAGCCTGGAATTTTATTATTCATCATGCTGACAATGTACAACCTTTATATCTTATTGCCACTCTTTTTTTTGCTGCGACGGATATTTTCATTTCTGCTGTTTTTATTTACATACTTTATTCTTTGTCAGCACACCCCGGACAAAGATGACAAATCATGACAATAAATCAGTTTTCTTTCATTGAGTTACCGGCTTTATCAGGTAGAATCAGTCAGTGAAGACACATTATGATTTATTACCTTCCGCCGGAGAATGTTTATCGGATCAGACTAAAGTTATATTAAGGAGAATATATGTTTTTACTGACACTCGGATTTATTATCTTATCCTGTCTGTTTGCCACCGTCATGAGCCCGAAATGGGATGATTAAATGAACGCAGACGTATTGTCTCTCTGAACGCCTTTCAGTGTTATATCAAAACTGAAAGGCGTTTTTATTTATGATGCTGTGCAATACCCTGTTCTCCCTTTCCTTCCCGGCAAAAGCACATTTTCAGACTAATCATTTTTGACTAATTCATATAATTTAACTATCTTTAAGATGTTACCAAGCTGAAAGTAACACCTGACGCCTCTGAACCGGTTTCGTTTGTTCAGAAGCTTTTTTATTTCCCGTCAGAAATGTAGGTCAATAACCCGGTAATATATTGTATATTATGGAAAAAACATAATGCAATATAAGTATCCCACCTGATAAAAACCACTACGTGTAAATACTAAAAATAACCGTGAATACATTTTTATACTGTACATTTTCCGTATAGTAGCTATATTGATAAGCAGTTTTAATTAATTGATATTCACATTACTGACCTGCTCCTGACTGTGCAGGTACACGTTCTGACATGATTTACCCGCACACTTACCTGTGCGGGTATTTTTTATTCCCCGGAGGACGGACAGCAGCAGGATTTTTTCCCCGTCAGCGCGGCTTCCTGTACCGGCGGACAAGCCACCGTGCCGTAAGAACAAAATACGCAGCAGTCTCCCGGAAGCGGTTATGGTGTAACATCGTATAAAACAACACCTGCCACCGGTTTCCCTGTAACGGCCTTGTGTTGTGCTTTTGTTTAGACAGCCCCCTTTATTATATACACATGAACTTTCCATACTGTTCATGATTATCATACCTATATCCTTTCCGCCCGGTCACGTTTTGTGTCCGGGCTTTTTTTTATTCTTTTCGCTTTCCTGCGGACACAAAAAAAGGTCACCACAGTGACCTCATTTACTTTACTACCTTACATCAGCGGGGAATTTTAATGATCCCGCCAATGAAGACACCGACGATAAACGGGAATACTCCGAAGCCCAGACCGATCCCCCCGCCGATAATCAGCTGACCGCCGGTTTTTCTGGTGTTACTGACGGAGAAACATCGCCGGTTCCCGGCCGGAGAAAATCAGTAATTCCGCCGCCGCTGACAGCAGCACACTCACGAACAGATAATTCTTTCATACGGATATCCTTATCAATAAAAAAGTTATATAGCGACATACCGGTTTACAGATAACGTCATGGTATGTACATATATACTCCATATTATTTAAATCTTAATCAAGAATTCCTTTGTTATACCATAAAAAACAGAGAATAATCCGTATATACCGGTATTCATATTAACTAATCCGTGGTCCTATTTATTATTCACAGCGACAATATAATCAGAAATTATCTATCACCCCTCTTCAATAAAAAATAATTTCATTATTTATCTTACACCTCAATTTTAATTACTGACTGTTATTAAATAACACATTACTTATACGGACTGAATCGTTCTTTATTAGCCTGAGACAGTTCCAATGCCGCAAAAGCTTTGGCTTTTTCATCATAGTGATCACTTTTCAGTACATCAGAGGCCAGAGTTTCAATATCGCTCCGGTTTGTTTTTTAGTATTTTATTGTACCAGTACCGATGTGGCCAGTTTCTTTATCATAGGAGATGGCGGCACCCAGCGGCCTGTGATATTAATTTTTCAAATAATCGGGATTAATGATACTCCATTATTATTTACCAATAGAAATAAATAAAAAATAACAAGCATCATACCCCTTTACTTTACCCCTGTTTTTTCGCAGAAGAACAAAAATAAATTCCGGAAATAATTAAAGCACCACTTAAAAAATGGAAACTGTGTAATTTTTCACTGAGGAAAAGAACACCAAAGAAACCGCCACTCAGCGGGATCAGGTGAGAGAAAATCTCCCCTCTTGTTGCGCCGATAGTCAGGATACCTTTATTCCACAGCAGGTATGAGAACCAAGACGGGAAAATAACCAGATAGGCAAGCCCGGATATAAACAGCGGCGAGGCATAGTTTCCCATATTACTGATCTGAAAATCATGTGAAAACAGATAAATAATCAGTATTGGTAACATCATCAGGCTGCCGGTCACCGAGCTGATGGCCACAAATGCATTACCTTTCACCTCACGGGGTTTCAGTCTTAAAAAAGCACAATACAGCGCCCAACTGATGGCGGACCCCAGTGCCCACAAATCTCCTTTATTCAGATGACTGATCACTTCTGAAAAATTCAGATTACCTTTAAGTATCAGATAAATCACACCTAACGTACTCAATAATACGCCGATATAATTTTTCCCCTGAATTTTTTCTTTAAACACCAGCGCATTGATCAGTAAAACAATTGACGGCGTTGCCGACATATAAATAGCGGCATTAAGTGCTGTGGTATATTGCAGACCGATATACAATGTGACCGGGAATAAAACCTGTCCGCATAATGACAGAAACAGAATTATCCCTTTTGCCTTTTTCATGAATTCCCACTGCTGTTTCACCTGACTGAAATACAGCGTCATCAGTAAAACCGCCGTCACCAGCCAGCGCAGTTGCGATAAAATCACCGGGTCGGCTTCAGTCACCAAAAGGTGCCCGACAACATAGTTCCCACCCCAGAAACACGCCGCCAGCGTTAAGAATAAATAAGGCATATCCCGCTCCAGTCTGGTCAATATTTATCCGACCGTAACATGGTGACCACAAAGCAGGCTTGTTATTTATCAAAATAATTATGAATTTTAAAATAATTTTTAATGAGTGTGGGCCGGAGGAATAACCGGCTCTTCTCCCGGGTCAGGCGGTGCAGTGCATCATATTCAAACCGGTATGATTCTTCTTTTTCATTGACCAGCGCTTTCAGCCGCCCGAAGATATTACGGCCGAAGGTGATTTTCTTGTCGCCGCTGTCAGTAAATCCGGTGACACGCCCGGCATCATCATAGGCCAGTGTGGTGTGATAACCGGAGCAGTCGGTATAGCGGGTCAGTTGTCCGCGGGTATTGTAGCGGTAACGGGTGATACTGCCGCCCGGATCAGTCTGCTGAAGACAGTCCCCCTGCTCATCCCATACCAGCCGGGTGGCATGCCCCAGCGGATCCATATACAGGTGGATATCCCCTTTGGTGTTTCAGGCAGCACAGTAAATAAGGCCCTGAAAACAGAACGATTTTACATGGTCAGCTATGCCCTGAAAGGCAAAAACAGCAGCCCGCCGCCCGCCATTACCTTAAAATGGCACTGGCTGAAAGCGGCAGGATTTGAGACCGGTTTCATATTTACCGTCAAGATTTTAAACGGCTGTTTGGTATTAATCCCGGATAGCGAGGATATCCGGGCAATTAAGTAGCAAAATCAGCAACAGCAAGCCCAGATCGCTGCGTTTAAACTTAAGGTTAAGGCGCTGATCGGGGAGTGATGTGGTGATTTACCTGCTTTGGTGTATGGGTATAGCCAAAGCAGGTAGATATATCTTTCAAACCACAGGCTATTTTTAGCCTAAATCCCCCACATATAGTTCGTTAAATATAACATCATCATTCAAATCTGAAAAACAATCAAAATCATCAATATCCTCAGGCATTCCATAATAAACATGAAAATCTTTATCAATAACAAGATAGCCTTTTATAATTTCTTATTTTTTTGATACCTCATTCAATTTTGATGCCGTAATTCCCGGATATAGTTTATTTTTATAGCTACCGCTATATGGTGGCTTACACCATAATGCAATAATTACTCCATGTTCATCACTAGTAAATGATATTGCACCACCATTTATTTTATGAAGAAAAAATTTTCCTACCGAATTACTGATATCATGTTTTTTTATCGTAAAGCCACTATTAATACATCTAATTACATCACTAACATTATCACTCAGAGATACCCCACCTATTGATTTCCCTGGAACAATATCAGCATCCAGTCTTATAACTATATTCTTCATTACTTACTCCAAGGATTCATTAAAGAACCATCAATATACACAGGTGAATTCTTTATCCTATCATAATTATTAAACTTACCATGCCCAATTCGTTCATAAACAGACTCTGCAGGATCATTAGGTTTTATTACCTTCCAATAATCACTGTTATGAGTTTTACCCGATGTATTGTAATCAAGATGATATACTTCACCTGATTTTGTGGTTTTTTCAAATACAACATGCTGTATTTTTTGAGGTGTCGCACTTTGTGGGTATGTAGTTTTCCAACCTTTACTATTTAAATATACTTCCACATCTGATGGTTTTTTTCCTGACAATAAATCAACATACCGTTTAGTTATTCTGTCTCTCTTATTAAATCTTTTTAGTGAATTGCGGCACGCTAACCCCCACGGATCCACCCACACCAGTGCATTCGGCGCATACTGATACAAATTCAGCCCGCCCATCAGCCCTATCGGGTTCTGCTGGGTAAAGCGTCCCGTATCCGGCGCGTAGTACCGGAAAGTATTATAGTGCAGTCCGGTTTCCCCGACGCTGTTACAGCCTTACACATTATTACGCCGCTACGTGACGCACCATCCGTCAAAAAGCTGCCTGTCACTGGAATTTAAATACCGCGGCAGCTATAAAGAACCGGAAACCGCACAACTCTCCTGTTTTCTTGATCCCGCTGTCTCCTCCGCCGGTATTTTATTATTGTGGCTGAGTCAGTATTTTGATCATATCGAACAGGCTCACGGCGATATGCTGTATCACGGTGACGAAACCCGGTTCAGCTTTATTCCTCAGATCGGAAAAAATAATTCGGTATTAGAAGGAGCAGAGGAAAAACCGAACTGGCCGCAAAAACTGCTGGAAGGGTTATATATCGATCATGTGCACCATTTTATCAATATTGATGTTCCGGCGATTGTTCCGGAACTTGACTGGGCATTATCAGACACCTTCACACTGAATATTTATTTCAGCAAACAGCTGCCGCTGCGTAATGATCAGCTGACAAACAGTTTTCTGCTTAATTGTGCCGCCGTGGTGAATCAGGAAGAACAAAAAGAAATCATACTGGATTTTCATGAAAATGAAGCGGTTTACCGTCTGCCGCTGGATGATGCCCACTACATTACGGAACTGGAACATATTCAGCTGGCTTTCGAGCCTCACGAGGAATTCCGCGGCGTTGTCGCTGACTTCTACCCGGTAACACACCTGGCACCGGCTTCCCGCCTGCTGCCGCAATATCAGGATGCCTGGTTTTACGCGCTCAGCATCGATAAAACCATCACCGGCCAGAATCATTATTATATCCATTTTTATGATAATCACGGTAAAGCACTGACCGTTCTGCCGGGCCCGCATTTCCGCTGTACTTACCGCTGTATTATCAGTGCACCGCAAAGCCGTGCGGAGGATATCTGCCATCTCAGCCCGCTGCTGCCGGATCTGCTGGAAGCCACCGGTATCACACAATGCACGCCGTGCTACCCGCCGATAACGGATAATCACGCTTACTGGAATCTGCTGTCACACTACAGTGCCAACAGCTTTATGCTGTCGTCGGTGGATTCGGTAAAACAGCTGATCAGCGACTATGTGCTGTATCAGGATACAGACCGGCAGCGCTGCAAACAGATAAACCAGCTGCTGAGCGGTATTCACGCGGTTGATTCAGTACTGGATGACCGTCTTGTCCGGGGAAAACCTTACCGCTGTCTGGATCTGACAATCACTCTTGATCCGCATAAATATGACAATACCGGCGATGCCTTTATGTTTGTCATGCATTTATATCATTTCTTCCCGTTCTGCCTGTCAGAAAATATGATGCTGAAAATGAATGTGCAATTTACCGATAATGATACGGTCTGGCATTTGGCGCCTTATTTACTGAACGGGTATAACTCACTGATTTAATTAAAACCGAATAAAAATCAAAAATAAACACAGTTAATTTTTATCGGCATTTCATTCAGATTTATCACTGCTGACAATTTCTGTCATTCAACAGCGTTATGATATGAAAAACCACAGGAGGCAGCATGTTTAAACCAAACAGCATTATTCTGTACGTCAGCGACGTTGAGAAAAGTACCCGTTTTTACACCAGACTTCTTAATGCAGAGCCTGTTGAACAATACAGTGAATTTTCTGTTTTTGCCTTATCGGACGATATGATATTAGGACTTCAGGCAAAATCCGGCATCGACCCTGCACCACAACCACATATTGGCGGTATGGAAATATGCATGTCAGATATCAGTAACCGTGAAGTTGATGAGATTTTCCGCAAATGGAGTGAATTGGGGGTGGAGATTATTATGAAACCCGCAATGCTGGATTTCGGCTACACCTTCGTGGCAACCGACCCCGACGGACATCGCCTGAGAGTCTGTGCGACTGACACCACGAATATTGACTGATGATAATCCGGTTGTGCCGGCTCTTTATCTGTCAGATAGCAAATAAGATAATGATTAGGAGAAATGTTCCGGCACAACCAATATTTATTGTTTTCTGCTGCCCATACATTAAAATTAATTTTTACCGGTAAATGACCAGGTTAATAAATGACATCTGTGGACAGAGTACTGCACAGTTTAGTTTGTGCCCTTTTTTTTGCTGGCTGGTTCTTAATTCAGTTTGTTATGCTGGCCTTCCCCGGCGCAGCCACCAGTAGCGGAGCTTTTGCCGCATGGCCGCTGTTCATGATCTTATTTGTTTTGCCTTATTCCCTGTTTTCCCGTGCATTTTACCAGAAGCGGACCGGACTGATGCCCTTCGGTACGATACAGTTATCAAGCCTCTGGCTACCGGTAATCTCAATGATTATATTATCTGTTGCAACCATGTTTTACGGTGAAGATGAAACATGGTTACTGCGGATATTTACCTTTTCCCCTTTACACCAGTTTATTTTTGTTGTGGCTGTCGTTTTCGCAGCCCCGGTCATTGAGGAAATTATTTTCAGAGGCTTTCTGCTGAATGCAGGGATAGGATACGGCCCGAATGGCAGGCGCGTGGCTATTGCTGTCACTTCACTCTTGTTTGCGTCAGCACACTATCAGTACCATTCTCCCTTCACGTTTATTATAATTTTTGTGATGTCCGTTATTTTTTGTCTGGTCAGAATTAAAACTAATTCCCTTATAGCACCGATTATTCTGCATGCCCTGTATAACGGCATACAAATGCTGTTACTGTTTATTCTGACGGATATCAGCTAACGGAAGATTATATAGTCCAGAAAGTAAACCGATGATAACCATATATAAACAGCGGATAGCATAATCAGCAATAATACCGCGAGCGCTATATTTTTTCTTCACCGGCTCATCCATGTCTCTTTTCCCTGAAAATGTACATCTATGATGAAAATCATGTCCTGACTCAGTATACCGGTACATTAATTTAATTCTGTGCACAGCTCAGCTTTTAAGGCCACTTTATCTCCGTTCCGGAAATTTTTGGGCATACTGTCATCAGTAGCAGCCTTACCGGGTGTTACCGACCGATAAAAGCCGCTATAATCAGTTCCGGGAACACTGCCGGCAGCGGCAGAGAGTAACGTATAAGTGCAAGGTATAAGTTACTGAATTTTAAATAATTTATATGGTGATAGCGACTATGGCGTTACTGATTACCGAACGTTGCATAAACTGCGATATGTGTGAACCTGAGTGCCCTAATGAAGCGATTTCAATGGGGGATTCTATCTATGAAATTAATCCTGATTTATGTACTGAGTGTGTCGGGCATTATGATAAACCGACCTGCCAGTCAGTCTGTCCGATTACCAACACCATTATTATCGATCCTGAACATACCGAAACACAGGAAATGCTGTGGGATAAGTTTGTGCTGATGTATCACGCCGATAAGATTTAAGCGTAATGATGCGCCCGCAGAGGGCGCAATTTCAGGTGTTTGTTTCGAGAATAACCGTAGCACAAGCGTAATGACGCTCGTCGGCAATAGAGACATGGTAGTGTGTGACTTCACGGGCGGCAGCCAGTTCTCCGGCATAGCCGAGAAAGGTCAGATTAGGTTTGCCGAGTGAATCATTACTGACTTCAAACTGGTTAAACGCCAGCCCCTGACGGATCCCGGTGCCCAGCGCTTTGGATGCCGCTTCTTTAACCGCAAACCGCTTGGCCAGAAAGCGCACCGGCTGTTTATGCTGCCGGTACACGTCCCATTCCGCGTCACTGAGGATCCGTTTTGCAAAGCGGTCACCGGAACGCCCGATAACCGCTTCAATACGACTTATTTCAACAATATCTGTTCCGATGCCGACAATTGCCATTAACGACGGGCTTCCCGCAGCAGGGTTTTCATATCCGCAACAGCAGCAGCCAGTCCGCTGAAGACCGCACGGCCGATGATCGCATGGCCGATATTCAGCTCATAAATCGCCGGCAGTGCCGCAACACGCTGGACGTTGTGATAGTTAAGACCGTGTCCGGCATTCACTTTCAGGCCCTTACCAGCCGCATAGGCTACCGCATCTTTGATACGGATAAATTCTTTGTCTTCTTCCTGAGACGTTTCCGCGTCCGCATAAGCACCGGTGTGGATCTCAATAAACGGCGCGCCGACATCATCCGCAGCATCAATCTGAGTATGGTCAGGGTCGATAAACAGGGAAACTTTAATACCCGCTTCAGTCAGGCGTTTCACCGCACGGGCGATTTTTTCTTTCTGACCGGCGACATCCAGACCGCCTTCCGTAGTGACTTCCTGACGCTTTTCCGGTACCAGGCAACAGAATGCCGGTTTAATACGGCAAGCGATATCAACCATTTCATCAGTGACCGCCATTTCCAGATTCATGCGGGTCTGAATGGTTTGTCTCAGCAGTTCCACATCACGATCGGTGATATGACGGCGGTCTTCGCGCAGATGCACAGTGATACCTTCCGCCCCCGCCTGTTCTGCGACAAATGCCGCCTGAACCGGATCCGGATAGTTGGTGCCGCGTGCATTACGGACAGTTGCAATGTGGTCAATGTTTACACCCAATAAAACTTCACTCATTTTTTATCATCCTCCGGGTAACTTTTGTTATTCAGTTTAACCTTTTTCAGACGAAGAGGAACCACCGCGGCCATTTTCTTTTGAAACCAACGGCGGGCGCACAAATTGACGAAATAATTCGCGGCTTTTCAATGGTTTTCCGCCGAGATAGGGTTTTAAAGCGATGCGGGTGAAGCGTTTGGCGGCACGTAAAGTTTCCGCATCCGGGAATTCCCGGGCGGCAAGTGCTTTCAGTTCACGACCGGTGAAACTGCTGTTATCCACCACCAGACTGGCGATAAAGCCTTTTTCCTCGCGGTAACGGTACGTCATGGTATCAGAGACTTCCTGACCGCTGCCCGCACAGTGAAGAAAGTCAACGCCGTAGCCGATATGGTGCAGCAGTGCCAGCTCAAACTGACGCAGTGCCTGCTCCGGTGTGGTATCACTGGCCGCGAGATACTGAAGGCAGCGCAGATAATCAAAAAACAGGGCGGAATAGGTAACGCCGTTAGCCAGCACCCGGGAGAGCAGTTCATTGATATACAGGCCGCTGTAAAGAACAGTGCCGGTCAGAGGTAAAGCGAGGGAGATAGGATCCGCATCGCGCAGGGTTTTCAGTTCCCCGCGCCCGCCCCAGCGGATCAGAAGCGGCGTAAAGGGCTGTAAAGCCCCTTTGAGACCGGAACGGCGGCGGCGCGCCCCTTTTGCCAGCAGGCGCTGCCGCCCTTCCTGTTCAGTGAACACATCCAGCATCAGGCTGGTTTCACTGTAAGGGCGACTATGGAGTACAAATGCGCGCTGCCAGCCGTCCATTGTTGCGTTACTTCAGGTCGTCAACATAACCCAGGCTGCGCAGTGCACGTTCATCATCTGCCCAGCCGGCTTTGACTTTAACCCACAGTTCGAGGTGAACACGGGCATCAAACAGGCGTTCCATATCAATACGGGATTCGGTCCCGATAGTTTTGATACGGCTGCCCTTGTTGCCGATAACCATTTTTTTCTGGCCTTCGCGCTCAACGAGGATCAGACCATTGATCTGAAATACGCCGTTGTCCTGCACAACAAACTGTTCGATTTCCACAGTCACCGAGTACGGCAGTTCATCGCCGAGGAAACGCATCAGTTTTTCACGGATGATTTCAGAGGCCATAAAACGCTGCGAACGGTCAGTGATGTAATCTTCCGGGAAGTGGAACGGTGCCTGCGGAATGTGCTGACGCACAATGTTCGCAATGGTATCGACGTTCATTTTCTTCTCGGCACTGAGCGGCACCACGTCGAGGAAATCCATCTGCTGACTGAGGAACGCAATATGCGGCAGCAGTTTGGTTTTATCTTCCACGTTGTCCACTTTGTTGATGGCAAGCAGAACCGGGCAGCGCAGAGAGCGGACTTTATTCAGTACCATCTCATCATCAGGCGTCCAGTTGGTGCCTTCAACCATAAAAATCACCAGCTCAACATCACCGATGGAGCTGCTGGCTGCACGGTTCATCAGGCGGTTGATCGCCCGCTTTTCCTCAATATGCAGCCCCGGGGTATCCACATAGATAATCTGGTAATTATCCTGTGTATCGATCCCCATAATGCGGTGCCGCGTAGTCTGCGGTTTCCGCGAGGTAATAGAGACTTTCTGCCCCAGTAACTGGTTCAGTAAGGTGGATTTGCCCACATTGGGACGTCCGACTATCGCGACAAAGCCGCAATAGGTGTTTTCTTCGCTCATTCAAGCTCCAACAAAATTAATGCTTGTTCCGCCGCGGCCTGTTCGGCTTTCCGGCGGCTGGAACCGGTTCCTTTTACCGGCTGTTCAACACCGCTGATTTGGCAGTGAATGGTGAACTCCTGATCGTGAGCTTCACCTTTTACCTGAACAACCAGGTAGTTCGGCAGAGGCAGATGCCGCCCCTGAAGGTATTCCTGTAACCGGGTTTTCGGGTCTTTTTGTTTATCCCCGGGCGAGATTTCGTTCAGTCTGGATTCATACCAACTGAGGATAATCCGCTCAATTGTCTGAATATCACTGTCGAGAAAAATCCCGCCAATCAGGGCTTCGACGGTATCCGCGAGGATCGATTCACGGCGGCTGCCGCCGCTTTTCAGCTCCCCGGGCCCCAGGCGCAGACATTCGCCGAGGTTAAATTCGCGGGCCAGTTCCGCCAGGGTATTTCCGCGCACCAGTGTGGCACGCATCCGGCTCATATCCCCTTCATCCACTTTCGGGAAGCGGTGATATAAATCATTGGCAATAACAAAACTTAAAATAGAATCGCCGAGAAATTCCAGGCGTTCGTTATGTTTGCTGCTGGCACTGCGGTGAGTGAGTGCCTGCATTAATAAGTCCTGACGGGTAAAAGTATAGCCGAGTTTTCGCTGCAGCTGGTTTATCACTATCGGGTTCATGTGCGACCAAAAATTAGGATGTTTATAAAACGCACACGCAACAGACCTGTAGCCGCGAAAAGCCGCGATACAAAACTGTTGCGTTTGCACTGGCTCCCCGTCTGCCGGGGAGCCAATCATTTTGCGGGGCATATTCTACACTGTGATTACAGGTAATGCTCAGCAAATTCTGTTTTTTCTATTCTATCCGTCCGAAACGGCTCAGGCGCAGACCGGTAGGCCATTCACCTTCCTGTTTTTCAAGGCTTAACCAGATAAAGCTTGCACGGCCGACCAGGTTTTGCTCAGGCACAAATCCCCAGACACGGCTGTCCGCACTGTTATCGCGGTTATCACCCATCATAAAGTAATGCCCTTCCGGCACCACCCAGGTGTACTCCGGTAATCCCGGCTGACGGAACAGGCGCTGCCCGCTGATGCTGTCCGGGGTGATTTCCGGAACGGTCAGAATATGGTGAGCAACCGGTCCCAGGTTTTCAATCCGTTCCGCCTGACGACGATAACCGACTTCCATATCATCTTCGATAGGGAACTGACGTGCGCCGCCGCTCATAAAGGAGCCGCCCAGCGGGGATTTTTCCCAGCGGATTGCCCACTCGCTTTCATACTCCTGACCATAGGTGACCGGCAGGGTTTCACAGCTGCTCTGGTCTTTGGTACAGCCCGGATAGACCTGTAACTCTTTGGCATACGGGTCATAAACGACTTTATCGCCCGGCAGGCCAATCACACGTTTGACATAATCGACACGCGGATCTTCCGGATATTTAAACACAACAATATCACCGCGCTTCGGCTCCCCGGTTTTAATCAGGGTGGTCTGCGTGATCGGGTCTTTTAACCCGTAAGCGTATTTTTCCACCAGCATAAAGTCGCCGATTAACAGCGTCGGCATCATGGACCCGGACGGGATCTGAAACGGCTCATAAATAAATGAGCGCACAATCAGGACAATCGCCAGCACCGGGAACAGGGATGCGGTACCTTCCACCCAGCCCGGTTTGGCCACAGTCTCAGCCAGATGGGCCTGATCCATGGTTCCTTCAGTCAGCTCCGCCATGCGCGCCAGTTTTTTCTTACGGGCAGGCTGAATTTTAAATTTATTCACCGCCCAGATGATCCCGGTAACCAACGTTGCCAGGGTCAGGATCAGCGCAAAGGTGTTCGCCATTATGTCTCCTTACAACCTGCTGAATGATTAATCTTTGCCGACATGGAGAATGGCTAAAAACGCTTCCTGCGGTAACTCAACGTTACCGACCTGCTTCATGCGTTTCTTACCGTCTTTCTGTTTCTGCAACAGTTTCTTCTTACGGCTGACGTCACCGCCGTAGCATTTCGCCAGAACGTTTTTACGCAGCTGTTTCACTGTTGAACGCGCAATAATATGCATACCGATGGCAGCCTGGATCGCGATATCAAACTGCTGACGCGGGATCAGATCTTTCATCTTCTCCACCAGTTCACGGCCGCGGTACATGGAGTTATCACGGTGGGTGATCAGTGCCAGCGCATCCACCCGCTCGCCGTTGATAAGGATATCAACACGCACCATGTCAGACGCCTGGAAACGTTTGAAGTTGTAATCCAGTGATGCATAGCCGCGTGAGGTGGATTTCAGGCGGTCGAAGAAATCGAGCACCACTTCCGCCATCGGAATTTCATAGGTCAGAGCAACCTGATTGCCGTGATACACCATGTTGGTCTGCACACCGCGCTTCTCAATACACAGGGTAATCACGTTACCGAGGTACTGCTGCGGCAGCAGCATATGACATTCCGCGATCGGCTCACGCAGCTCTTCAATATTGTTGAGCGGCGGCAGTTTGGACGGGCTGTCAACATAGACGATTTCACCACTGGTGGTTTCCACTTCATAGACAACCGTCGGTGCGGTGGTGATCAGATCGAGATCATATTCACGCTCCAGGCGCTCCTGGATAATCTCCATATGCAGAAGACCCAGGAAGCCGCAGCGGAAACCGAAGCCCAGCGCGGTAGAACTTTCCGGCTCATAGAACAGGGAAGCATCGTTGAGGCTCAGTTTACCGAGTGCGTCACGGAAAGCTTCATAGTCATCAGAACTGACCGGGAACAGACCCGCATAGACCTGAGGTTTGACTTTTTTAAAGCCCGGCAGCGGTTTATCCGCCGGTGCGCGTGCGCCGGTTAAGGTATCACCGACCGGAGCCCCGAGAATGTCTTTAATTGCACAGACCACCCAGCCGGCTTCACCACATCTGAGGATCTCTTTATCGACCTGTTTTGGTGTGAAGATCCCGAGACGATCAGCGTTATACACCTGGCCGGTGCTCATCACTTTGATTTTGTCGCCTTTGCGCAGTGTGCCGTTTTTAATCCGGATCAGAGACACAACCCCTAAATAGTTATCAAACCAGGAGTCAATAATCAGTGCCTGTAACGGCGCATCCGGGTCACCTTCCGGCGGCGGGATATCGCGCACCAGGCGTTCGATCACATCGGTCACACCCACGCCGGTTTTCGCCGAGCAGCGCACCGCATCGGCGGCTTCAATCCCGACGATATCTTCAATCTCTTCCGCCACCCGCTCCGGGTCGGCAGCAGGCAGGTCAATTTTATTGAGAACCGGGACTACTTCCAGGTTCATTTCCATCGCCGTGTAGCAGTTCGCCAGTGTTTGTGCTTCCACGCCCTGCCCCGCATCAACCACCAGCAGCGCCCCTTCACAGGCGGCCAGTGAACGGGAGACCTCATAGGAGAAGTCAACGTGTCCCGGGGTATCAATAAAGTTGAGCTGGTACGTTTCACCATTCTGCGCGGTGTAATCCAGTGTCACACTCTGTGCTTTAATGGTAATGCCGCGTTCGCGTTCCAGATCCATTGAATCCAGAACCTGCGCCGCCATTTCACGGTCGGATAAGCCGCCGCAAATCTGAATAATGCGATCGGATAATGTGGATTTACCGTGATCGATATGAGCAATAATGGAAAAATTTCGGATATGGTTGATTTTCAAGATAAAATTCTTCTTTGTAATGCCCTATAAAACTAGCTTTGGACACCTGTAAGGACTCAAAGCCAAAACTCTATATTGCTGGTTAAGTGGTAATATTGGCAGCATTCTACATGCTACAGACACTCAACTCAAAGAAACGTTCATTTTACCGCAGAAAAAACCACGCCGGACAGATAAACCATACAGGCCTCATCTGTTTTGCCATTTCACTGAAACCACCTAAACTCATAACACATCGTTGGTAACAACCTTACACCTGAATAAGCACATCATACTAATCGTTCTGATTAACTATTTCCATGTCAAAACCGACACTCATTTTTAGTGGCATATCCCGTGATTAGTAATTTAATAGCACATAAAAACCATTAAATAATGAATCAGCAGAGTACTATAGGGTACAGATTCATATCGTTAGCTATTTCCATACTCATGAGGCCATTATCGATGGATAAAATAACCCGAATTCTTGAGAAGCTGAATCAGGGACGTGAACAACAGCCCCTCACACTGGCAGATCTTATACCGCTCTCCCTTGCCGAAGTTCGTAACATAGCAGGCGGCCATTTATCCCGTGAAGAATCACAAATACTTCACTACGCGGCAATAAAAGAAAAGCAGAACAATATTTTGTTCACCGCACGCGCGCTGACCCGCGCCAACCCGCTGCTGAGAAAAGAAATGGGGCGTGCCCGCCGGCGCGGTGCCGCACCATACGGTGACTTTGATGACATCGTTATGCCGCGTGCTGATGAGTTTGCCGCCCCGGGGTCAGTATCCTCAATGTTTTCCCCGGCCGGCTATCTGACGGAGCTTTACCGTGAGGCCCGGGGTCTGCATCAGACAAACAGTACGCATAACCTGGATAAACGCCGCCCTGACCTGGCAAAACTGGTTCTCTCCCAGGAGAATCTGGATAAGGAAGTTTCCACTCTGATGCTGGCGAATGATCAGCTGGAAACGGCACTGATGGCAAAAGCCGGTAAGACAGATAAAGCCGCTTATGATAAAACCCTGGCGACATCCCGCTACAGTGGTGTTACCCCGTATAACGCCCCGTTTGAGCTGGTACGCGAAGCCATGGCACAACAGGATTTTTCGCTGCCGGACAATATTCTGAGCAAAGGAACGGCCTCCGCAGCACAGCTTGCGCTGTCCGCCGGTATCTCACCGGCGCTGTATACCATTCTGACCGAAAACATCGACAGGTTAAGTGATGCGGAAACAGACGCCCTGGTGAAGAAAAATTTTCCGAGAGTAAATACCAAAGAGCTGATGAACCCTGATGCCCTGGCGAATTATTATGAACTGCCGCGGGATGAGATTCAGGCATTACCGGGAATGGATTTCATCGGTGACAAACCCGATTTATCCGGTATCCCGGACGGTTCATCACTGAAAGATACACCTGACCTGTACGGAAAAAATAAAATACAGAGAATAAAAGCAAAATACGCAGGCGGAGATATTCTTTATACATTGACACAGACCAGGCTGGAAAATGAAGATTCGCGCTACGTACAATTCGAATATATTGACCTTATTCCGCTGGATAATAGCCATTTTTGTATTAATTTTAGTATAAGTTATCAACATCAGGATTCTCACTGTATAAGGATAGGAATCCCGACTGAAGACAACAATTACCCAGATAATCTTTATTCAGATAGTTCAGTGAATATTGAGACAGGGAAGCACTACAGCATCCCGGTGACAATTAACACAGAGATAATACCAGAAGTTACTATTTCGGTTTACACTATTAATGGCGCAAGTTGGTATGGACACAGCACATTTACTGTCACCAAAGAATATGTTGCTTCCCTCCTCCAGCTCAACAAAACCCTGCGCCTTGCCAAAGCCTGCGGTCTCAGTCCGCTGGAAACACAACGTGCATTAACCCGCCTGCACCTCACCAGAGAATATACTGATATAGATTCTGATACCAATATATTACTCCGTTTCACCGAAGCTCTGCATTACAGCAAACGTTACAGTCTTGATATGGAAACGGCATTAATACTGTGTGGTGCCACAATCAGTCAGGACAGCGATGACGGGCAACTCAGTCAGTTTGATCGTCTGTTTAATAACCCGCCCCTCAACGGCAGCGTTTTTAGTCCAAGTGACGATTACATTCCGATGAAAACGGACGAGGAAGACCCGCGCCGTGACGTGCTGAAACGGGCTTTCCGGGTGGATAACACCGGGCTGTATCAGTTGTTTGATATAATTCTTCCGCATATGTTGGAGCAGGGCGGAGCCTATAACAGTGTTGAGATGCTCAGTCGATTCTGGCGGTTACGCCTGCTGGCCGATGTTCATCACCTGACGGTGGCACAACTACATACTTTGTGGCTACGGTATCCGGGCTACTACTCAGAGGGTATTCATGATATCAACGAGCAACAATACCGTGATTTTATTCATTTTATTTATCAGACCACCCAGTGGCTGACAGCACAGAATATCACCGCTGAGCAACTGTCCCTGCTGCTGACAACCGATGCCCCGGCAACCCCGACCAGAGAGATGAACACCCTGCTGGATGCCCTGCGTAACGGCGGTATTGACAGTACCGATGCCGATACCCTGCGCGCCTCCATGGCACCGGTGATTGCCGCCGCAATGCAGCTGGAAAGCCCGGAACAGGGGGAATCCCTGCTGCGCTGGCTGGATAATAATCATCCCGGCGAAGTGCTCATCACCAAAGATATCTGGCCGCTTATCACCACCGAAAAACCGTCTGCGGATCAGCAGAAAAAAATCGCCGCCTGGTGCCAGGCACTGGCACAGCGTGTGCTGGTTATCCGTACCTTTACCTTCAGTGATACTGAACTGCAGATATTGTCACAGGGCGCACCGGCTGATTCCGTTGCCGCACTGCGCGACATCAGCGATTTCCATAACCTGATCAACCGCTGCGGTGACAACGCCGGCACCGTGCTGGATGCCCTGCAGGACAACACTCTGACGGTGGCGGCTCTCGCCGGCGCCCTGAATCTGTCAGAGTCCGTGATTACCCAGGCACTGACACAGGCCGGTCAGAAAACAAAACTCACCACCTGGCAGCAGTTAGCCACACTGCCGTCACGGCTGGATCTGGCAGATACACTGCATATCACCCCGAAAGATATCACTAATCTGCTGACCGTTTCTGACAATCCCGCCCCGTCTTATGCGGAGCTCACCACCCTCTCCGGTCTGTTACAGTCCGGTCTGAATGAACAGCTGACAACACAGCTGAATAACCGGATTCAGCCGCGCCGCAGTGAAGCCCTCAGCGGCGAATACCGCACCCGCATTATGGGTAAAGCCACCGCAAACCGCGATGATATCTGGCGTGAACTGCTGATTGACGGCAAAGTCAGCGCAGACATCACCACCACGCGGCTGGCGGATGCCATTGCCGGTATTCAGCTCTATATTAACCGCACGATTGCCGGTGATGAACCCGGCGCAATCAGTACCGTTCTGGCGCGTCAGTTCTTTAAAGACTGGGATACTTATAACAAACGCTACAGCACCTGGGCCGGCGTATCACAGTTAGTGTATTACCCGGAAAACACCATCGACCCGACCCTCCGTACCGGCCAGACCGGGATGATGAACACCATGCTGGAGCAGCTGTCACAGAGTGAGCTTAACAGCGATACCCTGGAGGACGGCTTCCGCCAGTATCTGACCGCCTTTGAGCAGGTCGCTGACCTGAAAGTCATCAGCGGTTATCATGATACTATCAGCATTGATGAGGGTAATACCTGGTTTGTCGGCACCAGCCAGACTGAACCGAAAAAATATTACTGGCGTAAAGCGGACCACAGCAAATGTCAGAACGGCCATTTTGCCGCCAACGCCTGGAGTGAGTGGAAAGAGATAACCTGTGCCGTCAGTCCGTATCAGAACATGGTGCGTCCGGTGGTCTACCGTTCACGCCTTTATCTGTTGTGGACAGAACAACAAATACGCAAAGACAGGGACGGTGATGACGATATTTTGTCTTATACTCTGAAACTGACTCATATAAAATATGACGGCAGCTGGGCATCACCGTTCAGTTATGATGTCACGGCAAAATTCAGCGAATTAACCGGGCAGGATGCGGGGTTATATTGTGCTGCTGATTATGAAAACGATATATTATCGTGTATCTTTTATACAAAAGAAAAAGAGGGTGACGAACAGCAGAGTACAGTTACCCCCAAAGAATATGCCGGGTTACAGATTCTTGCGGATATGGAGCAAACACCGTTCCTGGGTATAGACAGTTTCATTAAAACAGTAATACCGCAGCTGGATACCGTTAATATATCCCGTATTAATACCACACTGGAAAATATGAATGCGCCGACCCTCGATCCGGAAGAACAACAGGGTAGTCCGGATCTGGCTCTCGGACTTGATCTGATCAGCTACAATCTCCGGAAAGAAGATCAGAAATACTTTCTGTCTGCCGAGCCCGTTGCCGATGTGACAATCAATGTCAGCACCATACCGGAACCGTTGCGGGCACTGTTTGCCGCTAAATATTCAGGCGGAAATTACGCCTTATATGAGTTCACTGATACGTCTTTCAGCTCAGAAAATACGGATATCCCCGGCGGAAAATGCAGCCTTCATCTTCTTTATGATAAAGCCCGTTCAACCAGTTATCTTTACCTGACTCTCCCGTCCGGTAACAAACAACCTGATATTATCAGGCACCTTACGTCAGCACTATTAAATGTGGGTGGTACTCCATCAGAAGGAATATACCTTCAATGGGAAGGTAGTGACAATCAATATCATTATTTGAGTTCCGGACCGGTAACAACCCGGAATCCAATCATAAAACAAAATATGGACATATCAACTTTTGAAAAAAACGATATCGGGACAATAAAAACGGGCGAGCCTGAGCTTATTTTATCTGAAGACTACCCGGCCTGCCCTGAACTCCGTATTATTAACGGCGATACAACAGTGCTGGAATTTACCCAATCCGGTACTCCGAATCATCCGGCTGTGTTATCCGACGGCAGTTTTCATTTCGACAGTACATTTAACCGTCAATCCCTGGATGTCACGGCCTTTGTTAAAAATAACCAACTCAATTTACCGTTTAAAATTGATTTTAAACGCGTGAGTAATGCGAAAATCAGCGGAAGCCGTAACTATAATCTGACGATGAAAGTATCGGCAGGTAACTCGTCTGCAAAAACAGGGTCTGCAGTTATCTCCCTGCATACCACGCCGGACGGTGCCCGGTATATGGAATGGGACGTGTACCGCACCCGCCTCAATACCCTGTTTGCCCGTCAGTTAATTGCGCGAGCCAACCGCGGGATTGATGCGGTACTGTCACCGGAAACCCAGAATCTGCGGGAACCCAAACCGGGAGAGGGCACCTATGTGACACTGACAATGAAGCCCTATGACCCGGCGATTCATGGCAGTGACCGCAGCTTTACGATTCAGCGTTGTTATGTCCTCACTGCTGGCGACGCATATCCTGTTATTGACGGCACGGTAAGTACAGAAACATCAACCACGGTTAATCTGTTTACCCCGCGTCTGGGATATAACGACGACAGAATACTCCTTAATGCACATTTTCAGAGCGGCGATACAGAGCGGATTATATTTATTCCTGACGGAAACGGTGGCTGGCAGTTAGACACCGACTATCACAGCAGCTTCCTCGGTCTGGAATCTGTCTCCGGCCTGTCACAACCCGATGAACCGATGGACTTCAGCGGTGCCAATGCCCTCTATTTCTGGGAACTGTTCTATTACACCCCGATGATGGTGGCCATGCGCCTGTTACAGGAGCAGAACTTTACTGAGGCCCACCGCTGGTTAGGCTATATCTGGCGTCCTGCCGCAACCGGTGCCGGTGACTGGCGGGTCCGTCCGCTGCTGGAGGATACCGCCTGGAACGCCGACCCGCTGGATTCGGTTGACCCGGACGCGGTCGCCCAGAATGACCCGATGCACTACAAAATCAGCACCATCATGAAAATGCTCGACCTGCTGATTGCCCGTGGTGACAGTGCTTACCGCATGTTGGAGCGCGATACCCTGAATGAAGCGAAAATGTGGTATATGCAGGCGCTGGGGCTGCTGGGCGATAAACCGGTCACCGTCATCAGCGGTAACTGGAATAACCCGGCGCTCAGTGAGGCCGCCGATGATACCCGGGAACAACAGCGCCATCAGGCCATCAGCGCCCTGCGTCACGGCGGTCTGGTACAGGAACGTCATTCTGCGAATACGCTGACCGGGCTGTTCCTGCCACAGCAGAACGAAAAACTGCTCGGCTACTGGCAGACCCTGGACATGCGTCTGTTTAATCTGCGCAATAATCTTGCCATTGATGGTCAGCCGTTATCTCTGCCGGTCTTTGCCGCTCCGGCCGACCCGGCAGCCCTGCTCAGTGCCGCTGCTGCCGCATCCGGCGGAAGCAAAGCGTTACCGTCTGCCGCCGTCCCGGCAATGCGCTTCCCGCAGGCGCTGGAAAGTGCCCGTTCGCTGACAGGTCAGCTGATGCAGTTCGGCGCCACCCTCCAGGGACTGATTGAGCGTCAGGATGCGGAAGCCATGAGTGAACTGCTGCAAAATCAGGCCGGTGCACTGATGCTCTCTTCCCTGCGTATGCAGGAACAGGCACTGGCAGAGCTGGACGCCGAGAAGAAAACACTGGAACAGAGCCGTGCCGGGGCACAGTCCCGTTTTGACAGCTACCGTGCCCTGTATGATGAAAATGTCAGTGCCGCAGAGCAGCGGACGATGGATCTGTATCTCTCTTCTTCGGTCCTGAGTACCTCCGCTGAAGCACTGGCGATGGCGGAAGCCGTTGCTGATATGGCACCGAACGTCTTCGGTATGGCCGTGGGGGGCAGCCGCTGGGGCGGTATCCCGAAAGCGATTGGTTCCGGTATCAGCCTCGCGGCATCCGCCACCAAAATTACCGCAGACAATATCAGCCAGTCTGAGGCATGGCGCCGCCGCCGTCAGGAATGGGAAATCCAGAAAAACAGTGCTGAATCTGAAGTCAGACAGATTGATGCCCAGCTGGACGCCCTGACTGTCCGCCGCACCGCCGCTGAAATGCAGCGCGAATATCTGGAAATCCAGCAGGCACAGACTCAGGCACAACTGGAATTCCTGCAGCGCAAATTCAGCAACAAAGCACTCTACAGCTGGCTGCGCGGCCGTCTGGCGGCGGTCTATTACCGCTTCTACGATCTGACCGCGGCCCGCTGCATGATGGCAGAAGCCGCTTACGGATGGCAGACCGGTGAGACCACCCGCTATATCAAACCGGGTGCATGGCAGAGCGCCCATGCCGGACTGATGGCCGGGGAATCCCTGCTGCTGAACCTGACCGAGATGGAGCAGGCATGGCTGAAATGGGATCACCGCGCACTGGAAGTTACCCGTACGGTGTCTCTGGCAGACGTGTACAGCGCTGATAAGGTGGATCTGGCCGCGAAAATTGCCGAATTACTGACAGGCAGCGGATCAGGCAGCACACCGGCGGAAACCGGGCTTTCACTGACCACGGATAAACAGCTGCATGCTGCATTCAACCTGAAAGCACTGAATATTGCGGAGGATTATCCTGCCGGACTGGGGAAAACACGCCGCATCAGACAGATCAGTGTGACGTTACCGGCACTGACCGGGCCGTATCAGGATGTGCGTGCCGTGCTCAGTTACGGCGGCGATGTCAGACTGCCGGACGGCTGCAAAGCCATTGCGGTCTCCCACGGGATGAATGACAGCGGTCAGTTCCAACTGGATTTCAGCGACGGCCGCTGGCTGCCGTTTGAAGGGATCGCGGTGGATAATGACAGCAGTCTGACCCTGAGCTTCCCGGGGGCAACAACTGATAAGCAGAAAGCGCTGCTGCTCAGTCTGAGCGATATTATCGTCCATATCCGCTACACCATCCGTTAATTTTTATCCTGACCCGGGCAGCCTGCGGGCTGCCCGTTCTGGAGTCTATTATGCAACAATCAGACAATATCAGTCCTCAGGCGCCGTCTCTGCCGAAAGGCGGCGGTGCACTGACCGGACTTGCCGGACAGGCGGGTGCGGCCGGTCCGGACGGCGCGGCATCATTATCTCTGCCGCTGCCGGTCAGTGCCGGGCGCGGTTATGCCCCGTCTCTCTCACTCAGCTACAGCAGTCAGGCCGGTAACGGCGCCTTCGGTATCGGCTGGGATGTGAATCTTCCTGCGGTCAGCCGCCGCACCCGCAAAGGTGTCCCTTCTTATACCGGTGAGGATGAGTTTCTTGATCCTGCCGGTGAAGTCCCGGTGGCTGTCCCCGGCACTGCGGATAAACGTCAGACCCTGCTGGGTGTAAAACTGGCGGTGTCTTATCAGATAACAACATACCGCGCCCGGACGGAACGCGATTTCAGCCGTCTGGAATACTGGCAGCCGCAGGGCAGCTCCTCAGAGCCGGATTTCTGGCTGTGGTATACCGCAGACGGTCAGGTGCATCTGCTCGGTTATGAATCCGCCGCCCGCATCAGTGACGGCAGCAATACCGCCCGCTGGTTACTGAATGCCTCGGTCTCCGCCACCGGTGAGCAGATTTATTACCGTTACCGTGCGGAAGATGATATTAACTGTGATACTCAGGAAAAAGCCGCCCATCCTGACTGTCACCGTCAGCGCTATCTCAGTGAGGTTCATTACGGCAATATCACCGCCGGGCGCACATTCCCCTGTCTTAACGGCAACGATGCCACCAGAGCCGGCTGGCTGTTTGTGCTGGTGTTTGATTACGGCGGACGCACCCTTAAACCGGCAGAAAAACCGTTGTTTAACGCCGGTTCCGGCTGGTTGTGCCGTCAGGATCCGTTCTCCGGTTATGCTTACGGGTTTGATCTGCGTACCCGCCGCTTATGCCGCCAGGTACTGATGTTCCACCGCCTGGAAACCCTCGCTGAGAAAGCAAAGGGTGAGGATGAACCGGCACTGGTCTCGCGCCTGCTGTTTGAGTATCAGGAAACCGCGTTTATCACCACACTGACCGCCGCACAGCAGATGGCATTTGAGGATGACGGCAAAGTACAGTCTCTGCCGCCGCTGACCTTCGGCTGGCAGACCTTTGATGTCCCGGCTGCCCCGCAATGGTCACAGCCGGAGATGGGAAAACTCAATCCGCAGCAGCCGTGGCAGTATCTGGATCTGCACGGCGAAGGTATTTCCGGGATTCTGTATCAGGACAGCGGCGCATGGTATTACCGGGCGCCGATCCGGAATCCCGGAAGCGATAATGTGAACGCGGTGATATGGGATAAACCACAGCGGCTCGGTAATATTCCCGCCCTGAAAGACGGCACGATGCTGACCGACCTTGATGGTGACGGACGTCTTCAGTGGGTCGTCACACAGCCGGGTGTACAGGGGCAATACCGTCAGCAGACAGATAACCCGGCACAGTGGCTGCATTTCACACCGCTCAGTGCCCTGCCGCTGGAATACAGCCATCCCCGTGCGCAAATGACCGATATCGACGGTATCGGTGCCACCGACCTGGTGCTTATCGGCCCGCGCAGTGTGCGCATCTGGCCGGGCAGCAAAGACGGCTGGTTATCCGCACAGACTATCCCGCAGGCGGAAAAAATTGCCCTGCCGTCACCGGACGGGGATGCCGCCACGCTGGTTGCTTTCAGTGATGTGCTCGGCTCCGGGCAGCAGCATCTGGTGCAGATCAGTGCAGACGGTGTGCTCTGCTGGCCTAATCTGGGTCACGGCCGCTTTGGTCAGCCGCTGACACTGAATGGCTTCAGTAAAAAACGCAGTGAATTTAATGCCGCGTATGTTTATCTCGCTGACGTTGACGGCAGCGGTACCGCCGATATTCTGTATGCTCACAGCGATTATATCGAAATCTACCGTAACCGCAGCGGTAACGGGTTTGATAAACCGGTGACTGTGACGCTGCCTGCCGGTGTCCGTTACGATAATACCTGCCGCTTACAGGCAGCGGATGTGCAGGGACTGGGGGTTGCCAGTCTGCTGCTGACGGTTCCTCATACCGGACCGCGTCATTATCTGCTGCATCTGACCACCGAAAAACCGTGGCTCCTTAATCAGATTAATAACCGGACGGGGATGTCGCAAACGCTGCATTACCGCAGTTCGGCACAGTTCCGCCTGGATGATAAAGCCCGCGAGCCGGTCTCATATCTGCCTTTCCCGCTGCATACGTTATGGCGGACAGAAACCACGGATGAAATCACCGGCAATAAACTGGTCAGCGAAGCCCGCTATCACCACGGAGTCTGGGATGCCCGTGAACGGGAATTCCGCGGCTTCGGCTGCACGGAAGTCCTGGATACGGATACCGCCGCCGCCCGTGATACCAGCGGGGTACTGACGATGCCGGTACTGACCCGTAACTGGTATGCCACCGGTTATACCCCGGTCGATACACAACTGAAAAATGAATACTGGCAGGGTGATAAAAGTGCCTTTGCCGGATTTGTTACCCGGCTGACAACCGGCAGCGGTGATAAAGAATCCGTCTGTTCTGATGACATTGCGCAAAAACAGGCATTCTGGCTCAGCCGCGCGCAGAAAGGGATGCAACTGCGCACTGAGGTATACGGTAAAGACGGCAGTCCGCAACAGGATTTACCGTACAGTGTCAGTGAGCAGCGGCTGACCGTCCGTCTGATCACACCGGATGCGGATATGCCGGTGGTCCGGCCGTCGGTATCAGAAAGCCGTGAATATCACTATGAACGCATGGCCGCGGATCCGCAGTGTTCGCAATCCGTTGTGCTCAGTGCGGATGAGTACGGTTATCCGTTGCGTGAAGCGGTGATTCATTATCCGCGCCGTCCGAAACCGGCGAAAAATCCGCTGCCGGATACCCTGCCCGCATCACTGTTTGATTCCGGTTATGATGACCAGCAATTGCAGCTGGTGATTGCGCTGTCACGGCACGCACGGCATCACCTGACCAGTCTGAAACAGGAACAGTGGCTGACCGGCCTGCCTGATGCTGATCGCAGTGATATTTTTATTCTGAAATCCGGACTGGTTCCGGCAACGGGCCTAAACACGGAAACACTGCCTGCGCTGCTCAGCAATAATCAGTCGGCACGCCACTTTGCCGGACAACAGAGGACTTACTGGCTGAATAACGATAATCAGCCGTCAGTAACAGTGCCGGTCTGGCCGCCGCGCCGGAGTTATACGGACACAGCAGAGCTGGATGAGACGATTATCGCCGCCATAAAATCAGGTACAGATATCACGGGGCAGTTACCGGAAACCGGCTATATCAGCGCGGATTACCTGTTTGCCGGCACCACAGAAACAGGGAAAAAGGTCTGGATTACGCGTTCCGGTCATCAGACTTACGGGACACCGGAACAGTTCCGGCTTCCGGTCGCCGTCCGCGATAATCCGCTGGTCGGGGAACGTCATCTGACCTACGACAGGCATCACTGTGTTATCACTGAACACACCGATGCCTCCGGACTTGTCACTGCCGCAAAATATGACTGGCGTTTTCTGTCTGTCCGTGAAATCACGGATGTCAATGACAACATCAGTCAGGTACAGACTGATGCGCTGGGACGGGTGATCAGCAGCCGTTTTTACGGTACGGAAAATGGTCAGAAAACCGGCTACAGCCAGAAACCGCTGACACTGCCGGAGTCTGTGCAGGACGCAACGGAGATGAAAAAACAACTGCCGGTAGCGCAGTGTTTTGTCTATGCCGCAGACAGCTGGATGCTCAGCGGTACAGATAAACTCCCGCCGCATGTGCTGACCCTGACAACGGATCGCTATGATGATGAACCGGCGGATAAAAGCACACAGCAAATCCGTCAGCAGGTCACCTTCAGTGACGGTTTCGGCCGGATTTTACAGCAGTCCGTCCGTTTTGAGGACGGCGATGCATTCCACCGCAATAAAAACGGTTCACTGGCGGCCGGAAGCCGGAAAAATGAAAAAGCAACAACCCGCTGGGCAGTATCAGGCCGCACGGAGTATGATAACAAAGGGCATGCCGTCCGGACGTATCAGCCATACTTTGTCAATGACTGGAAATATGTCAGTGATGACAGTGCGCGGCAGGATCTGTACGCTGACACGCACTATTATGATCCGCTCGGCCGTGAGCATCAGGTGATCACTGCTCAGGGTTATCAGCGGCGCACACTGTACACCCCGTGGTTTGTGGTCAGTGAGGATGAAAACGATACCGCAGCGTAAACGGCATCACTACGCGATAAATAACAGCCTGTCATTCAGGCTGTTATTTTTTTATTCATACAGCAGACGGGTGACACGGAAGTTTCTCATGCTACCTGAGCAGCATAAGAAAAATACAGGAATCACTGACATTCCCGCGGTAAAAAAATGCCGGTCAAACCATGACCGGCATACTTTATAACAGGAGAATCCGGATAAATCAGGACTCACACATATCAATACTGAGCTCTGACGGCGGCAGGCCGATTTGCAGGATGACCGGCTCATAATCCGCTGAGCCGCTCCAGTGGCGGGCAATTTTACGCGCCAGCAGGAACCCTGCTGCACCGCCCAGCAGACCACCCGCGAGAACCGCAGACTGACTTTCCGCCAGTGCCTGCACCAGCCCCGCACCGGCAAATAAACCCAGCAGCGGCGTGAGATACACCAGCATTGCCGAGCGCAGCAGGCTGCCTTCCGGGATCCCGACTTCCACTTTCTGGCCGGTCACCAGCGGCTCACTGACCGGAATCTCAAGCTGATGCTCCGCTTCCGGCCCCAGTTTATTCAGCAGATATGAGCCGCATGCCGCCCGGGCTTTGCAACTGCCGCATCCGGCAGATGACCCGTAACGCAGCACCGCGCGCCCGTTCTGCCAGCGCACCACGGTTGCCCACTCTTTTACCATATTAACCTCCGCTGAATGTCACACCGTCCGCTATCTGCCGGGCTGTCGCCGGGGGCAGTTCGCCAAAGACGGTGATCTCATTATCACCTTTACGTGTGGTGTACAGCGTACGCGAACCCTGGCGCATTGTCTGTTGATTTTCTGGTGTCTTCACGGCTTTGGCGACATTCACGGAAAATGAGAACAGGCCGTCACTGAACATCACGGTCTCAACCCATTCCTGCTCGCCCACCTGACGGCGGTTGCGGGTCATTTCTTTAAACCCGTTAGGCAGACGCATCACATCCCAGTCAAATTTGATCTTTTCCGGCTGCGGAATAGCCAGTACCGGCGGCATGGTCACGGACTGCACCGCTTTCAGGGCTTCCGTCACACTGCTGTTATTCACGGAAGCAGAAACCACGCGGAACTGCTCGAGTGAAACATTATTTTGATCCAGCAGATCCACCTGTAACGGCAGACCGGTTTCTTCATCTGCGACCACAATATAATTGTAACGTGAATTATCTTTTGAGGTGATGCGCACGACCCGGCCCGGGTGATCACCAATATGGATCCGTCCGACATCAATAAAATTGTAATAGGCTTTCAGCGCACTGAAGTCCGCGAAAATAATCGACGGCAGATAATCAACAATGTGATTACCGCTCAGGCTGAATGAATCCAGCCCCGGCTCATAGTAGCTGATCTCCTGACCACGCTGGACAATTTCCCGGCGGGAGCTGTCCATCTGCATAATCTGGGCGACAGGCTGACCATCCATAACCGCATAGCGGTAACGGACCGGCGTGATACCTTTCGGGGAGATGGTGATAAAAGAGAGTTCATAACTGAGTGTGCGGGAAGCGTTACCCATATTCTGCAGCAACGCCTCAGCACTTTGTTGTGCTGAGGCCGGTGCTGCGAGTAACAGGCTGCCCGTCAGAAAAGCAACGGATAACCAGATTCGTTTCATTACTACTGCTGTGGTTGTGAAGACACGCGACCCTGTTCCGGGGTGGCTGTCTGTTTAACTTCAGGCTGACCATCCGTGTGTACACGGCGATCCAGTTCATACTGCTGGAAAATCGCATTCAGACGCGCACCGCGCTCCTGATCAAAACGGGTTTGCGGGGCAAGACCGGCGCCGTTTTTCAGATCGAGGCTGACAGGTGACGCACTGCCCATAAACGGAACGGTATTGAATGCGGACGCATCACCGTTAACCACGCTCTCTGTGCCGTCGGTATTATAGTGCTGAACACCGATAATCACGGCCAGTGACACGCAGGCTGCCATACCGATTTGTGTTAACTGACTGGCCCACGGGCGCAGTTTTGCCACAAATCCGTAATCACGCCATGTTTTCGGTTCAGGCTGAGACTCAGGGATCGCCTGAGGTGCGATATAAACCGGCTCCTGCGCCAGTGCTTCAGCTACCCGTGACGCAATATCAAAATGCATAACATCCGGCAGGTCGCCGCGCATGGTATCACGGATAAGGTGATAACCAGCCCATTCTGCCTGCAGATCTGCATCCTGTGTCAGTGCGGTAACCACTTCACTGTCAAGAGTTTCTCCGTCCATCAGTGCGGAAAGTGTCTCTTTTTGCATGCCTACGTTCCCTTCAGTGTGATTTAAGTGCTCACTGATTTTGTATCAGTGGCTGAACTTTATTATCGATGGCTTCGCGTGCGCGGAAGATACGGGAACGAACCGTGCCGACCGGGCAATCCATAATCTCAGCTATTTCTTCATAGCTCAGACCATCGAGCTCACGCAATGTAATCGCCGTTTTCAAATCCTCAGGTAAGGAATCGATCGTGCGGAAAACCACCGCTCTTAATTCTTCAGACAACATTAAGTTCTCAGGGTTCGAAATTTCTTTTAACGCCCCTGAGGATTCAAAGTTCTCAGCATCTCCGGCATCCACATCACTGGACGGCGGACGGCGCCCCTGAGCAACCAGGTAATTCTTTGCTGTATTGACCGCAATACGGTACAGCCAGGTATAAAATGCACTGTCACCGCGAAATGACCCGACTGCGCGGTACGCCTTAATAAAGGACTCCTGCGCCACATCCGGAACATCACTCTGCGGAACATAACGGGATACCAGACTCGCCACCTTGTGCTGATAACGTACCACCAGCATATTAAAGGCTTTCTGATCCCCCTTCTGTACCCGATCAACCAGCATTTGATCCGTTAACTGCTCGCTCATTCGCAGTGTTATCTCCCGAAGCTCAGCTTCACCATTCTCTTTCCTGTTTCGCTTCACTTCATCATGAGCAAGCGATACTTTGAGTCAGCTAAAATAGCGAAGTTCATTTTTCTTTTAAAAAAATTACAAAAAAGGATCCTTTTTGTGATCCTCACTGCATATTTTCCGGATAAATCCTGCGTATTTGTCCGCAGCCTGTTTTTCCGGCGATTAACGTTACAGATTACCACGTTTTCAGCGGTAATCCCTCTGATAATCACGGGAAATTGCCGCAGGACAGTGTAAATATCCTGTAAAATCCGCTTTTGACTGAAAAAAGCACCGCCGTAACCGCCACAGTGACGCAGTTCAGTATTTCAGATAAAAACCGGTGATAAATGATTTGAAATCAGCGCTGTAACGGCCCTCTTCCGTTTTAATACTCATCGTTTTGTGCAGCGAACTGACCGGACGGCGCGATAAGGCGATTAATGTCCGGTGAAAAGGGGTATCCGGTTTATCTGACACGGCAATCTGTGTGTGCAGAAACCAGTTCTGCTCACCGGCGGCAGCGATAAAATCCTGTCCTGTGGTGTACGGCAGCACCACACAGAGCAGACCGTCCGGCGTGATAAGCTGTGCCGCATGCTCCAGCAACTGAGGGTGATCCAGTGATGTGGTGTAACGGGCGGTTTCCCGGGCACTGTTACGGCAGGCGACCGCCGGGGCGAAATACGGCGGATTACTGACGATAAGCTCATAACGGGATTGCGGGCAGGCAGCGGTAAACTCACCGATATCCTGATGAAACACCTTCATCCGGCCACCCCACGGTGACGCGAGGAAATTCTCTGCGGCCTGCGCTGCGGCGTCAGCATCAATATCCACCGCATCAATCGGTGTATCCGGCAATGACCGCTGAGCCAGCATCAGCGCCACCAGCCCGCTGCCGGTACCGATATCCAGAATATGGCGGGCATTTTCGCACGGTGCCCAGCCGCCGAGCAGCACCCCGTCAGTACCGACTTTCATGGCACAGCGGTCATGGGCCACAAAAAATTGTTTGCAGGCAAAACCACGGCGGCGCGGCGATTGTTTTTCGTTTGTCATCATCACGGAACTGTTTGTCTGTTAAAATAAAGAAATCCCGGCGACAGGATACGGACTTCTGCCCGCAGAAGAAAGTCCCGTACGCTGACAACTATTTTTGATGAAGATCCTGTCCAAGCCGTTTATAATCAGCGGTCCAAACAGAGGTATATAATGACTGCAACTACTTTTTCTGAACTTGAACTGAACGATGAACTGATCCGCGCACTGGATGCCAAGGGCTATGAGCGCCCGACCGCCATCCAGGAAGCCACTATTCCGGCTGCGCTGGATAATCGTGATATTCTGGGTTCAGCCCCGACCGGCACCGGCAAAACTGCCGCTTATCTGCTGCCGGCCATTCAGCACCTGTCTGACTTCCCGCGTAAAAAATCCGGGCCGCCACGCGTGCTTATTCTGACCCCGACCCGCGAACTGGCTATGCAGGTGGCGGATCAGGCCAGAGAATTCTGTCAGTTCACCCATCACGATGTCGCCACGATCACCGGCGGCGTGGCTTATATGAACCACGCAGAAGTGTTCAGTGAGAACCAGGATATTGTTGTCGCGACCACCGGGCGTCTGCTGCAGTATATAAAAGAAGAAAACTTTGACTGCCGCGCGGTTGAGATCCTGATTCTTGATGAAGCTGACCGCATGCTGGACATGGGCTTTGCCAACGACATCGAAACTATCGCCGGTGAAACCCGCTGGCGCACACAGACCATGCTGTTCTCTGCCACCCTCGAAGGTCAGGCTATCCGCGATTTCGCCAAACGGATCCTGAATGAGCCGGTTGAGATCGAAGCCGACCCGTCACGCCGTGAGCGCAAAAAAATCCAGCAGTTCTACCTGCGTGCCGATGACCTGGAGCACAAGAAAGCCCTGCTCGCGCATTTGCTGAAACAGCCGGATGTCACCAAAACGGTGGTGTTTGTCCGCAAGCGTGAGCGCGTGCGTGAACTGTCTGACTGGCTGCGCACACAGGATATTGTCTCCTGCTATCTTGAAGGCGAAATGGTTCAGGCGAAACGCAACGAAGCCATCAGCCGCATGACTGACGGCCGTGCCACTGTGCTTATCGCCACCGATGTAGCCTCCCGCGGGATCGACATCGAAGACATCAGTCACGTATTTAACTTTGACCTGCCGCGCACCGCGGATGTCTACCTGCACCGTATCGGGCGCACCGCCCGTGCCGGACGCAAAGGGGTGGCCATTTCACTGGTGGAATCCCACGATCAGCCGCTGCTCGGCAAAATCATCCGTTATATTGAAGAGCCGGTTAAAATGCGCGTGATTGATGAGTTACGGCCGAAAACCCGTGCGCCATCGGAGAAAGCGACGCACAAGCCGTCGAAAAAAGTGCTCGCCAAGCGCAAAGAGCAGAAAGCCGCTGAAACTGAGAAGAAGAAAAAAACCAAAATCCGTCACCGCGTCAGTAAAAATATCGGAAAACGACGCAAGCCAGGCGCAGACCACGCGGGACAAACTCCTGCGGCCGCTGAGCCACAGGAATAAACGGAACTCCTTCTCTCTGATAAAAGAAAACGGACTGTCGCAGTCCGTTTTTTTATGCTTACTCCCGGGTTTCATCCATCTGTTCCATCGCGGTAACCACCTGCGACAGGGTATGTGCCTTCACGCCGAGAACCAGTTTCTGCAAAACGGAATGCGCATGCTGCGGCGGATAATACTCCAGCGCTATCCGCTGCCCCAGTGCTTTCGGAATATCCAGCCCGTCCTGGATATGCGTGAGCCAGTCATGCTCCAGCACATAATGACGGATAAGTTCTGCCCCGCGCGCGCGCCGTCACCAGAGATACCCCCTCTTCCGCCAGCGTGTTTTCCGCCAGCCCCGCCGCGTTGAATATCACAGCGGGCTGCTGCAGTACCACCGCACAGAACGAAGCCAGCCCGCCGCCGAGAGAATGCCCGACAAACAACCACGGACAAACGGATTGCGACAACAGATGTGCCGCCAGCGATACCGCCTCCTGATACTGCCGGGCCGGTAACCCGCGCCCCTGGCGGATATTTGTCATCATATCTGACATATCATTGCTGCCCGCAAACGCCAGAATACCGGTATCACGGTAATGATAAATCATACTCTGCAGGCCGGACGGGCTGCTTAACTGCTCTTCCGTCAGCGAAAGCGAGGCCAGTGTCTGCGCATCAGAACGGCTGACACCACCGATGTCCCGGCTGCCGGGCTGATAACTGTCTGAACACAGCCGGGCCAGGGTAATATCATCGGGAAAACCATCCTGCCGGATCCCGGCGGATGGCGGCAGCAATAAATCCGCTGCGGTTAAATGCTGCCGCTGCAAAAGTGACTGACAATGCGGCGTGGATGAGAAAGCCAGTAGCTGCGAAAAATAGTGTTCAATCAACATAAGTATACCTCCCCGGATACAGAAGGCTTCACTTAACGCTATTCATCACACTGTAACAATATCATTTTTTATCAGTGAGTTACGGACTTCCTTATCCGCCAGACAGAAAAAAACCACGCCGGAGCGTGGTTTTCGGAACAAGGACTGTTGCCGGAACGATTACAGACTGGCAGTAAAAGTACGGGCAATAACATCGCGCTGCTGTTCAGGAGTCAGTGAGTTGAAACGCACTGCATAACCGGAAACACGGATAGTTAACTGCGGGTATTTTTCCGGATGTTTAACAGCATCTTCCAGAGTTTCACGACGCAGAACGTTCACGTTCAGGTGCTGACCACCCTCAACACGGACAGTAGGCTGAACCTGTAAATTCACTTCGCGGTACTCGAAAGGACCTAATGCGGCACGGGAAACAACATCACCGTCTGCATATTGTTCTTTTGCACAGATGCAGCGTACTTCGTCTTTGCTGTCATCCAGCAGCCAGAAAGAGTTAACCAGTGCAGCGTTTTCGGATTTAGTAATTTGAATACCAGTAACCATGATGACCTCCGGGTGATTCGTTATCAATTTATTGATTGTCATTTAACTTGGAATATTGGTCTAACCAATGTCTCTGCATCTTATATATCAAGAATACAGGGGTGATTCTTTGATATATATCAATAAAAATCATATCAATTTTTAACCGTCATGATAAAAGCCTGTTTTAAATCAAAATTTCATTTTTGCTATTTTCAGTTTTTTTTGTAAAAAATCAGCCATTTTCGCCCTGCCGTTGTGGTTATCAGAACCGGACCCGCAAAAAAATCCCTTCTTATTTCCTAACAACGGATAAGTCAGGTAAGCTGAATGCAACTCTTGTAATAAATGAAGGATAACGACACGATGTCTGCATCACTGACCTGGCATGATGTCATCGGCCATGAGAAAAACCAGCCCTATTTCATTGAAACACTCCGTGTTGTCGCTCACGAACGAGAAATTGGTAAGACCATTTACCCACCACAGAAAGACGTCTTTAACGCATTCCGTTATACGGAGTTGTCTGATGTGCGGGTCGTGATTCTGGGACAGGATCCGTACCACGGGCCGAACCAGGCACACGGTCTCTCTTTTTCTGTGCTGCCGGGTATTCAGCCGCCGCCGTCACTCGTGAATATGTATAAGGAACTGGAAGCGGATATCCCGGGATTTACCCGGCCGAATCACGGCTGCCTCGTCAGCTGGGCACAACAGGGCGTGCTACTGCTTAATACTGTGCTGACGGTTGAACGCGGCCAGGCACACTCACACGCCAGACTGGGCTGGGAAACGTTTACCGATAATGTGATTGCGGCTGTCAATGCCCATTGTGACGGTGTGATTTTCCTGCTCTGGGGCGCACATGCCCAGCGGAAAGGCCAGTACATTGATCAGCAAAAGCACGTGATACTGAAAGCGCCGCACCCGTCACCATTATCCGCACACCGTGGTTTCCTGGGCTGCGGTCACTTCTCAAAGACAAATGCGATACTGACAGAGCGCGGTCAGGTGCCTATCGACTGGCAGCCGGTGATCCCGGCAGAGCTTCAGCCCGGCGCATAATACAGAGACAAAAATGCCGCCCTTGCGGCGGCATGAGATTGCAGACAAAGCAGGATAAAACGTGATTTTTCCTGCTTTGTATTATCAGCCGAAAATCAATAAATTGATTTTCCTGGTTTATTTTTACAACCTCTTTCGGTCGCCGCCAACCCCTTCGGGTTTGTCAACGGCCTGATGCCGCCTTTGCGGCGGCATTACATTGCGTGTGAAACGATCCTTATTTGGAGACCATCACCATCGCCGGACGCAGCAGGCGGCCGTTTAAGGTGTAGCCCTTCTGCATCACTGTCACCACATGGTTTGACTCGTGATCTGCAGCATCCACCATACTGATGGCCTGATGCACATCCGGATTGAACGGCACTTTTGTCTCTTCGACCACTTCGATACCGAATTTTTTCACGGCATCCAGGAAGGATTTCAGTGTCAGCTCCAGCCCTTCCAGCATACTTTTCTGTGCTTCATCTTCCGGATTCACCGCACTCAGTGCGCGCTCCAGGTTATCAATCACAGGTAATAATTCATTAGAAAAACGTTCTAATGCAAACTTATGGGCTTTTTCAACGTCCTGTTCCATACGGCGGCGGTTGTTTTCAATCTCCGCTTTGGCGCGCAGCATCGCTTCGCGTTCCGTTTTACGGGACTCTTCCAGCTCATGCTCCAGCTCCGCAATACGGGCCTGTGCCGCTGCGGCGGCATCCGCCTGCTCCGTTTCCGGCTGCTCTGCTGCCGTGTTCAGGGTCTCCGCTGCATCTGCAACAGGTTCTTCGTGCGTTTTTTGTTCGTGACTACTCATAAAATCTCCGCGTATTTCGCAATAATCCTGATTCTTGTTTATTATGGGGATCAAACTCAGAGATTCAAGGGAATGGCGATTAAGTGAGGCTAAAACGCACATGCTGACGGACAATACCGCAAAAAACAAATCGTTCCGCTGTATCGGAATTGTCGGCCATCCGCGCCATCCTGAAGCGCTGGCAACACACGAACTGCTGTATCACTGGCTGCTGAAAAAAGGTCTGCGTGTGATTGTCGAAAGTGATGTTGCCGCTGAAATGCGGCTGACCGATGCTGTCACCGGCACGCTGCCGGATATCGGGCAGCAGGCCGACCTGGTGATTGTGATCGGCGGAGACGGCAATATGCTCGGTGCCGCCCGTGTGCTCTCCCGCTATGGCGCGGATGTGATCGGCGTGAACCGGGGAAACCTCGGCTTTCTGACTGATCTTGCGCCGGACAATGCACTCCAGCAGCTCGACCGCGTGCTGACCGGGGAATACCACGTCGAAAAACGGTTTCTGCTCGATGCCGGGGTACTCAGCCCCAACGGCAAACTGCGCCGCAGCACCGCACTCAACGAAGTGGTACTCCACCCCGGTAAAGTTGCCCACATGATTGATTTTGAGGTCTATATTGACGAGCGCTTTGCCTTTTCCCAGCGCTCTGACGGCCTGATCATCACCACCCCGACCGGCTCCACCGCCTATTCGCTTTCCGCAGGCGGGCCGATCCTGACACCCAATCTTGATGCTATCGCCCTGGTGCCGATGTTCCCGCACACCCTCTCCTCGCGGCCGCTGGTGATCAGCAGCCACAGCACTATTACCCTGAAATTCCCGCAGACCAACATTGACTATGAAGTCAGTTGTGACAGCCAGATAGCGCTGCCGATACAGGAAGGAGATGTGGTCAGGATCAAACGCAGCAGCAAAACACTCGATCTCATACACCCGATTGACTATAACTATTTCAATACGTTAAGCACAAAACTCGGCTGGTCTAAAAAAATGTTCTGATTTTTTTCATTCCGCCTCTTTACCGGATACAAATCCTGATTATACTGTATGTAAAAACAGGTATGTGTATATCCACAGGAGAGGCGGCATGTTAACCCAGCTCACCATCAGTCAGTTTGCCATTGTCCGCGAGTTAGAAATCGACTTCCGCGCCGGTATGTCCGCCATCACAGGTGAAACCGGTGCCGGTAAATCCATTGCCATTGATGCACTGGGATTGTGCCTCGGCAACCGCGCGGATGCCAATATGGTGCGTCCCGGCGCTAACCGCGCTGATATCTGCGCCCGCTTCTCCCTGAAAGATACCCCGGCCGCCCGTCTCTGGCTGGAGGAACATCAGCTGGATGATAATCAGGAATGCCTGCTGCGCCGCACTATCAACAGTGACGGCCGTTCCCGTGGTTTTATCAACGGCACAGCCGTACCGCTGTCACAACTGCGTGAGCTGGGCACACTGCTGATCCAAATCCACGGACAGCATGCCCACCAGCATCTGCTGGAAAGCAGCCACCAGAAAATCCTGCTGGACACCTATGCCAACCAGGGCTTACTGCTCGGTGAAATGAAAAAAGCGTGGCAACAATGGCACAACGCCTGTCAGGCGCTGGCTCTCTATCAGCAGCAGGCACTGGAGCGGGAAGCCCGCCGGCAACTGGTTGATTATCACCTGAAAGAACTCGGTGAATTTGAACCCCGTGAAGGGGAATTTCCGGACATTGATGCGGAATATAAACGTCTGGCAAATGCCGGTCAGTTTCTGAGCCTGAGCCAGGGCACCTTAAACATTCTCAGTGAAAATGATGAAAACAACATCATCAGTATGCTCAATCATGCCCGTCATGAACTCAGCGAGCTGATCTCACTGGATGAAAGCCTGTCCCCGTTACTGACCATGCTGGAAGAAGCCGCCATTCAGGTGGATGAAGTCAGCAATGAACTGCGTCACTACAGTAACCGCGTGGACCTGGATCCGAACCGGCTGTATGAACTCGAACAGCGAATCTCCCGTTACATCAGCCTGAGCCGTAAACACCACACCACGCCGGAAGAGCTATATGTCCTGTATGCACAGTTGCAGGAAGAGCAGCAGATGCAGCAGGAAAGTGAACAGCACAGCGAAGAACTGAGCCGCGAAGCGGAACAGTATTATCAGCAGGCGCTGACGATTGCACAGCAGTTACATATGGTCAGAGAGCACTACGCAGCTGAACTGAGTGAACTTATCACACAGAGCATGCACCATTTATCCATGCCGCATGGCCGCTTTACCGCTGACGTGATTTTTACCCCCGAACAACTAAGTATGGACGGCGCGAGCAGAGTTGAATTTAATGTCACCACCAACCCGGGACAGCCTCATCAGGCACTGGCGAAAGTGGCATCCGGCGGGGAATTATCCCGTATTGCGCTGGCAATTCAGGTGATTACCGCGAAGAAAATGGACACCCCGGCACTGATTTTCGACGAAGTGGATGTGGGTATCAGCGGCCCGACAGCCGCTATCGTCGGGAAGTTGCTGCGCGAACTGGGCGAATCCACACAGGTCATGTGTGTGACTCACTTACCACAGGTTGCGGGTTGCGGACATCAGCACTACTTTGTCAGCAAGCACACCAACGGCACGGAAACCGAAACCGCCATGCAACTGCTGGATAAAAAAGCGCGGGTACAGGAACTGGCCCGGTTACTTGCCGGTGCTGCCGTCACCAAAAATACCCTTGCCAGCGCAAAAGAATTGCTGGCAGCATGACAAACAAGCTGATTTCATCTAACTTTTATGCGATCCTGCGGTCATAGAAAAATGTAAAGGTTTTCAATTTGATTATTGTCGATTATCATCGTCACAAAGAATCCTAAAGGAATGAAATCACCATGCGTTGTAAATTGCTGATTGCCGCAACGACATCTTTGTTGCTGTTAACTGCCGGTTGTTCCACTCTGGAGCGTGTCGTTTACCGCCCGGATATCAACCAGGGTAACTACCTGACACCGGCAGACGTGGCGAAGATCCAGAAAGGAATGACCCAACAGCAAGTCGCCTATACACTCGGTACCCCGATGTTACGTGACCCGTTCGGAACACAGACCTGGTATTACGTCTTCCGCCGTGAACCGGGCCATGAGCCGGTGAAACAGGAAACACTGACACTGGTCTTTGACTCAGCCGGTACACTGAGCCAAATCACGAACACCAATTACAAGCCTGACGGCGGTGACGAAACAGCAAGTGAAATCGCCAGTGAGACTGTCACTGACTGATTATCTGTTGTCACGCTGAAACAACGTGTGGTTAGCAACAAAAAACCCGCTGATATAGTATAGATCAGCGGGTTTTGTTCATTTATCTGTTCCGGTTTGGTGTTACTGACTGGTGTCACCGGCCAGCCCGCCGCACACAATCCATTAATTGGATTTATAACGAATAATTATTCATCACTATGATTTATCACTCTTCAGTATCCCCCCGGTTCCGCCCTGATAATAATCATGATACTCAAACATTACTTTCCTTATATTTCCGCCAATTAGCCGGAGATATATTATTTACCAGGGTAGCCGCACTATAAAAATGGATATAAATCATTAGTATAATTAACTTTTCAGAAATATCTCACTGACCGATAGTATCGTGCTAGTATTCACGATTATTTTATTTTCACGCATGTTTAATAAGTAAGGTTAATGGCATGTCTAATCGCTTAAAGCTACAGGACGGAAAAACGCTGACTCTTGCGTCTTTGGGTGGTGCGCTGGAATTTTACGACTTTATCGTATTCCTCACCTTCGCACCCTTTTTGCAGACACTCTTCTTCCCGAGTGACTCACCGCTGCTTTCGAGCATCATGACCTATCTGACCTACGCGGTCGCTTATTTTGTCCGCCCCCTCAGCGGCGTGATCATGGCACATTTCGGCGACCTGATTGGCCGCAAAAAAATGTTTATGCTCTCCCTGTTCCTGATGGCGATCCCGACCCTGCTGATCGGTCTGCTGCCGACCTATGAGCAGATTGGCTATGCCGCACCGGTCTTGCTGCTGATTATGCGTCTGTTACAGGGCATCGCATTAGGCGGAGAAGTGCCGAGCGCACACGTCTTTGTCACCGAGCATGTTCCGCAGAACCGTATCGGTCTGGCGAACAGTATGATTGCCAGCGGCCTGACATTCGGCGTGGTTATCGGCCACTTTGCGGCTTACCTGATTTACACCAATTTCAGCAATGACCAGATCTTAAGTTTCGCATGGCGTTATCCGTTTATCTGCGGCGGGGTTTTAGGCCTGATTGCCGTATATTTACGCCGCTATCTGCGTGAAACACCGGTATTCCTGGAAATGAAAAAGCGCAAAGAACTGATTGATATGCCAATCAAAGAGGTACTGAAGAGCTATAAACCGGCCACGATGATCTCTATTCTTGCCACCTGGCTGCTGACCACCGGTGTGGTTCTGGTCGTCCTGGCACCAAACCTGATGAAATCCGATATCTTTAAAATCGACCCGGAATTTGTCAGTAAAATCGCTATCCTCGCCACCGTCATGAACATGGTCGGCAGCATTATTGCGGGGATTGTGTCCGACAAACTCGGTATCCGCAAAACCGTTGTGATATACAGCATCCTGCTCGCTGCCACCAGCTATGCCTTCTTTAATTCCCTGGGCAGCGGTGACCACACCACGATCGGCTTCTTATATTCCCTGGCCGCCCTGTTCCTGGGTCTGGTTGCCTGTGTGCCGATTATTATTATCAAACTGTTCCCGGCCAATATCCGCTTAAGCGGCATCGGGTTCTCTTATAACATCGGTAACGCCCTGTTCGCCGGACTGACCACCTTCACCGTACCGGTCATTGCCGAACACGTTAACCCGATGTTTATCGCCTACTATATTCTGTTCCTCTGTGCTCTCGGCCTGTTTATCAGCTTCTGCCTCGGCAAAAAATCCATGAAGTTTTATGTCTGATAACGATATCTGATAACAAAGCGCAGCAATAAAAAAACAGGGAATACTCCCTGTTTTTTTTATATCTCTGTATATCGTTTTACTGCATATTTTTCTGATATATAACGATATATCATTACACGATAGTGCCATTTTTATCTTAATTATTATCTCAGATATAGTGTCTTGCCTTTCCCCAAAAAGGATGGAACGATGACTGTAAGTGAATACTCTCTCTGATTAAGGATAAACAGTGACACAATCACCGGCTGTTGCAGAAAAGACCGCAGCGCTAATCGCATCCTGCTTATTAAAATATCGTCTTAAATCAGCAGTGGTGGATTATTCAGAAGGATCGATGTTTACACTCTTTCGGCTGGCTCCTTCCCCCGGAATACGCAGTTCACAAATTTCCGCCCTTATCCCTGAATTATGCCGCTCTCTGAATGTAACTGAAATCCGGATGATTGATTTTATCCCCGGAACACCGTACATCGGATTGCTTGTAAAAAATGAATTCCGGAGAATAGTCTCCTTCAGCCACTGTTTTAATAAATGGACAGAAGATAAATCGCTGCCGCAACTTTCGGTAATGGCGGGAGAAAATATAACCGGCGAACCTGTCAGTCTGGATTTAACACAATTACCGCACCTTCTGATCGCCGGAACAACCGGCTCCGGTAAATCCATGCTGATGCATTCCCTGGTACTGAGCCTGCTGTACCGGACATCTCCTTCGGATGTCCGGCTGGTGCTGTGTGATGCTCACCACCCTGAACTCAGCCTTTACCGTGATACGCCGCATTTACTTTTTCCTGTTCTGTCTGACAGCACTGAAATAACCGAAACTCTGCGTTTTCTGACTACGGAAGCAGAAATACGACGCAAACTCTTCCCGGCAATGAATGCCCCTGACCTCCGGCGTTATAATGAAAAAATTGCCCTGGCAGAATCATTCGGAAAACCTATTCCGGACCCTTTTTCGCGGACGGAAAACAGTATGGAGAAACATCCCCGTCTGAGTCATAAACCGGCTATTGTTGTCTGTATCGAAAATGCCGTTCAGCTGATTAATGATCACAACAATATTGAAGACTTAATTTTACCTCTGCTGCAACAGGGAGGAATGACCGGCATTCATTTATTGCTCACAACACGCAGTCCGCTGCCGACAAAAATAAACCAGCAACTTAAATTTCATATCTCTGCCCGTATTGCAATGACAGTGACTTCCAAAGCGGACTCTCATTTTATTATCGGACAACATGGCGCTGAAATATTATCCGGAAATGGTGATATGTTGCTTATCACAGCTGATTCCGCAGAACCTCAGCGTATTCAGGGAGCATATATCAGCGACAGTGATATACATAATGCCGTTGAGTACTGCAAAAAATGGGGAGATGTCAGCTATCTTATCAATACCGGAAAAACAGTTGTACAGGACACCTGTGACTTTGATCCTCTGTTTGACAGGGCTGTTCAGTTTGTCGCAGAAAAACAAAGGGTTTCGATATCCGGCATTCAGCGGGAATTCCGCATTGGTTACAATCGTGCAGCCAGAATCGTTGAGGACATGGAAGAGATGGGAATCATCAGCGAACCATTTTCAGACGGAAGGCGGGAAGTTTTAGTTCCGGGTCTTTTTTGATCATAACCACCCGCATCACGGGTGGTTATGATTTACTGGTGTAGCTGGATTTTTATAAATCCAGTGACCGTTTCCACAGCAGAAAATCGAACTGCTCCAGACGGTCTGCTTTCACCTTATATTCCCCGCCTGCCGTTTCAATCACGCGCTCAAACAGCCCTTTACTGATTTCCGGCAATGGCACACCTTCTATCACCGGACCGCAGTCGTAGTCAATCATATCTGACAGACGCTCTGCGATGGTACTGTTGGTGGAAATCTTAACGACCGGCACTATAGGGTTTCCTGTCGGTGTTCCCAGCCCCGTGGAAAAAATAACGACGTTACATCCGGCTGCCACCAGCCCGGTCACGGCATCCACATCATTACCCGGAGTGCAGACCAGAGACAGTCCGCTGTCCGGCATCGGTTCGGCATAATCACACACTGCACTGATTGGCGATTTTCCGCCTTTTTTCGCCGCACCGGTTGATTTAATCGCATCGGTAATTAATCCATCAGCAATATTTCCGGGGCTCGGGTTATCCGCGATAGTGGTATTAAAGAAGTTCGCGGTTTTCTCATACTGTCCCATCAGATCGAGGAATTTCTTTTTATCCTCAAAGCGGATGCAGCGTTTTACCATATCCCCTTCCGCACCACACAGTTCCGGGAATTCAGCCAGACCGGAAGCGCCGCCGAGTGTCACCAGCCAGTCAGACACCAGCCCCATCGCCGGATTGCCGGAAATACCTGAGAACCCGTCAGATGCCCCGCACTTCACGCCGAGCTTAAGATATGACAGCGGCACATCCGTACGGCTCTGAGGCTTCACTGCTTTCATGCACTCATAGGTTTGTTTCAGCGCCGTCTGCATCATCTCTTCTTCGCTGTTCCATTCCTGCTGCCGGAAATAGAGCGCCGGTTTATCAAATGCCGGATTACGCGCCGCCAGCGACTCTTTGAACATCTTGCGCTGCGCTTTTTCACATCCCAGGCTGAACACAGTAATACCGATCACATTCGGATGATCCGCATACGCAGCCAGTACATCACACATGGTTTTACTGTCAGAGGTGGCACCGCCGCAGCCGCTGGTCACCGTAATACAGCGTACCCCCTCAATATGCGGGAACAGCTTGGGCTTTGCGGTCTGCGCCTGTTCACCGGCGGTCAGATCGAAGGCGAAACTTTTCAGGCTGTTATTGGTGTAGCCCAGCGCCTCATTCAGCGCATCCGTCAGCTTGGTGACATTGCGGTTCTCACAAAACACCAGCGGGAAAATCAGCCAGTAATTTGCCGTACCTACCCGGCCATCATCACGGATATACCCCTTAAATGTCCGGTCTTTCCAGACCGACACATCCGGGATCTGCCATTCATAGTCTCCGCTCTCCTCCAGTGATACCGGGGCGGCATAATGGCGAATATTGTCCACGGTAATTACTTCCCCGCGGGCAATTGGTTTTGTTGCTTTCCCGACAGCGGTGCCGTACATGGAGACAATACCGCCTTCCGGCACTGCTTCCAGGGCAAACTTGTGTTTGGCTTTCACATCCGTGACCAGAGTGATTGATTCATCACCCCACTGATACACTTCACCGGCATGCAAATCCTTCAGTGCCACAATTAAATTATCAGTTTCATCAATACGTAATATCTTTTGCATAACTCACCTTCCGGTTATTGCCGCCAAAATGACGGCAACGAATCAGGATTATTTTTGTGTGTTCTTTTTCAGTAAAGCAATCAGGAGTGCACAGCCGACAGTGATCACCGCGAGTGTGATAATCCCTGCCGTATTGCTGTTCATCAGTTTATCCATTTCCACACGGATAATCGGTGCGAGGAAAGAACAGAATGCCCCCATGGTGGTACAGAACCCGATGCCGGCAGCCAGCGCAGGACCGCTCAGTAACTGCGGCGGGAATGTCCAGAACACCGGTTGTACAGACAGAAAACCGACGGCGCTGAGACACAGCGCGGCGATGGCAAAGACCGGACTGGCAAAGGCGGATAATGCCAGACCAACTGCCGCTGCCAGCATACACATCACGGAAATAGCCACACGGCGGGACGGATTTTTATCAGCCAGACGCGGGATGTAATACACACCGAACGCCGAACATGCCCACGGAATAGCCGCCACCAGAGACGCTTTAAACCCGAGACTCTGTCCCATCAGGGAAGCCACCTGCGACGGCAGGAAAAACATCAGCCCGTAGACCGAGATCTGGATGGTGCCGTAGATAAGCGCCAGGTGCCAGACCTTGATATTTTTCAGTGCGGACAGCACAGACGTCGTTTCTGTTTTCGCATTCTCACTGGCCAGTTGCTCTGTCAGGGCTTTCTTCTCTTCCGCTGTCAGGAAGCGGGCTTTCTCCGGGCTGTCATCCAGCCAGAAAAAGGCGAAGATCCCGATAACAACCGCCGGTAAACCTTCAATCACAAACATCCAGAACCAGCCCGGACGCCCCATCCAGCCGTGTAATTCCAGCAGTGCGCCGGATAACGGCGAACCGAGTGTCAGCGCCAGCGGCACGCCGAGGACAAAAATACCAATCACCGAGCCCCGGACTTTATTCGGGAAATAGATGGAAGCCAGTAATAAAATTCCCGGATAAAAACCCGCCTCACCCAGTCCCAGCAGGAAACGCAGCACAATAAATTGCGTCTCGTTGGTCACAAACCCGGTCATCGCAGATAACACACCCCAGATAACCGTTGTAATACTCAGCCACTTTTGTGCACCGATTTTATTGAGGATCAGGTTTGCCGGGATCCCGAACAGCGCATAGGCAGCGAAGAAAATCCCCGCCCCCAGCGCAAAGGCGGAATCGGATAATCCGATATCCAGTTGCATGGCATCTTTCGCAAAGCCCACATTCACACGGTCAATAAATGCCACAAAATACAAAATAAACATCAGGGGTACTAAACGCCTCCACGATTTCTGAATCGCGGAATTTAAAGCAGGATTGTCATAAGCTGTGATAGTCGCCATGATAATATTCCCTGTCGGTAAGATGTTCTGTCGTTATAATCAGGAAAAATCAGCGTGCTGTTTCAGCATCCGCCAGTATCTGCATCAGCTGTTCAGTCTGCTCCGCATTCAGGCTGCTGAATGGCGCTGTGCAGTAGTCTGACTGAATAATGCCCCGCATCTGTAATGCTTTTTTAAAGGTCGGGATAAACGGTGAGTGCACGCCGTAAACGGCCATCAGCTGATCCACTTTGCGCTGATGTGCAGCTACGGCAGCCATATCACCCTGTGCAAATGCCTCCATCCAGGATGAGAAAAACTCAGGCACAATATTGGATAACCCGCCGATACAGCCATTTCCCCCCGCCAGCACAACATGGGCGAAGTTATTGTCATAACCGGCATAAACCTCAAAATGCGGGATCTCTTTTTTTACCGTCTGAATAATCTGCGACGTATGTAATGTATCGGGGATCGTATCTTTCAGCCCGATAATATTCGGATAGCGATCCGCCAGACGCAGACACACCTCCGGTGACACCGAGTAACCGGTACGTTCCGGGAAGTTATAGATAAAAATATTGGCTGACGTTTTTTCCGCGACCGCGCTGTAAAACCGGTAAACGCCCTCATCATCCAGCGGGAAATAGTACGGGCTGATAATCATGACCCCGTCCACACCCTGCTCATGAGCATAGTTCGCCAGCGCGGCGGACTCATTCACATCCGGGCGGCTGGTCCCGGCATACACTTTCATTCCCCCTTTGTCATAACTGCCGCATAACCTGATCAGTGTTTTTGAGCTTTCCATATCCAGTGAAAAAAACTCGCCGGTACTGCCCATGACGACAAATCCGGAGACATGCCCCTTCAGAGAGTCATACACCTGCTGGTTTTGTTCAGTATCAATCCGGCCTTTGTCATCAAAAATTGTTACAGCCGGCGTGATGTAACGGCTTTCCATACCCACATTGTTCATATATACAAACCTCGTTAATAAATAAAAACACAGGTAAGTAATCATGAAACTCTGAGTGAGTCAAATTTTGTACATTTGCTGAAAAAACAGGCTAACAGGCTGTTTTAATTGCGGTTGAAAACTATATCTGCGGAAAAACCCGATCCGGATTGCGATTATTTATTATTTATCTGTGAGGAGCAGCACATTACGGGAACAATAAAGCGGATTGTCGTGACACCGGCGGGCAATGTCACAAACGGACACCCGGACATGATTTACTTAGCGGGGCTTTGTACCTAGAATAACGGCATAAACTGTCAGGGAGGTGAATTGATGTCAACGGAGCATATGCCGACAATACGGGTGTTAGAGGTACTCAGTGTTCTGGCGGCAGAAAACACCGGGATTTCCCTCACGCAGCTGGCCGGAAAAACCGGTATCTTAAAAGGCACGCTCTACCCGATTCTGAAAACTTTGGCAGAACGCCGTTATATTAATTATGACGAAAACACCCAGCTTTATTTTCTGGGTATCGCCTGCTCGATTCTTTCCCGTTCATTCTTTGAAAAATCGTACTGGCTGAAAATGGTGCACCGCGAGATGAATAATATTGTCAACGAGTGCAATGAAGTGTGCCAGATGGGTATATTAGATGGCCCGGATGTGCTGTATATCGATAAAGTGCAGTCTGCCCAGAAAGTTCAGTTAGTCTCCAATATCGGCACCCGCTTACCGGCAGTTTATTCCGCATTAGGTAAAGCGATGATATGCCATTACAGTGATGACGATATTCTCCGCTTATATCCTGACGGCTTTACCCCGCTGACAAAATACAGTATCACCACCATTGCGGAATTACGTCAGCAGTTGGAAGAGGTCAAAATAAATCATTACGCCACTGACAACCGGGAAATAAACGAAGAAACCCGCTGCTATGCCGTTTCATTACGTCAGCGTAATAAAATTATCGCCGCTATCAGTGTCTCCGTCCCGACATTCCGCAGTAATAATGAAAAAAACAACCAGATTATCAGTGTATTACTCAGCAGCCGCGAACGTATCGAGCAGGAATTGAATACATTGCAGGATGTTGAGTTTTATCAGTAAAGATTAATGTCAAAAAGCTGCTTAGTTGCTTTTATTATCAATAATATTAGATACTTCATCAGTCAGGACGGAAATCGGTAACGAATTCATTTCTGAAGAGCCGGATAAATGGATATATGAGCACGGTGTTACTATAGTTTTCCCAGTAAATAACCCGTCTATTGAGTAACAGAACAAAATATCCGGGACGAAAATCTGAACATTTACTGGTCTTGCACTTTTATGACGACTATCACTCGTGTATAATAAATTAAATTTAAGTGTCGAAGTTAATCTTGAATTTTTATACAAAGCTCACAACAAAACAATCAAGTGGTGTCTTATGTGGATTATGACATTTTTAAAACATGGAAAATTAAATCGGATTAATTATCTGATTTGTAAAGTATTAGTTGTCTTGTTTTTTTAGTTTCAAACATTATTATTGATAACAATGAGTTTCTGTGGAACTTTAGGTTTAGTTATTACATCAACATTATTATATCAAGCATATTATTATTAATATTACTATCAGTAAGACTCCGTTACCTTGGGATAAAATCACCGGTTACAATCAGCCTGGTAATTACCATCACTGTTTCTTTTTTATATGTATTATCTTTATTAATATTCAGAGAATGGATAGTTGCTGGATTAATAATTCATTCCGCATCATTATTAATAACAGGCATTGTTCTATTTATTCTATTAATTAAATAAGGAATTTAAATTGTCATATATAACATACTTAAAACTAACAGGTTCAAGGCAAGGGCTGATCTCTGCAAAGTGCTCTATAAATATCTCGAAAAAAAATTCCATTCACTTTTGGAGATATTCATCCATACTGATAAGTATTCCCTGCTCTGGTGATTTTTTATATGCAAAAATATTTTACTCTACCGTAACCATGTTTCATGGATGGCAATGGAGAGTAATTCATTATATTTACAATAGCTTAGATTTAGTTGATGATTATACATCAAGAGATACTGAAAGAGCTGACGCAAACTCCTCTAACAAATTAAAATCTAAAGGCCAATCACGTATAACTCTGCTTCTTCGTTCTATTATTAACCAAGCAGTAAATATTGAGATACTTTGCTTATAAAATGGATCTCTAGATGAATTAGCATTTATTACATTAATTAAGTCATAATCGGTGTTTGCAATTACTCGTCTTATTCTTGATTGGAATTTACTTTCAAAAAGATCCTCAAATGCATCTAAAATAAAATAGGATGACTTCTGCAACTCTAACGGTGGTGAAGATAGAAATTCGCTGTATAGTGAGTCAAGTATTAATACAATCTCATACTGCTCTGTAGGCCCTTTCAAGCTAGTACTTACTTCTTTAAAAAAACCATCCGTAGTTTCAATTAGAGCCATACTCTTAGCTACAGTTCGTTGTATTTCTGGTTTAACGATTTTTTTAGATTTATAAATTGAATCATGAGTTAATTCAGCATATGCGTGCTGTAGTAAAGTTCGAATCTGTATCTCGCATGGTGTACCGTCTGGAATCTTTACACTATTGAACTCTAAACACCCAATTGCCTTAACTACAAAATGAACGGATTGGTATGTGAACAGCAAGGGTGCACTATTCCGTTCAACGTTGAAATGTCGGCACTCTTCTGCAATCCAAGAAGTATCCGCTCTAATGATATTAGCAATTTGCTCTACTTGGTCAACAAGCAGCACAACGAACCGGCAACCCACTTTATCTTCAATATCATCGTACGGATGTTCATATGATTTATTCGGTCTATAAAAGGCTTTGTCAATAAGTGAGTTATCGTCTTTAATTCTAGCAAAAGGTGTAATTTTTACATAACTACTAAGGTTATGCCCAAGCGACTTAATGGAGGAATTAACTTTGGATACAACGAAATCCCCCCACGCTTGGTAGACGAGTTTTTCGCTATGCCATTTATCTAGAAATTCGGTCTGATTCACTGTGGTAAGGCCAGCTTTTCTTTTATAACTAGTTTTGTCCAATTCACGGGATTGCCATCTTCATCGGACTCTACTGACGCCATAATTATCTTTTCTTTGAAAATTTCTGAGGGAGCCAGCAAACGAATACCTTGTCCAAATGATACTTTTTGAATTTTAAGTCTGCTATCAACGTACTGTGTATCTTTTGTAAATGAAGTTGTGGGTACTCCGGAATCTGCGAGGTGAGATATAAAATCATCGGCAGTGTCAGGGGAGAAATAAGTCTGTGCAAACTGGTCCGGTGATATAATTCCTGATTTATCAAGTTTAAGGTAACATACAAGCGCATTATTTAATTCATATTTTTCCTCATTAGATAGGTCGAGATCTTTGATAAAACTCTTAGTTGAATCAAAGAAATTTTGAGTATTTCTTGCACTTGATTCCGGATACCCGCAACCAAGGAATGTTTCATAGAAATACTGAGCTGCAGCTTTTCCATCTACTTGACTGATTTGATAATCTGATATTGCTACTAGCCAGCTATCATTCAAGTCAGGGGTTAATGAATTACTCGAATTAGGATATTTTTCAGCAAATGCTGCAGTTTTGAATAACTTAGTAGATGGCGTTAATAATGCTTCTTTTACATACTTTAGTGAGATTTCTCGGGTAATTGCATCTTCAATTTTCTGATATGCGCTGTAAATATCAGCTTTTATAACGCCCACTATCACCTTTCTTCCAGAAGCATCGATTGAGCCAAAAGAGCCGAGGAATACTACAACAATACCGCCAGATAAACCTTTACTTTTTTGAGCATCAGCAAGCTTATCTGCTAACTCGTAGGACATATCAACAAATTTTGAGTCTGTAACAGTTCTTAGAGACGTAAAAAGACATGGTGCTTTGTCTTTATCCTGTGCAATGATCTTCATATCGACAGCCTTCGATTGAGAACCAAGAGCATAAATTATTCTTTGCTTGAAGGTTTCCAAAGCAACAGCATCGAATCTAACAAGTTCTGAACTTTTTTCTGGAGTTTTCTTAGAACCGTCAGGATTTCTTTTAAAAATCTGATGAATACAAATTTTATCTATCTCTAAGTGAGTTAAATGCATGTTATTCCTTTTTCAGTCATTTGTAATTTGGGCTGAAGTGAAAGCATGAGATGATTTACGGTTTATATTACGCCACTCGCTGCCATTGCTTTCCCAAATACATTGGTATCTTTCAAACAACTCTAACTGTTTATCATGTGACAGCAGTCCTGCTGATTGAGAGAAACAAATATCATTTTTTAGCTGATATAAATTCAGTAATGTTGACTTTTGTCTGATCCAGAGCTTTTTATAATCAAAAATTATACTCCACCCATTTACAGCAGTAAGTATGGCACTAAGACAAAGAGCTAAATTTCGTTGCAATTCTTGGTAGGCATCCAGAGTAAGCCCTAATGTAATAGTAATCAGTCCACCAAGTAAAAGAGTCAACATATTGATAATTTTTGTTTTTTTCTTAAGAAGGTTGACCTTTGATTTGAGTATTTCAATACCATTTTCAACTTCGCTCAAAAGAAAAACTTCAATATTAATTGGTTTCACTCATGTCTCGTTATTTTGCATTTATAAAGTTAATGAATTATGCCATCAGAATTTTATATTGGGAACATTGATCTTAGCCATATATCACTAATGATGGGTAAGATCACATTGAGTGTCGATCTCTTCTCTTTCTTCAGTACCAGTATCCGCGTGGAGGAATTGTGCAGAAAGATGGGCATTTCTAAAGCCACTTATGATCCTGCCCACCTAACGATAGCATCGATCTCTTTTGCGAATAAGGGTTTGGTTTGTCTTGCCATTTTTGATATTCCATTGTTTTTATGGCATCTCAAAAACTAGAAAGGTTAACGGAGTACCTATTAAAGTGCCTAAGATGATTGGATTTAATTAGGTGACATCAGACTGCGCAGGACATAAAAAAGCCCGCAACTCATTGAGTTAGCGGGCTTTTCAGTCTTCTTTGGACGTCCTTAGAAGATAATTTGGTGGAGCTGGCGGGAGTTGAACCCGCGTCCGAAATTTCTACACCTTCGGTACTACATGCTTAGTCTGGTCTTTACATTCGCTTGCCAGCTGCGGACAGACACGCCACTAACAAACTAGCCCGATTCGTTTTAATGCTTTCTCCCCGGGCAGGAAGTCCACACGATCTCTTTTGGGTTTGACCTCTCTTGATCCCCGTCCTAAGAGCGGAGGCTAGGGAGAGAGGGCTCTGAGCAGGTTATTAAGCTGCTAAAGCGTAGTTTTCGTCGTTTGCGACTATTTTTTTGCGGCTTTTATCGTGGCCAACCGCCCCACGGCATGCACCTTGGGTTTCGCAAATCCCGTCGAATCCAGAATCAGCCCCAAGTTGTGAAACGCAGTATATCAGAAAATCAGTACGGAATACCAGTACTTAACGCCCTGCGTGCTTCATAATTCTTGCTTTGTCTAATTTCCACTCACGTTCGCGGATGTCATCGCGTTTGTCGTGTTCTTTCTTACCTTTGGCAATGCCGATTTTGACTTTGCACCAGGCATTTTTCCAGTACAGCGACAGTGCGACCACGGTGTGCCCGTCACGGTTGATTTTGCCGTACAGGCTGTCCAGTTCACGCTGGTTGAGCAGCAGTTTGCGTGTCCGGGTCGGGTCGCAGACAACGTGGGATGATGCCACGCTGAGCGGTGTGAAGTTGGCACCAAACAGGAAAGCTTCGCCGTCACGGAGGATGACGTAACTGTCCCCCAGGTTAGCTTTACCTGCGCGTAATGATTTGACTTCCCAGCCCTGCAGCGCCAGACCTGCCTCTATCTCTTCTTCGATAAAGTAGTCGTGGCGGGCGCGTTTGTTCAGCGCGATGGTGGCAGAGCCTGGTTTGTGAACTTTTTTCTTTGTCATAATGACCACTATTATACGTTATGCACACCCGAAATAAATTGCTTATTTATCCGTCGCACGGTAAATGCTGCTATTTTAAGCGCCTTTGCGGGTTTTCTGTCCCTGTACGCTGTTTTTAACATGTCAGCGGGATTTGGCAAGTGCTTTTTGTGACAAACATCTTTGTTGTCATTAAGATACATTCTGTCATCAGCGCGTGCCGTATTGTGCATTTATCTCCGCGCCGGAGCACAGTATAATACGATTTAACAGGCGGCGATAATTTCCGCCGTTTCAAGATTTTTGACCGCAGGATGTGTTATGCCGCAAATTAGCCGCTCCGCACTGGTTCCGTTCAGTGTGGAACAGATGTACAACCTGGTGAATGATGTCCGTGCGTATCCGGAATTTTTACCGGGCTGCGTGGGAAGCCGTATTATCAGCCACGGGCAGGATGAGATGACCGCGTCTGTGGATGTATCCAAAGCCGGTATCAGTAAAACCTTTGTGACCCGCAATCAGCTGACCAGCAATCAGCATATCCGTATGCAGCTGGTGGAAGGCCCGTTCCGTAAACTGATGGGTGGCTGGTCGTTTATTCCGCTGAGTCCTGAGGCGTGCAAAGTTGAGCTGAATCTGGATTTTGAATTTACCAATAAACTGGTTGAGCTGGCCTTCGGCCGTATATTTAAAGAGCTGGCCGGTAATATGGTGATGGCATTTACCAAACGGGCAAAAGAGGTTTACCGTGTCTGATATTTCTGTTGAAGTCTGTTATGCCCTGCCTGATAAACAGTTTCTGATCCCGGTGAAAATAAACGAAGGCGCCACGGTGGAAGCCGTTATTCTTGCCTCCGGTATTTTAGCATTACGGGATGATGTGGATTTAACGCAGAATAAAGTCGGTATTTTCAGCCGCCCGGCAAAACTGACCGATATTGTCAGTGATGGTGACCGCGTGGAAATATACCGCCCGCTGATTGCTGACCCGAAAGAAATGCGCCGCAAACGGGCAGCAGAAGCCAGCCGTAAGAAAAAAGAAGACTGAGTCTGTATTCCCGCTGATTTCCGGTTTATTTACCGGGCCGGCGGGAAATAACTGTCCAGATTATCCAGCCCCTGTTTTTCCTGTGAAAATGTCACGGTGGTCTCTGTCTGACTGCGGGTAATGGTCACTATCCACAGACTGTCAAAATCATCACGCGGCCAGGCCGGCATATACGAATAGTCCCCGCCGGTCTGTTTCAGAATATCCCTCACCACTTTTATCAGATTATCGTGTTCCCAGACCACAAAGACCGTGTGCCCGTGATGGGCTTTATCCAGCAATGCATCGCGCAGAGCTTTGGTTTCTTTGGCGTGAAATTCCAGATGCACCGGCAGTGACAGGCGGACAGCCACCGGAGTGATGGTCTGAAGGGAACGCAGCGAGTGACCGAGCTTGCTTTGTTTCGGTGCGGCGGCATACAGGGCATCCGCCTTTCCGTAACGGGCGATCAGGAGATCCGCCAGCGCCAGTGCGCGGTTTAATCCTTTGCCGGTTAACTGGCCGCTGTCGTTATCCGGTTTTTCGCCGTGGCGCAGAAAAACCAGTGTCTGTACTGAATGAGTCATCCGGCTGATACCTGATTTGCAGAATACGGATTTAAGAAACCGGACGTCCATGACAATCCCTTTTGTTTCCGGAAGGATTCAGTGTAATCGCCCGCCGCCGGTTAGCCTACTTTTTTGCAGGAATTTTTATTTTTCAGAGAAAATGCACTTTCCTGCTTATGTCAGTATGTTACCCCGCTTATTTTATCGTCATCTTTCATTCTCAGACAGTTTGATCCGTGAAAAAGAAAATAACAGGAAAAAACGCGGTTACGCCATTTTCGCCTTCCCGGTCAGGCTTTTTCATTCCGTTGACGGGTACACTATTTCGATGCCATTAATAAGGGAATATAACAGTATTACATCAAGGATATTATTTATGCGCCAGATAACCATCCGCTTAGCCGACCCTTCCGATGCAGCGGCGCTGTGCGATATGCACCAGGATTTTACGTCTTATGCCAATACTTTACAGATGCCGTATACCTCGCGGAAGTTCTGGGAACACCGGATGAGTCAGGGTGATCAGTCAGCCACCCGGCTGGTCGCTGTTATTGACGGCGTGGTGGTCGGGCTGCTGGGTATCAATCAGAACAGTAATCCCCGCCGCCGCCATGTGGTGAATTTTGGTATTACGGTAAATAAAAGCTACCGCGGCCAGGGTGTCGGCAGTGCATTAATGCAGGCAATGATTGATTATTGTGATAACTGGCTGGGCATCCGCCGTATTGAATTAGAGGTGTTTGCCAATAATCCGGACGGCCTGGCGCTGTATGAAAAATTCGGTTTTCAGCGCGAAGGGATTGCCCGTGATTATGCATTCCGCGACGGACGCTATGTCGATGCTATTCTGATGAGCCGGATAAACGATCAACCCAAATAACCGGATAATCCGGAAAGACGAAAACGGAAAATAATGTATGGAACATAAATGGGTCTGTATTCAGTGCGGGGAAAAAGAGATTCCGCAATACGCGGAATATTGTGATGAGTGCGCGGAAAAACGGATGTCGCGGATCGGCGGCTGGCTGTGGCTGCCGTTAATTACCCTTTTTCTGTCACTGGGTGCCGGTGGTTACACACTGAGTGAGTGGTATGATTTATATCAGCAAAATGCGGGGTATATTCCTGACCGCGTACTGCAGGTCATGTATATTAATATTGCTTTTACCATACTGACTATGCTGCTGATACTGACAACGCTGTATTATTTCTTCAGGCTCTCCCGTTATCTGCCGAAGCTGTTTATTGCCTTTATTCTTTTTGCCATCGCCTCGGAAGCCATTCAGGAAATCGTGCTGGTTAATCTGCTGGATGTTAATGTTGACTTCACTCTTTATTATCCGCTGATAAGATTGGTTATTTACGCTATCATCTGGGTTTCGTATTTCCTGGTGTCTGAACGGGTAAAAAGAACATTTGTTCATTAATTTAAGGGAAACAGCATGAATAAGTTTATTTTTCCGGCAATCGTTTGTGCCGCCACACTGGTCACACTGCCTGCGAATGCAGGTAAACTGCCGGATAATCCTTATTTATCGACTGCGGTACTCAGTAGTGCGGGCAGTGTCTACAGCTCTGTGATGATAAGCGGTGCGATTTTATCGCCGATCATTTTACCGGCTCAGCTGAGTGCGGAGTCTGTGGAAAACAATAAGAAAGAAAAAGTCACCACCATCACCGGCAAAACCGATAAAAATGAAGATGTCGCCCTGCTGGTTGCCACTGAAAAACTGGAGAAAACCCCGGTGAATCCGGGTGATAAACTGACACTGGAACCGGCTGAAAAAGGCTCCGGTGCGTATCTGAAAAAGGACGGAAAAATCATTTCCCATATGGTAACTCAGGATGATCGTGAATTAACCCATCAGGAGAAGATGCCATAATATGCGACTGCTGAAATCCGTTTTTGCGGCTGCCCTGCTCACTGCGTCCGGCCTTGCATACAGCGGCAGTCAGAACTGTGCGGATAAATCCCCGCCCACGCCGCAGGAAGCCGCACAGCGCACCGCACAGGCCAAAGTGCTGAATGACTGGCTGGAAAAACAGGGTGACCGGGTCGTTCTGCTGGTCCGTCAGGGTCAGACACTGAGTGACTACGGGCTGAGCTTTTCCCATGCCGGTTATGCCGTACGGGAAAGAAACGGCACCTGGCGGGTGTATCATAACCTCAATACCTGCGGTACTGCGCAATCTGAGCTGTGGATCCAGGGGCTTTATCAGTTTATTGATGATGACCTGGCCGGGAATACCATCGCCACCCTGCACTTCCCGCCGGCCTTACAGTCCCAGTTGCTGAAAGTGCTGCGTGACCCGGAACTGCGCAAAGCCCTGCACAATCCGGCGTATAATATGGTGGCGCATCCGTTTGCGACCGACAGCCAGAATTCCAACGGCTGGGTGCTGATGGTATTCGCGGCAGCCCGCTCTCCGGGCGTGAATTCGGTTTCTGCCGGGGTAAACTGGCTGAAATCAGAATTCTATATCGGCTCCTCCGCCGAGGCCGGATTAATCAAACGGGCACTGGCGGACAGCCTGATGCCGCATATGTCCACTGACGGGCAGCCGGTGACCGGTATTGTCACCTTTAACTCCGGCGACAGCCTGCTCGGTTTTCTCAGCCGCTACGGCAAATTCCGGGTTGAGTGCAGTCACGGCAGCTTCGGCAGCGCCGTCTGTATGGTGCCGCTGCCGGAATAATTACCACCCCGGTTATTTTACATCCTGCTGCCATCGTTTCTGATGGCAGCATTTTTCGTCGATTTTTTGTTCTCCTTCCCGTTTATGTGATTTCCCTCCCCCGCTTTTGCCGACAACCTGTCCGTTATATTAAATTTTCTTTTCCTTTTATTTTCATTAATTTAGTTGCAAACAATTACTTTACCAGGCTAATAATAAATCATAACAAGAGCATGGCCTTTTATTTTAAAAACACCTTTAGCGGCAACTGCCAACACCACGTAAGACAGGGGAAACACCATGAGCAAACACGAAACGTCATCCGCGCCTCCGGCGCATGACCACGATTTTATGTTTACGCCCATACCGATGACACACCGCCGCGAGACCTGGAAACAGGTGCTGGTCTGGATAGGTTTCGGTTATGTGGCAACCGGGTTATTTATCGGCGGCGCCCTGGCCGGGGCCAACGGCGGACCGGGAATGTCATTCCCGATGGCGCTGCTGGCTATCGCCATCGGGATGGGATTGTTGTTTATTCTCACCTCGCTGCTCGGCATTATGGCGCAGCGCACCGGGCTGAGCCTGGCGCTGATCAGCCGTTTTTCCTATGGCCGTTTCGGTGCGAACCTGCCGATGATTGCGATGGGGCTGCTGACCCTCGGCTGGTTTGCGGCAATAACCGGGATGGTCGGGGATATCTGGGGCACGTTCCTGGGCAATCCCAGCGGGATCATCGTCTTTAACCCGGCAGAACACGGCTACAACGGTGTACCGATCACCCTGGAAGTCTTTCTTTCCTGTGTCATCGCCGGTCTGCTGTTTACGTACACCTCACTGCACGGCATGAAAGGACTGGAAATTATCGCCATTCCGGTATCACCGGTTATTATGATTATCGCTGTGATCACCGGTTATGCGATGTTACAGGAGGGCGGCGGGTTATCCGTCTTTATTGAGAATTCCAACCGCAATGAAGGGCTGATGCTCTCAACCGCGATCACGATGGTGGTCGGCAGCTGGATTGCCGGGGCGGTGATGGGCGTGGATCTGTTCCGCTTTAATAAGAGTATTTCTGCAGTATTCTGGGGGTCGGCAGCCTGTTTTATCTTCACCAACCCGCTGCTCAATGTGGTCGGTTATATCGGCACCATGACGGTCGGGATGCCGAACTACATTACCTGGATGATTGAGAAAAGCTTCCTGCTGGCGCTGATCGGGGTGATCACCTGGACACTGTCACTGTGGACCACCAACGACGCGGAACTCTACTGTAACTCGCTCTATACCGGACCGGTGCTGGATTCCGTTGGTGTGAAAGTGAACAAAAACGTCCTGATTCTGACCACCGGGATTATCGGTACTGTGCTGGGCGCTATCGGTTTTTACCAGATCTTCTTTGCTGATTTTATTAACTATCTCGGCATTATGGCACCGCCGCTGGCTGGGCCGCTGCTGGCGGATTACTACATCACCCGCAAATGCCGCTACGACATCACGCAGATTAACAGTCAGCCGAAATACAATTACGCCGGGGTGATCAGTGCGCTGGCCGGGATGGCTTCCGGTCTGGTGATGGCACTGAACAATATTCTGTCTGACTGGCCGACCGGCCTGCTGGCATTAGTTATTACCGTTATTATTTATCTGATATTGCATCCGCTGCTGGCGGCAAAAGCCACCTCACCGGCCACAGGGAGATCATAATGAAAAAAGTCTATCTGAATGAGTTCACCACTGAAGAGCTGAAAAACCGGTTCGATAAGGGCGAAATCGACAGCGCCATTACCATTTTCGGCAGCTGTGAGAGCCACGGACCGCATCTGCCGCTCGGTCCGGATCTGTTTGTGCCGGAAGCCGTTGCCCGCCGGGCGGCGCAGCGTTTATCCCGCACGATTGTGGTGCCGGGTGTGCCATTCGGCACTTCCGCACACTATAACGGCACACCGATGGCGATTAACATCCGCTTTGAAACGGTGATTGCGATTGCGGAAGACATGTTTGAGAGCCTGATTCAGTACGGCATCAAACACATTTTTGTCTTCAATGGTCACGACGGAAATATTCCGTCGCTGGATATCGCACAGCGGAATGTCAAAGCGCGTCATAAAGATGTGGTTTTTGCGTTCCTGCCGGCCTGGTGGTCCGTACTCGGCGGCCGTCTCGGGGAGAATTTCTTCCGTGAATGGAACGGTCTGGGGCATGGCGGTGAGGGAGAATCCTCCATTACCGCTGCGGTGTGTCCTGATCTGTGCGACCTGAGCAAAGCGGTGCGTCAGATGCCGGAAGACAGCATCCGCCACGGCGATAATGTACAGATTATGTGGGATATCACCGAGGTTTCAGTAACAGGTGCCACCGGCGACCCGACTTACGCCAGCATTGAGAAAGGCGAAAAAATGCTGGATGCCCTGACAGACCTGGTGGTGGAGAGTATTGAGGCGCTGGAAAAAACCAACTGGAATTATGATTTACGCGCTAAGTAAACAGAGTAATGCCCCGCAGTGCGGGGCATTTTTTCAGAGTCCGGCAAATTCCGGGATTGGCGGTCGTCCGTGTGATTCCAGAAAATCCAGTACCCGGCGCGGGGTGACATTCAGGATACGCGCTTCAGGAAACTCAATCTCCCGCAGCATGGTCACCACCCGCTCAAAATTCCCCAGATAACCGGCATAGTGAGAATCCGAACCCAGAGAGATCCAGCCGCCGTGGTCACGCACCGCCTCAGCAATCGCACGGCAGTTTTTCTCACTGCCCGCCCGCGAATGCAGAAATGAGGAGTTATTCATCTCCAGCGCCACATTGCACTCTTTTGCCGCCTGCGCCACCGCCTGAATATCCAGCGGATATTTCGGGTTTCCGGGATGGGTGATAATCTGCACTTTTCCGCTGCGGATAGTGGCGATCATCGCTTCGGTATTAGCGGCCTGTCCCTGCGGCTGCAACACCGGTTCGTGAAAACCGGCGAGGATAATATCCAGCTGCTGCGCCATTTTATCGGTGCAGTCCGTCTCTCCGGCCTGATTTTTAATATTGGCCTCAATACCGTACAGCAGCCCCGCGCCGTTAATCATGCGCGGCAAAACCGGCATATTGGAAAAATGCCACGGATGCGGCCCGTCCGCCATTTCCGGCCCGTGATCGGTGATCGCAAACAGGGTTATTCCTTTCTCCGCCGCTTCGGTAAAATATTCACGGACGGTACTGTAAGCATGGGTACTGGCAACCGTATGGGCATGTAAATCAACCGGATATATCACTCTGCTCTCCTTTCTGCGGTTAAGCACCTCTTAACCCTATCAGATTCTGAAACGGGTCTTCAACCCGGCGTACGGATTAACACACTGGCGGGTGTCAGGGTTATCATGCACTTTTTCCGTTTTGTAACAGCTGTTTTATCAGCGCGGGTAGTTCCGGATGGTCTTCATGCCAGACGGTGATCCCGTTTGCCTCAAACAGCGCCGTTACCACACCGTTGCCGGATTTAAGCGTGCCGTCAAATGCGCCGCTGTAGATCAGGCCGCTGCCACAGGACGGGCTGTTGGCTTTCAGGATCACATGCGTGATATTGCGTTGTTGCAGATGCTCCAGCGCCCGCAGTGCGCCCTGTTTAAAGGCATCGGTGACATCTTCGCCGTCACTGCCGGTAACCCGGGCGGTACCCGCCCAGACATCACAACCCTCACCGCCGGTAATTTCCGCCGGGGCGCGGGGCACCGGCAGACCACCGAGGATTTCAGGGCATACCGGAACCGCCATGCCGCTGTTCTGCAGCGCTTTCAGCGGAGCATATAATTTATGGCTGCCGTCGTAACGGACGGCTTCACCTGCCAGACAGGCACTGATTGCAATCATCATATTCTCGCAGTGTATACCGGTATAATTCAGATAGTGATAATCAATACCTGATAGTAAATAACTTATGAGCGCGGGACAAGCCGGGCAGATGTCTCCTTTTGCCGGAAAAAATGCTAAACTCTGCACGATCACCTATTTAACCGGAGTATACCTCTTTATGCACGCACCCACCCCGTCAGAAAAACCGGTGTTATCCGTTTTTGATTTTGACGGCACGCTGACCCGCCGTGACAGTTTTGTTCCTTTTCTGCGTTTTGCTTTCGGGAAACGTGTTTTTTCCCTGCGGATGCTGCGCCTGGTTCTGCCGACACTGCGCTGCTTCTCACGCAAACTGACCCGCGACGAACTGAAAGAAGTGCTGATCACCACCTTTCTGACCGGTACTGATGCCCGCTGGGTGGAGAAAAAAGCACAGGAATTCTGTGAACGTTACTGGCATAAGATGATGCGTCCGGAAGGTCTGCGCGCGGTGGCGGCGGAAATTGCATCGGGTGCGGAAGTCACACTCTGTTCGGCATCCCCGGAGCTGGTGCTGCGGCCGTTTACAGAGCGGCTGGGGATCAAACTTATCGGGACTCAGCTGGAAGAGAAAGACGGCATTCTGACCGGAAAAATCAACGGCAACAACTGCCGCTGCGGCCAGAAAATTGCCCGGCTGCAACAGGTTTACGGCGATTTATCCGCATACCATATGCGTGCCTGGGGGGATTCACGGGGGGATTATGAACTGCTGTACGCCGCAGGCGAACCTCACTGGCGCCATTTTCACCGCAATCCGGCGAAATATGAAAAACGCCGCAAACAGTTTTCATCCCGCTGAAAAACAAAAACGGGCTGTATCATACAGCCCGTCAATAATCACAGCGGCCGTTATTTCGGCATTTGCTGTTCCATCATGGCTTTAGCCCGGGCTAACGCATCAATACCCTGTTTACAGGCTGCATCCTGTGCATCAGCTGGTAATTCCATAAACTGCTTTTTGAAGTGATAATGCAGCACGCCGTAACCGGCAATTTTGCCTTCACGCCGCAGCACAAAACAGACTTTCTGCTCAATCCAGCTCCGGATCGCCTCACACCGTTGCGGCTCCTGTGCCGCAACGGTATCAAGAGCAATTAACGCCGTGAGATCCTGTTCCGTTGCCGGGGATATTTCCCCGGCGCTCCGGTTATTTGTCATCATGACTTTCAGGCATCCTCCTGAACAATGCCGGTTCCGGCCGGTTCAGATTTTTGTGAGGCCAGCAATTCAAGCAGTGCATACTGTTTTGCCGTCCGTTGTTCCGCTTTTTCCGCCAGAACTGCGGCTCTCGCCGGATCACTGCTGCTGAGGCGGTTAAAACGCTGCTCCTGATGCATCACCTCGGCCAGGGATTGTGACGGCGGACGGGAATCCAGTACCAGCGGTGCTTTGCCGGTTCCGTCACGACGCGGATCAAACCGGTACAGCGGCCAGAACCCGCTGGCGGTCAGGGCTTTCATCTGGTCGTAACTGAATGCCAGATCATAACCATGCTCCTCACACGGGCTGTAGGCAATAATCAGGGACGGGCCGGGATAGGATTCCGCTTCCTGAATCGCTTTCACCGTCTGATTCATCTGCGCGCCGATGGCTATCTGTGCCACATACACATTGCCGTACATCATCATGGACACGCCCAGATCCTTGCGGGATTTGCCTTTACCCTCCTCGCCGAATTTAGTGACTGCCCCCATCGGTGTGGCTTTTGACTGCTGGCCGCCGGTGTTGGAGTAACACTGGGTATCGAGCACCAGCACATTGACATTCTCACCACTGCTCAGCACATGGTCGAGTCCGCCGAAGCCGATATCATAAGCCCAGCCGTCACCGCCGATCAGCCAGACGGATTTCGGCAGAAGGTAATGCGCATCCTCTGACAGCTCACGGGCACGCAGATCCGGGTTATCCGCCAGTAATGTCCGCAGTTCCGTGATAGCCGCACGTTTTTCATCCGCAGACAGTGCTTCATCCGTCAGCCGCTGCCGTAATTCATCCGGCAGTTGCGCCGCAAAGGTCATCAGCAGACGTTTCACCCGTTTTTTGTGCTGGTCAGCCGTCAGGCGGAACCCCAGCCCGAACTCGGCATTATCCTCAAACAGCGAGTTGGCCCAGGCCGGACCGCGTCCCTCTTTATTGGTGGTGTACGGCGTGGTCGGCAGGTTACCGCCGTAAATAGAAGAGCAACCGGTGGCATTGGCGATCAGCAGTTGTTCGCCGTACAACTGGGTCAGCAGTTTGATATACGGCGTTTCACCGCAGCCCGCACAGGCACCGGAGAATTCAAACAGCGGCGTGATAAGTTGTGATGTCCGGATATCAATGCGCTCAAGCCGGGATGCGGGAGTGTCCGGCAGTTGCAGGAAGAAATCAAAGTTGGCTTTTTCCTCTGCCAGATGCGCCAGCCGCGGCTGCATATTAATGGCGCGGACGGACGGATCCTCCCGATCTTTTGCCGGGCAGACCTCATAACAGAGATTACAGCCGGTGCAATCCTCCGGGGCGACCTGAAGGACATAATCCATCCCTTTCATATCGCGGGATTTAACCGGCAGACGCTGCAGTGTATCCGGTGCACCGCTGAAATCCGCGGGATCGGCCACTTTGGCGCGGATAGCCGCATGCGGACAGGCCGCGACACAATAGTTGCACTGGGTACAGAGAGACGGTTTCCAGATGGGGATCATCTCCGCGATATTGCGTTTTTCCCAGCGGGTGGTGCCGGAAGGCCAGGTGCCGTCCGGCGGGAATGCCGATACCGGCAGAGCATCACCGCGTCCGGCCAGCATCATGGCGGTGACGGTTTTGACAAAGTCCGGCGCGTTATCCGGCACGACCGGCGGACGCGGCTGACTGTGCGGATCCACTGCCTGTAACGGCACGCGGTGCAGGGCTTCCGGGGTGCGGGCTATCGCCATCAGGTTATCATGAACGACACTTTCCCCTTTTTTGCTGTAGCTGCGGATAATCGCCTGCTGTAAATAAGACTGAATTTCCGCCGCCGGTAACAACGCCGTCAGATGGAAAAACGCCATCTGCATAACGGTATTAATCCGCGCACCGAGGCGGCATTCACGTGCAATGCGGTAGGCATTGATAACATACAGTTTCGCCTGTTTCTCCGCCAGGATCGCCTGAACATCCTGCGGGATATGGTGCCAGACCTCATCCGCCGGATACGGGCTGTTGAGCAGGAAAATCCCGCCCGGTGCCAGTTTTTCCGCCATTTCATATTTGTCGAGGAACTGCCACTGATGACAGGCAATAAAATCTGCCTGCCGGATCAGATAAGTAGCGCGGATCGGCTGTTCACTGATGCGCAGATGAGAAACGGTAAGGCCGCCCGCCTTTTTCGAGTCATAGACAAAAAAGCCCTGGGCGTAGTTATCGGTATGACTGCCGAGGATCTGAATGGCATTTTTGGCCGCCGAAACCGTGCCGTCACTGCCCAGCCCGTAAAACAGCGCACTGAGGCGGTGAGTGACCGGCAGCTCCGCCGGAACCGGTGTCAGGGACAGCCCGGTGACATCATCAATAATGCCGGCTGTAAAGCGGCGTTTCGGCGAGGTTAACGTCAGTTCGCTGAAAATCGCCATCACACAATCCGGATCAAACTCTTTGGATGACAGGCCGTAGCGTCCGCCGATAATACGCGGTAACTGCGCCCGCTCGCCGTTCTGATACGCTTCGGCAAAGGCGGTCATCACATCCAGATAGAGCGGCTCCGCCTGCGCACCCGCTTCTTTGGTGCGGTCAAGCACGGCAATGTGTTGCACACTTTCCGGAATGGCATCAAGGAAATGCTGTGCGGAGAACGGCCGGTAGAGATGCACTTCCAGCACGCCGACTTTTTCGCCCTGCGCAATCAGTTTATCCGCCACTTCCTCTGCCGGACCGGCGGCAGATCCCATCAGGATAATCAGGCGCTCTGCCTGCGGGTGTCCGTAATACGTAAACGGCTGATAATAACGGCCTGTCACCTCACCAAATGCAGCCATTGCATCAGTGACATGCTGATAAACCGCGTCATACCACGGGTTAGTCGCTTCACGGGCCTGGAAATAGGTATCCGGATTAGCAGATGTGCCGCGTATTACCGGATGTTCCGGCGATAGTGCTCTGTCACGGTGGGCGCGGATCGCCTCTGCCGGGATCAGTTTGCTCAGCTCCGCACGGCTGACAGCAATAATTTTGTTCATCTCATGAGAGGTACGGAAACCATCAAAGAAATGAATAAACGGCACGCGGCTGTTCAGTGTGGCTATCTGTGAAATCACCGCAAAGTCCTGAGCCTGCTGGACGCTGTTAGCGCACAGCAGAGCACAGCCGGTCTGACGCACCGCCATCACATCCGAGTGATCGCCGAAAATAGAAAGGGCATGAGTCGCAACCGTCCGCGCCGCCACATGCAGAACAAACGGGATCAGCTGTCCGGCAATTTTATACAGCGACGGAATCATCAGCAGCAATCCCTGGGAGGACGTGAAAGTGGTCGACAATGCGCCGGTCTGAAGTGCGCCGTGAACGGTGGCAATGGCTCCGCCCTCGGACTGCATTTCCATCATGCGCGGGACATCGCCCCACAAATTGGGTTCCCCGGTCGCGGACCAGTGGTCAGCATATTCGGCCATGGTGGAACTCGGGGTAATAGGATAGATGGCGATCACTTCATTCAGCTGATACGCCATCCGGGCCACCGCCTGATTGGCATCAGTGGTGATCATGCTATGTATTTCGTTACTCACAATAAGACCCTTCATTTTTATTATTTTTTACAACATAACAGAATAAAAAATGCCGGATTATCGTGATTGTGGTTTGTTATCTGTCTGTAAGCGCGGTTTACTCCGCCGCCGTCAGTACATATTCAGCTGCTTCACAGCGGTATATTTCCGTGACCTGCGGACGGCCGCGCAGTGCCGGGAGTGAATCATCACTGACACTGAGGCGGATCCCCAGACCACAGGCTTTGCCCAGTGACGGCGGGATATCCGTCACGGTGAAAGGCTGCCCGGCCGCCGTGAGATGCTTGCGCATCGCCACCACACCGAGCATATTTTCAAATAAAATCAGATAGTCATTCATGAACGGATATCCCCGGAGGTCACGGCTGCCTGTTTCTGTAACTGACGGATGCCGTAAATGGCAGCACCGATGGCACCGGCAAACTGTCCGTCCGGATGCGTGATCACCTCCGCCCCCAGGTGCTGTGAAAGCCGCTCACAGAACGTCTGACTGCGGCTGACCCCGCCGCTGAACAGCACTGACGGCACGGTACTCAGCCGCTTGGCAAACCCGGCGGTACGTTGTGCCATTGAATTCACAATTCCCGACAGAATCGACTCCGGCTCCACCCCGGCAGATCGCAGGCTGATCACTTCTGATTCGGCAAAAACCGTGCACATGCTGGAGATAGCATGCGGCTCAATCCCGCGGATGGTGTCATCCACTGCCGTGATATCGGTGCCGAGTGTCCGGCTGATCACATCCAGAAAACGCCCCGTCCCGGCGGCGCATTTGTCGTTCATCAGAAAATCCGTGAGATGCCCGTGCTCATCAAGCCGGATCACCTTACTGTCCTGGCCGCCGATATCAATGACCGTGCGGGTCTGCGGATGCAGCCAGCGTGCCCCGATCCCGTGACAGGAGATTTCCGTGACCTGTTTGTCCGCAAAGTCCGCCAGCTTGCGGCCATAGCCGGTGAGGGTCAGATACGGTTTGGTGTCACATTCACCGCAGAGGGTTTCCCAGGCTTCCAGAATCGCGGACTGCGGCCGGAACGGAGTCGGGATCAGGAAGCGGCGCAGGATCACGCCGCCGTCTTCATCACTGAACAAAATTCCTTTGGTGGCCGTCGAGCCCGAGTCAATACCGATACTCAGCATGACGCCTCCTTATAACATCTCAATAAAGGCGGCAATGCGGGTAGCAAGCTGACCGGTGTCAGAGGTGGAATAATCTGTCTCAATCGCCATATACGGAATATCGTGTTTTTCACGAATATGCCGGTTTATCAGCAGCGATTCCACCGCATAGGTGTGACAGGCCTGGAGGATCACATCAATCACCCCGTCCACCTGATAGTCCTGCACCATCTCACTGAGCATATTCAGACGCTGTGTGTTCGGTGAAATGCAGGAGCAACCGATAGCAAGGTATTTTTCGGTCAGGGCATCATAAACATCGGCCTGCGGATTTTCATCCACACACTGTTCAGTGGCTTTCGCCCCGGTGCAGTTTTCATAACCAACCACCCAGCCGCCGTTCTCTTCGATAATCCGCACCACTTTTTCCGCCGCCCCGCCAATCGGGCAGCCGGTGATCAGAATGCGCGGACGCGGATCCAGCCGTTTACCGGCAGCATATTCCGCACGCACTTTGGCGGTCAGCGTTTCCAGCTCGCCGATCAGAGCGCGTTTATCAAATTTGAAAGTGGCACCATAGACCACACTGAGGATCTCACGGCCGGTCATGGCTGGCGGATTGAGCTGCCCGAGGCGGTAAAATTCGGTTAATGCGCGGCGTTCGCGATTGCGTAAATCAATTGCATCGCGGATCCCCTGTTCTGTAATTTCACAGCCGAACTGCTCTTCCAGCCGTTTCTGAAAACGGATGATTTCCGAGCGCCAGAGCGCGACAGATTCCGCACTTTCACTGTTATTCGGCAGTTGCATCACATGGACAGGTTTAAATTCCGCCATATATTCATACATTTTCTTTTTGCCATCGCAGGTGGTTTCACCGACCACGATGTCAGAAAAATAGAAGTAGGGGCATTTATCGGTTTTACCGAATCCGTAGCTGCTTTTGATCAGAGGACATAAGTTGCGGGGTAAGGTTTTTTCCGCTTCTTCAATGGTTTCATCACTGGTTGAACAGAGGGAGACAACCGCTGCACCGGCAGCCATAGCAATCTCCTGCGGCATAAAAGTGCAATAGGTTCCCACCAGCGGGACACCCTGCTCTTTCAGTTCCATTACTGTGAGAAAGCCCTGTTGGCGGGCATCGGAGAAATCAGAAAAGATCGACGGAAGCTGTGTAACTAATGACATAAGTAGACCTACCATTATCATTATTAAAGTGTGGCGCCAGAGTAGACCTATTAATAATAAGGATAATTGAGGTAAATCATATTCAGGGTGAATATCCCTGACGGGACTAAATTAACGTGATCTTAAATCACAACGCCCGGCAAAGGAATTATCTGGCACCCTGCGTTGTCAGTCAGTAAGCTTCAGGGTAATCATAAACCTGACTGATATTTTACCCTGAGAGCTTCCTGATGATGATAACCACCCACCGTACAACCACTGATACGGCTTCCTTTCACCTGACTCAGACGTGCTGTTTATAACAGCCGGATGCTGACGGAGGATATATGTTAACAGGAATGAATCATCTGACCCTGGCGGTCACCGATTTGGATCGCAGCCTGCATTTTTACCGCGATATTTTGAAAATGACGCTGCATACCCGCTGGAAATACGGGGCTTACCTGACCTGCGGGGAGTTGTGGATCTGTTTATCGGCAGACCCGGAAATCATTCACCGGCCTATTCATCAGGGTTATACCCACTACGCTTTCACCCTTCCTCCTGAGCAGTTCCCGGCTTTCCGCTCACTTCTCGCCGCTCATCAGATAACACTCTGGAAACGTAACCGCAGTGAAGGTGATTCCGTCTATTTTCTTGACCCGGACGGACATCAGCTTGAGGCGCATTCCGGCGGAATACAGCAGCGGCTGGATGCCTGCCGCGAAGCACCGTATGAAGAGATGATATTTCCGGCACCCGGGCAGATTAATGTGTAAGATGGGATAAACCCTTATCTTACGGAGACACTGCTATGTCTGATTACCCAGCCGTTCCCGGTGTGCTGTTTGTCGCCGGTTTTGGTCCGGTGACCCGCGACCCCGCCTGCAGCAAACACTTCTTTGCGGATACTGTCGGCCTGCCGCTCAGTGAATCTGAAGGCGTACCTGATTACCTGACTGCCGATCACACCCTGCACGGTGTAAAACACTTCGCGCTCTGGCCGCTCAGCCACGCGGCTGTCTCCTGTTTCGGGCAGGACAGCTGGCCGCCGTCACATCCGGTGCCGCAGGCATGGGTCGAGTTTGAAGTGCGCGACCTGGCAGCGGCCACAGAATTTTTACAGTCACAGGGCTATCCGCTGCTGGTGGCAAACAGAACCGAACCGTGGGGACAATCCGTCACCCGTCTGCTCAGCCCGGAAGGTTTACTTGTCGGGCTGACTATCACCCCGTGGCTGCGGGATAACACCGGCGAATAACCGCCGGTGCCGGGTTGCTGTGATCCGCTACTGGCGCAGACTGACAGCAATCCGGTTAAAGGCATTCATCAGCCCGGCCGCGATTGTCAGATCACTCATTTCCGCATCAGAAAAATGTACCTTCACACGCTGCCAGATTGCGTCATCAGTATTCTGAGCCGATAACAGTGTGACCGCTTCCGTCCATTCCAGCGCCGCCCGCTCGCTATCACTGAAACGTTCACTCACGCGCCAGCCCGCCAGTGCGTCAAGTTTCTCCTGAACCATGCCCCGTTTGCGCAGTGCCGCCGTGTGCATTTCCAGACAGAATGCGCAGCCGTTAATCTGGGATACCCGCAGATACACCAGCTCAACCAGTTCAGGGGATAACGCGCTGCTTTCCAGTGCATTTTTACAGGCAATCAGCCCCGCATACGCTGCCGGACTGAGTTTAGGATAAGATAAACGTAATGATGACATAACAGACCTGCCTTGATCAGAGTGAAAAAGTATCCCGGAGACCGGGCACCATACCCGGCAATAACACCTGGCGATATAACCAGTCATCCCGCTATATTATGGATAAATTTACAGTATCGTTATCGTCATTGTGTGGTGACGGTTAAAACGGCCCTTTAAAAATAAAGAAAGCCCCGGCGGCAATAAATCCGAAACCGATAAGGTGATTCAGCGTGATGCTTTCACCCAGATAAGCGACAGAAAATACCATAAAGACACACAGAGTGATCACTTCCTGCATGGTTTTCAGCTCGGCAGCACTGTAATACTGATGCCCGATCCGGTTGGCCGGTACCGCCAGACAATATTCCGCCAGCGCAATCAGCCAGCTGAAAAAAATCACCGCAATAAGGGGCTTACCAGCAAACTTCAGGTGTCCGTACCAGGCAAACATCATAAAAATATTTGAGAGAACAAGCAGAAAAATCGGGAGAAACTTCGCCAGCATAGGGGGATCCGTCAGTAAAAAATAATATCAGCCGCTATTTTACGCCGATCTCTGATAAACGGATATATGATCAGGATGATAGTTACGGAAACAAACTTTCCCGCTATGTACTTATAAAATTTGCATTATACGCGTATTCAGCCCTTTATTCTTTCTGCTGATTTCCGGAAGATTGTACTGAACTGATTGTGCGGATAACCGCATCCGATTACACTTAATATTTGTAAAAACAACTATCCTGTTTATGCGTTTATTAACTCTCTTATTATTGTTTGTCTCTTTATCCGGTTATGCCGCCGGAGGATCACTGAACGGCTATTATAAATGTGAGATCTCATCCGCCAGTTATCAGCGAAAACAGGGCGCAATGCGTGATTTTTATTTTCCGGATAAACAGAGTGAATCCGTCGTTCTGTTTCATAATGACCGCTTTACGGTGCTGGATACGCAACCGTCCCCGTATCATTCCCCGGCACTGACACCGATTAAACAGTTTGCCACCATGTCAAAGCAGGATTTGCAGGAGATCGGCGAAGATACCCTGATTTATGCCGGTACTTACAACGGGCTCGCCTATTTCACACCGTCACAGCGGCGCTTTGTCTTCGGCTTAAATAAACGCACCGGCGGTAATAACGGCTCATTTCTGCTGGAACTGCAAAACTGCCGCCGGACAACCTCCTGAGCATCAGTCACACACCTGCATCACCACTTCCCGCAACCAGCCGAGTGCCGCATCCCCTTCACTGCGCTGGTGCCATAACATCTGAAAACTGAGCGGTGCGATAGTCAGCGGCGGCGCAAATACCTGTAATGACGGGCTGAGTATTTCCGGCAGTGCCCGCTGCGCCACCGTCAGGATCAGATCCGTGCCTTCCGGCAGTTGCGAAGCAATCTGCCAGTAAGGAACAGAGACCGCAATACGCCGCCGGTAATTGAGCAGTTGTAGCTGCCGGTCAATTTCATTGGCTTCATACGGCTTCATGCTCGCCAGGATATGCGGGTGCGAGAGCCAGTCCGCCATCGGCATCGTGCCGTTGGTGCAGTATTGTTTGTCCGCAACACTGACCATGGTGTCCGTAAATACCGTTTTTGTGCGGAGAGTATAATCCGTGGCTGTAAATACCCCGAAGGCCAGATCGAGGCTGCCTTCCTGCAATTTTCCCTGCATCTCCTCGCGGCTGCCCTGCCAGATTTGCAAGTCGACCTGCGGCGCGACAGTCCGCAGATAACGGATGAGTTTTCCGCTGAAAATCGCCGCCCCGTAATCAGACATAGCGATATTAAACCGCCGCGTGCAATTTTCCGGCCGGAAATCCTGTTGTGCGATCAGGTCATCGAGCTGACTCAGAGCCTGCGTCAGCGGCGCATACAGTGCTTCCGCCTTACCGGACAGATGATAACGGCCCTGTCTGCGGATAAGCAGCGGATCCTGAAATAAATCCCGCAGCTGGTTCAGTGTGTGGCTGACAGCAGGCTGACTGCGGTGCAGAGACACCGCTGCCCGGCTGACATGGCGTTCACGCAGCAGTGCATGCAGGGTAACCAGCTGATTTAAATCTAATTTCTTTATATTATTCATGATACGAATAGTGCCCTATAAAATTGATCATTTCCGGTTCTTCCGGGGATCACCTATGATTGATGTTAATAAAACGTTAACCAGGGAGGCCACTATGTCAACCTTATCATTATCCGCTATTGCTTTGATTGTTTGTGCTTTTTTTGCCGGTGCCATCGTGCCGGTACAGGCGGTCAGCAATGCAGTGTTAGCACGCCATCTGGGTCATCCGTTATGGGCCAGTCTTGTATCATTATTAATCAGTATTATTGTTTTAGCACCGTTATTATTAATATTTAAAGTTCCGAAGCCGGTGCTGAGCGCGGATTTACTGCATCAGCCGTTCTGGATCTGGCTCGGCGGGATAGCCGGAATGCTGTACCTGACCTCTGCTCTGATCCTGGTACCGAAAATCGGTGGCATTACCTTTTTCGTGATGGTGATAGCCGGTCAGCTGGTGATTTCCGCGCTGATTGAACACTTCGGTTTGTTCGGAATGCCGAAACAACCGGTTCAGATAGCCAAACTCGCCGGTATCGGCCTGGTGGTGGCGGGTGTGCTGGTGATGCAGTTTGCAGGTGAAAAAAAGCCCCGCAATACTGACAGCGGGGCAGGAAATGCAACTCAAATCGAACAGACAATAAAAAGATAGGTTTGGTTTCCCGGAATATTACTGCACAGCTTCAGCTTCCTTCTCCGCTTCCGGGCGGCGCGAAGGACGCTGTAATAAAAAGACACCACTCATAATCAGCACCATTGACAGAATCTCTGCCACGCCGAGCTGCTCATTGGCCGCCAGGAACCCGACAATCAGTGCCACCACCGGCGGGATGTAGGTCACGGATGAGGCCACCACTGCCCCCAGATTCAGGATCAGATAGTAATACGTCAGATATGCCACCCCGGTACCGAGCAATCCCAGCCCGATAATCAGCCCGAGGCTGGCGGTGCTGTCCTGCGCAATGGCGGTAATGCCGGTAAACGGTGTGATGCAGGCCAGGATCAGCAGCGCAAGGCCAATCTGATAGGTGGTCAGCGCCAGCGGGGCAATCTGTTTATCCGCAAGGAATTTTTTGGCATACACAAAAGAAATTCCCACACTCAGTGATCCCAGAATCATATAACCCACCCCGGCGAGACTGATACTCTCCCCGCTGACCTGCCACGGCTTGGCGATCAGAATCACTCCGGCAAAGCCGAGCATCAGCCCGCACAGACGCATTACCGTGATTTTTTCCTGACGCAGAAAAATCGCTGCGACAATAAACGAGAACAGCGGAATTGCCCCGCTGAGCACGCCGGAGACCCCGGAGAGCAGTAATGAGGTGCCGGAAGCAAACGCCCAGTAATAAATTACCGTTGCCAGAAGCGCCATCACCAGGAAATGCCCGGTGTATTTCAGGTGCTCGCGGCGCACTGCTTTCTGCATCCACGCCATCACCGCAATCGGTACAAAGCCGCATAACACCCGCAAAAATACAATCTGTACCGGCGAGATCCACTCACTCGCCTGGCGCATAAAAATAAAGTTGGTTCCCCAGATAATGCCGAGGAACGCGAAGGCTGCTGCCGTTTTACTGTTCATACTATTGCTACCCCTTTTTTCTGATGGGGCTATTGTTCTGAATCCGGGGCTGTGCTACAACCGATTTAAATTACCTTATGAAAGAGAAAAACTATTTCATGAACCGTTATCCGCCGATGAAAGCCCTGCTGGCCTTTGAAGCCAGCGTCCGGCTCGGCAGCTTTATCAAAGCGGCTGAATCCCTGAATGTCACACCGGGCGCGGTCAGTCAGCAGATAAAAAAGCTGGAGGAGGAGCTGGGTGTGATGCTGTTCGTGAGGGAAATCCGCAAGCTGACGGTGACAGAGACAGGACAGAAATACTATCGCTTAATTCAGCCCGCGCTGGAACAGATCCGCGCCGCCGGTGAGACAATCCGCTATGCGGCACGCCATACCCTGACCCTCTCCATGCCGCCCGGGCTGGCCTCCAAATGGTTCTCCCCCAGGATGAGTGATTTTGTCCGAACCTTTCCGGGACTGGATCTGCACCTGAATGCCACCGCAGCCCTGGTTTCGCTGGAAAAAGACAATGTGGATCTGGCTGTCCGCTATACGGATTTATCCCGCACGCAACCTGCACGGGTGCTGTTATCTGACGCGCCCTGCCGTCTGTTCTGTCATCCCGCTTATGCCGCACGGTTGTCACTTCACAGCCCGGCAGATCTGAAAAATGCGGTACTGCTGCACACCACACTCTATCCTTACTGGGACAGCTGGCTGGAACACTATGCCGGGATAGCGTCCGGCGGCACACCGTTTACCACAGGGCTGCATTTCGATCAGTTCTTACTGGCGATTGATGCGGCGGTGCATCAGCAGGGTATTCTGATTGCCAATGATTTCCTGCTGGAGCATGAGCTGACACAGCAGACACTTATTCCTTTGTTTCCGGAACTGACGCTGCATTCCGGCAAAGGATTTTATCTGCTGCATAACCGCCACAGCGCCGATCAGGCGATGATCAGTACTGTCAGTGACTGGTTTTGTCATGCATTTGCTCACACTGCGGAGAATCAATGATAGGATCACGGATAACGCAGGCATACACACGCTGGTGTCCGCTGTCATCCTGTTCAATATACGCCCCCTGCAATTCCGGCGCGAAGCCCGGAAAGCGATCGGCGGTCTCTTCCAGCGCGAGGAAATAGCGCTGAACCGGGGCTTCCCAGACTTCCCCCGGCACCACACACAAGACACCCGGCGGATACGGCAGAGCCCCTTCCGCCGCGATACGTCCGGCTATATCTGACACAGCTACCCGCTCTGTATTGCCGCGGACAAATTCAGTATGTGCCGCTTTCGGCGACATCCGTACCGCCGGGAAGCAGCGACGGCGGAACATCTCTTTCTGGCGCTGTTTAACATTATGTTTCACAAACAGATCGTGCATTTCCTGACATAACTGCCGCAGTGTGTATCCCGCATAACGCACCGGATACGTGCGGCACAGTGACGGCAGGACGTTTTCCAGCGCCGCGTCGCTGTCCAGCAGTTGCTCAAACCGGGCAATCTGCCGGATCAGCCGCTGCATTTTTTCCGGTGTTTCTGCCGGGGTCAGTAAAAACAGGATGGAATTCAGGTCACATTTTTCCGCGACAATCTGATTTTCGCGCAGGTAATACGCCAGAATCGTCGCCGGAACGCCGAAATCCTCATACTCCCCGCTGCTGACATCCACCCCGGGGGTGGTCAGCAATAATTTGCAGGGATCAACAAAATACTGATCGTCCGCATAACCCTCAAAACCGTGCCAGCGCTCGCCCGGCACAAAATTGAAAAAACGCCGGTCTGCGGCGATAACACCGGTTTTCGCCTCTTCCCACGGACGGCCGTCCACGGTAGCGGGGATAAAGGGACGGATATGCTGACACGTCCGCAGCAACAGTTTACGGGCTTCAATCCCCGTTCTGACACATTCCGCCCACAAACGCCGTCCGGGTTCGCCCTCATGCATTTTCGCATTCACATCCAGTGCGGCAAACAGCGGATAAAACGGGCTGGTGGAGGCATGCATCATAAAGGCATTATTCATCTGCCGGAAAGAGACATAACGCGCCTGACCTTTGATATGTTTATCTTTTTTGTGGATCTGAGACGCCTGGGAGAACCCGGCCATCTGTTTGTGAACAGACTGCGTCACCAGAATGCCGGGATCGTTTTCATTCAGTTCCAGCAGCATCGGTGAACACATCTGCATCACCGGGATAAACTGTTCATAGCCGACCCACGCGGAATCAAACAAAATGTAATCACACAGCGGGCCGATGCTGTCCACCACCTGACGGGCGTTATACACCGTGCCGTCATACGTCCCCAGTTGGATCACCGCCAGCCGGAACGGGCGTTTGTCGCCCGCTTTTTCCGGTGCTGCTTCCGCCGCCAGTGTCCGCAGATAATCCTCATCAAAACAGTGTGCGTCAATGCCGCCGATAAAACCGAACGGGTTACGTGCAGCCTCGAGATAAACCGGTGTGGCACCGGCCTGGATCAATGCGCCGTGATGGTTGGATTTGTGGTTATTACGATCGAATAACACCAGATCACCCGGTGTCAGCAGAGCATTCAGCACCACTTTGTTGGATGACGACGTGCCGTTAAGCACAAACCAGGTTTTGTCCGCATGAAAGACTTTCGCGGCATGCTGTTGCGCGGCCAGCGCCGCCCCTTCGTGGATCAGGAGATCACCCAGCGCGGTATCCGCATTGCAGAGATCCGCCCGGAACAGTGCATCACCGAAATAGTCCGTAAACTGCTGCCCGGCGGGATGACGGCGGAAAAATTCCCCGCCCTGATGGCCGGGACAGGCAAAAGAGATATTTTGCTGCGCGGTATAGTGTTTCATCCGCCCGAAAAACGGCGGCAACAGGCTCTCTTCATAGGATTGTGCCGCACGCAGAAGTGTGTCACCGACCGTACGGCTGTCATCGCGGCGGAGATCGATAACCCCGCAGATACCATCCGGCAGCGCCTCTGTTTCACCGTCGCGGAGCACCATAAAAACCGGCTGGCCGAAGCCCCGTTGCCGGATCCGCGCCAGCCGGCCGTTGCCGGTATCTGCCGGAGCCACCAGACACACAGACACCGCCGTGAAATCACACTCACTGAGAGAAACCGTTTCAAACGGGAGTTCCGGCATGCCGCTGAGCAACTCACTGACCGCACATTTTTTCTTGTTCATGACAACCCTGCAAAGTCATCCCCGCTGACAACAGGTGTCAGCAGAGTACGGTACGGGAACCGGCAGGCAGACCGCCGGAAAAGCGGTCATCATAACATGCGGTGAGCCGGGCGCTACAACAGATTTTCCGGCATAATGTGATGGATAAGAAAGTGCTTAAATTGCTGATATTCTTCCGGATTAATAACCTGCGGATAACTCAGGATCACCAGCTCATGCGGCGGAAATTCCGGGCGGTAAGCCGGGTGATGATGAACATAGTCATTAACAGCAAAACCACAGTGCTGATAAAAACGCAGACGGCGTTGCGCCACCTCATCCGTCAGCGGATCTATCTCCAGAACAACCCGCTGTTTTTCCTTACAAAAAAGTGACAACGCCCGCTGCCCGACCCCACTGCCGCGCATCTGCGGCGCAACCGCAATGTGTTCAATATAAAACAGGGAACCCATCTGCCAGCAGCCGGTAAATCCGGCAAAGCGGTCATTATCCCTTATCTGATACAGATAATAGCCCGGCTGTGCAAACAGTTTTTCCCGCCCTGCCCGCGTGCGCTGTTCATGCAGCGGAAAAGCGGATTCATACAGCGGACGAATATCATCGAGTACCGGATCAGCCGGTGAGGTAACCGGAAGTAATTGCAGCATAAAAAAGGTATCCAACCTGAAAAATGAGAATTACCTCACATTATCAGTAACGCCGGGTGACAGCAATCATCCCGGCAGCACCCGCAGAATCTTATGGAGTCACTTTCTGATTTGACCGGCTGTTTTCCGCATGCGGGAACCGCGTATCCGCCAGCTGAAAGCGGAAATCATCGCGGTCAATCATGCCGGTAATACTGTCCGCGTCATACAGTTCAAGCGCAAACGCGGCCATTTCGTCACTGGTATGATAACGCCCGAAAGTCCGGTCATAATCATAAGAATCGGTATTATTCGCCACCTGACCAAATTCCGTCTGTGTGGCTGCCGGTGCCAGTACCTTTGCCCGCAGTTTTGCCCCGCTGCGGATAAGCTCACGCGCCAGCCCTTCTGTATAAGCACTGACAAAAAACTTCGTGGCGCAGTAAGTCACCGCGGAGGGAACAATCGTATATCCGCCTGCCGAACTGATATTGATCAGCTGCGCACCTTCCGTACGCTGATAATCCTGCACATACAGCGCCGACAACACCATCAGGGCATTCACATTGAGGGCAAGCATCTTCTCCGCTTCCGACACCGGCTGCTCTGCCACCGTGCCGTAATAGCCGAAACCGGCATTATTAATCCACGCAATAATATTCAGTGAAGACAACGAGTGATAGAGCGCCGCCGCATTGCCGGGCACGGACAAATCACACACGCGGATTTCCGCCGTGATGTCCGGGTTCTGCTGCATCAGCTCCGCCTTCAGTGTCAGTAATGCATCCTCACGCCGTGCCACCAGCACCACATTGTTACCCCGGCGGGCAAAAGCGGCTGCGATTGCCCGCCCGATACCGGCGCTGGCACCGGTGATCACCACATAATTCTGATTGTTCATACAAACCTCCTTTGACATTAGTCCGCTGAGCGTAAAAGATAGAGTTCACTCGAGGTCAAGAGGTTTCTGTATGCATTATTCCATCAGTGAGTTTTCCGCCTTAACCGGTCTCAGTATCCATACCCTGCGGTTTTATGAAAAAGAAGGCATTCTGATCCCGCAGCGCTGGGCAAATAATCACCGTTGTTATTCCGCCCGTGATACGGAGTGGGTGACGTTTATCACCCGACTGAAAGAAACCGGCATGCCGCTGAAATCCATCAAACATTATGCGGATTTACGGGCCCGGGGAGAGGAGACGGCACAGGCGCGTATGGATTTGCTGCTGGCACACAGCGGGGCATTACAACAACAGATAGCGGTGCTGAATGATCATTTTCAGCACCTGGAACGAAAAATAGATTACTACCGTGATTTACTGACCACGGCAGTAATCTGAGCCGCGTCAGTCCGCAGCACTGAGGCGGAATTTCTGTACGGAGTTCTGCAGCGCCTGTGTCTGTAATTCCAGCCCGGCGGCGGTTTCAGAGACATTGCTGACCAGCGAGGCATTCTGCTGGGTCACGGTATCCATCTGAGTGATTGCAGTGCCGACCTGTAAGATCCCTTTGGTTTGCTCCTCTGAAGCAATGGCAATTTCTTTCATAATCTCGGTGACTTCACCGGAGGCACGGACAATCTCCTCCATGGTTTCCCCGCCGCCGGCGACAAGTTTAATGCCCTGATCAACACGGGACACCGCATTGGCTATCAGACGCTCAATTTCTTTAGCGGCATCCGCACTGTTGCTGGCCAGTGTCCGTACCTCACCGGCCACTACCATAAAACCGCGTCCGTGAACACCGGCCCGCGCTGCTTCAATCGAGGCATTCAGCGCCAGAATGTTAGTCTGGAATGCAATACTGTTGATCACATTGGTGATTTCAGCGATTTTGCGTGAACTCTCGGAAATTTCGTCCATTGTGCGGATAACAGCGGCGATCATCTCATGGCCCTGATGCGCCGTTGAGGACGTCACTTCCGCCAGTTCGCTGGCATGATGCGCGTGATCCGCATTCAGTTTCACTGTCGCGGTGATCTCTTCCATACTCGCCGCTGTCTCTTCCAGCGCCGCTGCCTGCTGTTCGGTACGCGAGGAGAGATCTGTATTGCCGCGCGCAATCTCAGAAGCACTGTCACGCAGGGTATCACTGCCTTCACGGATAGAATTCACTGCGTCCCGCAGACTGTCCTGCATCTCACTGAGCAGCGGGAATAATTTACCGACACAGTTGCGTCCGGCTGCATCACTTTCCACCGGCTGACTGAGGTCCCCTCCCGCAATACGGCGAAAATGCTGACGGACATTGTTCAGCGGGCGCTGCATCATCTTCACCAGATAGCGATCAGCAAAAATCAGGATCAGCAGACCGAACAGTGTGCCGCTGATAATCACAATCCGCGTGGTGGTCATCAGGCCGTCCACAAGGGTACGGGTCTGTTCGATCCGCGCCTCCGCCACCTGCGTGAACTCAACGCTGACAGTCCCGAATTCTTTGCTCAGCTGCGGTGTGACATCATGGGACTGCTTACGGTAACCCGCCTGATCCCCCTGCTCCGCCAGCTGCATCTGAATTTTAACGCCTTCATCATAGAGTGCCTGCCAGCGGGCAATCACCTTTTCTGACATCTGCACATCCATCGGTCCCGGAGAAATCCGTTTCATCTCCGCCAGGTGCAGCCCCATATTCTCCATCGCTTCCGCAGACGGTTTTAAATCCGGTTCTTCCCCTTCCGCTTTTTTCTGCATTTCGCGGTTCAGCCGGGAAATAAACCGGAAATACTGGTCATTTCCCTGATTCAGTACCGTCAGTTGCCGGACTAACTGACGATCGGTCGCATTGCCGTCAGACACTCTCGACAGTGACCAGTCACTGTAAAAACTGACACATCCGAGTGTCAGACACAAAATACCGAGTATCGACAGCATGACGAACCGGATGGATAAGTTTCGAAGTAACTGCATACAGTTTCCTTTAAGGGGCGATAAAATGATCTGGCAGGGCCATACGGATACTGTTATCGGCAGAAAATTCAAAAGTTATAATTTTTTGTTATTTTTTAAAATTTTGTTGTTTTTCAGGTTAATAGCTGCACGTTTTTCGGTGGATCAAGATATTTTTCTGTCTGTATGTCCCAAATTCGCACAAAAACAGACAATTCCTGATAAAAAAATACAAACCACTGCACACTACATACAGATATTTACACTCCTTGCGGATATAAAAGGTAAATTCATTTAATATTAAAAGGTTAACTTTTGTATCGCCCGATAACTGAGCGATAACACTCTTTACCGGTAATAAAAAGAATGAACATAGACGGGCTTCGCGGAAGTATTATTCAGAGTCTGGTGTTGTGGATTGAGCAAAATCTGGAATCTGATTTATCACTGGATATCATTGCCGCACGGGCGGGTTATTCCAAATGGCATTTACAGCGCTTATTTAAAGAGCACACCGGTGTCGTGATCGGAAAATATATCCGTGCCCGACGCTTATCCTGTGCAGCAAAGGCATTGCGGATCACCCGCAGCAGTATTCTCGATATTTCGGTGAAATACCGCTTCGATTCACAGCAGACATTTTGCCGCGCCTTTAAATCCCAGTTTAATACCACCCCTTCCGCCTACCGCAAGAAAGCAGGCTGGGACAGTAACGGCTTCTGTTTTCCGTTACAGGCGGAAAACCTGATTCCGTTTCAGTCTGAACTGACCGAATTACCGGAAATGCTGTTAGCGGGCTCTCATCATTATCACCGGAAACATCTGTCTGACTGGCAGACTGAAAACCGGAAATTCCGGCGTGAATTTTGGGAGAAGTTTTTTAAGGAAGTGGATATTATTCCGGCGGATTTGTATGCCATACATGCCCCGTATGAATCAACCGCAGATGACATCAGTTATGCCTATACCACGGCGGTCATTCCGTCCGTATTATCAGCGGACAGCATCCGCCGCGCATCACTTTCTCCGGTGACCTTACCGGGCGGGCATTATCTCAGAATTACCATTGATCCGGCCATGCTGAAAAATCTGCCCGGTGATTACAACAATATTATTCATGCTGCCTATTCCGGCACGCTGGCAGAAATGAACCTGCTGCGCAGACGGGGCCCGGATATTGAACACTATAAACTGCTGCCCGCAGAGCGGCATGATGAGTTCATTGCCAACGGCTTACAGTATGTGGAAGAGATTAATTACTACATCCCGGTCATGCGATAACAACGCATTATGTACGGCTTGTGTGAAGACAGAAGCCGGCTGCGGCCCGGAAATACAGGCAAACTCCTGTCCACTCCGGCGGCACAGCTCACACCAGGGTGCATGAAAACGGATCACCGAAATCCCGTTACCGTGCTCAATACCGGCAAAATTGCTTTCTGTATAGTCCGGTATCATAGGTTACTTCCCTTCTCAGAATGAAAAATGACGGCGTTCAGCCCCTCTGCTTTTATAGCGCAACCACCGAAAAATCTAAAGTCTTCCGGATAACCGCCGATAATAACCTGTAGCCCTCCTGCAACACACATCACAACACAATGATTAATATGAGTTTTTTGTATACGTCGATACATTCTGTCTTTTTTATCGGATAAATTACTATTCGACCTGTAATTACTCATAATGTGTGTTAATTTGCATTTACACTTTAAACTTGTGAACAGGCATATTGTGGTAATAATTTGTAATATTTCAGATGTTTTGTATTTAAACTGATATAACATCATGAAGTATAATGATTTTTATAATTTTACATTATGAAATATATGTTTTTATTGTGTATAATTTATGTTTAAAAAAACATGAAAATTTATAATTTTACCCATCACGACACATTTTTAGTGTAAATGATAATTTTATTTTAAAAACAAAACAATAACTCATAACAAAATGACGATAAATTGCGTTTATGCAATATTTTATTTTTGATATAGGCGCATTATTGATATTTTATCAAAAAACTGAATTATTGATTAAATTTTTTATTTATTTTTTATATTTTATAAATCAATATATTAAAAACACATATCCGTAAAAATAGTAGCTATGCATAGTAAATGAAGGTAATCTTCACTTACAAAAGAAAAACAAATGTAATGGTAATTTTATTTACTTATTTATCAATAAATTACAAAATCAGTGGAAAATAAAAACATCTTTTTTTGAGAACCGTAAAAATTGTTAACATCTAAAAAAGATTACAACGATCAAAAAATCATTATTGATAGTTTTTATCAATCAATAATTGGCCTTTGATCGTTATAACTAACTTTACTTAGCCTGTGTAAGCGCTAATACTTAATCCCGAAATGCAACCACGCTTTTCCTGCCATATTTAATTATGACGGAATTCGGGTCTGTATTATCTGATTAGTTATTCAGAATACCTTGCATATTATTCCCATAAGAAACCCGGTAATTTTTGAGTACGACTCATGATGAATATAAATAAAATTGTTGGAGAACAAATCAGAGCACACAGAAAAGAACAGGGATTATCCGGTTCAGAATTAGGTGACAAATTAAAATTAAGTCAGCAGCAGGTTTCACGCTATGAGCGCGGGGAATGCAATATTCCGCTTGATATGCTGTTTACTATTTCACTTGTTCTGGAAGTGCCTTTTGTAAAGCTGTTTGGTGATCTTAACAACAGCCGGGATTATATGTTTTAATTTTAGCATTTTACGTTTTTTCATTTCTGATACACACAACACTCAAATTGTATCTGAAGATTAACCTCTTCAGATGTAGTGGTTTACTATTCTGTTGAGATAGTAAAATTTGAAGATGGCGTTTATTTTTTAGGAATTCAGTATTATGAAATTAAATATTATTGGTGCATCTGTTGTATCCGCTTTATTATTCTCAGCTGCTGCATCAGCAGCAGATCCGGTAATCGTAAACGGCGGTACAGTTCATTTTACCGGGGAACTGGTTAACGCAGCATGCGCAGTCAGCACTGAAAGCAGCAACCAGACTGTGGAATTAGGTCAGTACCGTACTGCTAAATTAGCAGCTTCCGGTGACATGTCTACTCCGGTTCCGTTCAAAATCAAACTGGTTGACTGTGATCCGGCTGTGGCAACCACTGCTGCTGTTGCATTCTCAGGCCAGAGCATGACCGGCGACGCTACCTTATTAGCGGTTAACTCCGGGACTAACGCACCGGCTGCACAGAACGTCGGTATTCAGATCAGTGATACCGCATCTAAAGTATTATCTCCAAGCGGTGCTGATTTCTCAGCAACTAAAACCTTAATCGAAGGTACTAACGTATTAGATTTCACTGCCCGTTATGTTGCCAAAGGCGCAACTACCCCGGGTCAGGCAAATGCTGATGCGACTTTCGTTGTTAAATACGAATAATTAATTACAAGATATAATTAATTAAATAAATAAAAACTCTCTCTGCACAGAATTATTTCTCTTAATTCTGACGACGGATTGTGCCTGTAACAGGGAGCGGAGAGAGTTTTATATATCACCTTCTGTATTATAAGCCACCCCGGAAAATGAAATACCATACTCTATGCGTTATTTCTGACAGAGAATATTAAGAGGTACTTTTGTGATTTCTGATTATTTTAAAAATAGTGCATTGATATTGTTTTTCACACTGATGTCAGGGTTTGCTTATTCAGCGTCAAATCAGAACTCAGGAATTGCACTGGGTGCAACCCGGGTCATTTATCCTCAGGATGCAAAACAAACATCACTGTCTGTGATTAACCACAGCCCGAAAGAACGTTTTCTGATCAACTCGTGGGTTGATAACGACAATGGCAAAGAGAAAGACTTTGTTATCACACCGCCATTATTTGTGATGGAGCCTGCCAGCGAAAATATTCTGCGGATTGTTAACCTGGCTCAGGATTTACCGAAAGACCGCGAATCTGTTTTCTGGCTGAACGTAAAAGCAATTCCGTCCGTGGATAAAGAGTCACTGGAAGGAAAAAACGTGCTCCAGCTGGCTATTTTGTCACGGATTAAATTGTTCGTCAGACCGGTGAACTTACCTATCCAGACAGAAGATGCGGCAGAAAAAATCACCATCACGCAGAAAAGCGGCGCGATTACGATTGATAACCCGACGCCGTATTACACCACTTTCGTCAATATTATTTTAGACGGGCGTCCGCTTGAGAATGTCATGGTCGCGCCATTCAGTACCCATCAGATTGCCGGTAAAAACGGCCGTAAACTGACTTATCAGACAATTAATGATTACGGCGGACTGCGCAAACAGCGCGAAGTGAATCTGAATTAAGACATTCATTATTTTATTGTTGTCATGCAGGGAACAGGGTGAAATGAGTAACATCAAAAAGGTTTTCACACATACGCCGGTTTATTTTGCTGTGCTTGCCGCGGTGACGTGTTTTTTCCCTGCGGGAACCGCCGGTGCGAAACCTTCCTTTAACGCCGCGTTTTTAACCGATGACCTGTCTGACGCGGATGTCTCTGATTTATCCCGCTTTGAATCGGGCGGCTATCAGCCGCCCGGTACTTACCTGGTTGAACTGTCTGTTAATAATGACTTTGTTTCCTCCTCTGAAATCACCTTTACCGAACTGAAAAATAAAGAGGGTGAGCCTTATTTATTCCCCTGCTTCAGTGCGGAGACCATTATCGGTTTCGGGGTAAATATCGCCCGTCCGGAGGAATTAACAGAACAGGATAAACAGTGCTTCCCGTTTACCGAAAAAATTCCCGGCTCAGAATATCACTTTGATTTTCAGAAACAGCGGCTGATGCTCAGTTTCCCTCAGGCCAGTCTTTCCGGACAGGCCCGCGGCTATATTCCGCCGGACAGATGGGAATCCGGTATTCCGGCACTGTTTATGAACTATTTCGCGTCCGGAAATAACAACTCGGATAATACCAGCAGCTACTACGTGAGCCTGAACTCGGGGTTTAACCTCGGTGCATGGCAGTTCCGTCAGTCAAGCTCCTGGAATTACAACAAAAGTAAAAACACCAGCAACAGTCAGTGGCGCAGCCTGATGAATTATGTTCAGCGGCCGATTATTGCCCTGAAAAGTCAGCTGGTTATCGGTGACGGCAACTCGGACGGCAGTGTCTTTGATTCTGCCGGGTTCCGTGGTGTGCGGCTGTTTTCTGTCGATAATATGTATCCGGACAGCCAGCAGGGCTATGCCCCGACCGTCCGCGGTATGGCGAAAACGGATGCCAAAGTGGTGATCCGCCAGAACGGCTATGTCATTTACCAGGTTTATGTCCCGCCGGGCCCGTTTGTTATTAATGACTTAAACCCGGCCACCTCCAGTGGTGACTTGCAGGTCACCGTCGAGGAGAAAGACGGTACCCAGCAGCAGTATATTGTCCCCTACTCCACACTGCCGGTGCTCCAGCGTGAAGGCCGCGTGAAATATGATGTGATGGCCGGGGAATTCCGCAGCGGTAACAGCAACCAGGATAAACCGAAGTTTATTCAGGCGACCCTGCTCGCCGGTCTGACACGGGATATCTCTGTGTATACCGGGACACAGCTGGCAGACAAATATAAATCGGTACTGGTGGGTGTCGGTCAGAATATCGGCCGCTTTGGTGCTTTCTCCTTCGATGTCACCCATGCAAACAGTGAACTGGCGGACGGCTCGAATCACAGCGGACAGTCTTTCCGTTTCCTGTACGCGAAATCCCTGAACACCACCGGGACCACGTTCCAGTTATTGGGTTACCGCTATTCCACCAAGGGCTTCTATACCTTAAACGATGTCGCGTATAAGCAGATGTCCGGCTATGAATTTGCCCCGGACGGCGAGGATGGCAATGACGGCAAGCCGATCATTATAAATTATCACAACCTGCTCTATAACAAAAAAGGGCGCTTCCAGGTCAATATCTCACAGTCATTTGACCAATACGGCTCGCTCTATATATCCGGTAACCAGCAATCTTACTGGAACCGCAGCGGTAAGGATGAGTGGTATCAGGCCGGGTATTCCAACAGCTGGAACGGGATAAATTACTCCGTTTCCCTGAGCACCACCAAAGCACTGGAACTCAAAGAGCGCGATAACATGCTTTCGGTGAATGTGTCCGTACCGTTTTCCTCATTCTCGTCGCGTAATGCGCGCAGTAATGATGCCTTTAATAACGCGTATGCCACCTTCTCCGCCACCAATAACTCCGGCGGCCGCGAGGCTTACCGCGTCGGCGTGAACGGCACACTGCTGGAAGACAGAAACCTGAGCTATTCCGTCTCACAGGGGCATGTCAGCCAGCAGGGTTATAACGGCTCAGCGGGCCTGGATTATCAGGGCACTTACGGCGATTTCGGGATCAGCTATAACTACGACCCGGATCAGAATCAGCTGAACTACCGTGCCTCCGGCGCAGTGCTGTTGCATGAAAACGGATTGACATTCGGCCAGTCAATCAATGATACCACGGTGCTGGTCAAAGCACCGGGTGCCGCTGGTGTGGCGGTGGAAAACTACACCGGGGTGAAAACGGACTGGCGCGGTTACGCCATTATTCCTTATGCCTCAGCTTACCGGAACAACCGTATTGCCCTGAATCCGGATTCATTTAATGACAATACGGAAATCAAAAATAACGTGCAGAACGTGGTACCGATCAGCGGGGCTGTCGCCCGCGCCACGTTTGATACCAGTATCGGGATCCGGGCGCTGCTCTCGCTGACCCACAACGGCAAGCCGATCCGCTTCGGCAGTATGGTGCAGGAAACCGGCTCTCAGATCAGCAGTATTGCTGATGATGACGGACGTGTGTATTTAACCGGCCTGCCGCTGACCGGGAAATTACTGGTGCAGTGGGGGAATCAGCCGGGTGATCAGTGCACCGCGGATTATGATTTTACCCGTCAGGAAATCAAAGGGCCGTTACTGCGGACCGCGCTTGAATGTAAATAGAGAGTTAATGATGAAAAAGAGATACGCAATCCCGTTATTAATGGCATTTTTACCTCTTCCGGCGCTGGCTGTGGTATGCAGTAATGCGGCGGGCGGAACCAGTGAGGTCTTTTACGATCTGACCGACAGCTTTACCTCCGCCAATAACCAGGTGGGTCAGGTAAAAGTGTTAACCAAAAACTTCAGCGAACGGGTTGAGGGAATATGCCCTGTCCACTCCGGCAATAACCGGACAATGCGCAGCTATGTCGCCAATATGCCGGTGGTGGAAACGGAAGGATCCTATAAATACCTCCAGCTGAATGATTATCTGCGCGGGGCGATGAGTATTACTGACAGCTCCGCCGGTACATTTTATCCGCCGCAGGACTATGTTCTGATGGGAACACACCCGAACGTGACCAAGGGAAAACCGTTCGGCATTATGGACAGTAATTTTACCTTCCGTCTGAAAGTCACCCGCCGTTTCGTTGATCAGGTGGTGATCCCGAAAAAGACCTTATTTACCGTCTATGTCACGACCGCAAATACTGACCCGCTGAGCACGCCGGTTTATACCATCAGCTACAGCGGCATTATTAATGTGCCGCAGCAATGCAAAGTCGGGGTTAATGATATTGTGGTGATTAACTTCGGCAAAATCGGCTCACAGTTATTCAGCCAGGCCGGTGCCGGTAATAAGCCTGCCACAGTGAATAAAAAACTCGAAAATATCGCGATCCAGTGTACCAACGTGGAAGCGAAAGCTTATCTGACACTGCGTATCGAAGCGGAAAAAGTAAACGGTAATATGATTGTCTCCGATAACCCGGATGTCGGTTTTATCGTCGGTGATCAGAACGGTAATGCATTAACGCCGAATAATATCGGCAGTGTTATTCCGTTCCAGCTCGACGGCGCGGGCTCTGCCCGGACAGCAATTACCGCCTGGCCTGTCAGTGTGACCGGCAATAAACCGAAAGAAGGTGTTTTCCAATCCCGCGGTTATTTACGCGTTGACTACGAATAACAGGCACGGCAATGAAGAAATACATTAAACAGGCTCTGCTCCCCCTGCTCTGCGGTGGTCTGCTGATCCATTCAGCCGCCGCTTATGAACTCGGCCGGGTCAATATTGAGTTGTCCGGTGAAATTGTCGCTTACAGTTGCGGGGTCGAAGTTTCCCAGGCAAATAAAAAAGTCGAACTGGGGCGCTGGGCACTGAAAAATTTCCGCACCGCCGGTGATAAAACACAATCCATGCCGTTCAGTTTTCAGTTACAGAATTGTCCGCCCTCTTCTGCCGTCACCTTTGTCTTCAGTGGTAAGAAAGATAAGCTGGACAGCTCACTGCTGGCAATAAATGAGGGAGCAAGTGCTGCGGGCTCTGTGGCGGTGGAGATCCTCGACAGTCAGAAAAACCGGCTGCCGATGGAAACCAAAAGCCCGAAAATTGCCATGGATATTAACGGCAACGGTCAGGCACAATTTTATGCCAACTATATCGCCACCGGAAACCGCCCGACACCCGGCATCGCTGACGCGGATGCCACTTTTATGATTACCTACGACTAATCACGCTATATTTCATCCGGGGTATTTCCGTCTCTGCTGTTATTTTGCAGAGACGGAAAACGGATTAAAAATGATACCGGATCCCGGCATACAGCAAATGTAATTTCACATCTGTATTGGTATAACCTGTCGCAGTATTAATCCCGTTGCGGGCAACAATTCTGTTTTCTGCCGACCCGGCATCGGTATAGGTATACCCGGTATCCAGCGAAATATTCTCATTAATATTCCACGAAATACCCGCCCCCGCAGACCATGCCAGATTAGTGACATTTTTTGATGCCCCGGCACTGAGTGCCTGCCCGGCCACATTGGTATCCCAGGAAACATCATTACGGATAAATGCCGCACCCGCGCCTGCCATCAGATATGCGCTGATATCATTATTGACCGGAATATCATAATAGACATTCACCATCAGCGTACCGGCTTTTGTTTTCATATACAGCGAAGACTCTGACGGCAGCGGAAAGGTATTATTTTTCTGGTTATGCCAGTAACCGGAAACAGACGGTGAAAAAGACATCGAATCATCCTGCTTTCCGTAGTGCTGATAGGCAAGTTCAACACGGACAGGCTGATAAGTATCACCGGTAAACTGATATCCCACCGCTATCCCCGGTGAAAAAACAGTATCCGTTATATTTTTCAGATTTTCTTTTTCGATATTATATGACAGCGCACCTGCTGTCATACCGGATCCCTGTAACGAATTATCTGTTGTTTTTAATAACCCGGCACCGGCTTTAGCCGACATATAAAAACCCGGCTGTGACGCGGAAAATGCATGTGCGGAAGCCAGCGCCAGCAGGCAACCTGTCAGTAATTTATTCTTTATCATTATGTTGTTCCTGAAAAATTAATATTAAAGATATTCCAGCGTAAAGGTTGCCTGAGAATTAGCGGTTCCTGCCCCGACAGAATTAGCGGTGGCGACATATTGCGCATAAAATACCAGCGGAATATTGGTGGCGTCCGGTCTCAGCGGATATACAATTGTTTCTGTGTTGGGTTTTATAACATCCTTATTTCTGTCGAGAACAGAAATTCCGATATTTGTGGCCGTACTGCCGGCATCCAGTTTAAATAAGGTATCATTGACAGGATCCACTGTGCCTGAAAACTTCACTTTTACGCCCGAGGCCAGATGGCCGCAATCAATCAGCTCAATGAAAAACTGCTTTGGCGGCACACCCCGTGGTGTTTCCTGAAATTGTTTTACTGCCCAGGTTCCCAGGTCAACTGTCTGATTCATTGTGCCCGGTGTAATGGTACAGGCATTAGAAACCAGATTAGCTTTCATAATTAAGTTAATACTGCCGATATCCGAAACAGCTGCCGGGCTGAATACTGCTGCCAGCATAAAAGCCAAAATACCTTTTATATTCCCTGTTCCGGAAAATTTACTGTTAATACTATTCATTACCGGTCTCCTCCGGAGAATTACGGGAAATCAATCCGTAAATAAGCCTGTGATGTTACCGGACCCTCATCAGGTCTGATGCCGGTCACGCTGGCCGGATAAACACGGATCCGTGCATTAGCCCGCGTGTTTCCGTCGAGGGAAAACGGAATAAAACTCGACAGACTGTTGGGTGTCAGTTCTTTATCACTACTGTCAGTAACAATAAATCCGACATCACTGTTATCGGAAATAACAATATTTCCCGCAACATTATTGGCCTGTAAACGCATATTCAGATTTGTTCCTGAAGCAATATTATCGCAGGTCACCGATAACGTGCTTTCCTTCGGGTTAATATTCTGTGCTCTGGCACCCGCCGTTTTAAATGCCCCGGTTGATATATTCCCGAAATCAACGATCACTGTTTGCCCGGCATTAATGGAACATGTCTGCGGAACCGTAATATTCAGAGATAAATAAATATTCTGCACTACCTGGGGTGAAGCACAATTATCCGGCTGGCAAAAACCGAACTGACCAATCAGAATGTTTTTTGAATAGGTACCACTGACAATTTTCCGGTCAATACGGAGCCGGCTCTGCCAATCACGGGCAAATATAGTAATGTTCCCGCCATTATTATAATCTACCGGTGTACAGTTTCCGTTACCGTAAACCCGTTCATTAAAAGGCACATAGATTTTTCCGGTGCTTCCGATACAGGGAGAATCCCGCCCCAGTGCCACAGAAATATAATCATCAACCCGTTTGAATTGCCAGTTAGTTGCATGAGACTGCGGTGTCGGAATTGTATCACCATTAAATTTCGCCCATTGCATAAGATAACCATTATGTGTTGCCTTCATGTTGACATCAGGCGATGTTATTGTGTTACTGTTAATCTGTGCACCGGTATCATTGTCATTTGATGCCAGATTTTGCTCTATCTTAAGATAGACATCATTACATCCGGAAGTACAGGTTACCGCATAGCTGTTTGCACAAACCAGAAGTAAACCTAATAATATAATATTACGCATAATTAAAACTCACTTTACCTGATTCGTGTTATAAACAGCGGGCACTGATATTACTGATCGGGGTATTATTTCCGGCCGTTAAATGATATTCAGCCGTGCATTGTGAATCAGCCCCATTTCCCCAGACAATATTCAGTTTTCCTTTTTCCGGCAGACCTGACATAAATGCGACACCATCGTCACCGACAATATTTGCTTTACCGGTATGTTCATCGGTAACTATTGCCCCGAACGGTACCACTTTTCCGTTTTTCTGTAACAGTGTCACCATGGCTTTCAGGCCGATACGGGATTTAAAATTAGCTTTAACAATAGCGCCCTGTACCGGAACCACATAATCAACAGCATTATCCAGTTCGGCATTATCCGGTAATGAGGTAACATCCAGTGCAACCCGGTTATTCCGGTAAGCGGTGGCATTCGGAATAACGGCATAGCCGCGCCAGTCGGTGAAAACACCGGTCGCATTTTCAACAGAGGTATCTTTAACACCCGGAGCTTCAACCAATATATTGGTCTGGCCGAGCGGCTGACTTAATGTAATACCATTCTGATGTGCCAGAACACCGCCGCGGACCGTATAAGTCACCTGCTGCCAGTTTCTGCCGTAGTTATAACCGGCACCAGCCTCGCCGTATCCGCCCTGATAATTAACCGACGCGCTGCCGGATGCCCCTTCACCTTTATTGGCATAGCCCTGCTGAACGTTATAATTAAGGTTATTATCCTCAAGTAACGTTCCTGAAATCCCGAGCTGCTGAGAGACTTTATTCTTATCATCCCTTGTCAGCGTATACGTGGAATAAATATTATTCCGGGATCCGGTAATATCCGCAGCATCCCCGCCGCCGAACCAGCGGCTCAGCGGTACCGAAATATTAAAGGCAATCCGCTTATCTTTATCTGCCAATCCGACCGATTTATTTTGTGACCAGTTCACACCATAGGTGATATCTTCCCGGTTGCCGTTAAAACCCAGCTGAAATGACTGATCAGTTTCACTGGTTCCCCAGTAAGTCTGATGACTACCGGTAATATACACCGAGCCGTAACCATCAAACTGCTGGCTGATATTGATTTGATACTGCCCTTTTTTGGTATAATAGAGGTTATGATAATCAATAATTTCAGCGTCTTTAAACTCAGGGCCATCCTGAGTTTTGATATTATAGCCGCTCATCTGTTTATAACTGGTTTCGCTTAATGTGTAATACCCTTTGGTGGAATAACGGTATCCCATCAGCTGAAAGTTTGTTCCCAGTTCGTTCAGTGATTTGGCATATAAAAACCGGACAGATTGTCCCTGTTTGTGCTCACCATTGGGTAAACGGCTGTTTGCCTGTGTAATATCCGCTGAAATTGCGCCCCATACACCAAGGTTTTTCCCGGCACCGGCAGAAAATGCCCGGTAGTTATCCGATAACTGTGTTCCGCCATATACCGTCACACCTTCTGAAAAACCGTGGCTGATAGTTCCCTGCCAGAAATCCGGGCTATTTTGCATGGATGAACCGGAACGGTATTCCCCTGCGGTTACTTCATATTTTGTCCGGCCTTCACGCTGTAACATCGGTACCGCAGAATACGGAACCGTAAACTGTGTGATCGTGCCGTTATTTTCTTTAACCGTGACATCCAAATTACCACTGCTGGACGTTGCATACAGATCTTTAATTTCAAATGCGCCGGGGGAAACATAAGACTGATAAATAACATAGCCGTTCTGACGGATAGTCACCTGAGCATTGCTGTTGGCAACGCCTCTGACAGTCGGTGCAAAACCGCGCATACTGTCCGGCAGCATATTATCGTCAGAGGCCAGTTTTACCCCTCTGAACCCCACACTGTCGAAAATATCATTTTCCGTAAAACTGTCACCGATGGTCAGCTGACTTTTCAGCGGAATAATCGCTTTCTGCACATAGGTGCGGATATTATTCCACTGGCTGTTATCTGTACGCCGGTCAGATGTATAATTCCAGGTACTGGTATTTCTCAGCTGCCACGCACCGAGATTAATACCGCTGTCCAGGTTTAAAAAATAGTTATTATATCGTTCATCATTTTTGGTGTTTTTACTGTGGCTGCCGGTAAAACCATAGTTCAGTAACAGGGCGTTGATTCCCTCCTGCCATTCTGACGGCGGAATATACCCTCTGATATTATTGATAAATGCAGCCTGCGGAATATCCACACGCAACTTCTGCTCTTCAAAATCAAAACGGGCCTGTGATTTATCGTAAGTTGAACGAAAATCCACGCAGCTGTCATTCAGTAATACGGCTTTACTGGTATCAATATTGTATTTTTTTAACCAGTCAGTGGTTAAGCAGGGAATTAAACCACTATCATCTGTACCCGGTTTTATTTCGCCATCTTTTTCATTACTGACAAACAGAATATCCTGTGTTGCCACATACTCCCCGTTAAGAAAAACTTCAACCCGGTATTCACCCGCAGCCTGTCCCAGCCCCTTATCAAACCGGCTTAAATCAGCAACTTCATTACCGTTATCTGACAAAAATGCAGGGTTAAAAAATTCATCTGCATAGCCGTTCTTAATAATGACCATGTTGCCGGTTATCATTGCACATGAAAGCATTAACATTATCTTGTTAAATTTAAAGCATGGCAATCCTTTCAGCAGAGTTAATTTCTGCATAAAATGCGCTCCGTATAAAATAAGATAACAGTAGTTAATATGAATTAACGTTAATTACCGGCGTATTAGCACCATAGTCATTAATTGTCTGATATGATATTCCGCCGGCAGCTGGTTGTGCTGTATTAACTATTTTTTCAGCGAATGGTGCAACCATAAAACTCTCAATTTTCTGATTGGCAATCGTCATATTAACAACGGTCAGGTAATACGGTGACGGGTTAATCACATTTATTCCGCCGCTGACTCTGCTGAACTTCAGCATTTTATAAGCGTCGCCTGCTTTCACCGGTAAGCCTGCCGGGCGGACAAACATTTTGATCCTGGCCAGAACGGCAATTTGCAGGACGTTTTTATCTGCAACCTGTTCACGCTCAACGGACGGTATCGCTTTACTGTTCAACCAGAATAAACTCTCTCTGTCTTTGGGTAACTCAGCACCTGTATTAATGATTTTTATTGTATTTTCACTCTTTGGTTTGCTGACAAACAAAGGGGGAGTCACTGTGAATATTTTTGTTTTTTTATCTGAAGCATCATCTATCCAGGACTGAATCAGAAAGCGATTTTTTTCATCTGTATTCGTTACCGCCAGAGACACCTGCTTTGCCTCCATCGGGTAAATAATACGGGTTGCACCCAGTGCAATTCCGCCTGCCGATGCCACTGCCGGAAAAAGGAATACGATGATAAAAGAAAATAGTATTTTTCTCATATTAAATGCTGACCTGTACATTATTTAAATCCCCGCAGAGAATATTTAATTATTATTTATATGTTAAATGGAACCATACTGATGCATTGGCTTTTCCACCGGTTACCTGCATATCCGTTGCTCTGTATCTGGCATTAAAATGTAATACGTTTTCACCTTCGTGAAAGTTGATCCATTTTGAGGGTATGTTGTCAGGAATAATAATACCGCCATCATTATCCAGAATGGCTACTCCCACGCCTTTAGCCGTTTCATCACTGTCTTCAAGTTTAATTATTTGCGGATCTTTCTCATTAATATAACCAAAGACAGAAAGCCCGACTTTGCTGCTTACCGCTGTGCTGCAATTGGTTATTACCAGCTTAAACGGAATATTGTCTGAATAACTGCCGGTTCCCTTAAACTGATTTGTTCTGAATTCCCCCATATCAATAACATCATTTTCATTGTTTGTTGAAAGGGTACATCCGGCTTCCACCAGCCCGCCTCTTAAATGCACCATACCCCCGTCAATAATGGTATGCGTTTTATTTCCGGCATAGGCACCGGCAGAAATACCGCACAATAAAAATACCGTGCTGATTAATTTATGCATTTTTTACTCCAATCGGCAAACAGTGACCCGGTCACCCGGGCCACTGATAACGCGCTAACGGGTTCGGCAATAAAAGGCGACTTTATTGATACTGCATTGTAAAAGTGGCATCCGCATCCGCACCGCCCGGTGTTACCGTGGCTTGAGTTGAAATATAATTTGCGGAGAAATTCAGAACGTTCACGCCATCCACTAAGTTCTGTGCGGTTGAAAAAACAGAACCATCCGGTTTCACCACTTTCCCCAGGTGATCAGCAATCTGAATACCGACACCTTTCGCCGCACCGGCTGAACCACCGCTGATATTACTGGTCTGCAATGCAGTCGGGTCATCTGCGGAAGATAATCCGGAGAATGAAACGGACGCCTTGGTGGATACACTGGTATCACAGTCTTCTAATTTAATAGAAAACGGTACATCACCGGATTTTTTCCCCTTGGCATTAAAGAATGCAGTGCGGTACTGCCCCATATTAACCGTCTGATCAGTAGAGTCAGCGCTGACAGCACACGCAGCATTCACAATTCGTCCGGTAAAGTGAACAGTACCGCCGGTAACCGTTGTTGCCGCCATACTTAACTGACTTGCGGATAATACGGCGAGAGCAACCACAGACATAACTAAACGTTGTTTATTCAACATACGCTTTAATCCTCATTGTTAATTTTATTTGATGTTAAAATATTATTATTTGCGACAGACAGGTGAGTTTTTCCTGTAAAAAACCTATTTACTCCATGTTTTTTAATATTATTAGTTTCCCTCCTTTATTCTTAATTTCTGATATTGACTCATATTTAAATCAGAATAGAACAGTCCCAGTTCTTTAAAAATTCTGACAACCTCTTCTGATGTCATTCCTAATGAGGAAAAAAAACGGAAAAGGATAACGATATTGAAATTAGTTAATCCGTTCTCATAACGGGATATTTGCTGCTGACTGATATTCAGCATTCCGGATAATTCCTGACCACTTATGCCCAGTTCTTTTCTTCTCAGACGTAACAAGGCTCCCAAATACTTATTGGCGTCATATTCGACAAAAAATCGCACAGTATCTAGTGATTGCATAAATATACCTTATGCTTTTACAGAATATAAATTTTATAAATACTAATTGTAGTAAATGCAGTGATGCTCTTAATTTATTTACTTGCGACTAATAATACTGAGATTCAAACACGTTAATCCAATCGTTATTTACGCCTTTAATGTTCATTAATGATAGGTTTTATCTATTGATTTGTATTAATCCAATTACTGATAATTATACAAAATCAATAAAAATAAAGTTATTATTTATATATCATATAGTTAAAAAAACAGGGTTGTCATTAAAATGAAACATTTGGTTACATGTGTTAATTTCGTAAAATTTATCTATGTCAGATTTTACATCTTAAAAACAGGCGATTAATAACGAATTACTTCAATTTCGTCCTCACATGATTGAAATTAGATAAATAAAACTACGTCTGAATGAATACTCAACACAAAATATTATTTACACTGGTTTATAAATTCCGTTTATTCATAATATGTGATTACACACTTAATTGTTGTTATTTTATTCAGACAGGTTTAAATATTGAGTAGACATATCTGTTTTCTGTAAATAAAAAAACCAGTTTAATTAAGAATAAGTTTCATTAAGAAATAATTTCTTCTGTTTTAATGTTCTTAATTGCGTTAAGTTAATTAAATAATACCTCTTATATTATTTCGATCCGCATAATAATTATGCTATATAAAAGATATCTGCCCACATATCCTTCATCACTTTCACTCCGGCAATACCGCAATTAATAAGCAAACCACCAAATAACCATAATATAGCAATGGTTAATTATCATGTATTGTATACCTTCCCAGCAGCTCTTCTGCCGGCGGGTAAATCGTGCGGTTTTCTCTGAAGTTGCATCTAAAATACTTTTTATATTTTGAAAAGTATTTTAATATTAAGTCTTAATCATGTGTTTAACTTCAGGAGAACACAGATGGAACGCATCATCATTCCGACTAACTACATTCATGTCCGGAGCACCCCGCTCTGGACCAAAGAAACCGCACCAAAATCTATCTGGCAAAGACATCTGGATAAAGGCACCCGTCAGGGCGTTTATCCTAAACTGTCTGTTATGCAGGGCACGATTGTCTACTATTCCTATGCGGATGAAACCAGCCCTGAACCAACAGACACCCTGGTGATCGAAGCCGGGCAGTTCGGTGTCTTTCCGCCGGAAACCTGGCACCGGATAGAAGCGGTTACTGACGATACTGTGTTTAATGTCGATTTTTATGTCGCCCCAGAGATCCTGACCGAGGAGTAGCACAATCATGAACGACGAAAACAAAGGCTTTTTATTAGAGCTGATAAATGAAAGTAACGGCCTGAAAGCGGAGAAACTCTTTCTGAATCCGAAAAAGTTATATATCCCTGAGATTGCAGCGGAGGAAATTGCGTTGCTGGTCAGTGAATTAGACGGCAAAGAAAAGATTAATGATGCGGCACTGGTGGTCACCATGACCAATAAAAATAATGGTGTGTCAGTGGATAAAGACGTGGATTCTGCTGCTGAATTAGCCGATGCTGAAAACGCGGCGCAAATCGTCAAGGATCTTATTAATATTATCCGCGGCTACGATATGGATGAAGAAACCAATATCTGCGGATGGTAACTGTTCTGTCTGTGCCGTGAGGGGAAAACCGGTTTCCCCTCCGGTATTGTGCATTATCCGGCGTGACGGATATCGTCATACTCACGGGTTTTATCAAATACGCTTTTGGCAAACGGACAGAGCGGAATAATTTTCCGCTGTTCACGGCGCATTTTCTCCACCACCGCCGCAACCAGTTTATTACCGACTTTCTGCCCGCGCAGGCTGTCATCCACCATAGTATGGTCAATAATCGCCAGATTATCCCCGGTATACACAAAGGTGATTTCCGCTATCCGGCTTTTGCCGTCCTCAGAAAGAATATAAAAACTGGTTTCATCTTCACGAATATCCATCACTTATCTCCTGCGGCTTAAAATAATACTATATGCAAAACCGTGCGGATGAGAATACCGATCAGTGCTGCCGGGATCACATAACGGAATAAGCGGACAAACCGCGAACTGATACCGAGAAAAATTCCAATCCCCGGTAAATCAAATGTCTGGATGAGTAAACCGGCAGACGCATTAATCTGATTGGCGGTTACCGCACCCTGCTGTACCAGGTCAGATATCACCCCGAAATAGGCGGTTCCCCCGGCTACACATTTCACCAGGGCGGGCAGTACAAAACTGTCCGGAATATGCATAAAATTCAGTACCGGCATCAGAATATGGTGCAGCCATTCAATCACCCCGGCGGCCTGCATTAATCCGACAATGGATAATGACAGGATAAGCATCGGGATAGCCCCGAGTGCCAGACGGATAGCATCCGCCCCCGCGCTGTTGATAACCGACAAAATTCCCTGATTATTCTGCTCCGCATCCGGCAGCGGCTCTGAGCTTGCGGTCTCTGTTGCGGATAACCGGCGGCCGGTGACATACCAGGTAAAGGCTGCGGCACACAATCCCCCTGCAACCGAGATAATAATGGAGGTTGTCCAGTGCAGCCCGAACGGCATCAGCGGATAAAACACATTCCCCTGCCCCATGGCAAAACACATCGCCAGGGTGGCGGCCATGTGGCGATCAGACACACCCCGCTTATCCATAATCGCGAGTGTTGCCAGCGGTGCTGCAAAACTGACAAAGTTTATCTGGATCAGCGCGAATGCACTCATCCCGGTTAAGCCGAACGGTTTGAGTAAAGGTGCCAGCCAGCGGACTATCACATCCAGCACGCCTCTGACAGAAAGGTATTTCATTATGATCAGCATCACGACCATAATCGGTAATAAGGTATAAAGCGCGACATCAACGGAGGATTTACCCGCTGAAATGATAATACTGATGACATCCATGGAATGAATACGGAAAGTAACTGAATCGGTTTTCCGGATTATAACCCTGTGATTTCAGAAGTAATTCAATTTTTTGAAGTGGTTTAAATAAAGCAGATAAAAACAGCCAATCCTGTATTTACGGATAATTCATTCAGCCGGATGCTATTTTGCGGGATCAATAACCAAAAAATAACCCCGCATGACAGACTGTCGCTATTTGCTATATCTATCCTGCTGATTTACATCATAATTCAGAAAGATGACCAGAGCAGCGACAGCGGCATCACCAGTACCAGTGCCGGAAGCAGGTTAATCACCGCAAACATTTTAATACCGCAGATCCGAAGTCCGGTCGCGATTAATAATACCCCGCCCGCCGCAGTAAAATCCGCCATCATGGCCTGTGTGGTAAACGGCATTAATAACGCACCGCTGCCCGCCAGTGCCAGCTGAATAATCAGCATCGGTGCGGCAATAACCGACACCGCAATACCCAGTGAGCAGGCAAATATCATCGCGGTGAAAAAATCCATAAAAGCCTTGGTCAGCAGAACGGTCGGATCACCGGTCATGCCTTCATGCATCGCCCCGAAAATTCCGGTACCGCTGACACAGAACAGGAATATCAGCACCACATAGTTTTCGATAAAACTTTCCTGAGCCCCGCCCCGTGCCGGAAGCCGGGTCTTTATTTTACCGGCCACCGCATTAATTTTATTTTCCAGGCAACACAGTTCACCGATAACCGCCCCCAGCAGTACCGACAATACCATCACCGGCATATTGGCACATTTTATAATCAGCAACACCCCGATGGCGAGCGAGGCCAGGCCGAATACAGAGGGCATGGATGTCCGGATACGTTCCGGCAGCCGGTGGCTCAGCCCTGCCCCGGCAATTCCGCCGATTAATACGGCGGCGGCATTAATAAAAGGTCCGGTAACCAAAGATCACTCCTGCTTTTTTTATTTGAATTTCATTATTATACGGAACCGCTGCAATACTGTACGTGCACCCGTCTGCAAAACAGACGCAATAAAATAAAAACCGGGTATTGACTCTTACGTTACGTAAGGCCGCAGTCTGAGCCGCATTACAAGAGGGAAATATGTTACTTCAGGTTGGTGAAATTGCTGAGAAGACCGGACTGACAGTATCGAACGCCTTACCCGGATTCAGATATTGCGGCAGATAGGCGTCAAACTAAAGGATATCGGTAAAATACTCGATGGTCACGGCGGGGATATGGCGAATCTGCTGAAAGAGAAGGTCAGTGTATTAACGGCGCAGATGCAGGAATAAGAACGTGTTTCACTGCGTACCGGTGAGCGATGCGACCTCAAATTTGCCTGTGAACAATTCCGTCTTTTTCTGTCCGGAAAAGCTCCGTGCAACGATTTTCAGGCCGCCATCATTTCGTTACCCTTTTTTAATTTCCATCCGCCATTGCGCATCACCGATTTGTTCAAAATCAGTAACTTCATGGCCGGCTTCTGCCGCCCAGCGCGGAATATTTTCCGTCGCCTGAGCGCAATCGTATTTGATGACCAGTAGATCACCGGTCGCTAATGTTTCAATGGCTTTTTTTGCTTCAATTAACGGAAAGGGGCACAGGTGCCCGCGGGTATCTAATTCCAGCGTATTCATAGTTTCACCTTATTACTTTATTTTCTGAGGACGTATGATCGTAAAATAACTGACAATCCAGCTGCCGGCGATAATGCAGGGAATAAATGCCCAGCCCTGCCAGGAGAACCAGGCCGTATTGACTAAGGTATTCCCCAGCATACAGCCGCCGGCCAGGCCGCTGCCGATACCCATGAGTAATCCGCCGGTCAGGCTTTTTATCATCACGGGAAAACCCGGGTTGCGGAAACGAAATTCCCGGCTGCCTTTTGCGGCGATAAACGCCCCTGCAAAAATCCCGATCAGCAGATAACCCGCCCAGTTAAAGAATTTCAGGTCGCCGGCCGTCACCAGTGAAAATAATTGTGCGCTCGGGCCGCTGATCCCTAACCCGCCGACACGTCCGTCCGCCAGGCTTGAAGGCCAGGCCAGCAGAGCGATGACACCAATAATCAGGGCAGAAACAAACGGATGCCAGCGGGCTTCGAACAGCAGGTGAGCGACCCCGGTTTTCCGGGCTTTCATTTTGGGAATGTGAACAGATTTGTATTTATTCAGGTGACGATTCACCAGAAAAACCGTCAGCAGCACCAAAACAATAATCGCGATATACGGCGGGATATTCAGTGATTGTGTGATAGTCGGGGAATCCAGCTTCGGTGTGGTAACCGGAGAAAAGACCTGTTTTACGGCAGACTGACGGATAAACCAGCTGGCAATAATAAAACCGCCGACGGCTGTAATGCTGCCTGCCAATCCTTCCGCAGCCCGGTAATAAGCACCGGTTGAGCAGGACCCGGCAAATGCCATCCCCATGCCAAAAAGTAATCCGCCGGCCAGAGTTGCCAGCCAGGGAAATGTGCCTCCGGGGATTTTTGCAATACCGAAATAAGAAAAAATGAAGAGTCCGATACTCTGGACAGAGATGACAATCAGAATAGCAATCAGCATTCTGCTGTCGCGGAAGAGATAGAGATCGCGCAAACCACCGGCTAAACAAAAGCGGCCGCGCTGCATAACAAAACCCAGTAATACCCCTAAGAATAAACCGGATAGATGAGATAAACTTATCATAGACATCGCTCCTTTAAGACCGTTATCTTAGCGAAATATCTTTTTGATTATTTGAGGAAAATCACAGAAAACGGAAATATTGTTTTTATGTGCGGAGGAGATAACCGGCAGGGGGACATTTTCCGGCTGACGATGACACCAGTAATCACAGGGGACTCATCTGCATCCGGCGGCTGCAGGCTTTTTGTGTTTCATTCAGCAATGATGTGGTATAAAAAACCACAGAGTGCTGTAAAACACCCTGTGGTCACATGATATTAATTGTATTCCGTTTATTGAATCTGGCTTTCTGCTGTTTCAACCAAACCGATTAACCGGTTCCGCATGACAGCATATTTTTCTTTGACGAGAGCTTCGGCCTCTTTCTGCTCATCAATTCTGATCACTCTCGCCGCACAGTATTTAGTTTCCGGTGTTTTGGATACCGGATCCAGATTATCCTGTGTCAGCTCATTACAGGCACCAATCCACCACTGATATGTCATATAAACCGCTGGTTTATTAATCGTTTCATTGATACTGCACCGGGACATCACTTTCCCTCTGCGTGACTCCACCCACACAATATCCTGGTCTTTAATTCCCAGCTTTCCAGCGGTTTCCGGATGCATCTGCACATATCCCGGTTCGTCAGCCAGAGATGCCAGCGCCTTACAGTTACCGGTCATAGAACGGCATGAATAATGCCCGACCTCACGGACAGTGGAAAGGATCAGCGGATATTCATCATCCGGCAGTTCCGCCGGCTTCCGCCACGGTGCGGCAAACAGCAGCCCTTTGCCTGACGGGGTATCAAAGGCATTATTCTGATACAGATAGGGGGTCCCCGGATGATCTTCTGACGGACACGGCCACTGAATATGAGCCAATCCTTCCAGTTTTTCATAGGTTACACCGTAAAACAGCGGACACAGCTCTCTGACTTCATCCCAAATCTCTTTGTTGTCAGTATAAGACATCGGGTATCCCATCTCTGTCGCCAGCAGACTGATAATTTCCCAGTCCCGTTTTACATTTCCATGTGGTTCAATGGCTTTCTCAAACCGCTGAAAGCCCCTGTCAGCGCAGGTAAAGATACCGCCGTGCTCACCCCAGCTGGTTGACGGCAGAATAACATCGGCCTGTTCCGCTGTTTTGGTCATAAAGATATCCTGCACCACCACAAATTCCAGGGCATCAAACCCGTTACGGACGAGTTGTAAATCCGCTTCTGTCTGCAGCGGATCCTCCCCCATGATGTAATAGGCTTTTACCTTTCCCTCAATGGCCAGATGCGGGACTTCCGTAATACGGTAGCCCGCCTCCGGGTCAAGGGATTCATACGGGATCCCCCATGCCTGCGCAAATTTACGTCTGACATTTTCATCTGTCACATTCTGATAGCCGGGGAACATATTAGGCAGTACCCCCATATCACAGGCACCCTGAACATTATTCTGCCCTCTGACCGGTGCAACCCCCACACCGGGTTTTCCCAGATTGCCGGTTAATAACGCCAGTCCGGAAAGGCCTTTGACAACATCCACCGCCTGCCCGAATTGTGTCACCCCCATCCCCCACATAATGGTTGCGGTTTTTGCACGCGCGTAGGTTCTCATCGCCTGACGGATTTGTGAGGCCGGAATGCCGGTAATATCCTGAACCACCTCAGGGCTGTAATCCTGAACGGCTTTTTTGTACTCCTCAAATCCCTCTGTAAACCGGCTGACATAATCTTTGTCATACAGATTTTCATCGATTAAGGTATAGGCGAACGCATTAACCAGCGCCATATTGGTACCGTTCCGCAGAGGAAGGTATTGTGTGGCAATTTTAGCTGTTTCTATTTTTCTCGGGTCGCAGACAATAATTTCCGCGCCGTTCTCTTTTGCTTTTATCACCCGGCGGGCGACAATAGGATGAGAATCCGCACAGTTATACCCGAATACCAGCAGGCAACCGGAGTGTTCAATATCCGCGATGGAATTGCTCATTGCCCCGTTACCCAATGTCACCTGTAATCCGGCCACTGACGGGCCGTGACACACCCGGGCACAGCAATCCACATTGTTGTTACCCAATACTGCACGGGCAAATTTCTGCATCACAAAGTTGGTTTCATTGCCGGTTCCGCGTGAGGAGCCCGTACACATAATGGATTTTGCACCGTACTTTTCTTTGATCTGTTTCAGCCGGTGAGCGGTATAATTAATCGCCTCCCGCCAGCTGACAACTTCAAACGGTGCACCTTTTTCTCTGCGGATCATCGGCTGATTTATTCTGGCTGTCAGTAACTTATTATCATTAAGAAAATCCCAGCCATATAACCCTTTCAGACACAGCTGCCCCTGGTTGGTAACACCATCAGCACCTTCTGCTTTGATTATTTTTCCGTTTTCAACACAAAGATTCAGTTTACAACCGGCACCACAATACGGGCATACAGATATGACTTTATTCATTTGACGTCCTTTCCCCTGACCAGGGAGTAAAAGAGTAAGAAAAGAAATGTCATCTATGCATATTACATGCCAGTAAAAAAGAGACTTATAATCAATGGAATATGGGATTTTTGATGTGTCAGACAGCAATAATCGACACTTTTGACGAAATCCGGCTGATTAACAGCATGACACTGAAGGATTGAGGGAGACAAATGCTCCCTCAGAGTACCTGAACTGCCGGGTTATCAGCCGGATATTTGTGAGTATGATTTACCAAATTCTTCAACTCTTTGTAAAAAAGAGGATTTTGGATCTTTTTTGCATGATTCAATAATTGCCGGAGTTGCGGTCATAATCCCCTGAACATCGATAGTGGAATCTTCAACCTTATTTTTACCTGTGATAATCCCGGCTATACCGACAGCTGTCGGATAGAAACTTTCATCAATAGAGAGAAAATCGTCACAGGTCCATTGTGATACCGGTTTTTGCGTAACATCGTGTTTCGGGCCGGTACTATCGGCAGCCATAGCGAAGGCACTGGTCATAGCAGCAACAATTGCACCAACAATGATTAGTTTTTTCATTATATCCTCACTTGTATAGCAGTAATAATACAATAACCAGATTAGCAGTTTGTTGGTCAATATCCACCATGGCACATTTTATCGCCGGATAATATATGCTGTTATTCTTGCTTTACCAAAAACAGATTATTGTTTCATGATGATATACTGAATTATGTTATAACTTATCGGAACCGGCTGCCGGAAACAGGTGCAGGCATACTGTTAAGGTATCCATCAGGTGTGTGATATAAATGTCCGTCAGTAACAGGATCAACTTTCTGAACCGGAATATACTGATGAAAATCACCCTCCCCAAAACTGCCGTCGCTTTTTTTCTGGCAATATGGATTATACTGCCCTGGATTGCCGGAATTATGGCCGGTCAATCCACATTCGGGAGCCTGATGGCTTTCGGCGCTTATTTACTGGTTGTTTCCTTTCCGGTTCTTCCTTTGCAATGCTCACTACTTTTCCTGCTGCGCGGGGCGGGTATTATTTCTCTTTTCGCTGTTTTGGGGTTCAGTGTCACATTCGGCAGTGTGTCATTTTTTATTTACGCGGTACTTTGTGCATTTCTTCAGGCTGTTGCGGAACTGCGTGGTTCATACCTGCGCCTGCCCGTTGCATTAGGTGTGCTGGCTTATTTTCTTTCCGTGGGACAAATCCCTGAACAGGGGATCACATTCTGCAGCGCTGCATTTACTGCCGGGACATTCTGGGGTGTTCTTCCGGCCGTTCTTCTATTACCACGCAATAATAAACCGCCGGTGGTACAGCCGGTTGATATACATCAGCCACCGGTAAAACGATTTACGGTCGTTATGATGCTGACAGCTCTGGTTGACAGCATACTGGCAACGCTGATGACAGCCAGCTCCCATCCGTGCTGGTTACCCGCCGCCGGTTTACGGGTGATGAAACCGGAACGTTCGGCTACTTTGTCCCGGTTACATGCCAGAAGTGCCGGAACTGTAACCGGTGCCGCTGCAGGCGGGATTTTACTGGGTTTTTATACGACTCCGCTGCTGCATGCTTCTCTCGTCGGAATGTTATTATTCGTGATGCTGATGGCCGGCGCAAAACGATATGGTTACTGGACATTTTGTCTGACAGCTATCGCACTGACATTTAATTTAACGCCCGGTGCAGGTTCTCTTTCTCTGGCGGCAGACCGGGTATTACTGACGGTTATTGCGCTTGCTATTGGTGTATTTATGCTCCGTTTATTACCTGAAAAAACGGATTAGCCTTTTCAGACAGGATTAACCTGTATGTCATTGCAGGAAAACCTGATTAAAGGCGGGCTATCCGGATATGCAGAAAAAGGGAAGCAATCACGTACCCGGCAGTAACCGGTATTGATGATGATATTCGTCTGAACAAAGCACGGCGGGTAATGGGTTTCTTGCGGATTCCGAATCAGCCTGAAGCCAAAATAAAATGGCATACCAACGAAACCATAAAAGAAAAACGCCATGCTGGTCAGCAGCATGGCGTTGAATGATGGCGGAGGAGGAGAGATTCGAACTCTCGGACGGTTTCCCGTCGGCGGTTTTCAAGACCGCTGCCTTAAGCCGCTCGGCCACCCCTCCGCAATGACGTGCACTATAGTCCCCTCCCCGTGCCTTGTAAAGTCCCGGATAGTTTAAATGCCGGAAATTTAGTCATTTCTCAATGTGTTAGCTGATTTTATCATCATAATCACCGCTTTCTTTCTTCTGATGCTTGGGGTAGCGGCAGATTTTTGCTACATTTTCATTCTCATTTTCAGCAGGTTCAGATTATGTTTGTGTTTGAAGGGCGTGAAATCGCCACTGACCCCCACGGCTATTTACTCAATGTGCAGGACTGGCAGGAAGCAATGGTGCCGCTGCTGGCTGAACAGGAAGAAATCACCCTGACAGAACAGCACTGGGAAGTTATCCGCTTTGTGCGGGATTTTTATCTGGAATTTAATACCTCACCGGCTATCCGCATGCTGGTGAAAGCCATCACACAGAAGTATGGCGAAGAGCGCGGGAACAGCCGTTATCTGTACCGCCTGTTTCCGAAAGGCCCTGCCAAACAGGCAACAAAACTGGCCGGTCTGCCGAAACCGGTGAAATGTATCTGACCGCCGTTTATTCGTGGCGGACACGGAATACCGCAACTTCCCTGTAATCACAGGGGGTTGCGATAATATCTGTCACTTTCGCCCCCGGCGGCCCGCCCGCCTCCAGCCATGCAGTCATCGCCTCCAGCACACTTTTATCGCCATACGCCTCAATTTCCACACTGCCATCCTGACGATTACGGACAAAACCGGTCACATTATGGCGTTTTGCCCAGTAAAACGTTTGATAGCGGAAACCAACGCCCTGAACGCGTCCGTATACGGCAAAATGTCGTCCGATCTTCATTATGTCGCTCCTTTTTCCGAAAATGTCACTATTTTAATCTGTATCGCTGTCCGCCGGTTGTAATTTTACCCACTCCCCGATAACCTGAAATTGTCAGCTGTTGCTGATTGCAGTGATAGGAAACAACAATCTGTTAAGGGATTGAATCTGTCATCAGTACCCCCCATATTAGTAACAGAGCAAAGTTTCTTCGGAGGTGATTATGATGATTTCAAGTAAATTCGGTATCGGACAACAAGTTCGCCATAAGCTGCTTGGCTACCTGGGCGTGATTGTCGACATTGATGCTGAATACTCACTGGATCAGCCGGAAGAGGACGACATCGCATCCAATATGAACCTGCGCTCTGCGCCCTGGTACCACGTCGTGATGGAAGACGATAACGGTGAGCCTATCCATAGCTATCTGGCAGAAGCCCAGATCACCTATGAGATGGATGAAGACCACCCCGATAACATCACTATGGATGAGCTGGCTGAGTCCATCCGCAACCAGTTACAGTCTCCCCGGTTGCGCAATTAACATACGAAGAGCCCCGCCACTCACATGCCGGGGCTTTATTTTTGCTTACTTTTCCAGCCCCAGACGCGGGATCTCAATTTTCGGGCAGCGATCCTCAACAAACAGCAACCCGGCGTTTTCCGCCAGCGCTTTCGCCTCACTGCTGGTAATCCCCTGCTGCAGCCACAGCACTTTCGCTTTTATGGCAATCGCTTCCTGCGCAATGCCCGGTGCGGCATCCGCGTTACGGAAAACATCCACCATATCCACCGGCTCCGGAATATCGGCAAGCGTGGCATACACCATCTGCCCGATCAGGGTTTTTCCTGCCAGTTTCGGATTCACCGGAATCACCCGGTATCCCTGTCCCAGCAGATACTCCATCACATGATAAACAGGACGGTCCGGTTTATCACTCGCCCCCGCCACGGCAATCGTTTTTACCTGCTGAAGAATACCGGTCAGAAATGTGTCATTCATAGAAGCCTCTTTTATCATCCTGCGCAACAATCTGAGTTATAGCATACTGAATTGAAAATCACCTGTTGGCGGAACCCTTTTTTTCGCTTATGTTATTGAATAACATTTTATTCGCCGGAAAAGAGAGCGTTATGGAATCGACCACCCGAGTACTGACCAAGCATAAAAAAATTGCCCTTGTGGCTCATGATCACTATAAAACCAAATTACTGGACTGGGTTAAACGCAATCTGGCTAAATTAGAAAGCCATGAACTGTTCGCCACCGGCACCACCGGCAAACTGATCAGCCGTGAAACCGGGCTTGAAATCACCGGCATGCTGAGCGGGCCGATGGGCGGGGATCAGCAGATAGGCTCGATGATTGCGGAAGGGAAAATTGATGTGCTGATTTTTTTCTGGGATCCGCTCAATGCCGTGCCTCATGACCCTGATGTGAAAGCGCTGCTGCGCCTGGCGACCGTCTGGAATATCCCGGTGGCGACTAATATGTCCACCGCCGACTTTATTATTCACTCGCCGGATTTCGATAACGATGTGGATATTGTTATTCCGGATTACAACCGCTATTTAAATGAGCGGACTCAGTAACGGCTTTCTGCGGCGGTAATGCTTTACCGCCGCTTCTTTCATATTTCAGGGCTTTTTCACCCGGCTGACACCCATATCCGCCAATTCTTCCGCAAAGCAGGACGGCGAGTCTTTGTCATACAGCAGCCAGACCTGTTTTTTCGCCCGGGTGAGCGCCACATACATCAGGCGGCGCTCCTCGGCATGTATAAATTCCTCTTCCCGCGGCAGTAATCCCTGCTCAATCACCGATTCCCGTGCCGCAGCCGGGAAACCGTCCCGTTCATCCGTCAGTCCGGTGATAATGACGTAATCCGCCTGCTGACCTTTCGAGGCATGCATGGTCATAAAACGGATATTGAGATGCGGCCAGCGGGTTGCCGCCACCGACAGAATCTCCGGTTTAAGGTGGTGATAGCGCGCCAGGATCAGAACCGTTTCTTCTCCGGTCACATAACCGCTCATTTTATTCAGCAATGCTTCCAGCTGTCTATCTGGCAGTAACAGCACCGCTTTTTTATCCCCTTTTGTCAGGCTGTTCAGGGGTTTGGTTAACTGCTGCGGGTTACGCTGAATAAATTCGTTAGCGATCTCCCCGATACGGCTGTTAAAACGGTATGTGGTGTCCAGTGCACACTGACCGCCCTCGCCGAAGACCGCGCTGAAATCCGTGGTCAGTGTCAGTTCCGCACCGCTGAAACGGTAAATCGCCTGCCAGTCATCACCGACAGCAAACAGTGTGGTCTGCGGGTTCTGGGCCCGCAGGGCGTGGATAAGTTTTGCCCGCAGCGGTGAGATATCCTGGAACTCATCCACCAGCACCGCTTTCCACGGCGAGATAAAGCGACCTTTTTCAATCAGATTCACCGCCTGATGGATAAGCCCGGAGAAGTCTGTCGCTCCCTCTTCTTTCAGGGCACTTTTCCAGGCTTTTAAAAACGGCGCCATCAGTTTGATTTGTTTTGTGAATTCCGGTGCGATATCCGGCGGTGCGGACTCAATCATCACTTTCTGACTGCCGCCGTTCATGCGCATCAGGCTCAGCCAGCGGTCAATTCTCGGCACCATGCGGCGGCACAGGGTTTCATCTTCCCAGTATTCCCCCTCATCCACCAGCCAGTTCATACTGCCGCTGATAAGTTCGCGCCAGCCTTTTGCCTGTGCTTTTTTCTCACGGCACTGAGTCTGCCAGACGGATTTAATCAGTTCATGACGGGCGGCTGTGTCACTTTCCAGCGCACTGATAACCGGCGATTTATTGGATGCTTCGCGGATAATATGCAGTGCAAGGGCGTGAAAGGTTTTACTGCGGATATCTTCTGTGTGCAGACAGGTGCGGATCCGTTCATTCATCTCATCCGCCGCCTGCCGCCCGAAGGCGAGCATCAGGATCTGCTCCGGCAGCGCCTGCTGACGGCGCAGCAGCCAGCCTGCCCGTGCCACCAGCACCGATGTTTTACCGCTTCCGGCTCCCGCCAGTACCAGCACGGAAGGCTCACCATTAACCACCGCCTCACTCTGCGAGGTATTCAGCGGGGAGGATTCCACACCGGCAAAGAAATCCGCATACGTTTCAAGGCATTGTTGTGTCCATTCGCGGTTACGCTGACGGCGTTTTTCATCGGTGTGGCTGAGCCAGTCCAGACAAAACTGATAAGACTGTGCACAGTTGTCAAAACCGGCCAGACGCGCACGGGGCAGCGGCAGTGCCGCAAAGGCGTGCAGAATGTTGTCACGGAGTTTCTGACTATCCGGTTGTGTCAGCCAGTGGTCGGCCTGAATCACCGACTTAATTTCACTGACCTGTTTATCCAGCACACCCGCGCTGACCACGCTCATTTCTTCACTCCAGCGTGACCAGATATCGGTAAGATACTGATAGAATTCCTGAGTTTCCTGCCACTGGGTACCGTGCAGACGCACAACCTGCTCATCCGGCAGTTCAAATTCCAGCTCACCCCAGACGATACCGCGTTTACATTGAATATTGATTAACTCATTGAAAGGAATAACATACCGGTGTTTTGCCCCGCTGACTTCGATACCTGCGTTAAGTAACCGCACGCGGTTGTAAGGATGCCGGGCCAGTGTCTGCCCCATTTGTGTTGATTTTAATTCCATGTGTTCCGCACCGTTACAAGATTGAAATCAATATGTGATAAAACCAGATGTGGTAAAACGTATGCCAGCGCCATACCATTGCCATATTACAGGAAAGACACAATTAGTTTACTGCCAAATTCCCGTTAAGGGTATTTCTGACTCATTGAGGTTATTGTGCTTGCAGCGTTTCTCGGCTTCAGCCGGTATATTTATAACAGCCATTTTCTTTATTATTTCCGCATCCTGATTGCGCTGACAGGTACCACACTGGTGCCGTGGCTGCTGCACATGCCGCCGAAAGTCACCATTGCCCTGACACTCGGGATGGTAGCCGCCGCACTGACAGACCTGGATGACCGGCTCGCCGGGCGTCTGCGTAATCTGTTTATCACGCTGATATCTTTCTTTGTCGCATCTGCGGCCATTGAACTGCTGTATGACCACCACCTCCTGTTTATGGCAGGTCTTGCGGTATCAACCAGCGGGTTTATCCTTCTGGGTGCCCTCGGGCAGCGTTATGCCACCATTGCTTTCGGGGCACTGCTGATCGCGATTTACACCATGCTGGGAAAAAACCTGTTTGATGACTGGTATCAGCAACCACTGTTACTGCTGACCGGCGCAGTCTGGTATAACCTGCTGACCCTGACCGGGCACCTGTTTTTCCCTGTCCGTCCGCTGCAGGATAATCTGGCCCGCTATTATATGCAGCTCTCCAATTACCTGGAGGCAAAAGCAAATCTGTTTGACCCGGATATCGAAGAAGATTATCAGCAATCCGTCTTTGAACTGGCGATGGCGAACAGCGCACTGACGGAAGCTATGCATCAGGCAAAAATGACACTGTTTTCCCGCCTGAAAGGTGATCGCGGCCAGCGCAGTACCCGCCATGCCCTTCATTATTACTTTGTCGCCCAGGATATTCACGAGCGGGCGAGTTCGTCTCATATCCAGTATCAAAATTTAAGCAATGAACTGCGTTACAGCGATATTATGTTCCGCTTTCAGCGGCTGATGACCATGCAGGGACACGCCTGCGCCGCTGTTGCGCAGGCCATTTTGCAGCGCCGCAAATATCACCATAACCCGCGTTTTGAGCGGACATTTTCTTATCTGGAAAACTCCCTCAACCTGCTGGAGCAGCAAAAGCCCGGCAACAGCAGTGTGATGGCTCTGCGCCATCTGCTGACCAACCTGCGCGGTGTCGATTCCCAGCTTAAAGGACTGACCGCAGAGCAGACTCAGCTTCCGGCGGAAAAGATGCAGGAAGATGCGCGGCTGTCCAACGAAAACCTGCAGGGATTGCGTGATATCTGGGCGCGTGTCCGGCAGAACCTGACACCGCGCTCTGCCCTGTTCCGCCATGCTATCCGGATGTCACTGCTGCTGTGTGCCGGCTATGCCATTATCCTGACCTTCGATCTGACCCGCGGTTACTGGATTATGCTGACCAGCCTGTTTGTCTGCCAGCCGAACTACAGTGCCACACGGCGCCGCCTGATGCTGCGTATAGTGGGGACACTCGCCGGGATCCTTATCGGCCTGCCGATCATGTATTTTGTGCCGTCTTATGAGGGACAGCTTATTCTGATGGTGCTGTCCGGGCTGATGTTCTTTGTGTTCCGCACCAGTCAGTACGCCCAGGCCACCATTTTTATCACCCTGCTGGTGCTGTTCAGTTTTAACCTGCTGGGTGAAGGATTTGATATCGCCATTCACCGTATTATTGATACCCTGATCGGTTGCGGACTCGCCTGGTTTGCTGTCAGTTATATCTGGCCGGACTGGAAATACCGTCAGCTGCCGCTGGTGATTGACCGCACCATGCAGGCAAACGGCCGTTATCTGGAGCAAATCCTGCAGCAGTATTACAACGGTAAAACTGACAGCCTGGAGTACCGGGTTGCCCGCCGTGATGCGCATATCAGCGACGGGGAGTTTGCCTCTGTGGTAGCGAACATATCCTCAGAGCCGAGCAGTTACCGCACATCGCAGGATGAGGCGTTCCGCCTGCTCTGTCTCAACCACACGCTGCTCAGTTATATTTCCGCGCTCGGGGCCCACCGCACCAAACTCACGGATGACACTATTCTGCGTCTGCTGAATGATGCCATCCGCTATATCGAGACCGCACTGCAAAAAGGGCACCGGGAAGATTTGCAGATTCAGGCTATTTCAGATGCGCTCGCACAGCGCCTGGATAAATGTACCTGTGACAATAACAGCACCGAGCAGCTGGTGCTGGAGCAGATCCGCCTGTTACTCAGCCTGACACCGGACATTACCGGGCTTATCCGGCAGATCAATGATAAAGAGCATAATCTGCAGCCTTCCGCCGGGCGGTTCCGCCGCAAAAAACAGACTGCGGCGGAAGAAACACCGGACAGCTGATGTCTTCACGGGGAAAAAACTTCCCCGGGATACCTGCGCCGTTTAGTTCAGCCGTCCGTGCCAGTGGATAAGATCCTCCCGCAGTGCTTTCGGTAATACCGCACTGTGGCACCCCTCAATGGCTCCCGCGATGGCAAACAGCAATTTCAGCTCATTCTGCGGCCGGGCTTTGACCTTCAGAAAGCTCGCTTTGGCACCCAGCAAATAGAGGTCATCCACGCGGCGGATCCCCGCCTGCCATAAGCGGCGTTCCAGAGCTCTGTCCACATTCGGCAGATCTTTAATCCGCGACGGCAGTTGCTGCTGTGACTGTGCATGTTCCCGTGCATGCAGGTAGGTCTGGTAAAAAAGGAACTCACACTGCTGAGGGCACTGCCATACCGCATCCGGAACACGGTAATAATTAATCCGCATCGGCAGGATCCGTTTGGGATAAGTAAACCGGTCACTCAGTTCCAGACGACAGAACAGCTCGCGGGTGGCCTCTGTGCTTTTCAGCCAGAGCTGACTGTTGGCTATCAGTGCGAAAGTGACCCGGTCAATGGATAATCCCATACACCCGAACTGTGACTTCAGGCGGATCCGGCCGAACGGCTGTGTGCTGTGTTGAAGACGATCAAACTGAACATCTGACAATTTCAAATAATCCTTCATATTATCAGTCCTTTGAAAGCAGGTTAAACGTATCGTTGTGTCATTCCCTGACTGAGCTCAGCTGTCGCCACAAAATAAGGAATGTTTCCCCGATTGCCAACGATAAATTCGTATTTGCATCCGGCAAACCTGAATTTTGCGAGTTGTATGGAAAAAATTTACTTGATCTGAGCGGAATTGGATTATACTGTACACATATACAGTATCACTATGTGAGGTTAACTATGCGCCAGCAGGCAACCCGGGAATACGTCCCTGTTACACCGGCATCTGTGTCACCCGCCCTTGCGGAGGAACGCCGTCTGAACGGAATGGTCAGCGAACTGGTTTATCGCAATAATGATATCGTCCTGACCCACATTCTGCTTCCTTTATTACGTCAGCTTGCCGGGGAGTCCCGCTGGCTGTTATGGCTCTCACCGGGTGCAAAACTTAACCGCACCTGGTTATCGCAGAATCAGCTGCCGGGTGATAAAATCATGCAGTTGTCCCGTATCCCGGCAATCAACAGTGTTGCCGCTATGGAGAAAGCACTCGCCAGCGGTAACTACAGTGTGGTTCTGGGCTGGTTGCCGGTACTGACTGAGCAGGAAAATGCCCGGTTACAGCGCGCTGCGGAACAGGGCGGCTGCCTCGGTTTTATTATGCGTCCGCAGGAGTGGCATCATGACAATGCACCTGTTGCACGACAACTGAATACATTACAAATTCACTCTTTCCCTTATCATTAAGGAAAATTAAGAATATTCTCAGAGTTTTTTACATGCCCGTATCATTTGCTCTGCTTGGTTAATAAAATTACACTATTTCAACGCGTTAAGTCAAATACCCAAAAAAATTGACTATTTTGTATGTTTATGAATCAGTACAGTTTTTTACATTTTTTTAGTCGAATTCCGCAGGACAGGCTTGTAACTTTTATAGTTCGCTGTAGACTTTACACCGTTAAGGTAGTGCTTAAAATTCCCTGTTGGGAGCTATTTACTAAATAGCGCACATAATCCCTGACTATTTTTAAAAACCAAAGGCGATAATAAGGCTATTAAGCCAGAGCCAATTTGGATGATAACGAGGCGTAAAATGAAAAAGACAGCTATCGCAGTAGCAGTGGCAGTGGCAGCTTTCGCAAGCGTTGCGCAGGCAGCTCCAAAAGACAATACCTGGTATGCCGGTGGTAAATTAGGTTGGTCTCAGTATCAGAACACCGGTACTGGTGATGTTTTCCCTAATGGTGAAAACTTAGGTAACACTGGTCCGGTTCACAAAGATCAGCTCGGTGCTGGTATCTATGCTGGTTATCAGCACAACCAGTACATGGGCTTTGAATTAGGTTATGACTGGTTAGGTCGTATGCCTTACAAAGGCGACGGTAACAACGGCGCATTCAAAGCACAGGGCGTTCAGCTGACTACCAAACTGAGCTATCCGGTAATGGATGACTTAGATATCTATACCCGTCTGGGTGCTATGGTATGGCGTGCAGACGCTACCGCATCTCATAACGGTCAGCGTTACAAAGACAACGATACTGGTGTTTCCCCGCTGTTCGCACTGGGTACTGAGTATGCAATCACCCGTGATATCGCAGCTCGCGTAGAATATCAGTGGATCAACAACATCGGTGATGTTGAATCAACTATGGCACGTCCTGATAACGGCATGCTGAGTGTTGGTGTTGCTTACCGTTTCGGCCAGGATGAAGTTGCTGCACCAGTTGCAGAACCAGCTCCGGTTGTTGCACCAGTTGTTGAGAACAAACGTTTCACCCTGCGTTCAGACGTTCTGTTCAACTTCAACAAATCTACTCTGAAAGCTGAAGGTCAGGAAGCTCTGAACCAGCTGTTCAACGAACTGGCGTCAATCGACCCGACTCAGGGCAACGTCCTGGTTATCGGTTACACTGACCGCATCGGTTCCCAGAACTACAACCTGCCACTGTCTCAGAAACGTGCACAGAGCGTTGTAGATTACCTGGTCGCTAAAGGCATCCCGGCCGGCAGCATCCGTGCAGAAGGCCGCGGTAAAGAAGATCCTGTTACTGGCAACAAATGTGACAATATCAAACAGCGCGCTGCTCTGATCGAATGTCTGGCACCAGACCGTCGTGTTGAAATCGAAATCCAGGGTGTAACTGAACAAGTCTCTCAGCAGGCTGCTCAGTAAGTTCTGAATTCGGTTGCATGATGCGATTCGATTGCACAATGCAATGAATTGTATAAACCCCATCTCCTGATGGGGTTTATTTTTTGTCTGTTCCCAGCAGGCTTTGCAGATCTTCCTTCAGCGATGTCATCTTCGTAGCATACTTTTCTTTGCGCTCAGCATCTTCCAGCAACTGCACAATCGTGTCCGATAAGGTACTGCCGCGCCGCTGTGATAACGCCGACAGCCGCTGCCAGACCAGAAACTCCAGATCAACCGATTTTTTGCGGGTATGCTGCTGCTCAGCATTAAAATGCCGCTTGCGCCGTGCGCGGATAGTCTGACTCATCCGGTTCGCCAGTCCCGGTGCCATATGTTTTTGTATCCACGCCGTCACTTTCACCGGATGTGACTCCAGTTTCAGTAACTGCGCCACCGCTTCCTCAGCCCGGCTTTTTTCCGTATAACGGGTAATTTCCTCACCTTCGCGGTGTTTTTTGACCAGATATGCCCACTTCCAGCCACATTCAAGATTCTCTAGTTGCTGATATTTCATGATTTTTCTCAGTGACAGGGTAACACTGACATAAGCATAGCAATATTCCCCGTAAAAAACTGCTCCTCTGCACAATTCTTTCCGCTCAGGACGGGTAAAAATAAACGCCGCGAGGATAGCTATCCGGCCTGCTTACGCGCTACAATGTCCCGCTATTTTCGTTACTATTCAAAGGCGGTGCTGATAACCGCACACTGCGGAGAGCACCAGATCCTGCCGCAACGATTAAATCCGACATTATCAAAAGCAGACAATACCGAGTGAATATTAAACAGCTGACCTGGCAGGCATTACTGCCTGATGAAAACAGTTACCACACCATCCTGCAAACCGCTTCTGAACTGCCTGCTCAGCAGGCTGATGTCGTGCAGCCGCGCTTACAGGAAAGCCTGTCACTTTTCAGCCATCCGGCGGCAAAGCGCCGTTTTATGCTGGTCAAAAGTGACGAAAGCGAGTGTTACCTGAATACCATAGCGCAATTACTGCCGCCGGAAGTCAGAACCCGGCAAAAGCGCACTATGGGCGGTGAATACCATTTCGATAATCACAGGTTTGTCTTTACACCATCGGATAACGGCCATTTCAGTGCGGTGCAGCCGTTTGCTGTCTGTGACTGGACAGAGCCGGAGCAGCTGTTCGGCCAGGTCTATACCCATCATCAGCATGTGCAGTTGCAGCCCGGTATTATTCATCAGGTTAATGGCGGCTTTCTGATCATGTCACTGCGCAGCCTGCTCGCACAGCCGCTGATGTGGCTGCGTTTAAAGCAGATGGTCTGCGCACAACGCTTTGACTGGCTGGCACACACCGAACAGCATCCGCTGCCGTTCCCGGTTGACAGCATGCCGCTCGACCTGCGGGTTATCGTGGTGGGCGATCGTCTGAGTCTGGATGAGTTTATGCTCTCCGAGCCGGAACTGAGCGAAGAAGCGCTGTACGGCGAATATGAATTTGATTGTCAGCTGGAAGAAACAGAACAGCTGACCGTCTGGTGTCAGTTTGTCAACGGGCTGCTGAAGCAAAATCAGCTGCAGCCGCTCAGTGCTGACGGCTGGTATGAGCTGCTCCGTCAGGGGATGCGTTTTCAGGAAGATAAAAGGACCCTGCCGCTCGACCTGACATGGCTGACCACTCTGCTGCGCGATGCCGCCACCCTGCTGCCTGCGGACACCATCACCGCAGAAGCGCTGCGCAAAATCAAAGACAACCGCAGCTGGCGCCACGGCTATCTGGCCGATCGCGGGCTGGATGAGATTCTTCAGGGTCAGGTGTATATCCAGACTCAGGGCAGTGCTGTCGGCCAGATCAACGGACTGTCCGTTCTGCAGTATCCGGGACACCCGGAAGCGACCGGAGAGCCCTCCCGTATCACCTGTGTGGCACATATCGGTGATGGTGAATTTGTTGATGTGGAGCGCAAATCAGAGCTTGGCGGTAATATTCACGCCAAGGGTATGATGATTATGCAGGCTTACCTGATTGCGGAGCTTAAACTGGAGCAGCCGTTCCCGTTCTCCACCTCCGTGGTCTTTGAACAGTCCTACGGCGAAGTGGATGGTGACAGCGCCTCTCTGGCTGAGCTGTGCGCACTTATCAGTGCCCTCTCCTGGCAGCCGGTTGACCAGCAGATTGCCGTGACCGGTTCTGTTGACCAGTTCGGGTTTGTGCAGGCCATCGGCGGCGTAAATGAAAAAATCGAAGGTTTCTTCCGGCTGTGTCAGGCCAGAGGGCTGACCGGCAAACAAGGTGTGATTATCCCGGCCTCCAACGAGCGTCACCTGGTCCTGTCAGATGATGTGGTTGAAGCGGTACGTCAGGGTGAATTCCACATATGGACAGCAAGCCACGTCTCTCAGGCGGCCTCACACCTGATGAATATGCCGTACTATGAAGAGGACGGTAATCCGTCCGGAGAACACCTGTTAGCTATAATTCAGGATCGGATTTTCCTGGCGAACAATCAGGATAAACCAAGAAATTCGTGGTTTTCCCGCTGGTGGAAATAGCACAATTTTTATCTGATCGGACTTGTTCAGCGTACAAGTGTAAGCTATTGTGTAGCCTATCTGATAAACAAGGCAAAGATTGAGTTATGGTCGCAAAACAAGAATCCTACACAAAGCAAGAACTTGAAGCCTCAGGACGGGGCGAACTCTTTGGTGAAGACGGACCGCCGCTGCCATCCGGCAACATGCTGATGATGGATCGCGTCATTAAAATGAGCGAAACCGGCGGGCATTTTGATAAAGGCTATATCGAAGCTGAGCTGGATATCAAACCTGAGCTGTGGTTTTTCGGTTGCCATTTCGTCAATGATCCGGTCATGCCGGGCTGTCTGGGCCTGGATGCCATGTGGCAGTTAGTCGGTTTTTATCTCGGCTGGCTGGGCGGCGAAGGGAAAGGCCGTGCACTGGGTGTGGGTGAAGTGAAATTTACCGGCCAGGTACTGCCGACCTCGAAAAAGGTCACCTACCGCATCCACCTCAAGCGTGTGATCAACCGCAAGCTGATCATGGGTATCGGTGACGGCGAAGTCTTTGTTGATGATAAGCTGATTTACACCGCAACAGATCTGAAAGTGGGTCTTTTCAAAGACACCAGCGCGTTTTAATCTTTCCTGCCGTGGTGTTATCCGTAAAAAACCTCCGCATGCGGAGGTTTTTTATCCTTCAAACCGGGTTACGCAATGACCGCCCTTTTATCGATGGCCTCGCGCCAGCCTCCCAACCAATGAGAACGTTCGTCAATTTTAAGATACGGGCAACTCTCTTTAGAACGTCCTAAAATACCCGCCTGATAACCTTTGGTTAATGCTCTGGCTAAACGATCACGCTTTTGTCTTTTCATGCCGTTACTTCCCTCATGTTATTCAGTGCTGAAAACAGGTTGATTTTTATTCAACCCATAATAGAAATACGCTTTCGGGCCGGAGTTTGCAAGTAAAGAAGGTTCAGGGTGTGTCAGTCCCGCTTTTCATAAAAATACACAATAAAAACAGGGCTGTTATTTTACCAGCGTAATCAGATTATTAGTTTTCAGGGGACCGTAAGGGCATTCAGAAGGATATATCAGGCGGAATAAGAATCGTTTTAGCGATCAGAGGATTAAGCGGATTAATGTGGCGTGTTTCACAAATTTGTCATTTTAATGACAATTTACTCTCTGCACATCCGGTGCAGAGAGTAAACCAGCAATTACTTACGCAGCTCGTCAGCCACCGATTTTGATACCTGCGCCCAGCCTTCACCCAGCGTGCGTACCAGCGCCGGATAGCCGTTTTCTGCCTGTTCCAGTACCAGATTAAACGGGTGGCGGATAACCGCGTCACCGTGGGTGTAAATCCAGCTGCCCGCCACAATCACTTTGCCATCATAACGGCCGTGAAAACCGGTGACCGTGACAGTCAGAGTATCCGGTTTGGTTTCCAGCGGCTGCACCGAAACCAGTCTGTCCGGCAGTGCCTGACTGAGTTCCGCCGTCATCACCGTCAGCAGTTGCTGCTCCAGCGGACCGGCCCATAAATTGGTGCTGCCGATGTTGTATTCCACATCACTGGTCTGATAGACAATCCCGGCATTCCCCAGCACGTCCCCGAGCGTGATACGCTGGATCCATAACTGCGGATGGCGGTTGTCACTGCCGGTACTGCGGAAGCTTGTCTGTTCACTGCTGCTGTCCGCAGCCGCCACCACAGGTAACTGATAATACTGTTTGACCGGGGTGCTGCTGCACCCCGCCAGTACAAAAACGCCCAGGAATGCCAGTGCTTTTGTCAGTTTTTTCATCTTAATTCTTCGCCTTCTTAGGTTGCGGATCCGCCTGCGGCGCGGCTTCAAAGACCAGAGCATTGCTCTTGTTATTAAGGGTACGCAGTACCGGCTGTAATTCACGCAGAACCTGATCCAGACGCTGCATATCATCAACCAGTTTGTTGTACGCCGGTGACCCCGGCTGGATACCCTGCATACTGCGGTTCAGTTCACGCAGCGTGGCCTGCATGTCTTTCGGCAGCGCTTTGAACTCTTTGCTGCTGAGTAACACATTCAGCTCAGACAGTGTTTTCTGTGCTTCCGCAATGGTTTTTTCGCTGGCACGCAGTGTTTCTGTCGCCTGTTTCATCATCGGTTCAATCGGCATACCGTTGATTTTATCCAGCGCCGCCAGTACTTTTTGCTGCAACTGTACCAGGCCGCCGCTGGTGGTCGGCAGAATGTCATAATCCGCAATTTTCATCGGTGCTTTCCACGCCGGCTGATCCGGGTAGAAATCGAGATCAACATACAGTGCGCCGGTCAGTAAGTTACCGGATTTCAGTGAGGCGCGCAGCCCCTGCTGTAATGCGGTTTCCAGTTCCTGTGCCAGTTTGAAATCTTTACCTACATCTTTCTCGAAACGCTCGGGCTCGATATGGATCAGCACCGGGATACGGAAATCCTGATCAAATGTCTGCCCCAGCCCTTTGGCGTAGAACGGAACCTGTGCCACCGTACCGAGACGAATACCGCGGAATTCCACCGGTGCCCCCGGAGACAGGCCGCGCACGGAGTCAGAGAAGAACAGCAGGTAACTTTTATACTGGGTATACAGTGAGTTTTGTGTGCTCTTCTGGTTATCAAACAGCTTAAACAGGGTCTTAGGATTGACTTCCTCACCCGGTTGCCAGCCGTCCGGCACATCAAAACTGACACCGCCGCTGAACAATGTGGAGAGTGAACCGACCTGCACACTCACGCCCTGCGAGGACATATCAAAGGCAATGCCGCTGTCCTTCCAGAAGCGGGCGTTGGTGGTCACCAGTTTGTCATAAGGTGCGTTGATAAAGAGCTCATACTGCATTTCCCGCTCATCAAGATTAAACTCGGCCGTTTCCACGGAACCGACACGGTAGCCACGGAACAGCACAGCATCCCCCGGATTCAGTTGTCCGGCCTGCTGACTGGTTAATATCACGCGGATCCCTTTGGCGTCCGGAGACGCCAGCGGCGGTGAATCAAGCAGTTCAAATTCATGGCGTTCGCCGCCGGTATTGGCAGGCTGCACCTGGATATACGCCCCGGAAAGCAGTGTGCCCAGCCCGGAGACCCCTTCACGGCCGACCGTCGGTTTCACCACCCAGAAAACGGTATCTTTGCGCAGAACGTCTTTCATCTCTGCGTTCAGGCGGGCCTTGATGATCACGCGGCTGTAACTCTGATCCAGCATGACGCTTTCGACCACGCCGACATCCACGCTGCGGCTTTTGATTTTGGTTTTACCGGCTTCGACCCCTTCCGCGTTATAGGTGATCAGGGTGATTTCCGGTCCCTGTCCGCGAAAGTGGCTGATAAGGATCCAGGCACCAATCAGTACCGTGACGATGGGAATTATCCAGACCGGTGACCAGCTTTTCAGTTTGCTGACCTTCGCTTCTGTCAAATCATCAGTTTTATCGTTCAACCTGAGGCTCCTTAGCACTCTCCGCCCGTTTTTTTTCAAGCCGATCCCACGTCAGACGCGGGTCGAACATTTCGGCGGCAATCATTGTCAGAATGACCACCATCGCAAATAAAATCACACCGATATCCGGATAGATGCTCATCAGACGCCCCATCCGCACCAGTGCCGCCAGTACGGCTATCACAAACACATCAATCATGGACCAGCGTCCGACAAACTCCACGATTTCATAAATAAAGTGCATCCGGCCGGGATCACGCCAGCCGTGACCTTTGGCATCCAGACACAACCAGCCGATGGCCAGCATTTTCAGGCTCGGCACCATTATACTGGCGATAAAAATCACCATCGCCACCGGATAAGAGCCATCCCCCCACAGCAAAATCACCCCGGCCATAATGGTCGAGCCGAAATCACTGCCGAGGGATTCGGTAACCATAATCGGCATCAGGTTTGCCGGGATATATAAAATCACGGAGGTAAACAGCAGTGCCATGGTCAGCTGTAAACTGTTCGGCCGCCGGGCATGACCCCGGCTGCTGCAGCGCGGACACTCATGCATATCTGCCGGCAGAATCGCCTGACAGGTACCGCACAGCCGCACTCCCTGACACAAACCGCCTTTTCCTGCCTCCAGCGCCACCGGCAGCGGAGGACGCGGTGCAATCCGTTGCCAGACCCAGTGTTTATCCAGGCACTGGAATGCCCGCACCTGCATCACACAGAACAGACAATAAGGCAGAAAACTCACGCCCAGCCCGATATCCCCGTATGCCATCAGTTTCACGAAACTGACCAGCACACCGGCGAGGAAAATCTCCGCCATACACCATGCACGCAGCCTGAACAGCAGCCGCGTGACCGGAATGGCCAGCGAAGGCGGCAGACGGATCCCGCTGCACAGTAAGGTAATGGCAAACAGGCAGAAGGCCGGTACCGCCAGTACAAATCCCATAAAGAACAGTGCCAGCCCGCCGTAGTTATCCCCGAACATCACAGACGGTATCTGATAAAGCGTGATTTCGCTTTCAATACCCGCCACTTTCATTGAGACAAACGGAAACATCCCGGCGAGCACAAACATCACCAGGCCGCTGAGTGCATACATCAGCGGCTGGCGGCGCGGTTCACGCCAGCGGGCGGCCAGGTGGGTGTGGCAGCGCGGACACTCAGCTTTGGTTCCCCGTTCCAGCTCAGGGATTTCCACCACCAGGTCGCACTGCGGACACAGCACCGTGACTGAATCATGTGAATGATGAGCACACACTGTTTCGTTATTTCTCCAAAATCACAGGCGGGATCAGTTCCCGCTCTGCATTGCTTCCAGCGTCTGCCAGCGCTCAAACGCCTCTTCCAGCGCATGCTCTTTCTCTGCCAGCAGCTTCAGCACTTTATCTGTTTCATCATGCGGCTGGTTAAAGAATTCAGGCGCACTGACCTGACTTTGCAGTTGCTGTATTTCCTCGTCGAGAGATTCCAGCAATGACGGCAGTTGTTCAAGTTCCCGCTGTAATTTATAACTTAATTTTGCAGATGTATTTGCTTTTTTAATGTTATCTTTACGTTTTTCTTCCGCCGCCTGCGGTTTTACTGCTTTTTCCGCCGGGGCTTTCAGCGACTGAACCTGTGCGCGCTGCTGTTGTGCATCAAAATAACCGCCGACATAACGCCCTATGGTACCGTTGCCTTCAAAAATCCAGCATTCGGTCACGCAATTATCAACAAACTGACGGTCATGGCTGACCAGCAGGACGGTGCCCTGATAGTTATCCACCAGCTCTTCCAGCAGTTCCAGTGTTTCGACATCAAGGTCGTTGGTCGGTTCATCGAGGATCAGCAGGTTGCTTGGTTTCAGGAACAATCTTGCCAGCAGCAGACGGTTACGCTCCCCGCCGGACAGGGCCCGCACCGGTGTTCTTGCCCGTTTCGGGTGGAACAGGAATTCCTGTAAATAGCCGAGCACATGGCGCGGTTTGCCGTTAACCAGCACTTCCTGTTTGCCTTCCGCCAGGTTATCCATCACGGTTTTATCCGGATCCAGCGCTGCACGGTGCTGATCGAAATACGCCACTTCCAGCTTGGTGCCGATATGCACACTGCCGTCGTCCGGCTGCAAATCACCGAGCATCAGTTTCAGCAGCGTGGTTTTACCGCAGCCGTTCGGGCCGACGAGGGCAATTTTGTCCCCCCGGTTTACCTGAGCACTGAAATGGCTGACCAGATCCTTACCATCAATACCATAGCTGATGTCATCGATTTCAAAGACGATTTTGCCCGAGCGGGTCGCCTCTTCCACCTGCATCTTCGCTTTGCCCATCACCTCACGGCGTTCCGCGCGTTCGCTGCGCAGAGCCTTCAGGGCACGGACGCGCCCTTCATTACGGGTGCGGCGGGCTTTGATGCCCTGACGGATCCACACTTCTTCCTGTGCCAGCTTGCGGTCAAATTCCGCATTCTGCATCTCTTCGACACGCAGTGCCTCTTCCTTGGCCACCAGATAATCATCATAACTGCCCGGCCAGGAGGCTAATTTACCGCGATCCAGATCGATAATCCGTGTCGCCATATTGCGGATAAATGAACGGTCATGGGAAATAAAGACAATGCTGCCGCTGAAGTTTTTCAGGAAGCCTTCCAGCCACTGGATGGTTTCGATATCCAGGTGGTTGGTCGGTTCGTCCAGGAACAGCACTTTCGGCCCGCTGACCAGTGCACGGCCGAGTGCCGCTTTACGCAGCCAGCCGCCGGACAGTGCGGATAATTTTTCATCCGCCGGTAATTCCAGGTGCGCGATCACATCCGCAATCCGGCTGTCGAGCAGCCATAAGTTCTGCGTGTCTAAAATTTCCTGCAGTTCCGCCATTTTTGACAGATTTTTATCACTCGGGTCACTTTCCACTAATTTTGAGATCTGATGGAATGCCTTGATATGCTGCGCCTGCTCTGCCACCCCTTCGGCGACAAAGTCAAACACGGTGCCTTCCACATCACGCGGCGGATCCTGCTGCAGACGGGCAACAATCAGATCCTGTTCATAGATAACCGTACCGTCATCCAGCGGCTGCTCTTTGGTCAGCACACGCATCAGGGTGGATTTCCCCGCTCCGTTGCGTCCGACCAGACAGACACGCTCATTTTCTTCGATATGCATCTCCGCATTTTCCAGCAGCGGAGCATCACTGAATGCGAGCCAGGCGCCCGCCATATTAATCAACGACATAATTTCTGTTATTCCTCGCCTGCGTGGCGGATAAGCCAGCAGTTATGGATCTGACGGTTACGGGCAAAATCCTGTGACTGTGTTTTGGCGGTGATCTCCTGAGCAACCAGCCCCAGAGCATCCATACCGTCCTGATCTAATTTAAAACCGCGTTTGTTGTTGGAGAACATCAGGGTACCGCCGCGGCGCAGCATGCGTTTCAGATGTTTCATCAGGTCGATGTGATCACGCTGGACATCAAAGGTGTCCTCCATCCGTTTGGAGTTGGAGAACGTCGGCGGATCGATAAAGATCAGATCAAACTGTTCCGGCGTCTGTGCCAGCCAGCTCAGACAATCCGCCTGAATTAAACGATGCTGTCTGCCGCTCAGGCCGTTGCTCTGCAGGTTGCGTTCCGCCCACTCCAGATACGTGCGTGACATATCCACAGACGTGGTGCTGCGCGCCCCGCCGAGACCGGCGTGAACCGTTGCCGAGCCGGTGTAGGCAAACAGATTGAGGAAGTCTTTGCCTTTGCTCATCTGTCCCAGCATTTTGCGGGCAATACGGTGATCAAGGAACAGACCGGTGTCCAGGTAATCAGTCAGATTAACCCATAACTGCGCGTTATACTCTTTCACCAGGAAGCTGTTCTGTTTCTCCGCCAGTTTTTCATACTGCTGTTTGCCCTTCTGGCGCTGACGGGTTTTCAGGATCAGCTTGTGCGCCGGTAACTCCAGCACGGCCAGTGTTGCGCTGATCACATCAAACAGGCGCTGACGCGCTTTGTTCGGATCCACGGTTTTCGGCGGCGCATATTCCTGCACCACCACATAATCCGCATAGCGGTCAACCGCAACATTATACTCAGGCAGATCCGCATCATAAAGGCGATAACATTCAACACCTTCCTGCTTCGCCCATTTTGCTAATTTCTTTTCGTTCTTGCGCAGACGGTTGGCGAAATCCGCCCCGATATCCTGCGCCGTTGCCGGTGGTGTGTCACTTAACTGATAGTTTTTCTGCACACAGTCCAGCGGACCGTTTTTTGCCTTGAATTCACGCTCCGCACGCAGCTGCAGGCTGCTGAGCAGTTCCGGGGAAGCACTGAATAATGACAGACGCCAGCCCGGGAAACGGGTTTTCACCACACGGCCGAACACACTGTGCAGGGCAATCAGCGCCGGTTCGCTTTCCAGACGCTCGCCGTACGGCGGGTTGGAAATAATGGTGCCTTTCGGGCCGTCCGGCAGCGGATTTTCCAGTTTGGTGGCATCTTTCTGCTGGAAAGTGATCAGTTTATCCACCCCGGCGCGGCGGGCGTTGGCACGGGCCATATCCAGCACACGTTTATCGGTATCAGAACCGAAGAAGCGCGCGGTTGCGCTGACCAGACCGGCATTAGCGCGTTCGCGCGCTTCTGCACGGACAGATTCCCAGACCGCTTTATCATGGCCGCCCCAGGCTTCAAAACCCCAGTGGTGGCGGTTCAGGCCCGGTGCACAATCAGAGGCAATCATTGCCGCTTCAATCAGCAGGGTGCCGGAGCCGCACATCGGATCCACCATCGGGGTCTCTTTCTGCCAGCCGGAACGCAGAATAATCGCCGCCGCCAGGTTCTCCTTCAGCGGCGCCTGACCGGCCAGTTCACGGTAGCCGCGGATATGCAGGGAATCCCCGCTCAGGTCGATCGCCAGCGAGGCTTTTTCTTTATTGAGATAGACATTGATGCGGATATCCGGCTGCTGTTTCGCCACATCCGGGCGCGTGCCGGTTTTGCGGGTAAAGCTGTCGACGATAGCATCTTTGACTTTCAGTGCGCCGTACTGGCTGTTACGGATCTCATCGTTAGTCCCGTTGAAATGCACGGCAAATGTCTTGTCAGCGGAGAATACCGACGGCCAGTCAACGGACTGTACCGCGAGATAAAGATCCATATCGCTATAGACATTAAACTCATTCAGCGGTAATAAAATACGGGATGCCAGACGACTCCACATCAGACACGTGTACATCGTACGCGGCTGCGCCCGGAAGTGAACGCCACCCTGCGTAATACTGAGATCCTCAGCGCCCAGTGTCGCTAATTCATTTTTTAAGAGTTCTTCGAGCCCGCGGGCGGTGCTGGCAAAATACGCGTTCATCATGGTTTACCGTTGAAATAAAAAATTGGAGCGCATTATAGCGGATCCGGGCGGTAAATCATAAAATTGACGTTCACCTTTTTCCGGATAAACCGGGATGCCATTGTGGTATTACTGATAATAACGAAAAGAACGGATAACAATGACGACAACACCCATCACACTCTCCCGTTTATACACCTTTCCTGTGAAGTCAATGAAGGGCATCCGCCAGTCGCAGAGCCATGCAGGGGAAACCGGGCTGAGCTTTGACCGTAATTTTATGATAACGGATGAAACCGGAAAATTTATCACCGCCCGCCGTTATCCGCAGATGGTGCTGTTTACCCCGGTGCTGCTGAGTAACGGAATTTACCTGCGCAGCCCGGAAGGCAGCGGTGCCACGATACTGTTTGAGGATTTCCGCCCTGACCACCTGCCGTGCGAAGTCTGGGGAAACCATTTCACCTCACTGCTTGCGCCGGAAAAAATCAATCAGTGGCTGTGTCAGTTCTTTGATATCCCGGTACAGCTGCGCTGGCTCAGCCCGCAATCCACCCGCAGAGTAAAAAAATTCCCGGACACTGCGGTGTCGTTTGCCGACGGTTATCCCTATCTGGTGGTCAATGAAGCCTCTTTCCGTGAGGTGCAGCGCCGCTGCGGTGCCGGTATTAAAATTGAACAGTTCCGCGGCAATATTATTGTCACCGGTGCAGAGCCGTTTGCGGAAGACCGCTGGAAAACCATTCAGGTCGGTGATGTTGTGTTTGATCTGAAAAAACCGTGCAGCCGTTGTATTCTCACGACTGTCAGTACCGATAAAGGGATTAAACACCCGGAAATGGAGCCGTTCCACACCCTGCAAACCTTCCGGAAAGCCGCAGATAATGATGATGTGGATTTCGGCATGAATGCCATTGCCCGCAACAGCGGTGTGATTCAGGTCGGTGATGCCGTCACCGTACTGGAAACCCGCGAGCCGCGTCAGTATCAGGAACAGGAAGTGGAAAAGGTGCAGGCCGCGCCCGCACAACCGGAAGCAGCACTGGAACTGACATTCAACGGTAAACTCTACCCGGTGAATAATCAGCACGTCTTACTGGAGCAGCTGGAAGGCCATCAGGTCAATATTCCGTATTCCTGCCGTGCCGGTGTCTGCGGTTGCTGTAAAGTCACGCTGGTCTCCGGCGAAGTGACTCCGCTGAAAGCCGGGGCGATAAAAGAGAACGGCGATATTCTGGCATGCAGTTGTATTCCGAAAACCAATATTACTATTCGTCACGCATAACCGGCCGTCACGGATGACCAGTAAAAAAATACCCCCGGCAGATAAACTACCGGGGGTATTTCCGGCTGAATTGATCACTTATTAATAATAAGGATCCGCCGGGGGTTATATAACGTTATCTGATCCTGATTATGATCGTTTACCGGACAGCTTCAGACAGCCCTGCCCATTAATAAACTCCGTGTTACCGGGGTTCTTGGTAATAAACGATCATTCATGATCTTTATCGGATCACAAAAACACATACTCCGATCATGTAATTCAAGTACCGGATCAACCAGCAGACATAAACTGGCACTGTCCCCTGCTTCCGCCACAATAAAGTTGCTGCGCTGACGATTGTTATCCGCCACCACTTCAACCAGCTGCCCCTGCTCCGGTTTTGTCATTGCGCAGAACAATGAGAAATACCAGCTCTTCGGCATTTGCGGCTTTAAAAAACGCGATGCAATTAACGCATTCAGTGTTAATTCAGCACACTGCTGTGCCGGAATATCTAATTTCTTAATCTGTTCTTCAAAGATAAAAAATAATGCGGCATCATCAACAGAAAACGGACTGTGACACCGTGCGTACGGCGCCAGCAGGCGTGGTGCAAAATGGGAGCGGAATACCATTCCGTTGGCAAGATCCAGCATAATACGCTCATGCGTATCATCGTAATACCACTGCCATTGATCGTCAGGTTTTATTTTCATCTGATCACATTCCCGGCTAATACCTGATTAGCGATTTATATTTTCACTACACATTAAATAAAATAATTAAAAGTGATTGTTTGATTTAACGTGTATTGCCTGTCAGTGACAATTTTTCAGGCAACATCTGAAAATATAAAAGAAACAGGGGGAAAAATAAACCCCCTGACAGGAATAATAGTGAAAATTACAGGCAATTTACAATATTTTTAATTAATTTGGGCCCGTGGTAGATAAATCCTGAATAGATTTGGATCAGAGATGCACCCGCTTCCATTTTTTCCCGGGCGGCAACCAGGGAATCTATTCCGCCGACACCGATGATTGGTAATTTCCCGTTCAGCTCTTTCGATAATAAACGGATAATTTCGGTGCTCTTACTCTGCACCGGGCGGCCACTTAATCCGCCGGTTTCATTACAGTGATTTAATCCCTGCACTAATGAGCGGTCTAATGTGGTATTGGTGGCAATCACACCGTCAATATTATGGCGCACCAGGCTGTCAGCGACCTGAATTAATTCTTCCGCTGTTAAATCCGGGGCAATTTTTACGGCAACAGGCACATATTTCCCGTGCTTCTGATGCAGTTCCTGCTGCTTTATTTTTATTGCTGACAACAGGTCATCCAGCATATCGCCGTATTGCAGTGTCCGTAATCCCGGAGTATTCGGTGAGGAGATGTTAACAGCGATATACCCAGCGTGGGTATACACTTTATCCATACAAATCAGATAGTCATCCTTTCCCTGTTCGACCGGTGTATCTTTATTTTTGCCGATATTAATTCCCAGAATACCGCCGAAACGGGCCTGTTTAATATTCTCAACCAGGTTATCCACCCCGAGGTTATTAAAACCCATCCGGTTAATTAACCCTTCTGCTTCGACAATACGGAACAGACGCGGCTTATCATTTCCCGGCTGTGGTTTCGGTGTGACCGTACCGACCTCAACAAAACCAAAACCCATTGCATCAAATGCCTCAATACATTCACCGTCTTTATCAAGACCGGCGGCTAATCCGAGCGGGTTTTTAAAAGAGAGTCCCATGCACTGAACGGGTTTGGTGGCGACATGCTGCTGAATAAGAAAACGGAAAGGAGAGCGGGAAAGACGTTTAAGCTGGTGAAAGGTGAATTCGTGGGCACGTTCCGGATCAAGGCGGAACAGGGCCTTCCTGACTAGCGGATAATACATCTTAAATACCTTTTGCTATAGATATGTGTTTTCGGCACAACACGCCGTACCGGGCAATTTCTCTGTAACAAAATAGGTCGTGAATCATAGCTGAAACAGCGGGAGCCTATCTCAGGCGGCTATAATAGGTGAAATGCGTCCGTTCTGCACGGCTTTTTTACGCAGTAAATGACGCACAAAGAATGTGCGTCATTTATTATCAGATCACCAGCGACCGGATGCCCCGCCGCCACCGCTGCGTCCTCCGCCTCCGGATGAGGATCGGCTGCTGCTCCGGCTGCCCCCGCTGTAACCACCGCCGCTGCTTCCCCCGCCACGGCCGCCGCGCCCTGAACCACTGCCGCCTCCGCCGCCGACAGTAACAAAACCGAAATAGTGCCCGATCCCGACAAACATGCCGAATCCCACTCCCGCCACCACACCGGCGGCCAGACTCCCCTCTGAAAACAGTAATCCGAAAATAAAAGCAAATCCGCCGAACAGAAAACCAACACAGATTGAAACCCGCAGCTTCTGAGGCCGGACAATTTTCGTCAATATCCAGTACAATCCGCCGAGCGTAAGCAGGAATAAGAAGAAGGCCGCGATAAACATGGTGAATGTCAGTACTATCACCAGCCAGAACGGCAGAATCTGCAGGAACAGGAACTGACTCCAGCGCGGTAATTCTGTGTAGAGAAAATCTTCCCCGAAATGAATACCGTTTCCGGCCGGATTATTAAAGCCGCCGGCGTACCAGGTCAGATAAAGAATAATGGCGATCGGAATTGCCGCTTTCAGTTTAAAGCGTTTCACCATGCCATACAGGAAAGCGCCCCACAGATATGCACTCGCGGCCAGTACCGCCCCAAGCACAATATCAATCCAGCCGACGGGCCCTGCCTGTTTGGCAATAAAGAATGCCGGGGTGGTAACCGGTGGCAGTGGTTCATTGCGGACTCTGGCAATCAGCGCATCGACGGTATCATTAATACCACCGGCATAATTTCCTATTTTAAAATTCGGAATGAAATAATCCTTGAGAATACGGTTTGCCACCGCATCACTCACCGCCCCTTCCAGCCCGTATCCGACCTCAATCCGCATCGCGCGATCATCTGACGCCACCAGCAATAAAATGCCGTCATCAATATTGATACGACCAAGGCGCCACTGGTTAAAGACTTTTTCCGCATAACTTTCAATATCACGCGAGCCGGTAGTGTTCACCGTCAGTACCGCAATCTGCGTACCGGTCCGCTCGCGCAGTGCATTCAGTTTCTGCTCAATACTGCTGCGCTCACCGGCGGTCAGCAATCCGGCGGTATCGGTGACCGATCCCTGCATACGGGGAAATGTCTCCGTCTGAGCAAATGCCGTCACAGCAAAAAGCAGCAAAAACAGGGAGAACATCCCCTGTAACCAGCGACTGCACCGGTTTATTTCATTTCTCATCACGAAATCCTTTCTTTATATATACAGGTCGTCATTGGCCTGAGTTTACCGTATCCGGTTAAAAATAACGCCCTGTTACTGTGACAATGTATTGCAGTGCAAAAAAAAACACCTCCGGGGAGGTGTTTTGTCTGTAACAATGCCGGTGCAATCATCCGGATGGCGGGCAGAGAAATAAAAAGCATGCGCGTCATGGATGACGCGCCTGAGCGTATAGGGACATATTTACAGCGTCTTTTTATTTTGCCCGTTATCCGGATCTTCCCCGGGGTAACAGATTTCCCCGGAGAAGTTTCAACGATCAGTTCTCATCCAGTGCTTTGGTGATTTTCTCATACAAATCACCGGAGAGATTTTCCAGCCCTTTCAGGCGCAGCAATGCATCACGCATTTTACTCTGACGACTGTCGTCATACCGTTTCAGGCGGATCAGCGGCTCAATCAGACGTGACGCGACCTGTGGGTTACGGCTGTTCAGATCACAGAGGATCTCCGTCAGGAACTCATAGCCTTTACCGGATTTATCATGGAACGCTTTCGGGTTATTCATCACAAACGCACCGACCAGCGAGCGCACCCGGTTCGGGTTTGCCATAGTGAAGGAACGGTGAGTGAGCAGTGATTTCACATTGTCCAGTACATCCGCATCCGGACGTGTGGCCTGAAGAATAAACCACTTGTCCATCACCAGACCATCCTGATGCCATTTGTTGTCGTAATCCGCCAGCAGTTTATCGCGGCACGGCAGTGCAGCTTTCACCGCCGCGGTCAGAGCCGCCAGGGAATCAGTCATATTGTCGGCCTGCGCATACTGTTGTGACACGCGCTTGTCCGCCTGCTCTTTGTCCTCATCCAGTGCCAGATAGCCCAGACAGACATTGCGCAGATCGCGTTTTGCAATATCCGCATGATCGATTTGGTATGCCCCGGTTTTCATGCTGATATACACGGCATACAGCTCATCGGCCAGTTCACGGGCAAATGTGCCGGCGATAAAAGTCATCACCGCATTGATTGCATCCGGATCCACCACCGGGAACCATTCCGCAACCTCGGTTTCTGACGGCAGGGTCAGAATCTGAGCCGCCAGTGCCGGGTCGATCTGCTCATCAAGCAGCACAGCACGGAAAGCATCGGTTATCCCTTCCGGTAATTGTAAGTTTTCACCGGCCTGATAACGGCGGATGTTTTCCTTTATATGTAATGCCAGCAGAGACTGTGCGGCATCCCAGCGGGCAAATTCATTACGGGCGTGCTGCATCAGAAATGCCAGCTGTGCATCGGTGTACGGATAATCCACTTTCACCGGTGCAGAGAATTCGCGGAACAGTGACGGTACCGGCTTTTCACTGACATCATCAAAGGTGAAGGTCTGTTCATCACGGGTAATATTCAGTACTGAATGAACCGGCTCCCCTTCATGACGCAGCGCAAGCACGTCGCCGTTACTGCCGTACAGTTCAATATCAAACGGAATATGCAGCGGCTGTTTGTCCTGCTGATCCGGTGTTGGCGGGGTCATCTGGGTCACATGCAGCTGATACTGTTTTTTATCCGCATCATAGCTGTCACGCACGGTCACCAGCGGCGTACCGGACTGACTGTACCAGCGGCGGAACAGTGTCAGATCGACATTTGACGCGTCTTCCATCGCCTGCACAAAATCATCACAGGTCGCGGCGCTGCCGTCATGGCGGTGAACATAAAGCTGCATCCCCGCCTGGAACTGCTCTTCGCCGAGCAGCGTGTGGATCATGCGGATCACTTCAGAGCCCTTCTCATACACTGTCAGCGTATAGAAGTTATTCATTTCAATGACTTTATCCGGGCGGATCGGGTGCGCCATCGGACCGGCGTCCTCGGCAAACTGAGCGGCACGCATCACGCGGACATTATTGATACGGTTTACCGGACGGGAGCCGAGGTCAGAGCTGAATTCCTGGTCACGGAAAACGGTCAGCCCTTCTTTCAGGCTGAGCTGGAACCAGTCACGGCAGGTGATGCGGTTACCGGTCCAGTTATGGAAATATTCATGACCGATAACAGATTCAATCCCGAGATAATCTTTATCTGTCGCGGTTTCATTCTTCGCCAGCACATATTTTGAGTTAAAGACATTCAGTCCTTTGTTCTCCATCGCGCCCATATTGAAGAAATCAACGGCCACAATCATATAGATGTCGAGGTCATACTCGAAACCAAAGCGCTCCTCATCCCATTTCATGGCATTTTTCAGGGAGGTCATCGCCCAGCCGGCGCGGTCGAGGTTGCCTTTGTCGACAAACAGCTCCAGTGCCACATCACGGCCGCTGCGGGTGGTAAATGTATCGCGCAGCACATCAAAATCACCGGCCACCAGAGCAAACAGATAGCTTGGTTTCGGGAACGGATCTTCCCATTTTACCCAGTGTTTATCCCCGGATTCCCCGGCATCAATCCGGTTACCGTTGGATAACAGATACGGATAACGGCCTTTGTCCGCCGTGATCCGGGTGGTGTAACGCGCCAGCACATCCGGGCGGTCAGGATAATATGTGATATGACGGAAACCTTCCGCCTCACACTGTGTGCAGAGTGCATCACCGGACACATACAGCCCCTCAAGTGCAGTATTTTCCGCCGGGCTGATTTCATTAATAATTTGCAGGGTGAATTGTTCAGGCACATTCTGAATGTGCAGCGAACCGGGTTCTTCGCGGTAATCTGACCAGACTTTGCCGTCAATGGTCAGCTGCTTCAGGGTCAGCCCCTCACCGGCAAGTACCAGCTCAGAGGCATTGTCATTCAGGCGCTTCACCTGACTGACGGCAGTCACCACTGTCGTCTGCGGGTCGAGCGCAAAATCGAGATCAATATGGGTAATGGTATAGTCAGGAGCCTGATAGTCCTGACGATACTTCGCCTGCCGCTGTTGTGTCATGGTTTTCTCTTCACTGTTTTATTAAATGATTACAATTACGCTGTACTTAGGCTCTCATAATTCAGGCGCCGTGGTAAACGAAATTTTAGCAGTTTGTGATACGCCCTGATTTCCTGACGGTGCGGTACATCATCAAATATGAATAAAATGTTAACAAATAATGTGATTGCGCGCTGAACATCACGCACAGGGAAAATAACGTGTTACTATACGCAGATAATAGTAAGCTATAACCTGTTTAGGTTGATTGCTCCGTGAGGATGCTGAAAGCGCCATGAATTCAGAAGCAACCCCGATTATCACATCACTGCTGGATACCGATGCGTATAAGCTGCATATGCAGCAGGCAGTGTTCCATCATTACCGCTCAATTCCTGTGGTCGCGGAATTCCGCTGCCGGAGCAGCAAACGGCTGGGGCAGTACGCAGATGAACTGCGCCGCCGGGTGGCAATGATGGCAGAGCTGTCAGTCAGTGATGACGAGTACAACTACCTGGCCCGCCTGCCGTTCTTTTCGGCAGACTACCTCGCCTGGTTCCGCCGGTTCCGTTTTGATCCGTCACAGGTGAATATCCGCTGTGACAGCAACGGTCAGCTGGCTGTCCGTATCAGCGGCCCGTGGGTGGAGGTTATCCTGTGGGAAGTGCCGCTGCTGGCGCTGATCAGTGAACTCGTTCACCATCATGAATCACCGCAGGTCACGCCGGAAGATGCCGTTATCCGTCTGCGTGAGCTGGTGGCGCACTTTTATCAGGATGCAGAGCAGGCAGGGATCGACCTCAGCCGCTTTAAACTGATGGATTTCGGTACCCGCCGCCGTTTCTCTTTTGATGTTCAGAAAGCCATTGTCACTGAACTGAAACAGCATTTCCCGTATCTGGTCGGTACCAGCAATTACCTGCTGGCGGAAAAACTCGATCTGGAGCCGGTCGGCACCCAGGCGCATGAATGGTTCCAGGCACATCAGCAGATCAGCGCGGAACTGGCCAACAGCCAGCGCGCAGCCCTCCAGACCTGGCTTGACGAATATCCGGATCAGCTCGGTGTCGCCTTAACAGACTGCATCACAATGGATGCTTTCCTGCGCGATTTCGATGCCCCGTTTGCCCGCGCCTATCAGGGTCTGCGCCACGATTCCGGGGATCCGGTGGAATGGGGTGAAAAAGCCATTGCTCATTATGAAAAGCTGGGTATCGACCCGATGAGCAAAACGCTGGTCTTTTCAGATAACCTGGATTTCCGCAAAGCCCTCGCGCTTTATGCCCATTTCTGTGACCGGATAAACCTGGTGTTCGGTATCGGCACCCGCCTGACCTGCAATATCCCGGATGTCGAGCCGCTCAATATTGTTATCAAGCTGGTGGAATGCAACGGTAAACCGGTTGCCAAACTCTCTGACAGCCCCGGCAAAACCATCTGCGAAGATGATGAATTTGTCGATAAACTGCGCCGTGCATTTGATATTCCCCACGTTCAGCGCGCCTGCTGATCCCTCCTTTTATATACCTGCTCCCGGAGAACAGAAAAAGACGGTTGTTTTTTCTGTTTTTCGGGCTGTTATCCCTTAATTTCTGCTTGTTTCCTGAGAGTGAGCAAGTAACATAGTGAGATTGCCCGTTTGACGGCAACTGATGACTATTCTGTTACTCACATCTCAGAGGATGGCGGGTAACGCGTGTAACAGACCTATATAAGAAGAGAGAGTTTCAACTATGAGCATAGCGCCTGTGGTCGATGTACTGCAAGGCCGTGTACCTGTTGACAGCGAAGTCACGGTACAGGGTTGGGTCCGTACAAGGAGAGATTCAAAAGCCGGGATCTCATTCCTCGCCGTCTACGACGGTTCCTGCTTTAATCCGGTACAGGCCGTCATCGAAAATAATTTACCTAATTATAATGATGAAGTGCTTCATTTAACGGCGGGCTGTTCTGTCGAAGTTACCGGGAAAGTGGTTGCTTCCCCGGGTCAGGGACAAAGCTTTGAAATCCATGCCTCACAGGTTCGTGTGGTCGGTATGGTTGATGATCCGGATACCTACCCGATGGCGGCAAAACGCCACTCTGTCGAGTATCTGCGTGAAGTGGCGCACCTGCGTCCGCGCACTAACCTGATTGGCGCGGTTGCCCGTGTCCGTCATACCTTATCTCAGGCATTACACCGTTTCTTCGACGAGCAGGGTTTCTTCTGGGTATCCACCCCGCTGATCACCACCTCCGATACCGAAGGTGCCGGTGAAATGTTCCGCGTCTCCACTCTGGATTTCCACAACCTGCCGCGTAACGACAAAGGCGAAGTGGATTTCAGCGAAGACTTTTTCGGCCGGGAAGCCTTCCTGACTGTATCCGGTCAGCTGAACGGTGAAGCTTATGCCTCTGCGCTGAGCAAAATCTACACCTTCGGCCCGACATTCCGTGCGGAAAACTCCAACACCAGCCGCCACCTGGCAGAATTCTGGATGGTTGAGCCGGAAGTGGCGTTTGCCAATCTGAATGATATCGCCGGTCTGGCCGAAGCCATGCTGAAATATGTCTTCAAAGCCGTTCTGGAAGAGCGCCGCGACGACCTCGAATTCTTTGCTGAGCGTATTAATAAAGAAGCAATCGAACGTCTGGAACGTTTTGTCACTTCCGATTTCGCACAGGTTGATTACACCGATGCGATCAAAATCCTGGAAAACTGCGGCAAAACCTTTGAAAACGACGTGTACTGGGGCGTGGATATGTCCTCTGAGCACGAACGTTACCTGGCGGAAGAGCACTTCAAAGCGCCTGTGGTCGTTAAAAACTACCCGAAAGCTATCAAAGCCTTCTATATGCGTGAAAACGAAGACGGCAAAACCGTGGCAGCGATGGACGTGCTGGCACCGGGAATCGGTGAAATTATCGGGGGTTCCCAGCGTGAAGAGCGTCTGGACAGACTCGATGCCCGCTTTGATGAACTGGGTATGAATAAAGAAGATTACTGGTGGTACCGTGATCTGCGCCGCTACGGCACAGTGCCGCACGCCGGTTTCGGTCTGGGCTTCGAGCGTTTGGTATCATATGTGACGGGTGTCTCAAATATCCGTGAAACCATCCCGTTCCCGCGCACCCCGCGCAGCGCCACATTCTGATTTTCATCAAAAATATTGAATGTAAAAAGCCGGCCTTCAGGTCGGCTTTTTTTATGTCTGATGATCTGACTGTTCAAAAAGTTCCCGATTATTTACATTTTGAAATACTTTTTTGCCATTTGTTACAGATTCTTCGTTTTTGTAGCACTTTCAGGGTAGATAAAATATTTTACCAATGGAACACTGGTCGCCGACACAGACGACACTAAACTCTCATAAATAGTTCCAAATTTTTTTCAGAACTATTTCTGGCAGTGGCAGGTGTCCGAATAACACCAATGAGGGTAATAATAATGAAACGCAATATTCTTGCAGTGGTTATCCCGGCTCTGTTAGTTGCTGGTGCAGCAAACGCAGCTGAAATCTACAACAAAGACGGCAACAAAGTAGACCTGTACGGTAAAGTTGACGTTCGTCACATGTTCGCTAAGTCTGATGACAACGGCTCTAAAGAAGATGGCGACGATTCACGCGTTCGTTTCGGCATCAAAGGTGAAACTCAGATCACTGACCAACTGACCGGTTTCGGTCGTTTCGAAAACGAAATCAAAACCAACGGCGTTGAAGGCGACAACAAAAACAAAGTACGTTTAGCTTACGCTGGTTTCAAATTCGCTGAATTCGGTTCAATCGACTACGGCCGTAACTACGGTGTGGTATATGACACTGCAGCATGGACCGACGTTCTGCCACTGTTCGGTGGCGATACCATGGCACAGACCGACGTATTCATGACCGGTCGTAATGCTAACCTGCTGACCTACCGTAACACCGACATGTTCGGTTACGTTGATGGTCTGAACTTCGCTCTGCAGTATCAGGGTGCTAACGACGATAACTCTATCGCAGCACGTGACAGCGCTAAAGCGAACGGTGACGGTTACGGTTTATCATCTTCTTACGACCTGGGCTGGGGCGTGACTCTGGGTGCTGGCTACTCTAACTCTGCTCGTACTATCAACCAGCAGAAAGGTATGTTCGGTGCTGAAGGTAAACGTGCTGAAGCATGGAACGTTGGTGCTAAATACGACGCTAACAACCTGTATCTGGCCGCTCTGTACGGTGAAACCCGTAACATGACCAAATACGGCGAAGATGATGACATCGCTAACAAAACTCAGAACTTCGAATTAGTAGCACAGTACCAGTTCGACTTCGGTCTGCGTCCATCCATCGCTTACCTGCAGTCTAAAGGTAAAGACCTGGAAAACGGTACCAAAGGCAGCGAAGACCTGGTTAAATACATCGACCTGGGTGCTTACTACTACTTCAACAAAAACATGTCTGCAGTCATTGATTATAAAATCAACCTGCTGGACAACAATGACTTCACCCGCGGTGCTAAAATCAACACTGGTGACGTTGTTGGTTTAGGTCTGACCTACCAGTTCTGATTTAGCGTTAACGCTAAGTATGAATACAAAACCCACGGCTTGCCGTGGGTTTTTTGTTATCTGTCTAACGCGTTTTGTGATGTATTTTCATGCAAACCTCAACAGGACGTCACCCACTTCACAAGATCTCCGTCTTTTTTCTGTAAACAGTTGGCAAATGATTTACAGGGAGTTAACCTGATAACCTTGTGACAGTCCTCTTATCCGCACTATCAGATACTATTGGGATCAACAACTATGTTTGAGAATATTACTGCCGCGCCTGCCGACCCGATCTTAGGTCTGGCTGACAGCTTCCGTCAGGACCCCCGTGAAAACAAAATCAATTTAGGTATTGGTGTTTATAAAGATGAAACCGGTAAAACACCGGTACTGAGCTGCGTTAAAAAAGCGGAAAAGTATCTGCTGGATAATGAAACCACGAAAAACTACCTACCGATTACCGGGATCCCTGAATTCGGAACAGTGACTCAGGCACTGCTGTTTGGTGATAACAGTGACATCATCACCGCCAAACGTGCCCGTACCGCACAGGCGCCGGGCGGCACCGGTGCGCTGCGTATCGCGGCTGATTTTATTGCTAAACAAACCAGCGCAAAACGTGTCTGGATCAGTAATCCGACCTGGCCTAACCATAACGGTATCTTTGCCGGTGCCGGTCTGGAAATCTGCACTTACAATTACTATGACGCCGAAAACCATTCACTGGATTTCAATGGCATGCTGGCAAGCCTGGAAGCGGCACAGGCCGGTGATGTGATCCTGCTGCACGGTTGCTGCCACAACCCGACCGGTATTGACCCGACTGCTGAGCAGTGGGCGCAATTATCTGTTCTGGTAAAAGAAAAAGGTCTGCTGCCGGTCTTTGACTTTGCTTATCAGGGCTTTGCCGCCGGTCTGGATGAAGATGCTCAGGGGCTGCGTATTTTCGCAAAATCTCACCCTGAAATGCTGGTGGCCAGCTCTTACTCCAAAAACTTCGGCATGTACAATGAACGTGTCGGTGCCTGCACCCTGGTTGCCGCTGATCCGGACACTGCCGATCGCGCGTTCAGCCAGATCAAAATCGTTATCCGCACCAACTACTCTAACCCGCCGTCACACGGTGGTGCTGTGGTAACGACAGTATTGTCTGATCCTGAACTGAAAGAAGAGTGGATCCAGGAACTGACCACCATGCGTGAGCGCATCAAGCGCATGCGTCAGCTCTTTGTGAACACCCTGCAGGAAAAAGGCGCGAAGCAGGACTTCAGCTTTATTATCCGCCAGAACGGTATGTTCTCTTTCAGCGGCCTGACCAAAGAACAGGTTGCACGTCTGCGTGATGAATATGCGGTATATGCGGTCAGCTCCGGTCGTATCAACGTTGCCGGTCTGACCCTGGAAAATATGGTTCCGCTGTGCGAAGCCATTGTTGCAGTGCTGTAATTTCGTTTTGACCATAAAAAATGCCTGACTTTGTATGTCAGGCATTTTTTATTGCTGCGGTGATGTAACTTACCAGACAGGCTGTTCATCCTGTAAAAATGGATTTGTGCGGCGCTCTTCCCCGAGTGTGGACATCGGGCCGTGGCCCGGGATAAAACGATACTCATCCCCCAGCGGCAGCACTTTTTCTTTAATGGAGCGGATAAGATCCTGATGATTGCCGCGCGGGAAGTCACTGCGGCCGACGCCCCCTCTGAACAGCACATCACCCATTGAAATCAGTTTGTCCTGCTTATCCACAAAAATAACATGACCCGGTGTATGACCCGGGCAGTGCAGCACATCCAGTTCAAGATTGCCGACAGTGACTTTATCACCATCTTCCAGCCACTGATCCGGGGTAAATGCACGACATGGCTCCACACCGAACATCTGGCTCTGCTGCGTCAGCCCCTCTATCCAGAAAGCATCTTCTTTCTGCGGGCCAACGATCGGCACATTGAAGTGCTCTGCCACATCCGCGGTTGCGCCGACATGATCAAAGTGACCGTGAGTCAGGAGGATCTTTTCCAGTTTCAGACCGCGTTGTTCAATTTCACGGATAAGACGCGGCGCTTCACCGCCGGGATCGACAATAGCAGCGGCTTTAGTTTCATCGCACCAAATCAGGGTGCAGTTCTGCATAAAGCCGGTGACAGGGATAATATGATATTGCATGACACAAAACTCCGGTTAAAGCGGGTAATAACAACAGATTACCACGTTCTGACCGGTCCTGTATCCATATGAACGAAATTACTGGACGGATAATAACCCACACCACCAGCCCGCATTTTCATGGCTGCTTTACGCACCTGACTTAACTGAATGCCCGGAATACGGAAATCCATTGCCTGGCCGCGGGTGTGATAACTTTTCTTCGCCACACCGGAGGTGGTTCTGCGCAGTTCATTATTGGTGACCAGAGAACGATAACCGGACACCAGCTGAATAGGTTTATTGATATTCATCATCACCTGTAACAGATACATCTGGTCAAACAGGTGCGGGTCAATGGTTTTGACTTTGTTACTGCGGTGGTCGCGGAACAGCTTGTTAAGGCGGGCGAGTTCAGAGCGGTTATAACGTTTACCGTCAAAAAATTCTGCTTTCAAAAATTCACCGGTATTGAGGTTTTCAAACCGTAAAATTTTCGGCCGGGGCGTGGTCAGGGACGCAAATGCGTGATTCGGTAATAAAGCCAACCCCAGCGCCGCCGCACCAAAACCCAGCCATTTACGGCGGTCGTTATCAATTATATCCATTGACGGTAATCACTCTTTATCTGATTAAATATTACATGGCCGGACAGCGATAATTGTGTTCACCGTTCAGACCCGCAGCGGATCGGTTTTGTCTATTTCTGTAAATTTTCGTCAGGTTATTTCAATATTAACGTCAATATGAAAAAAACAGCAATAAACAAAACTGACCGTCTATTTTTTACCGATTCAATCCCCCGGAGTCAAATAAAAAAACACATTTTTACTCAGAAAGTAAACCTCACCGACATTTTCATGAACATCCGGTGTGTGACGGGCACGATGCCGCATCTGCCGAGCCTTTGCCGGGAACGGTGATATGACAGAATTAATCATTTTTAGTTAATTAACGGAATGACAAAATATAATATTGCGCAGTAAATTATTTTTATCTGCACATCATTTTCCGGTTAATTATATTTCAGAAGAAAAAAGCCGCTTATTTGTAATAAATAAACGGCTTTATGTGATCAGCTTTTTATCAGGAAAGGCGTGATATCAGTTAATTTATCAATACCTTTCAGGCTGCTGTCATCGTAACGGTAAATATCCGCGCGATATTGCGGGATATTCTCCGCATTTACCCAGGCAGTCTGATAATAGAGATAAACCGGAATACGGTTCGGGATAGAAACATAACGGGTACTGCCCGCTTTCAGTGCACCATCCACACGGGTTTCGTTCCAGCCCGCATCACCAAGGAGTATCGCCGCGAGATCTTTGGCTTTATTCACCCTCACACAGCCGGAACTGATAGCCCGCATGTTTTTATTAAACAGGCTGTGGTTCGGGGTATCGTGCAGATAAATCGCCTCTGAGTTCGGCATATTGAATTTATAGCGTCCCAGCGAGTTGGACGGGCCCGGTGCCTGGGTTATCCGGTACGGGAAGTTTGACGGCGTGATAACACTCCAGTCAATGCTGTACGGATCAACCACAGAGGCGTTGTTACTCCAGCCGTTATAGATAGTTTAACCACGGCTGCTGAAGTAACTTGGATCGGCCCTGCCGCGCGGTACAACATCCTGGCGGCTCATGGTCGGCGGAACCGTCCACGGCGGGTTAATCACCACATTATTCAGGGCGCTGGACATAATCGGCGTTTTGCGTTCCGCACGACCGACAATGGTTCTGGATTCCAGGATCAGATTATTATCCACATAGAAATACAGGGAAAAATCCGGAATATTGACCAGAATAGCGGTCGGTTCATTGTCCGGCGTAATGCGCAGGCGCTGAATATTTACCGCCATAATGGCAGCCCGCATCTGTGGTGTCTTATTCAGCCATTCACGGGTCTGTTTACCGATGACACCATCGGCTTCCAGGCCGTGCTGTAACTGAAACTGTTTAACAGCCGCCACCAGCGTTTTATCATAAACAGCACCGGCGCTCATCATGTCATTGGCAGAGATCAGATTAAAGCGGTGCAGGATCTCACGCAGTGCCCCGACAGATTCGTGGCTTTCCCCCGGACGCAATGTCCGGTTAATCACCATTTCCGGCCACGGCGCGGTATCCGCCAGTTCTGTCAGCATGGCTTTGCGCATCGGCTGATACATCTTATTCTCCGGTAACAGCGTATCGGTAAATGCTGCCAGGGTGCCGTTATGAGCCGCTGTATTCAGCCTCGCCAGTGACGGGGCACTGACAGCCGCAAACGTAAACGGACGGGCACCGTACAGCCATTTATCGCCTTTGGTGCTCACGTTGTCGAGGTAATAGAGATAACCCAGCGCCGCATCCGTTAAAATCATATCCCGCGCCAGCGGGGACAGATCCGGTTGTGCCAGGGCATTCAGCCAGGCCGTGAACTGCGGCTGGAATCCGGCAAGTGCGGCTTCCGCCAGCTGATTTTCCAGGGACAGACGTGCTTTTTCATCGGTCCACAGCGGTTTCAGCTGATGTTCCGCATAAATGTTTGTCAGTGTGTCGGTATAAAGTAACGGTGTTGCCGCCGGCACTTCACGGCGGATACTGTCAGCGACATCGCTCAGAGGCAGTGCATTAACACCGGCCACCGGCTCTGCGGCCTGTGTTTCTGTATTTTCCGGTGATTCTGAAAATGCTTTCAGATTTTCCACTTTGGCATCTGCTTCAGTCAGATGCGTTACCGGTGCAGTTGAGGCCCACGAAACAGGCGTCAGTAACAGTGTTCCTATCATGGCGGAAATGGGAACAACTTTTTTAACTCCCGTCACCATAACATCCCTCTCTTATTTTTTATTATATCTGTTCCGGCCAATTGTTAATACTTATGGTCAGTATAGTAAATGTATCGTTTAAATGACTTCCCTGCTGATTTTACCTGTCAGAGAATAATTGAAAATAGGATAACGAAAAAATCGTAGAAAAAAGGCGCAAATACATCTTTTTAAGAGGAATACACTGCACTAATTACGCAAACGCATGTATTGAGTGCGATGAAATACATCTCATTCTCTGTTTTTCTTCCCGGATAAACAAATCTGCGCCGGACAATAAACAACACAGACAAAAAACTCCGCCGGATGGCGGAGCTGAGATGACTGACAGGTTATGATTAATATTCGGAATTAATAACCACTTCCTCGCCGAACTGACCGGCTTTCGGCAGCGGCTGATACGAAGAGTTCGAAGCGCGTAATACCCGGATACCGCGGATATTCAGTTCCCGTGCTGCGGCAATATCGGCATCCGCATCACCGTAATAAATTTTCAGTTTGTGATCACGCATCCAGCTGACTTTATTATTCTGCCCTTCCTCATCACCGGCAAAAATAACCGGGTTCATTTTATCTGCCGGAATACGCAGCCCTTCCTGCACATATTTGGTGACCGTTTCTGTTTTGGTTTTGCTGCGCCCGGTGATGAAATAAACGGTATCACCACGTTTCAGGTGCATCTGAACCAGTTCCGTACCGGATTTTTTCGGCATACTGAATTTATCCCACTCATTATTCATTTTTTCCCAGAATTCCGGGTTTTTCAGATAACTGTAGTCGTTCGGTGAGTATTCCAGTTTGCCGCGGTAAAAGCCCGGGCTTGAGAATAAGACAGTGTCGTCAATATCAAAGCCCACCGCCATCGGCGGCTGCCCTTTCAGGCTCTCTTCAATCTGTTCAACCGAAATCCAGTGAATGGCATGCTGTTCTGCCAGCTGAGTAACGGTCACGCCGTCACTGACTTTTTCCGGCATGTACACTTTGGCATCAGCCACACTGTTGAGGCTCAGAGCGAGTGCCAGGGCACTCAGGGTGAGGGTCAGTTTACGCATTGTATATCCTTAATTTTCTGTGTCGATCACGCGGAGTGAGAATCTAACCATTCCGGTTTCATATTAACGTTATTCAGATCACACGGTGAGGAATCCCCGCCGCTTTATACCTGCTGACAGCCGCCTGATTGTTCTGAATTCAGAACATTGTTTATCAATATCCGCACTACTCAGCTTTTCGCTTATGGATTAATTTTAATCCGCACAACAGAACGTTTCTGAGAAACACACTGTTTAAACAAAAATCACCATCAAATTATCATAAGTGAGGGTCTTAAAATGAGTAATCCGGCAAACTTTAATGGTCAGCGTCCTGTTATTAATCCTGATGATGCACTGATGCTGTTGATCGATCATCAGAGCGGATTGTTCCAGACTGTCGGCGATATGCCGATGACTGAATTACGCGCCAGAGCCGCTGTACTGGCAAAAATGGCAACACTCGCCAATATCCCGGTGATCACCACCGCCTCAGTTCCGCAGGGTCCGAATGGCCCGCTGATCCCGGAAATTCATCAGAATGCGCCGCATGCTCAGTATATTGCCCGTAAAGGTGAAATTAATGCCTGGGATAACCCGGAGTTTGTGGCTGCGGTGAAAGCATCCGGTAAAAAGCAGTTAATCATTGCCGGTACCATTACCAGCGTTTGTATGGCATTCCCGGCGATCAGCGCCGTGGCTGACGGTTATCAGGTGTTTGCGGTAATTGATGCTTCCGGTACCTATACCAAGATGGCACAGGAAATCACCCTGGCGCGCGTTGTCCAGGCCGGTGTGGTACCGATGGATACTGCAGCTGTGGCCTCTGAACTGCAAAAAACCTGGAACCGTGCGGATGCGGCAGAATGGGCACAGGCGTACACGCAGATTTTCCCGGCCTATCAGTTACTGATTGAGAGCTATACCAAAGCGCAGGACGTTGTGAATAACAACGAGATTTTAGATTCACAGCGCTGATATAAAAAACGGATGAGCACACTACTGTGCTCATCCGCTTCAGAGAAAAGACCGGAGGGAGAAATTAATCCTGCTCTTCTTCCCCGTCATCCTCCTCTTCCGTCACCGGCTCAGGCAATGCTTCCGGTGCCGGAGTCGGTTCCGGCTGGCCGAAGCCGCGCAGTCCCACCACATGCACATGTTCCTGATTATTGAAGACTTTACGTACCAGTTTGTACGTTGTGCCTTTCTCCGGACTGATATTTTCCGGTGCCGCGATAATCAGCTGCATCTGTAAGCGATCGCACAGCTCAAACAGAGTGGCGATAGACTTCGCATCCAGACGCGCAGCTTCATCCAGGAACAGCAGACGACACGGCGAAATATCTTTGCTGCGCAGACGGCGGGACTCTTCTTCCCAGCTCTGCACCACCATCACCAGAATGGACATCCCGGTACCAATCGCCTCACCGGTGGATAACGCGCCGCTCTCGGCTTTCAGCCAACCGTCAGAACCACGGTTGACTTCCACTTCCAGCTCGAGATAGTTACGGTAATCCAGCAGTTCCTCACCGATGGTCTGCGGCAGACGCTGCCCCATATCCACCTGCGGGTTCAGACGCTGATAGAGTTTCGCCATCGCTTCAGAGAAGGTCAGACGCTGGCTGGCGAACAGGTCCTGATGCTGCTCATGCTCTTCGGACAGCACATCCAGCAGTATCGCGTGGCTTTCGCGGATATTCACATTCAGGCGCACCCCTTTGACCTGACCGAATGCCACGGCCTGCAGGCCCTGGTTAAGCATACGGATACGGTTCTGTTCGCGCTGAATAGTTTTGCGGATGATATTGGCCACACTTTTCGAGCTGATCGCCAGTTTTTGTTCACGGGCGGTCAGTTCATCGGTCAGACGTGCCAGCTCGATTTCCATCTGTTCAATGGCGTCGATCGGGTCATCGGTTTTGATAATATCCTGGCGGATACGTTCGCGCAGATGGCGGTACACTTCGATAAAGAACTGTACTTTGCGCTCCGGACGCTTCGGATCTTCGGACAGACGCAGCGCATCACGCAGATGTTCGTTATCCGCCACGGCCTGACGCAGTGCACCGAGGGCTTTATCCGACATGGAACGCAGTGTGTCCGCATCTTCATAAGCCAGCTCACGGCGGTGGAGGCGGCGCTCAACACCACTTTCTTTCACCATCCGCATCACCGCACACCACCCCGCTTTGGCGGTCACGACCTGCTCGCGGATCTGCTGGTAATCGCGCTCCGCTTTGCGCAGACGTTTTTGCAGATTATCCATTTCCGACTCGCCGATCCCCAGCTGTTTTTCCAGCTGATTGATACGGGCGCGGTTATGGCTGACCTGATTGTACAGTTCATCACGGCGCACACGGGCGCGCTCTTCCGCATTGGCATCCGCCTGAACACCAATTTCGCTCATTTCGCGCTCAAGTTCGCGCAGCATGTCCGATTTGGTTTCATACGAGCTGCGCAGTGAGGCCAGAACCTGATTGAACTCCGCGCATTTGGTCTGCTGCTGGCGCAGCATCTCACGTGTACGGGCACGATCAGACTCCGCGTGTTCCAGACGCTGACGCAGTTTGTCATTAAGATCGGCATTTTCTGTCAGCATGCCGGCGGATCCGCCGTAATTAAAGTGCTGACGGCGCTGCGCGACTTCTTCCAGGGCAAACGCCTGCTGACGGGCCTGCTGCTGAACCTGTTTCGCGTTTTCATAATCGCGGATCAGGGCTTCATACTGCTCCGGGTCACTCTGGAGAACAGCAACCATCGGCTCCAGTTTGCGCAGTGCCGCACCGTACTGCTGAATATGACGGGCGGATTCCTGTGCATCGGTCAGTGCATCGCGGATCTCATCCGCACGATCTGCCAGTGTCTCATCAAGCAGCAGAGCGGTATTCGGGATCAGGCGGTTGAGGATGCTCAGGTTTTCTTTGATCTGCGCGTACTGCTGACGGGCAACAGCAGTCTGATCCTCAAACTGTGCCAGCTCACGCTCCAGCTCATTACGGCGCTGATTCAGTGTGCGGATTTCCGCTTCCGGATCAGCCTCAAAGGCCACCGAGATATTTTTGCCGACAAAACGGCTGAATGCCTGATGAGCACGCTGCATTTTCTGGACATCAAAAGAGAGTGTCGCCAGGCGTTCTGCCAGCTCATCCCGTTCATGTTCCAGCACTGCCAGCTGATTTTCCCGCGCCGCACGGCCGAACAGCGGCACAGACGGGAAGCGGGAGTAACGCCACTGGCGATCGGTACTGCGCACCAGTACCGCACGCTCCAGCTCTTCGGTGGTGAAGACGCTGTCATCAAAGGATTGCGGATCACCCTCAATCAGATAGAGGTCTTCCGGACAATCATCGAGGGCTTCCAGCATCGGACGCACAGCGCTGAGATCCGGCACCACAATCGCATGGCGCGCCGGGCCGTATAAGGCGGAGAAATACGGTGCGTCATCAATCGTGATGTCATCATAGATTTCTGACAGCAATACACCGCCGAAACGCTCTGCCAGTCCGAGCATACGGCCATCTTCCGCGCCGCTCGGCTGACTGAGCCGTTCAATGTCTTTTTCCAGCTGTGCTTTTTTCAGCGCGATTTCATCACGCTCAACAGTCACTTCGCGCTCACGCTCCAGCAACTGCTGCATATATTCAGTGACATCATTGGCGCTGGTGAACGTCTCATGAGACTGCTCACACAATTGAGTCAGAGCTTCCTGCGCCGCCAGCCACGCCGGGGCTTTGACGGTCAGGGACTGGATTTGCTGTTTCAGTTGCTCAGTCTGCTGACGCATTTCCATGCGGCGCTCACCGCTTTCGCTGACACTGACACTCAGGCTTTCCTGCTGCGCCTCAAGGGTCATCAGCATTTCATCGAGCCCGTCCGCCTCAATCTGCTGCCCGATACGCTTGCAGAAATCATCCAGCGATTTCTGTGCATTGTGCTGGCTGTGCAGACGCTGTTCCAGTTCCGATAACTGCTGGCGCAGCGGCTGGACGCGATCAGCCATCATCTGCTGTGACGGCAGCTCGCGCAGTAATTCACGGGCGGTTTGGTAAGCTTCGCTGCGGCTGACTTCACCGACCACTGATTTCACCAGTTCATAGGCCTGAGAGAACTGGCTGTGAGCGGCCTGCGCCACACTCATTTTCTGCTCAAGCACTAACAGGGATTCGGTTGCCTGCTCTTCGCGGGCGCGGAAGGTTTCCAGCCATTCATCCAGTGAATCAATATCCAGCTGCGGCAGCTGACACACTGCTTTGGCGCGTTCCAGCGCCTGTAATGCCTGCTGATACTGAATAGCGCGGGTCTGCTGAACATCCAGTGCCTGCTGGTAATCGGCCAGCTGGCTTTTCAGCTCATCCACTTCCTCTTCCGCAACATGGTTGCGTTCTTCATATTCCGCCAGCTGTTCTGCGGCTTCTTCCGCCACTTCGGTCTGTTCTTCCAGGCGGAATGTCAGCTCTTCGACATCAGCCTGATAGCGGTCAATTTTTTCCTGCTGACGCATGGCCGTCTGTACCAGCGTCAGATGATCACTGGCCGCCTGGTAATCAGTTTCCAGATCGGCGGATGAGGCCGTCTGCTCCGCCAGCTCACGGGACATTTCCACCTGACGGAACTGTTCGCTGATCAGCTGTTTGCGGCTGCCGAGCAGTTCCCGGCGCACAGAGAGTGCCTGGTCGATATGCACACGGCGCTCATTGGCGTGACGCATATAATCCGCAGAAACATACGCGGTCGCTTCGGTGATCAGATGCTTGAACAGATCGCGATCAGACTGGGTAACGCGGATAGCTTCCAGTGTGATACGGTTTTCACGCAGTGCCCCTTCCATGTCCTGGAAGGCTTTGCGCACCCCGCTGTTCTCCGGCAGTAAATAGTCACGCAGGGAACGGGTGATGGCACTGGAGATACCGCCGTAGAGCGAGGCTTCGATCAGGCGGTAAAATTTGCTGCGGTCGCCCGCAGAACGCAAACGTTTCGGGATAACGCCCAGCTCGAACAGAACCGAGTGGTAATCGGTAATCGAGTTAAACTGTTTGAAATGCACACCTTCGATTTCATCCAGGCGGGCTTTCAGGTCATTCAGCGGCAGAACCCGCACCTGGCGCTCACTCAGCTGTTCGCTGACAATTTGTGTCGGGGAGTACTGTGTCGGTAACCCCTGAATCATAAAGGATTTGATATCGACTTTTTTATCACGTCCGGCAATCTGCTGAAGACGCACACCCACCAGCACACGCTGATGGCGGGAGTTCACCACATCCAGCATGGCGTAGCACACGCCCGGACGCAGTTTACCGTGCAGACCTTTATCACGGGAACCGGATGTTGCCCCGGCTTCGGTGGTGTTACGGAAATGCAGCAGGGTTAAATCCGGGATCATGGCGGTAATAAAGGCCGCCATGGTGGTGGATTTACCGGCACCGTTACCGCCGGACAAGGTGGTGACCAGCTCATCCAGATCAAAAGTGCGCGCAAAAAAGCCGTTCCAGTTGACTAACGTGAGCGAGCGGAATTTACCACGTTCAATCATTCTTCATCCTCCGCTTCATCCGTCGCGTTGTCATTATCAGATTCTTCATTATCATCGTCCTGATCCTCAGGGCGCGGGTGTTTTTCATCTTCCGTCAGGGATTGGGCCTCACCGTCACGGATAAGACGCAGTTGCGCCTCACGCGGGTCATCGCCGCTGCGGACATCTGCCCCGAATCGGAAAACGGATTCGGCAATCACGAACTGGCTGTTATCCGCAGAAACAAACGTGATCATGCCCAGGCGGCGCAGGCGGTTCAGCGCACCACGGGTTTTTTCCAGTAATTTCTGTTTGTCCAGGTCAGAGCCGGTGGAGCGGTTATTCACCACTTTCAGTAACTTGGCTTCATCCGCCAGTGACAGCAGTTCTTCATAGAGCTCTGCCGTGGAGAAAATACCCTGGTTGGCGAGGCGCTCCGGGCTGAGATACAGATAACACAGTACTTTGCCGACCAGCATTTCCAGTTCGGATAACACCGAGCGCGGGATCAGCGTGGTGGAACGCGGGCGCAGATAGAAGAACCCCTCCGGTGCACGGACCAGTTCTACGTTATAACGGGCGTAAAAGCCTTCCAGTTCACCCTGGAAATCCATCAGAAAGGCATGATTATCCAGATCATCCACACCGATATGGCGGCCTGCGCGCAACTGGCTGTCAAGTTCCGGAAAAAGGTTATTGGCAAGTGCCTGAGCCAGCTTTGCTGACATAAATTGTTCAATATGTGTCGATGACATGTGCCTGCACCTTCGCTCCGTATTCATTAATTACTGACCATTCCGCCGGGATGCCTGAGAAATCAGCATCAGCCACCCCGAGGCGGACAGCCTGATCCACGATAATCCGTGCCACATCGAACTGGCGGCTGCGCGGATATTTCGCGAGGTAATCACGCAGAACCGCGCCCAGATCCAGCGGCTTCGCCTGTGCTTTATACACAGCCAGCGCAGTTTCCATCATGGCGGCAAGCTCTTCGTTGACCTCGCTGAACTCTTCATATTCCAGATCCGGCGGTAATTCCCCGGTCACTTCGTCATCACGCAGTGCCATCTCTTCGTCACGCATATCCAGCAGACGCTCCGCATTAGCCACATTAAGGGCCCACGGTGAGTCAAAATAGTGCTGAACAGAATGGCGCAGACGCTGCGAGAAAATACGGTTTTTATCCATATCGATAGCGGTACGGATAAATTTATGGACATGGCGGTCATAACCAATCCATAAATCAATAGATTGCTGGCCCCAGCTGATAATGCGGTCGAGCTTGGCCTGCAGATCAAAAATCAGCTTATCCACCAGTTCGGAGCCGGTGGCGGCACTCATATTGGCATCCTGAATACGCAGCAGATTCGCCTGTAATTTGTCACCGGCGGCTTCGAGCGTATCCTGCAGTTCCCGCAGTGTGAGAGAGGTTTCTGACAGCAACTGTTCACAGTTGGCAATCGCGGCCTGCCAGTCCTGATTCAGCAGTTTGGCGATGTCATCTTTCACGCCGTTTTGCTGCTCATCCATAACGCGCTGCGACATATCAATGCTGTCGAAAATCTCCGCCACGGAATATTTCAGCGGAGCAAACACATTACGGTGCCAGTGAAATTCATCACCGCCCTCTTCGGCGGCATCTGCTGCGCGGCTCAGTTCACCGGCCACAATCGAAAGCTGCATGGATAAACGCAGTGAGGAAAATTCACGCTGACGGATGTAATAATCACTGATGCCGATCCCGAGCGGGGTCAGCCGGTAAATCGCATTACCCTCAAAGATATCACTGGTAAAGCGGTTAAATATTTTCTGGCGCACCATATCATTGATGGCATTGTTCGCGCGGACCGCAACAGATTCCGTTGTCTGTTCAAAGCCTTTGCAGACTTCGCGGAAGGCATCCACCAGTTCCCCCTCGCTCATTTCACCGTCGATGCGCTCACTGTTGAGTACCGCAACAGACAGTAAAAAAGCCAGCCGTTCCGGCGGCAGCGCGATGGAGAAATCATTCTTTCGCGCCCATGCCACGAGTTCCGGGACTGTTTGGGTAAACTCACTCATTGTCCATCCTTCTGATCGGTTTTCGTGCCATAACGTGAATATAGCGGCCTAAGCTGATATAAGGCTCCTGACGGCAATAGCGTTGCTCCAGTGCCAGCAGCGCCGGAAAATCACGGTTTTGTAACTGGCGGCTCTGCAGATAATCATGGAAAACCCGCACGCCGGTTTTTGCCTCAATCGTCAGACGGCAATCATCCAGCCACTGATAAACCTGTTCCGGCATAAGGGGATTCTGCGGCGATAAAGAACGCTTGCGGCGGCGCTGAATTTCCGGGGTTGCCAGATGAAAATTGCCTAATATTGCATTTCGCATCACAAGTCCGTTCGCATTGTAAAACATTAACGATAATGCACCACCGCCCGCTATTATAGCGGTCAGTGCTTCAATTGCACCTTTTTGATCTGTGATCCACTCCAAAACGGCATGAAATAATACCAGGTCAAACGCCCCTTCAGTGTGAAGTGCAATATCCTGTGCCGCACAATGAATAAAGGACATATTTTCTGCCACGCCGTCATCCAGCGCGGCCTGTTGTGCGCGGGCAATCATCTCTTCTGACAGGTCGCACAATACCACCTGATGCCCCAGCGCAGCCAGACGGCGGGAGAAAAAACCGTCACCGCCGCCCGCATCCAGAATGCGCAGCGGGCCCGGTTTCAGCCGGGTCAGTAAGGCGTCCAGATCCTGCCAGACCACCGCTTCGCGGATTTGCCCTTTTGTTGTGCCATAGATATTGCGGGTGAATTTCTCCGCGATATCGTCAAAATTACGATCAACCATGAAAACCTGTGTTCAGTTCCGGGGGATATTTCGGGTCAGTCTGCGGCGGTTTCCCGCGCAATCCGGCTATCTTCAATTGTATTGCCGGGCAGAGCAGTGCAATATGCAAAGTCGGTAACTATTGTGTCACAGACGTGTTTAATGTCACCCGATTTGTGCAGACTCCTGCCGTTAACCGGTGATAAATCAATCATATTTAAGGTGCGCTCATGCTGTTTGCCCTGAAAAAATACCTCGGCGGTTTTCTGATGCCGCTGCCGTTTATGCTCCTGCTGATCCTGGCCGGATTACTGCTGCTGTGGTTTTCCCGATGGCAGAAAACCGGTAAAACGCTGATCACCGTGAGCTGGCTCGGGCTGGTGCTGCTCAGCCTGCAACCGGTGGCGGATGCCCTGCTGCTGACAACAGAAAAACCGTATGAAAAACGTTATGAGCTCATCACCCCGGCTGAGGTTCAGCAACAGGATCTGCGCTATATCGTGGTGCTCGGCGGCGGCTTTACCTATAACCCGGAATGGTCACCGTCCGCCAACCTGATCAGTAACAGTCTGCCGCGCGTCACCGAAGGTGTGCGTCTCGCGCTGCGTTACCCGCAGGCAACGCTGATTTTCACCGGCGGGCCGGGCGCAAACAGTATCAGCAGCGCAGAGGCCGCAGCGCAGGTTGCGCAATCGCTGGGGATCCCCGCTGAACGCACATTGCCGCTGGTATTGCCGAAAGATACCGAAGAAGAAGCTGCCGAAGTGAAAAAAGTGGTGGGCGATGCACCGTTCCTGCTGGTGACCTCCGCTAACCATATGACCCGCGCCAAAGCCTTCTTTGATGCGCGCGGCCTGCATCCGATCCCGGCACCGGCCAATCAGCTGGCCGTCACCACGCCGCTGCACAGCTGGGAAAAAACCATTCCTTCCGCGTACTATTTATCACACAGTGAGCGGGTCTGGTATGAAGGACTGGGGCGGCTCTGGCAGTCAGTGAAAACGTCAGATAATGAAGGACAGGAATAGAAGACAACAAAAACGCGGGTTCAGAAGTGACCCGCGCTTTTATTTATGACTGATATCTCTCAGCGGGCAGCAAACAATCTGCGCACGGTTTCAAGATCTTCCGGGGTATCAACACCGGTGCCCGGTGCTTCAGATGCCTCCGCGACATGAATTTTTTCACCGTACCAGAGTACACGCAGCTGCTCGAGCATTTCGATTTTCTCCAGCGGGCTGGTTTCCCACTGAATATAGCGGCGGATAAACCCGGCACGGTAGGCGTAAATCCCGATATGACGCAGGAAATTATCACCGGCGCTGTCACGGCTGTGCATGAAACGCTCGCGATCCCACGGAATGGTGGCCCGGGAGAAATAGAGCGCATAGCCCTGTTTATTCATCACCACCTTCACCGCATTCGGGTTAAAGGCTTCTTCCGCTGAAGTGATTTTTACCGCCAGGGTAGCCATACCGGCTTCGCTGGCTGCCAGATTTTCAGCAACCTGCGCAATAATACTGTCAGGGATTAACGGCTCATCCCCCTGAACATTCACGATAATCTCATCATCAGCAAACCGGTAGTGATCAATCACTTCCGCCAGGCGCTCGGTCCCGGACTGATGATCTTCGCGCGTCATACAGGCTTCGCCGCCCTCTGCGATCACGGCATCAAATACCGCCTGTGTGTCAGTGGCGACAATGACTCTCGCGGCACCGGAACGTTTTGCCTGCTCCATCACACGGACAATCATCGGCTTGCCGCAGATATCCGCCAGTGGTTTACCGGGCAGACGCGTGGAGGCATAACGCGCGGGAATGATAACTGTAAACATGGAGATTATCCTTCTGAGACCGGCAATTCGCGGGCTTCATTCTCTAATAAGACAGGGATATCGTCGCGGACGGGATAGGCCAGACGGCAGCCTTTGCAGATGAGTTCGAGATTTTGCTTGTCGTAGCTGAGTTTGCCGTGGCAAACAGGGCAGGCCACGATTTCGAGTAAACGGTGATCCATACGTCCCCCAATGAGATAAAAACGTTGGCTCAGAATAACATAAGCCCGGTCTCACCGTTAACTCTGTTGTTGCGATATCACTGAGATAATCGCGTTTTTACCCATATTACAGCGCGATCACATCGTTCGCTGCAATACCATAACTGCCGCGGGTCAGTGAGAATTCCACTTCCTGCCCTTCGCACAGTAATTTGTTACGGGAATTGGCGATCCCGTTACGGGTTACCCGGATATCGTCGCCGCCGTTAACCGGGGAGATGAAACCGTAACCTTCTTTCGCGTCATACCATTTAACGCGGCCAAGTTGTAATTGTTTAGACATAGTATTAACTCCTTTTATATCACCAGGAATGGTATACACCCCATCGCTGGTTATGTCTGCTCCGGCCGGGCAACACGGGTGCTCTCTTTGCGAACAGCCACCCGGTAATGAGCAAAACATTATAGTTATTATTTTTTATTCTGATTTGCAGCCGGTCAGACACCGGCTGCAAAACATACCGTTTATCCGCGGGATCCGGTCATCCGCACCACAAGATTAACAAGGTGGTGTGAAAAAATTATGACAGCGGGATCAGAATATGTGTTGACACGCGGATTGGTTGCACAGTGAGATATGAAATACATCACAGAAATACAACTTTTTGATTAAGCCATATCCGGATAAAAAGCGCAAGCCCCTTTATGCATTTTTTATGTGAGATATGACTTTATCCAGAATTAAATCGGCGGATTTTGCGGGAATAGCAGCACTGACCGGTAAATACCACCAGTCAGTTGCAGAAAAGGCAAAACATTTCACTGCATCTTTCTCGGTCATCAGGAGTGACTGGCCGGGTTTTATCAGCGCGGAAAGCTGTTCAGGGCTGTAAGACTGATGATCCGGAAACGCAACACACTGTGCCGGTGTCACGCCGAGGGAGTTCAGCGTGGCGAAAAAGCGCGGCGGATGCCCGATACCGGCCATCGCCACACACTCACCAATATCCGCTGCCGGTTTACGGGTACCGTCAGACAGATTAACAGCCTCTCCCGGCACCAGCTGCATAGCGGTTTCCCCGGGTTGTGCGGTACCGCCGTTGACGATCACCGCATCCACCTGTTTCAGACGCCCTGCCCGTTCCCGCATCGGCCCGGCAGGCAGCCACCAGCCGTTACCGAAACGGCGTTCGCCGTCAATCACCACGATTTCCATATCGCGCTGCAGCGCGTAATGCTGTAAACCATCATCGGTGATGATCACATCCACGGGTGCATGCTGCAAAATAGCATCTGCGGCAGCGGCGCGATCAGGGGCGACCGCAACCGGCACACCGGTACGGCGGGCAATCAGTACCGGCTCATCACCGGCCTGTGCTGTCGTCGTGTCTTTCGTGATAAGCAGCGGATAATGATCCGATTTACCGCCGTAACCCCGGGAAACCACCCCGGGATGGTAGCCCCGGGCCAGCAGTTGCTCTGTCAGCCAGATAACCACCGGTGTTTTGCCGTTACCGCCGGCGGTCAGATTACCGACCACCACCACCGGTACCGGCATACGGCGGGATTTTTTCAGTCCGCAGCGGAACAGCAGACGCCGCAGACCGCTCACCGCCCCGTACAAAAACGAGAGCGGTAAAAGCAGCCAATAAAGCTTTGAGCGGCCGGACCAAATCTTATCGATCATCAGCAGTGCCGCTTAGTGACCAAACTGCATGTTATAAAGCTGCGCATAGATACCCGGCTGTTTCACCAGTTCATCATGCGTACCGCGTTCCTGCACTTCGCCGTCCTGCACCACGAGGATTTCATCCGCTTTCTCAATGGTGGATAAGCGGTGAGCGATCACCAGACAGGTACGGTTTTTCTGTAACTCATCGAGCGCTGCCTGAATCGCACGCTCAGATTCAGTATCCAGTGCCGAGGTTGCTTCGTCGAGGATCAGGATCGGTGCGTCACGCAGCAATGCACGGGCAATTGCAATACGCTGGCGCTGACCACCGGAAAGCAGAACACCGTTCTCACCGATTTCTGTATCCAGCCCCTTCTCCATCTTATTGATAAAGTCCATGGCATAAGCCATTTCAGCGGCTTTTTCAATCTGCTCGCGGGTGTACTTACCTTCTGTGGCATAAGCGATATTATTCGCGACCGTATCATTGAAGAGGTGAACATTCTGCGACACCAGCGCCACCTGACTGCGCAGTGATGCCAGTGTGTAATCGCGGATATCGTTGCCGTCGATCGTAATATGTCCGCTTTCAATTTCATAAAAACGGGTGATCAGATTGGCAATGGTGGATTTCCCGGAGCCGGAGCGGCCGACCAGTGCCACCGTTTTGCCTGACGGAATAGTGAACGACACATTTTTCAGCGCCGGGTTCTCTTTCCCCTGATAACGGAAAGTCACATTCTCAAACGCCACATCACCTTTGGCATCTTTCAGCACTTTGGTGCCGGTGTCTTTTTCCTGTTCCATATCAAGCAGAACAAACAGTGTCTGACAGGCCGCCATCCCGCGCTGGAACTGGGCGTTCACGTTGGTCAGGGATTTCAGCGGGCGCATCAGGGCAATCATGGAAGAGAAGACAACTGTAATGGAACCGGCACTCAGCGCTTCTTTTATTTCAGGGAAACTGGCGGCAAACAGCACAAATGCCAGCGCAAAGGAGGCAATGATCTGAATAATCGGGTCGGCAATAGATGATGCGGTAACCAGTTTCATGCCCTGGCGGCGCATATGGTTGCTGACTTTATCAAAGCGATCATTTTCCACTTTCTGACCGCCGAAAATCAGTACTTCTTTATGCCCTTTCAGCATCTGTTCAGCACTGGCGCTGACCTGTCCCATGCCGCTCTGCATGTTTTTACTGATTTCGCGGAAGCGGACAGAGACTTTGCGGATAACAAAGGCCACGATCGGGGCAATAACAATCAGAATCAGCGACAGCTGCCAGCTGTTGTAAAACATCAGCCCGAACAGCGCAATAATATAAGCGCCTTCACGGACGACCGTAACCAGTGCGCCGGACGAAGACGAAGCCACCTGTTCGGAATCATAGGTGATACGGGAAAGCAGTGTCCCGGTGGATTGCTGATCAAAGAAGGAAACCGGCATGCCCATCATATGGCGGAACAGGTTACGGCGCATAGTCATAACCACTTTGCCGGACACCCAGGAGAGGCAGTAGCCTGACACAAAACTGGAGATACCGCGTAACAGCATCAGCCCCAGGATAATCAGCGGCATGATACGGAGAAAATCATTGTCGGCAGTGCCGAAACCTTCATCAAGCAGCGGTTTCAGCAGCGACAGCATAAATGCATCGCCCCCCGCATTGATGACTAACGCAATAGCCGCCACGATGATACCTGTTTTAAACGGTGCGATTGTCGGCCATAACCGGCGGAATGTTTGCCGGGTTGAAATATCAATATCTTTCATTATTGCGTTTACCAATACTAAAAATTAGCTGCCTATATTACCCGTTTACCGGCTGATCTCCAAACCATGCGCTGAACCAGCGGGCGGAGAGATGGGTACGGTAAGTCGCGACGGATACCTCATCAGCAAAAAAGGACACAGAAATCTGGCCGCTGTGCGCAGTATCATGCCACTGCACGCCGAGATTATGATAGCGACGGCGTACTTTATCAGAAGGCAGACGCCACGGGCTATAGCGCGCAACAGAAACCAGTGCGAAAGCGGGATTTACCGCACGAATAAAAAATTCTGATGATGAGGTTTTGCTGCCATGGTGCGGAACTTGCAGTACAGTAGCAGAGAGCTCATCTTTATACCTAATCAGCTGTTTTTCTGCTTGTTTTTCGATATCCCCGGTCAGCAAAACCTGATATTTCCCGTCACTGATGCGGATAACACAGGAGCCGTCATTTTTGCTCAGCTGATATTTTTCGTCCGGCCATAACACCTCAAAATACAATGACTGCCACAGCCAGCGTTCCCCCCGGCGGCAGGGTGTATCGGCCTGCGGAATATTACCTTTGACCACCGCAGCAGGATAAGCATGGCGCAGAGAGCCCAGCCCCCCGGTGTGGTCACGGTGATCATGGCTGATCATAATCCAGTCCGGAGTCAGGCGGTGATAACGCAGATAAGGCAATACTGTGCGCAACCCGTCATCCCGTGACCCGAAGCGGTTGCCGGTATCATACACCACCGCCCTGCCATCTTTTATCACCACTGCGGCCAATCCGTGCCCGATATCCAGTATGGTAACTGACCACTCAGGCAGCGGAGTTTTCCGCAGATACAGACAGCAACTGAGCACCATTCCCGGCAGCAGCAGCGGGTGCTGGCGCCACATATCCAGCCGGATGATATAAACAGCCGCCCACATCAGTGGTATCCATATCAGAGCGATATGTCCGGTAACCATCCAGCCCTGTGCCAGAAACGGCAGCGGCCATAATGCCAGCGCCAGAGAGAAATCCGCCAGCAGCAGTGCAGGCCCGATCAATAATCCGGCAAACAGCAGCGGGACCGTCAGAAAGGAGATCACCGGTACCACCCACAGATTGCTCAGAAACGACAGCATATTCACGCCGCCGAAGAAAAATCCCTGAACCGGCAGCAGTAACAGAAATAATCCGCACTGGTAAGAGAGAAGCGAACGGATATTGCGCCACAGGCGGGCAAAAGGTGTCAGCGGGATAAATATATTACTGCGGGAGAAAACACCGGTGTGATGCCAGAACAACAGTGCGGTAACGGCAGTATAAGACAACCAGAATCCGGCGGATAGAATTGTCAGCGGATCCGCCAGCAGTAACAGTGCGGCACTGATCATAACAAACTGATACGCTGGCAGATGGTAATGCCGCCAGCGCAGCAGATGCCACAACAGCAGCGCAGACAATGCCCGGCAGGCCGGAACCGCAAACCCGGCCAGCCAGACATAAGCAACAGCGGCACAGACTGACAGCACAGACGGAATAACAGGTGTCACCATACGCAGCGGTAACAACAGCAACAATAACCGCCCGGCCCACCATCCCCATAACGCCGCCAGCCCGATATGCAACCCGGAAATAGCCACCACATGTGCCACTCCGGTTTCCTGCACCAGTCTGCGCTGCTCTGCGGTGATGCCGCGCCGTTCACCAAATAACAGCGCCGCCATCAGTCCGTTATACGGCAGGTTATCCATCGCAGGAAGGTATGCCGCAATCATCTTCTGACGATGACTGCAGTCTGAAGATAATTTTTCACTGCGTCCCGGCGTCAGAGAAAACAAAACCCGCTCTGACAGTAAATATTGCTGCCGGTTTGACTGTCCTTCATTTAACAGACCGTGTACCGGCCTCAGTACAGGGCGGAATATACGCCAGACTTCACCGGAACATGCCGGTTTAAATGAACCTTTTATTTTTGTATTAATAAAAACAGTATCATCATACATTTTATTATTTATATTAATAATCCGCCCTTTGACGGAATAATAGTCAGATGAGTTAATCATGACATCATGGATCATAATATCGATATTATCGGGTAGTTCAGCGGAAAAGAGTGATAATGTATTACTGATATGAATATTTACTGCCAGAAAAGTACCGGCAATAATGCGGATAAAAAAACTCAGTCTGGTGCGGATAAGAAAAAGCAAGCAAATACCAGTGAATAGCAGCAGACTTTCTGCCGGTAACAACAACCGCGGAATCAGCAACAGCGGTATATGCCCGGCCACAACGGCAGCCGCAGCAAGCCAGAGCGGTAACGGATGGGGAAACAGATATTTCATCACAGCCATAACAGACATATTACTCACCGGAAAGGTAACCAGGCCGGTATTATGTTATGGCGGGCATCACGTGTTATTACGATAATAAAAAAATGCGTGTCGTCACGAATTTATATTTCAGGCATACAAATAATCAATTATTTTATGCGAGTCAACTCACAATTATTTGCTTAATTATAAACACAGTCTAATTTCCAATAGTATTTTATGGCGAACTGAATATGATGTCTCCGGTAACCTATTATCAATAAACGAATTCAACTTGCCAACACCAGAACCTTACACAACCATAATTTATTAATACAATATTAACATTTTTATAATAATGATAATTTAATGTTTGCTGCAAAAAAAAATGACGCCGGTGGCGTCATTTTTATTATCTCTGTCAATAATCAAGCATAGATATTTGCGCGGTCGCGTAACTCTTTGCCCGGTTTGAAGTGAGGAACGTGTTTACCTTCCAGTTCCACCTGTTCGCCGGTTTTCGGGTTACGACCTACCCGCGGTGCACGGTAGTGCAGAGAAAAACTGCCGAATCCACGGATTTCAATACGTTCACCGTCAGCAAGCGTATTTGCCATATGCTCAAGGATCTCTTTTACTGCTTCTTCAACAACTTTAGCCGGAAGATGAGATTGTTGGCCTGCCAGCTTCTCAATCAGTTCAGATTTGGTCATATAACCTCCTGGACTACCCTGATTATCATAAAAGCAGACCGCTTGCGCGGCCTGCTGCTGCTTAATTACTCGCCTTTAGCTGCTTTGAAAGCTTCTGCCATTGCGTTGTTAGAGAAGCCAGCTTCTTCCTGCTTGTTCACAGTAGCGATAGCGTCTTTTTCATCCGCTTCGTCTTTTGCACGTACAGACAGGTTGATTACACGGTTTTTACGATCAACACCAGTGTATTTAGCTTCAACTTCATCACCAACGCTCAGAACCAGAGTAGCATCTTCAACGCGATCGCGTGAAGCTTCTGATGCACGCAGGTAACCTTCAACGCCATCCATCAGCTCAACAGTTGCGCCTTTAGCGTCTACTGCAGTTACTTTACCGGTGACGATAGCACCTTTCTTGGTAACAGCGGTGTAGTTGTTGAACGGATCTTCAGCTAACTGCTTAACGCCCAGAGAGATACGCTCGCGCTCTGCATCAACCTGCAGAACAACAGCTGCGATTTCGTCGCCTTTTTTGTATTCACGTACTGCTTCTTCGCCTGCAACGTTCCAGGAGATGTCAGACAGGTGAACCAGACCGTCGATGCCGCCATCTAAACCAATGAAGATACCGAAGTCAGTGATTGACTTGATTTTACCTTCAACACGGTCACCTTTGTTGTGAGTTTCCGCGAACTGCTGCCATGGGTTAGATTTGCACTGCTTCAGGCCCAGGGAGATACGACGACGTTCTTCGTCGATGTCCAGAACCATAACTTCAACAACGTCGCCCACGTTAACAACTTTAGATGGGTGGATGTTTTTGTTGGTCCAGTCCATTTCAGAAACGTGTACCAGACCTTCAACGCCTTCTTCGATTTCAACGAAGCAGCCGTAGTCAGTCAGGTTGGTCACGCGACCGGTCAGACGGGTGTTCTCAGGGTAACGCTTAGCGATTGCGACCCAAGGATCTTCGCCCAGCTGTTTCAGGCCCAGAGATACGCGGGTACGTTCACGGTCGAATTTCAGCACTTTAACAGTGATTTCGTCGCCGACATTCACGATTTCGCTTGGGTGTTTAACACGTTTCCACGCCATATCAGTGATATGCAGCAGACCATCAACGCCGCCCAGATCAACGAATGCACCGTAGTCAGTGAGGTTCTTAACGATACCTTTAACTTCCATGCCTTCCTGCAGGTTTTCCAGCAGCTGATCGCGCTCTGCGCTGTTTTCTGACTCGATAACTGCACGACGGGAAACAACCACGTTGTTGCGTTTCTGATCCAGCTTGATTACTTTGAACTCAAGCTCTTTGCCTTCCAGATGCGTGGTGTCACGAACAGGACGCACGTCAACCAGTGAACCCGGCAGGAACGCACGGATGCCGTTCAGTTCGACAGTGAAACCGCCTTTAACTTTACCGTTGATAACACCGGTAACAGTCTCAGCTTCTTCGTATGCTTTTTCCAGCATCAGCCATGCTTCGTGGCGTTTTGCTTTCTCGCGGGACAGAACAGTTTCACCGAAACCGTCTTCTACTGCGTCCAGAGCAACATCAACTTCGTCGCCAACCTGGATTTCCAGCTCGCCCTGAGCATTTTTGAACTGTTCTACCGGGATAGCAGATTCTGATTTCAGACCTGCGTCAACCAGAACTACGTCTTTATCGATAGCGACAACAGTACCACGGACGATAGCGCCCGGACGGGTTTCGATAGCCTGCAGGGATTCTTCAAAGAGTTGAGCAAAAGATTCAGTCATGTTTGATCTTCAAGTGTTTAAGTATTAACGTCCATTTAGCATCCGGCCGAATGGGGTTGTTTCACATACCTTGCAACATTCCTTGTCACAAAGGGGTGGCAGAAAACTGCTTCTTTGCCTTGTTCTCTGCCGGTAAAAAACTTCAACTTAACATTATAAACAAAAACGAATACAGAAACCTACTAAAAAACACGTTTTCAGTCAGAATTTCCGCAAATTTTGTTTATCATTCCGCCGTTTCTGCCAGTTTTTCCTTCGTATAACGAAGGGCTTCGGCAATAACGTCGTCAATTGACATGGTTGTTGAGTCCAGAATCAGCGCGTCGCCGGCAGCCACCAGCGGGGCAACCGCACGGTTGCGGTCGCGGAAATCACGCTCTTCTATCTCAGCAAGAAGGCGGTCAAAATTAACACTAAAGCCTTTGTCCTGCAACTGCTTCATCCGGCGGTGGGCGCGCTCCTGCGCACTCGCGTCGAGGAAAATTTTCACCGGGGCATCCGGGAACACCACCGTGCCCATGTCACGGCCGTCGGCAATCAGGCCCGGTGCCACACGGAATGCGCGCTGACGGCGCAGCAGAGCTTCACGGACACGCGGGAACGCCGCGATTTGCGAGGCCGTCATACCCACTTCTTCCTGACGGATAGCCCGGCTGACATCCTCACCTTCCAGAATTGTCTCAGGGCCCGTGTCTTTTGCCAGGAATTTCACATCCAGATTCGCCGCCAGCGGAACCAGTGCATCTTCCGAGGTGATATCCACATGATGATGCAGTGCCGCCAGTGCCAGAACGCGGTAAATTGCGCCGGAGTCCAGTAAATGCCATCCCATTTCGTTTGCCAGTGCGTGACAAAGGGTACCTTTGCCCGCGCCGCTCGGGCCGTCAATGGTAATGACCGGAACATATACTGCCATGCGCGCTCTCCTGTCGCAGTCCGGCGGCCGTCACAACGGCCGCCTGAAAAAAGATGCCCGTATTATACGCATCTGTGACAGCAGAGGAAACGCCCTGCACGCAGAACGGCGTTTTTTTATTCTGACAGTGCCGCCAGCTCACTGAAGTAGCCGGGGAAGGTTTTTGCCGTACAGCCCGGATCGAGGATCGTGACCGGGGTATCTGACAGTGCCACCAGCGAGAAACACATGGCGATACGGTGATCGTTATAGGTTTCAATTTCCGCATGCTGCAGTTTTGCCGGCGGGGTGACCTGAATGTAATCATGCCCCTCTTCCACCAGTGCGCCGACTTTACGCAGTTCAGCTGCCATTGCGCTGAGACGATCCGTCTCTTTCACCCGCCAGTTATAGATATTGCGGATAGTGGTTGTCCCTTCGGCGAACAGCGCGGTGGTGGCAATCGTCATCGCCGCATCCGGGATGGCGTTCATGTCCATATCGATGCCGTGCAGGGTATCGCGGGTGCATTCAATATACGAGTCCGCAAACGTCACTTTCGCACCCATTTTTTCCAGCACAGCGGCAAATTGTGTGTCGCCCTGCAGACTGTTACGCCCGATGCCGGTAACCCGCACGGTGCCGCCTTTAATGGCTGCCGCCGCGAGGAAATAGGAGGCAGATGAAGCATCCCCTTCCACCAGGTATTCTCCCGGGGACTGATACTGCTGTTTTCCTTTGATCAGGAAACGCCGGTAATCTTCATTCACCACCGTAATGCCAAAAGAGGACATCATCGCCAGCGTGATATCAATATACGGTTTGGACACCAGTTCACCGCTGATAGTGATTTCTGTGTCATTCTCCGCCGGTGGTGCTGCCATCAGCAGCGCGGTCAGAAACTGGCTGGATACGGAACCATCCACACTGATACGCCCGCCGGTAAAGCCACCGCGGATCCGCAGCGGCGGATAACCGTCATTTTCCGGGAAATCAATCTGTGCGCCGCCCTGGCGCAGTGCATCGGTCAGATGGCCAATCGGGCGCTCTTTCATACGCGGTTCGCCGGTCAGGGTAATGTCATTATCCCCGAGACACAGTGCCGCAGTCAGCGGGCGCATCGCCGTTCCGGCATTACCGAGGAACAGATCAATACCTTTAAATCCGCTGATCGGTTTGCCCTGACCTTCCACAATACATTCGGTTTTGTCGTCAGAAAGCTGATAACGGATCCCCAGTTCCCGCAGTGCGCTGAGCATATGGCGGATATCATCGCTGTCGAGCAGGTTGATAAGGCGTGTTGTGCCCGCAGCCTGTGCCGCCAGCAGCAGTGCCCGGTTGGAGACACTCTTGGAACCGGGCAGGTTAATCGTCCCGTTAATGCGGGCGATCGGTTGTAACGTCAGGGAATCCATACGAAGTTATTCTCCGGTGTGTAAACATAAAAACGAAAAACGGGGCCGGATGCTTACCCGGTCCCGGAAAAATGTCTGCAAAAAATCAGCTGTGGCGGCTTTCAAACTCCGCCATAAATTCGGCCAGTGCGCGCACGCCTTCATACGGCATCGCATTATAAATGGAGGCGCGCATCCCGCCGGCAACTTTGTGCCCTTTCAGGGAAACCAGTCCCTGTGCCTGTGCTTCGGCGAGGAATTTACTGTCCAGTGACGGATCAGACATCTGGAACGGCACGTTCATCAGGGAACGGTTGGCCGCCGCCACACGGTTAATATAGAAATCACTGTGATCCACCGCAGAGTAAAGCAGTTGTGCTTTATCATAGTTGATCCGGGCGATTTCCTGTAAACCACCCTGTTCAATCAGCCACTTAAAGACCATACCGGAGAGATACCAGGCAAAGGTCGGCGGGGTGTTGAACATAGAGTCACATTCACTCAGTACGGTATAGTCGAGGATGGACGGGGTTTCTCTGCGCGCTTTGCCCAGCAGATCCTCACGGATAATCACCAGGGTCAGCCCGGCCGGGCCGATATTTTTCTGCGCACCCGCATAAATCACCCCGAAACGGCTGACATCCAGTGGTTTGGACAGGATGGCAGACGAGTAATCTGCAATCACGATTTTATCGCCGAAATCCGGCTCTTCATGAATGGCAATACCATCAATGGTTTCATTCGGGCAGTAGTGAACATAGGCTGCATCATCACTGAGCTGCCATTCGCTCATCGGTTTCACGCCGATACCGTCTTCCGATTCAGTTCTGACATTAATAATGTTCGGTGTGCAGTATTTTTTTGCTTCTTCTGCCGCACATTCCGCCCAGTATCCGCCCACCACATAATCCGCTTTGGTTTTATCACCCAGCAGGTTCATCGGCAGTGCGGCAAAATGTCCGCGTGCGCCGCCGTGGCAAAACAGTACTTTATAGTTATCCGGTACCGCGAGGATCTGGCGCAGATTATTTTCCGCTTCCTTTGCCACCGACATAAACTCTTTGCTGCGGTGACTGATTTCCATGACTGAGGTGCCGAGCCCGCGCCAGTTGCACAGTTCCTGCTCAGCACGGCGCAGCACTTCTACCGGCAGCATAGCCGGACCGGCACTAAAGTTATATACCTGACTCATTGACCTCACCCTATCTGTAAATTAATGCCCTGTATATCCATCATATGAATACGCCCTGTCTGTCGGTTTTATCACTCCCCACCCTTCGCTGCAACGCTTATTGCATGATGGGCGGTAAACCCTTTTTGTCGCCCGGCAGAATATCTGACTACCTCTGACTATCAGACTGGGATATTATATAATGTATTTCCGGGGATTCATGACGGACGGCGGAAATACAGCGGAATAACCCGGTGGTAACTTTACATTCACAAAGGTAGCCGCTGACACGAAAAATCCGTATTATGTGCGCCTTTCTTCCCCGGTATTCCTGAGTCCGCGTGCAGCGGGCCGTTACAGCAATTGTGGATCCCATGACGCAAACACATACTTTTATTCCCGGCAAAGATGCCGCTCTCGAAGATTCCATCAGCCGTTTTCAGCAGAAACTGCAGCAACTGGGTTTCAATATAGAAGAAGCCTCGTGGCTCAACCCGGTGCCGAACGTCTGGTCCGTGCATATCCGTGATACTGACTGCCCGCTCTGCTTTACCAACGGCAAAGGGGCCACTAAAAAAGCCGCGCTTGCCTCCGCCCTGGGCGAGTATTTTGAGCGTCTGTCCACCAACTACTTTTTTGCTGATTTCTGGCTGGGCGAAACCATTGCCAACGGGGAGTTTGTTCACTATCCGGATGAGAAATGGTTCCCGCTGACAGAGGATGACTCGCTGCCGGACGGTATTCTCGATCAGTATCTGCGCGATTATTATGATCCGGAAAATGATTTGCAGGGCAGCCAGCTGATTGACCTGCAATCCTCCAATGAGGAGCGCGGTATCTGCGCCCTGCCGTTTACCCGCCAGTCTGACGGCAAAACGGTGTATATTCCGATGAATATCGTCGCCAACCTGTATGTGTCCAACGGCATGTCCGCCGGGAACACCCGCAATGAAGCCCGCGTGCAGGGATTATCGGAAGTCTTTGAACGTTATGTGAAAAACCGCATTATTGCTGAGCGCATCAGCTTACCGGCGATCCCGGAAGAGGTGCTGGCGCGTTATCCGCAGGTCACTGAGTCAATCCGCACCCTGGAAAGCGAAGGTTTCCCGATCTTCTGTTTTGATGCCTCTCTCGGCGGTCAGTATCCGGTCATCTGTGTGGTGCTGTTTAACCCGGCCAACGGTACCTGTTTTGCCTCTTTCGGCGCTCATCCTGATTTCGGTGTTGCACTGGAGCGGACTGTCACTGAGCTGTTACAGGGACGCAGCCTGAAAGACCTCGATGTTTTCACCGCACCGACCTTTGATGACGAGGAAGTGGCGGATCAGACCAACCTGGAAACTCACTTTATTGATTCAAGCGGCCTGATCAGCTGGGATCTGTTTAAACAGGATGCGGATTATGATTTCGCTGACTGGCAGTTCCGCGGCACCACCGAAGAAGAATTCACCACACTGATGGCACAGTTCGCGGCATCCGGCCACGAAGTGTATATTGCCGATTATGAGCATCTCGGTGTGTATGCCTGCCGTATCCTGGTGCCGGGCATGTCAGATATCTATCCGGTGGAAGATTTGCATATGGCCAATAACACCATGGGTATTCATCTGCGTGAAACTATTCTCGCGCTGCCGGAAAGCCGTTACAGCGCCGAAGATTATCTCTCTCTGCTGGCGCAGCTGGATGAAGAAGGCCATGACGATTTTACCCGTGTCCGTGAATTGCTGGGCATTGCCGCCGGTAAAGATAATGGCTGGTCCACCCTGCGCATCGGTGAGCTGAAATCCATGCTGGCACTGGCCGGTGGTGATACCGATCAGGCGCTGGCCTGGGTGGAGTGGACACAGGACTTCAACGCCAGTGTTCTCAGTGCCGCACGGGCAAACTATTACCGCTGTCTGCATACCCTGCTGCTGTTAACACAGGAGCCGGAGCGCGACACAGAACAGTACCTGCCGGCGTTTGCCCGTATGTATGGTCAGGAAACCCTGAATGCGGCGCTGGATGCTCTGAACGGCAAAAACTGTTTCTTCGGATTATGTGCATCTGATAATAACTTAACTGCATTTCCTGCTCATCAGGCACTGCTGGCAGCTTATGAAAAACTGCAAAAAGCAAAAGCACATTTTTGGCTAAACGATAAAAATGCGATTTAATCGTCGTAAATAGCAATAAACGTAAATATTAGGTTAATTTGTTCGTTTTAAGTAACACAAAAACGACAAGTTAACCTGATTTTTTACTTTAATTAAATAAAAAACAAAAAATAAAAATATATTACAATTTTTAAAAAATTGTTTTTCCTTTTTATACATAAACTTACATTGATTTTTCAACTTTTTTCAGGGTATTTGACGATTCTCTTGAACGCCTTTATGATCCACATCAAGTTTAATTTTTTCACCCTTTGTTACTATCATTGCGTGCTATAATTATTTGGAATCAAGAGACAGTTAGCATTATGAAAACTGACGCACTTTTTAATTTATTATCTCCTGCCGATATGGCACATGTTGCAGACGATGTGGGTGTCTATAAAGCAACGAAAGCCCCTCACATCACATACTTATCTGCATTCATGGCAGGAATTTTCATCTCAGTAGGTTTTGTCTTTTATATTACAGCCACCACCGGTACCGCAGGCATAGTGCCTTTTGGTATCGCTAAACTTATCGGTGGTTTATGTTTCTCGCTCGGTCTGATGCTGGTTGTGGTTTGCGGGGCTGACTTATTCACCTCCACCGTATTAACCAGCGTGGCAAAAGCCACCGGGCGTATCACCTGGGGACAGATGTTTGCAAACTGGACCCGCGTGTATTTCGGTAACCTGGTCGGCGCTCTCTTCTTTGTCGCCCTCATCTGGTACGCCGGACAGTATATGGCAGCCGACGGGCTGTGGGGATTAAATATCCTGCAAACAGCGGATCATAAGCTTCATCACACCTTTATTGAAGCCGTCTGTCTCGGGATTCTGGCAAACTTAATGGTTTGTCTGGCGGTATGGATGAGCTACGCAGGCCGTAGTCTGACCGATAAACTTTTAGCTTTAGTCTTACCTATCGGTATGTTTGTTGCCAGCGGATTTGAGCACAGTATCGCCAATATGTTTATGATCCCGATGGGGATTGCGATTAAAAATTTTGCACCTTCTGAATTCTGGACTATGGTTGGTTCGTCGCCTGAACAGTTTCCGTCCCTGACAGTTTCTGATTTCGTGATTAACAACCTGATTCCGGTCACCATCGGCAACATTATTGGTGGTGCAGTTTTAGTAGGTCTGACTTATTGGCTGATTCATTTACGCGGTGACCAGAAGCATTAATCTCTGTTTATCACGACTGAATTTCTAAGTTCCATTGTTAAAAGGTAAAGTATCATGTCAGAATTAAATGAAAAATTCGCTTCAGCATGGCAAGGCTTTAATCTGGGTGACTGGTCACAGGAAGTTAACGTCCGTGACTTTATCCAGAAAAACTACACCCCATATGAAGGCGATGAGTCTTTCTTAGCGGGCGCTACAGAGGCAACAACTGCTCTGTGGGCGAAAGTTATGGAAGGCATCAAAATCGAAAACAGTACCCACGCTCCTATCGATTTTGACACTGATCTGCCGTCTACTATCACTTCTCACGATGCCGGTTACATCGACCAGTCTTTAGAAAAAGTCGTTGGTCTGCAGACTGAAAAACCTCTGAAACGTGCAATGCTGCCGTTCGGTGGTATCCGTATGATCGAAGGTTCATGCAAAGCCTACGGCCGCGAAATGAACCCGGAAATCGAAAAAATCTTCACCGAGTACCGTAAAACGCACAACCAGGGTGTGTTCGACGTTTATACTCCCGACATCATCCGCTGCCGTAAATCCGGTGTTCTGACCGGTCTGCCTGACGCATACGGCCGTGGTCGTATCATCGGTGACTACCGTCGTGTTGCACTGTACGGTATCGACTTCCTGATGAAAGACAAATTCGCACAGTTCACTTCTCTGCAGGCTAAATTAGAAAGCGGCGAAGATCTGCGTGAAACTATCCAGCTGCGTGAAGAAATCGCAGAACAGCACCGTGCATTAGGCCAGATGAAAGAAATGGCTGCCAAATACGGTCTGGATATCTCCCGTCCTGCTGCTAACGCTCAGGAAGCTGCACAGTGGACTTACTTCGGCTACCTGGCTGCTGTTAAGTCTCAGAACGGTGCTGCAATGTCCTTCGGCCGTGTTTCCACATTCCTGGACGTTTACATCCAGCGTGACCTGGAACAAGGCAAAATTACCGAAGTTGAAGCTCAGGAAATCGTTGACCACCTGATCATGAAACTGCGTATGGTCCGCTTCCTGCGTACCCCTGAGTATGATGAACTGTTCTCCGGTGACCCAATCTGGGCAACAGAATCACTGGCAGGTATGGGTACCGACGGCCGTACTCTGGTAACCAAAAACAGCTTCCGTTTCCTGAACACCCTGTACACCATGGGTCCTTCACCGGAACCAAACATGACCATCCTGTGGTCTGAAAAACTGCCTCTGAACTTCAAACGTTATGCAGCTAAAGTGTCTATCGATACCTCTTCTGTACAGTATGAGAACGATGACCTGATGCGTCCTGACTTTGATAACGATGACTACGCAATCGCATGCTGCGTGAGCCCGATGGTTGTCGGTAAACAAATGCAGTTCTTCGGTGCCCGTGCAAACATGGCTAAAACTCTGCTGTATGCAATCAACGGCGGTGTTGACGAAAAACTGAAAATCCAGGTTGGTCCTAAACACGAACCAATTCACACAGATGTTCTGGATTATGATGTTGTTATGGCTCGTCTGGATGAATTCATGGACTGGCTGGCAACTAACTATGTGACTGCACTGAACTGCATTCACTATATGCACGACAAGTACAGCTACGAAGCAGCTCTGATGGCTCTGCATGACCGTGATGTATATCGTACTATGGCATGTGGTATCGCAGGTCTGTCTGTTGCAGCTGACTCCCTGTCTGCTATCAAATATGCGAAAGTAAGCCCGATTATTGATGAAAGCGGCCTGGCTGTTGACTTCAAAATCGAAGGTGAATATCCGCAGTTCGGTAACAACGACTCCCGTGTTGATGACATCGCATGTGACATCGTTGAACGTTTCATGAAGAAAATTCAGAAACACCACATGTACCGTAACGCGGTTCCTACACAGTCAATTCTGACCATCACTTCTAACGTTGTGTATGGTAAGAAAACCGGTAACACTCCAGACGGCCGTCGCGCAGGCGCTCCGTTCGGACCAGGTGCGAACCCTATGCACGGCCGTGACCAGAAAGGTGCTGTTGCCTCTCTGACTTCCGTTGCTAAACTGCCGTTTGCTTACGCGAAAGATGGTATTTCCTACACCTTCTCTATCGTACCAAACGCATTAGGTAAAGATGACGATGTTCGTCGTACTAACCTGGCTGGCCTGATGGATGGTTACTTCCACCACGAATCAAGCATCGAAGGTGGTCAGCACCTGAACGTGAACGTAATGAACCGTGAAATGCTGTTAGAAGCAATGGAAAATCCTGAGAAATATCCTCAGCTGACTATCCGTGTTTCAGGCTACGCAGTTCGTTTCAACTCACTGACTAAAGAACAGCAGAAAGACGTTATTACCCGTACATTCACAAAATCCATGTAATTTGTGCGGTAACCATTTGCTGTCTTATTAAAATGACATAAACTAAAAGGCCCCTCAGTTTCGGGGCCTTTATTATAACTGGTCAGTTTTGGAGTAATCCTGTCATGTCAGTATTAGGTCGTATTCACTCATTTGAATCCTGCGGGACCGTTGATGGCCCGGGCATTCGTTTTATCGTCTTTTTCCAGGGCTGTCTGATGCGTTGCCTGTATTGTCATAACCGCGATACATGGGATCTGCATGACGGTCAGGAAGTCACTGTGGACGAGTTAATGAAAGAAGCGGTCACATACCGCCACTTTATGAATGCATCCGGCGGCGGTGTGACAGCATCCGGTGGTGAAGCGATACTGCAGGCTGAGTTCGTGCGTGACTGGTTCCGTGAGTGTAAGAAAGAAGGTATTCACACCTGCCTGGATACCAATGGTTTTGTCCGCCGTTATGACCCGGTCATTGACGAGCTGATGGAAGTAACCGATTTGGTTATGCTGGATTTAAAACAACTCGATGACAGCATCCACCAGAATTTAGTCGGCGTATCCAATCACCGCACATTACAGTTCGCCCGTTATCTCGCTGAACGCAATCAGAAAACCTGGGTACGCTATGTCGTCGTGCCGGGCTGGTCTGATGATGAGCATTCCGCCCACCTTCTCGGTGATTTCACCAAAGATATGAAGAATATCGAGAAGATTGAACTGCTGCCTTACCACGAGTTAGGTAAGCATAAATGGACGGCAATGAATGAAGAATACAAACTTGATGGTGTTAAGCCGCCGTCAAAAGAGACCATGGAAAAAGTGAAATCCATCCTGGAAAGCTATGGTCATAAAGTGATGTATTAAGTTATCTCACTGCTATTTCTGACAGCACACCCCGGTGTGCTGTTTTTATTTGTATCACCCCTGTTCGTTTATCTTTTGTTTTACTTACCGGGCGGCGTCTGAAACCGAAGAAGAATAAAATTTAAGATTTAAAAACCAATAAAATACATCTCCCGGCAGAGCCGGAAATAACTAAATCTGCAACCTAAACAGAAAATATGATCAGCCTGTAATCTTATTTATACTGTTTCCGGTTGTTTTCTGACATTTTTTTCCTGTCAGTTTTTTATCCTGACCTTTTGGCAACAATGGATAATCAACACATGTACAAGATCTCCGGCTCACCTTCTTTACCCGATTCTGTCAGTCCCCCGGAAATATCATCGCCCCCGCTTTCTTCTGATACCACAACAGTATTCCCCGGGCTGATAACAGACCGTCAGGCCGTTATCTCTCAGACCGGTATCGCCGCAGAGCACCTTGCCCCGCTTCAGGCATTAGCTGAAAAGCAGCAACTGGTGATCAGCTTCCGTCCGGTTGAGGCGACCGCAACCGGCCTTATCAGTGCCGGTTACCCGACCAAAAATTTTACTATCAAAGGGAAAAGTGCCAACTGGGGGCCGATGGCCGGATTTATTCCGGTTGATCAGTTTTACAGTAAACTGTGCGGACAGAAACATAAGACTGAACTGATGAACAGGAAAGTCGCAGAATGTCTCCGGGACGGCCATGCCACAGCAGATAATCTGCAAATAACCGGTTCGCGTATAAACGAGCTGGTTGATATGGGATTACTTACCCGTCATCAGCCGGATAAAAACGGCTTTATCACACTCGAAAGCAAGTCGCCTCATGGTCATCTGCATTTATTCACCGCGAAACCGGCTGAAAATGATTTATATGCTATCTATGTGCAGAAAAATGATACCCCGGTGCAGATTCTCTGTTCCCCGCAACTGAATAAGCCACTGACCGCTGACTATGACCTGATGATTGTGGCTCCCCGTACAAAAGATTTCGGCAGTCAGGATATCCCGCATAACCCGGATGTCAGCGCAGAAGCGTTTGCGGAAAAACGGCCTTATCTGCTGCGCCGCGGATCAACAAAAGAGATTATCCGCCGGGAATTACTGGAGAGGGAAGATCCTCGTTTTGGTAATAACACCCCGAGAGTCGCTGCCCTGATCCCACAGATTAATGCAGCCCTGCTTTGCGGGGAAGGCAGAGAAGTCGTACATCACAGTATGGATGCCACTAACCCTTTTTCTGAAATGAGTGCCAATTTCCCTGTCACCTTTTTCCTGCCGGAATCACCGGACGGATTACCGCCAATGCTGCTGGCAAACGATATTGAGGAGTTGCGGATGGTGATACATACGCTGGAATGTCATGGCTTTATGGTACCGCATAACCCGCTGTGGAGTGATGAGATCCCGTCACTGCGCCGGGAGAGTTTTGAAATGACCCGGAAACTGTTTAATACCCTGTGATGGTTTACGGATATAAAAAAATCCCGCTGGTTTTCACCGGCGGGATTTTTATCAGATCAGTGACAACGGACCGGCAATCAGCCGATATGTGTCAGACCTTTCATATACGGACGTAATACTTCCGGAATTTCGATACGACCATCAGCCTGCTGATAGTTTTCCATGATAGCCACAAGGGTACGGCCGACAGCCAGACCGGAGCCGTTCAGGGTATGAACCAGCTGTGGTTTTTTATCATCTTTACCACGGAAGCGAGCCTGCATACGGCGCGCCTGGAAATCCCAGCAGTTAGAGCAGGATGAGATTTCACGGTAGGTGTTCTGCGCCGGAACCCAGACTTCAAGGTCATAGGTTTTACGGGAACCGAAGCCCATATCGCCGGTGCACAGCAGCACTTTACGGTATGGCAGGTTCAGCAGCTGTAATACTTTCTCAGCGTGGCCGGTCAGTTCTTCCAGAGCTTCCATGGATTTTTCCGGATGCACAATCTGAACCAGCTCAACTTTGTCAAACTGGTGCATACGGATCAGACCACGGGTATCACGGCCATACGAACCCGCTTCGGAACGGAAGCACGGTGTATGAGCGGTCATACGCAGCGGCAGATCTGCTTCATCCAGAATTTCGTCACGGACCAGGTTGGTGACAGGCACTTCAGCTGTCGGGATCAGCGCATAGCTGCTGGTTTCCGCTTCTTCTTCCAGTGGTTTGGTATGGAACAGGTCACCGGCAAATTTCGGTAACTGACCGGTACCGTACAGCGTATCGTGGTTAACCAGATACGGTACATAGATTTCCTGATAGCCGTGCTGTTCTGTGTGCAGATCCAGCATGAACTGTGCGATAGCGCGATGCAGGCGGGCAATCTGGCCTTTCATCACAACGAAACGCGCACCGGTCAGTTTAACAGCAGCCGGGAAATCCAGGCCATCAGTCATTTCACCCAGTGAAACGTGATCGCGCACTTCGAAATCATACTGCTTAGGTGTGCCCCAGCGGCTGACTTCAGGGTTATCGCTGTCATCTTTACCAAACGGCACTTCGTCTGCCGGAAGGTTAGGAATATTCAGAGCAATGGTGCGTAACTCAGCCTGCACTTCATCCAGTGCAGATTTGGCAGCATCCAGTTTATCCCCTAACAGGTTCACTTCACGGCGCACTGCTTCAATGTCTTCACCGCGGGCTTTCGCTTCACCAATGGACTTCGATCGGGAGTTGCGTTCAGCCTGCAGAGTTTCAGTTTCAACTTGTAAAACCTTGCGGCGCTCTTCGAGAGTGCGCAGCGTGTCCACATCCAGGGTAAAACCCCTGCGAGCCAGTTTTTCGGCAACCGCGTCCAGCTCATTACGCAGTAAATTTGGATCGAGCATGCTATTCCTGTGCTTGTTGTTATAACGTGAGTGTCAGTAACGGAGATGCAACCGGCGAAAAGTGTTTTCCTGCTTTCCGGCAGTGCGGCTGTTATTAACGCAACTGTGAAACGTCTTAATCCGCCCGGAAACCCGCACTGTATGCAGGATGAACATTCTGAGTGTTTTAAGCCATTTACCTATTCTTACATTTCACACCTTACCGCAACAACGGCATTAACGGTAGCGTTTTATCGGGCTATTTTGATCCTGCTCAGCAAGCCAGGCGAGTTTCTCGCCGATTTTTCCTTCCATGCCCCGGTTTGCCGGAAAATAGTAGCGGGTATCACGCATTTCAGGCGGAAAATAGACTTCTCCGGCGGCATACGCATTCGTTTCGTCATGGGCGTAACGGTACTCTTTGCCGAGCCCCATTTCTTTCATCAGTTTGGTCGGCGCGTTGCGCAGATGCTCCGGCACGTCATAATCCCGCCCTTCTTTTGCATCACGCATCGCGGCTTTGAAGGCGGTGTAAACGGCGTTACTTTTCGGTGCACAGGCGAGATAAACAATCGCCTGGGCAATCGCCCGCTCACCTTCCGCCGGTCCCACACGGGTAAAGCAGTCCCACGCTGAAATGGCGACCTGCATGGCGCGCGGATCCGCATTACCGACATCTTCTGATGCAATCGCCAGCAGACGACGCGCCACATAGAGCGGATCCCCGCCTGCAGTGATAATCCGGGCATACCAGTAGAGTGCGGCATCCGGTGCCGAGCCGCGCACTGACTTGTGCAGTGCGGAAATCAGGTCGTAGTAGCGATCGCCTTTGTTATCAAAGCGGGCGCTGCGTTCCCCGCTGACTTCCTTCAGCAGTTCTGTGGTCAGAACACGTTTGCCGTCAGCACCGGTTTCGGCCATATCCGCCATCATTTCCAGCACATTCAGCGAACGGCGGGCATCACCGGCGACCAGTTCGGCCAGCAGTTTGCGGGTCTCATCCGGCAGGACGATATTTTGTCCGCCCAGTCCGCGCTCAGAATCATTCAGCGCCTGAATCAGAACCGCTTCGATATCTTCCGGTGACAGGGATTTGAGCAGATAAACACGGGCGCGGGATAACAGTGCGGAGTTGAGTTCAAATGACGGGTTTTCGGTGGTGGCACCGATAAAGGTGACTGTACCATCCTCAATATGCGGCAGAAATGCATCCTGCTGGCTTTTATTGAAGCGATGTACCTCATCCACAAACAGAATGGTGCGGTGCCCCAGATTACGGTTCTGACGCGCCCGCTCGATAGCTTCGCGGATCTCTTTTACCCCGGAGGTCACGGCGGACAGACGCTCTATATCCGCATCCGCATAGTGGCCGATCACTTCCGCCAGGGTGGTTTTCCCGGTGCCCGGCGGTCCCCACAGAATCATAGAGTGGAGCTGTCCGGCGCGGATAGCCCGCGGCAGCGGTTTGCCCTCTGCCAGCAGGTGAGTCTGTCCGATGTACTGTTCCAGTGTCCCCGGCCGCATTCTGGCGGCCAGAGGCTGGTAATCGTTTTGCGAAAAATCGAGAGAAAAGTTAGTCACTGACGCCTCATTGCCGCTGATCGTCCAGCGTAACCCCCTTCGGCGGTGTAAAGGTGAATTTGCTCATATTCACATCAGTACTCTGCTGCCCTTTGAGCTGATAGCTGCTTTTCTGGCCATCCTGCTCAACGGCGGCAAACTGCTGAATAATACCGTCCGGAGTTACAGTGATAGTAAATAATTTCAGGTTGCCGTCGCTGGTTTTCGGTTTCAGGTCAAAGCTGTCACCGCGCTGGCTCACCATGTATTGCTGCCAGTCAGCCGGGTCGTTACGGGTGATCAGCATAAACGGTGTATTTTGCGTGGCATCTTTCAGCCAGGTGGCGGTGACCTGTTCAACAAACGGGTTATAGAACCACAGAGTTTTGCCGTCAGAGACCAGCACACTTTCATCCGGCGCGCTCATCTGCCAGTTGAACAGGTTCGGGCGCTTCACCCATAAATCCCCTGTTCCTTCCTGAACCAGTGCGCCGTCAGCATCAGTGACGGTCTGTGCGAAATTCGCATGGAAACTGTTCACTTTTCCCAGACGTGACTGAAGATCACTGCGGGTATCTGCGTGTGCTGCACTGACTGCGGCACCTGCCAGCAGGCAGGCTGTGATAAACACCTTTTTCATGTATGCATTCCTGATGATGCGTTCGGATAAATCAGACGCCGCCTTTGCAGGCAGCGGCGTCATTAAAAGTTATTTGAGGACGGTGCCAGTACTTCGCGGTTACCGTTATGGCCCGGTTCACTGACAATGCCCTGTTCTTCCATTTCTTCCACGATCCGCGCCGCCCGGTTATAACCGATGCGGAACTGACGCTGAACACCGGAAATGGAAACCCGCTGTTTTTCTGTGACGAATTGTACCGCCTGATCGAACAGCGGATCCAGATCTTCTCCGCTGACAGAACTGCCGCCTTCGCCGTCCTCACCGCCACGGGTGATGTTATCGATATATTCCGGACGACCACGGGCTTTCCAGTCATTCACCACATCATGCACTTCCTGGTCACGGACAAACGCGCCGTGAACACGCAGCGGCGCATTGGCACCCTGCGGCAGATAGAGCATGTCCCCGTTACCCAGCAGAGATTCCGCGCCGCCCTGGTCGAGGATGGTTCGTGAGTCAATCTTACTGGAGACGGTAAAGGCGATACGGGTCGGGATGTTGGCTTTAATCAGACCGGTGATAACATCCACTGACGGACGCTGTGTCGCCAGTACGAGGTGGATCCCCGCTGCACGGGCTTTCTGTGCCAGACGGGCGATGTGTTCTTCCACTTTTTTACCGGCGGTCATCATCAGGTCAGCAAATTCATCCACCATGACCACGATATACGGCTCTTTTTTCAGAACCGGATGCGTCATTTCCATGCTGTCTGTCGGTTTCCAGAACGGATCCGGAATCGGCCGTCCCATGGATTCCGCCATCAGGATTTTTTCGTTATACCCCGCAAGGTTACGCACCCCGAGAGCAGACATCAGTTTATAGCGCCGTTCCATTTCCGCCACACACCAGCCGAGGGCATTGGCGGCGTCTTTCATGTCAGTCACCACCTGGGTCAGCAGGTGCGGAATACCTTCATAAACAGAGAGTTCCAGCATTTTCGGGTCGATCATGATAAAGCGGACATCTTCCGGTTTCGCTTTATACAGGATGCTGATAATCATGGCGTTTACGCCGACTGATTTACCGGAGCCCGTTGTACCTGCCACCAGCAGGTGCGGCATTTTGCCCAGATCTGCCACCACCGGCTGACCGGAGATATCTTTCCCCAGCACCACAGAGAGCGGTGATGGCGTATCGCGGAATTCGTCGCAGTCCAGCACTTCGCGCAGATAGACGGTCTGACGTTTTTCATTCGGCAGTTCCAGCCCCACATACGGCTTGCCCGGGATAACTTCCACCACACGCACCGCAACCGTGGAGAGTGAACGCGCCAGGTCGCGGGACAGGTTGGAAATACGCGAGGCTTTCACACCCGGTGCCAGATCCAGCTCAAAGCGGGTGATCACCGGACCCGGTTCATAACCGACCACACGGGCTTTGATGCGGAAGTCATTGAGCCGCGCCTCAATCAGACGGGCTGTCTGCTCCATCGCAAATTCATCCACCGGCTCAATGGTACCCGGCGGTGAAGCCAGCAGATCCAGAGACGGCATCGGGGTGGTTGATTTCGGCAGCGGCTGGTCATTGCGGACCAGGAACGGATGGAACAGGCTCTCTTCCATCTGTTTTTGTAACTGTGCTTCCTGTGACGTTACCGGTGCCGCATTCTGCTGTGGTGCGGCAACAGATTCAAAGCGCTGAGCAGCGGTCTCCGGTGCGGCATAAACCGGTGCCGGTTCTGCCGCAGGGGCGGTGACCGGTGTCGGGATAAACAGCGGCTCTGCCGGTTCCGGATCGACCAGATCCTCCACCGGAGAGAAGGCTTTCAGTTCGGCCAGATCAGATAAAATAGCGTCAGCCTGCCCGCTGTAGCGCTGTTGTTGCATCTGCATAAACTGCGCCTGAAGACGCTGAGCTTCCTGCTCATCTTCATCGTCTTCTTCTGCCGCCGGGTGAACATCCGCCACCGGCGGTGCAGACGCAAAGGAGTGATGGCTGACCGGTGCCTGATAGGCAGATGCAGCCGGGATAAAGGCGGAGGACGTACCGGTGGTAATTTCCGGTTCAGTTACTGCCTGCACCGGCTCTGCTGCCGGAGACATATCTGTCTCATCATCGCCGTAGCGGTTACGCTGCTGCGTCATAAATTCATCACGCAGGCGCGCCTGTAATACATCATCTTCATCCGGCTCAGTCTGTGCGGCCTGATGTTCCGGCTGATGCAGTTGTGCAAATTCATCCTGCTCACGGCGCAGACGCTCAAGTTCCGCGTCACGCTGAGACGGAATGCGGATGCCGTAAAGCTCGCGCCGTGTCGGGAGGCGCACCGGATTCGGACGCGGCAGTTCAGGGCCGAGACCCTGTTTGACCTGTACCGCACTAAAGGCCGCCGCTGCAGTTGCTGCCGCCGCAGAGCTAAGATGCGCGCTGCCGTTATCACCGGTATCCGGCACATCAGGCAGATCGAACGTAAAGACCGGTTCTGTACGGCCGCTTCCCGCAAACGGGTTTTCCCATTGCGGTGCTGCCGGTTCAGGCTCCGGTTCCGGCTGAATATCCGGCACATTGATCGGGGCATTCAGGTCAACAGTTGTCCGGTAAGCACCCGGGACATCAAAACGGTAGTGTTCAGGTTCATCGGCAGCCGGTGCGCTGTGTTCCTGTGCAGCCGGTTCCTGTGCATGCACAACAGACACCACAGGTTCAGCGGCGGTTTCCGGATATGCTGAGAGATTCTGCACCGGGGTCAGCAGCGGGTCGCTGTTATCCGCCGGGTCCTCATAATGTGCCTGATGGGCCAGTTCCGCCGCATTTGGAGCGGAAAACAGCACATCATCCGCATCATCGTATTCACGGTACTGTGCGGTCTGAGTCTGTGCCTCACTGTCAGGCACAACGGCGGTCAGAGCTGCGGCAGTTGCTGTCTGCGGTATGTTGTTGTGCTCTGCCTGCTCATCCGTTTCCTCATCGTCGTAATACTCGTCCTCGTCGTCATATTCACGATCGTCGTAATACTGATCGTCATAACGGTCACGGGAGTGATTGGTGATGAAGGTAATAGGGGAAAGGACCGCTGCACCGGTTTTTTCGGCGATGGTGATCCACGACCAGCCGGTCAGCAACATCAGACCTATCGCCCACAGACTGAGCAGCGCGAGTGTCGCGCCGAGGGCATTAAACCACGGCATCAGCGCAGAGCTGAATAAACTGCCGATCACCCCGCCTGCCGCGAAGTTCTGCATATCATCCACATTCAGGGATGCCAGGGCACAGGATGAAAGGATAAGTGTCAGCCCCCCGATGATACGCATCGAGAGTGAGAAAAAGTCCACGTAATCTTTATTTTCATTACTGCGGAAGGCCGACCAACACCCCAGGATCATCAGCGGGGGTACGGTGTAAGCCAGTATGCCAAAGGCGGAAAAGAGAATATCCGCAAACCAGGCCCCGATACTGCCGGCCAGATTCTTCACCGGCTCATGCCAGGTGGTCTGGGACCAGCTCGGGTCTGACGGATTAAACGATAAGAGAGCAACCAGCAGAAAGACGGCGCACAACCCGATCACAATAAGGACGGCTTCCAGCAACCGGCGGCCGCTGCTGATTTTTCTGAATTTGATGTGTTTGTCTTCTGTATATTCCTGGCTCATGTCATTTCCTGACGCAACGTCCGGTTTTTTCCTGTCAGTAAAACGGAACAACGCTGAGGGTAGCTCAGCGTTGAAACTGTATGCATAAACAGGAGTGTAACTGATTTATCCCGTTTTGCACATGACGCAGGAAACAAATTAACGGGTCTTGATGACCAGACGGTTACTTTGTTTGACCTCTTCCATCACCACGTAAGTACGGGTGTCGTTCACGCCCGGCAGACGCAGAAGAGTTTCACCCAGCAGTTTGCGGTAAGCCGACATGTCCGGCACACGAGTTTTCAACAGGTAGTCAAAATCACCGGAAACCAGGTGACATTCCTGAATCTCTTCCAGCTTCTGCACGGCGGTGTTGAACTGTTCAAACACATCCGGTGCCCCGCGGTTAAGGGTAATTTCCACGAATACCAGCAGGGAGGCATCCAGATAGTGCGGATTCAGCAGCGCGGTATACCCGGTGATAAAGCCCTGACGCTCTAAACGGCGCACACGTTCCAGACACGGAGTCGGAGACAGACCCACACGTTTGGAGAGTTCGACGTTAGAGATACGGCCATCTTTCTGCAATTCGTTAAGAATATTCCTGTCGATTCTGTCAAGATCTTTACCCGGACGCTTTTTGTTATCAATCATCTCGTTATCTCTCTTATTTACTATTTTCCCACACCCATAACACTTCCTTTACCTGACGGAACAAAATCAGCATCGGAAAACATGTTTTCAGGCCAATTCTTTGCATTTCTGATTATTAGAATACGCAACCGGCGCCAGTTTACCGGAACATTCAGATTATTATCGCTATAGTCGTAAGCTGAAATTACCATGCTTCGTCATCAGGACAAACACATCACCGGTGTAACAGGATGTATTAACCCGACGGATAAAAATCTCTTACACTGATGTTTTCGCAAATGCGCAGCCGATTGTCAAAGCAAATGAACAAAAATCAGAACAACCTGTTGAAGAAAATGACAGAAAAACGTTTCGCTGACAAACAGGACGTGCTTTTGGTGTGATATTCAAACAACTTAGGAATCTTCTGAATAATCACTTTCTCGTACAATCGCCTGAAAATCTACTCATTTCCGGCCGGTTTCAATTTTGTGCTCTGCCGTTTTTATTCCTTTTTTTACCCCTTCGTTTCTCCTACAATCCTGTACACGCTTTTTTGCCATTCTGTTAATGAGGTGTTCATGAACGCAACCCGACACAGTAAATTAATTATTCTGGGTTCCGGCCCTGCCGGATATACCGCTGCGGTTTATGCGGCACGGGCAAATTTAAATCCGGTGCTGATTACCGGGGTGGAAGTCGGTGGTCAGTTAACCACCACCACCGAAGTGGAAAACTGGCCGGGTGACCCGGAAGGTCTGACCGGGCCGGGCCTGATGGAGCGTATGCAGGCTCACGCCGAAAAATTTGAGACTGAAATCATCAATGATTACATCACCGGCGTAGATTTCAGCAAACGCCCGTTTACCCTGACCGGTGAAAATACCTATACCTGTGACGCGCTGATTATCGCCACCGGCGCATCCGCCCGTTATATCGGCCTGCCGTCAGAAGAGGCTTTCAAAGGCCGTGGTGTGTCCGCCTGTGCCACCTGTGACGGCTTTTTCTACCGTAACCAGAAAGTCGCGGTCGTCGGCGGCGGTAACACCGCTGTGGAAGAAGCACTGTATCTCTCCAATATCGCATCAGAAGTGCATCTGATCCACCGCCGTGACAGCTTCCGTGCTGAAAAAATCCTTATCAGCCGTCTGATGGATAAGGTTCAGAACGGCAATATCGTTCTGCACACTGACCGCACACTGGATGAAGTAATCGGTGATCAGATGGGTGTGACCGCTGTTCGTCTGCGTGACGCCAAAAGTGACGCAACCGAAGAGCTGCCGGTGATGGGCTGCTTTATCGCCATCGGCCACAGCCCGAATACCGGTATTTTTGAGGGACATCTGGATCTGGAAAACGGCTATATCCGTGTTCAGTCCGGCACGCACGGTAATGCAACACAGACATCAGTTCCGGGTGTGTTTGCCGCCGGTGATGTGATGGATCATATCTACCGTCAGGCGATTACCTCTGCGGGAACCGGGTGCATGGCCGCACTGGATGCCGAGCGCTATCTCGACAGCCTCGCAGACAACAAATAATCCTGCATTTTCAGGGCGCTATATCTGTAGCGCCTTTTCGTGTACCATGACATTATCCTGCTGATTTCAGCCGTATTTTTACTTATCACCTGCATACAGAAAAAATGGATAAATCAAGACAGTCAGAACTCGTCCGCTGGTTAAAACTTCAGGCGGCACCGGCCCGGCGATGGTTACGCCTCTCGATGTTGCTGGGTGTGCTCAGCGGTTTACTGATTATCGGCCAGGCCTGGTGCCTCGCTGTCCTCCTTCAGTCCCTCATTATGGAGCACATGCCCCGCGAACAGCTCCTCACTCTGTTCACTGTACTGGTCATACTGTTTATTGCCCGCGCCGTTGTTGCCGCGATCCGCGAACGGATCGGGTTTATCTGCGGACAGGTGGTGAGGCGTGATATCCGCCGGACAGTACTGGATAAACTGGAACAGCTCGGCCCGGTACGGGTAAAAGGCAAACCGGCAGGCAGTTGGGCGACGATTATTCTCGAACAGATTGATGATATGCAGGATTACTATTCCCGCTATCTGCCGCAGATGACCCTGTCCGCCACCATACCAATGATGATTCTGATCACGCTGTTCCCGATCAACTGGGCGGCAGCGCTGATTCTGCTGGTGACAGCGCCGCTGATCCCCGTTTTTATGGCACTGGTGGGCCTGGGTGCCGCCGATGCCAACCGCCGTAACTTCCTGGCCCTGAGCCGCCTGAGCGGCGATTTCCTCGACCGTCTGCGCGGGCTGGAAACCATCCGCTTCTTCCACCGCGGTCGTGAGGAAGTGAAACAGATTGATGATGCCACCGAGGATTTCCGCTCACGCACTATGGAAGTGCTGCGTATGGCATTCCTCTCCTCCGCCGTGCTGGAGTTTTTCGCGGCGATCTCAATTGCCGTCGTCGCGGTTTATTTTGGTTTTTCCTATCTCGGTGAACTGAATTTCGGCAGTTACGGCATGGGTGTCACGCTGTTTGCCGGGTTTATTGCCCTGATCCTCGCGCCGGAGTTTTTCCAGCCGCTGCGTGACCTCGGTACCTATTACCACGCAAAAGCACAGGCAGTGGGCGCGGCGGAATCCCTGTTTACCCTGTTATCCGCAGAGAACAATGATGACGAATTGCCGGGCACAGAACCGCTGGCACCGGCAGAGCAGATTGCTGTTACCGCAACCGATCTGATGATTTTTGCCCCGTCAGGGGAAAAACTGGCCGGGCCGCTGAATTTCACCCTGAATGCCGGGCAGCGTATCGCGCTTGTCGGCCAGAGCGGAGCCGGGAAAAGTTCACTGCTCAATCTGCTGCTGGGTTTTCTGCCGTATGAAGGCAGTATCCGGATCAATCAGCAGGAACTGCGCGATATCAGCCCGGAAAGCTGGCGGGCACAGCTGAGCTGGGTGGGCCAAAATCCGCATCTGCCGGAACAGACCATTCTGGACAATATCCGCCTGAGCCGCCCGGATGCCTCTTCTGAGGAAATCACGGCGGTGATGGAAAAAGCCTATGTGACCGATTTTATTGATTCGCTGCCTGACGGGGTCAATACCGTGGTCGGGGATAATGCCGCGCGGCTCTCTGTCGGCCAGGCGCAGCGGATTGCGGTGGCACGCGCCCTGCTCAATCCGTGCCATCTGCTGCTGCTGGATGAACCGTCCGCCAGCCTGGATGCTCACAGTGAGGAGCGCGTGATGCATGCCCTGAATGAGGCGGCACATCAGCAAACCACTCTGCTGGTGACACACCTGCTGGAAGAAACCCGTGACTATGATGAAGTCTGGGTGATGGATAAAGGTCTTATTATTGAACAGGGCAGCTATGCTGCTCTGCAACAGCAACAGGGTGCGTTTGCACAGTTGCTGTCACACCGGACGGGGGATCTGTAATCATGCGTGTTTTACTGCCGTTTTTAGCCCTCTACCGCCGCCACTGGTTTTTACTGACGCTCGGGATCCTGCTGGCGATTGCCACGCTGCTCGCCAGTATCGGGCTGCTGACGCTGTCCGGCTGGTTCCTCGCCGGTACCGCTATTGCCGGTGTGCCGGGGATTGCCTTTTTTAACTATATGCTGCCTGCCGCCGGAGTGCGCGGCGCCGCTATCTCCCGCACTGCCGGACGCTATGCGGAACGGCTGGTCAGCCACAGCGCGACCTTCCGTGTGCTGAAACATCTGCGGGTATTTGCCTTTGAAAAAATCCTGCCGCTGACACCGGGCGGTATTGCCCGCTTCCGTCAGGGGGAACTGCTCAACCGGCTGGTCGGGGATGTGGAAACGCTGGATCACCTCTATCTGCGGGTGATTTCGCCGATTGTTGCCGCGCTGGTGGTGATTGCGGTCCTGACATTCGGGCTGGGTTTTCTCGATCTGACTATCGCTTATGCACTGGGCGGGTTTATGACCTTCCTGCTGTTTGCCCTGCCGGTGGTGTTCTATTACGCCGGTAAGCCAATCGGTGTGCAGCTGACCACACTGCGTGCACAGTACCGCACCCTGCTGACCAGCGCATTACAGGGACAGGCAGAACTGACCATTTTCGGTGCACAGTCCCGCTTCCGCTCTCAGTTGGCAGAGACCGAACAACGCTGGCTGGTACAACAGCAGCGCCAGGCCGGTCTGACCGGACTTTCCCAGGCGATTATCATTCTGGCGACCGGGTTTGCCGTTGCGCTGATGCTGTGGATGGCTTCCGGGGTCAGCTGGCCGTACCGCGAAAGCGGTGCCATTATCGCTCTGTTTGTCTTCTGTGCGCTGGCTGCATTTGAGGCATTAGGCCCGGTGGCGGTGGCTTTCCAGCATCTCGGCCAGGTGATGACCTCCGCAGAGCGTGTATCGCAGATAGTGGACACCAAACCGGAAGTGACTTTCCCGGCCAGTGGTCCGGCAGCCTCCGCACAGGTCAGCGTCAGCCTCAGTGGTGTCGGGTTTACCTATCCGGGACAGCCGCTGCCGGTGCTGAAAGATATCTCCCTGACACTGCGTGCCGGTGAGCACCTCGCCCTGCTGGGAAAAACCGGCTGCGGAAAATCCACCTTATTGCAGCTGCTGACCCGGGCATGGGATGTCAGTGAAGGTGAAATCCGCCTGAATGACCAGCCGATTGCCGCTTATGATGAAAACACCCTCCGGTCACTGATGGCAGTGGTTCCGCAACGTATTCATGTGTTCAATAACACACTGCGCGGTAATCTGCGGATCGGGAATAACGAAGCAACCGATGCGCAGCTGAATGCCGTGCTGGCACAGGTCGGGCTGGAAAACCTGCTGGATAACGACCAGGGCCTGAATGCCTGGATCGGCGAAGGCGGCCGTCTGCTTTCCGGCGGCGAACAGCGCCGTCTCGGCATCGCCCGCGCCCTGCTGCACAATGCGCCGTTCCTGCTGCTCGATGAGCCGACAGAAGGACTGGATGCAGATACCGAGCAGCATATTCTCGCCCTGCTGCGGGATATCGGCCGTGACCGGACCATGCTTATCATCACCCACCGTTTACAGGGCCTGGAACACATGGACACGCTGTGTGTGATGGACGGAGGGCAGATAGCCGAACAAGGCTCTCACGACGCGCTGCTGGCGCGCAGAGGCCGTTATTATCAGTTTGTGAACCGTATTCCGGTCATGACCGGGGGGATCTGATGCCGTTTTATCAGCTGGATGAGGAACTTCTCTTTCCGCCTGTTGAACACGCGCTGACCGACCCGGACGGGCTGCTGGCCACCGGCGGGGATCTCTCCCCTTCCCGGTTGCTGCTCGCCTACCGGGAAGGGATTTTCCCGTGGTATTCCCCCGGTGAACCCATTCTGTGGTGGTCGCCGGATCCGCGTGCGGTATTGTATCCGGCGGAGCTGCATGTCAGCCGTTCGCTGCACAAGATTCTGAAAAAACACCCGTACCGGGTGACGCTTAATCATGCCTTTGAGCGGGTCATCCGGGCCTGCACAGAGCGGGATGAAGGCACCTGGATAGGGGACGATATTGTGGCCGCCTATATCCGGCTGCATCAGGCAGGACGTGCTCATTCGGTCGAAGTGTGGGATGATGACGCGCTGGTCGGCGGGCTGTATGGCCTGAACACCGGGTTACTGTTCTGCGGGGAGTCAATGTTCAGCCGTGTCAGTAACGGGTCAAAAATCGCCTTTATGACCTTTTTTGCCCACTTTACCGGCCACGGCGGCAGGATGTTTGATTGCCAGATACTGAATCATTACACCGAATCATTCGGTGCGCGGGAGATCCCGCGACAGGCGTTTATCCGTCAGCTTTATCAGCTGCGTGATAATCATTTACCGCAGTCATGCTGGCAGCCGCAGACATTAGCACGTCCGGTGCCGTCACAACTGCCGCCTTTTTTATAAAATCGCTGTAAACCAACAGGAAATGGTATGTTTCAGCCCGTTTTATGTTTCAGACGCGGTGCTTAAAAAATATCATTCCTTTACATAATCCCGGTTTTTCGGCATTATCTTGCGGTTTGAAAATACTGGTTATTAACATTAGAGGATTAGATGGCCAAAGAAGACAATATTGAAATGCAAGGCACTGTGTTAGATACACTGCCGAACACGATGTTCCGTGTGGAACTGGAAAACGGACACGTTGTGACTGCACATATCTCCGGTAAAATGCGTAAAAACTATATCCGCATCCTGACAGGCGACAAGGTTACAGTAGAACTGACCCCATATGACCTGAGCAAAGGCCGTATCGTCTTCCGTAGCCGCTGATCCCTGCAGGCCACGCCTCATAAAAAGACACCACAGGCAACGCACTGAAGTGCGTGTCCTGTGGTGATCGTTTCTGTCAGGCTACCGGGTCGCCGGATTTCTCTTTCAGGGCACTGAAGCGGTAAGTCAGTTCATCTTTCTTCTTATCAAGATCGATAATCACCGAACCGCCGTTCACCAGCTCACCGAACAGTAATTCGTTCGCCAGCGGTTTTTTCAGTTTATCCTGAATCACACGGGCCATCGGACGTGCGCCCATCGCCGGGTCATACCCTTTTTCTGCCAGCCATGTACGGGTACGGGCAGACACTTCAATGGAAACACCTTTCGCATCCAGCAGCGCCTGGAGTTCAACAATAAACTTGTCGACCACCTGGGCGATAATCGGCTGCGACAGCGCATTAAACCAGACAATGCCGTCCAGACGGTTACGGAACTCCGGTGTGAACACCCGTTTGATTTCCGCCATCGCGTCAGTGCTGTTGTCCTGCTCGGTAAACCCGATGGATTTACGCTGGGTTTCACGCACACCGGCGTTGGTGGTCATCACCAGGATCACATTGCGGAAATCCGCTTTGCGCCCGTTGTTATCCGTCAGCGTCCCGTTATCCATTACCTGTAATAACAGATTAAAGACATCCGGATGCGCTTTTTCGATTTCATCCAGCAGAACCACCGAATACGGATGCTTGATAACCGCATCAGTCAGCAATCCGCCCTGATCAAACCCGACATAGCCCGGAGGCGCACCAATCAGACGACTGACGGTGTGACGCTCCATATACTCGGACATATCAAAGCGCAGCAGCTTGATACCCATTGCTTTGGATAACTGCACAGTGACTTCGGTTTTCCCGACCCCGGTCGGCCCTGCCAGCAGGAAGGCACCAATCGGTTTTTGCTCGTTCCCCAGACCCGCACGGCTCATTTTGATGGATTCCGTCAGGGCATCAATCGCCGGATCCTGACCGAAGACCAGCATTTTCAGGCGGCTGTCGAGGTTACGCAGCAGATCTTTATCACTGCTCGAAACGGTTTTTTCCGGGATACGCGCGATCCGCGCCACAATCGCCTCAATTTCACCGACGCCAATGGTTTTCTTACGGCGGCTCAGCGGCATCAGACGGGTTCTCGCCCCGGCTTCATCAATGACATCAATTGCTTTATCCGGCAGATGGCGGTCAGTGATGTATTTCACCGACAGATCCACTGCAGCCTGAATGGCTTTCGCGGTGTAACGCACATCGTGGTGTGCCTCATATCGGGCTTTCAGGCCGTTAATGATGCGCACGGTTTCATCGGCAGTCGGTTCATTGATATCAATTTTCTGGAAACGGCGGGTCAGCGCTTTATCTTTATCAAAGATATTACTGAATTCCTGATAGGTCGTGGAACCTATTACCCGGATTTTCCCGTTGGATAATAACGGTTTAATCAGGTTTGCCGCATCCACCTGACCACCGGATGCCGCACCGGCACCAATGATGGTGTGGATCTCATCAATAAACAGAATGCTTTTTTCGTTTTTCTCCAGCACTTTCAGCAGCGCCTTAAAGCGCTTCTCGAAATCGCCGCGGTATTTGGTACCGGCCAGCAGTGAACCGATATCCAGAGAAAAAATGGTATAGCCTTTGATCACTTCCGGTACATCATCCTGCTCGATACGCCAGGCGAGCCCTTCCGCAATCGCGGTTTTACCGACCCCGGATTCCCCGACAAACAGCGGGTTATTCTTACGGCGGCGGCACAGCACCTGAATGGTGCGCTCCAGCTCCGCCTGACGGCCGATCAGCGGGTCAATCTGGCCTTTACGTGCCAGGTCATTAAGATTGGTGGTGAAGTTATCCAGGCTGTCCTCGCCGCCGGTACTCTCTTCGACGGCAGACTGTGACGGCTCATCAAAGGACGGGCCGCTCTCATTTTCATCTTCACCTTTGGTGGTGCCGTGAGAGATGAAATTCACAATATCCAGACGGCTGACATCATGCTTGCGCAGCAGATAAGCCCCCTGGGACTCCTGCTCACTGAAAATGGCCACCAGCACATTCGCGCCGTTGACTTCATTACGGCCGGATGACTGGACATGGAAGACGGCACGCTGTAACACGCGCTGGAAACTCAGTGTCGGCTGGGTTTCGCGATCATCCCCTTCCGGCAGCAACGGTGTGGTCTGTTCAATAAAATGCTCAAGTTCCTGGCGCAGGATGGCCAGGTTAACGCGGCAGGCTTCAAGCGCCTCACGGGCTGATTTGTTACCTAATAACGCCAGCAGCAGGTGCTCTACGGTCATAAATTCATGCCGGTTGTCCCTTGCTTTGGCAAAGGCGATATTCAGACTGAGCTCTAATTCTTGATTGAGCATAGGCACCTCCATTCAGAGAAACAAAGTGTATTCTTATACCTTCTCGAGTGTACACAGCAACGGATGATCGTTGTCTTTCGCGTACGTATTGACCAGTGTTGTTTTCATTTCAGCGATTTCAGCGGTAAATACCCCGCAGATCCCTTTTCCCTGATAATGGATGTCGAGCATAATCTGCGTCGCACGATCAACATTATAAGAAAAGAACTTTTGTAAAACTTCAACCACAAAGTCCATAGGGGTATAGTCGTCATTGTTTAAAACCACCTTGTACATTGACGGTGGCTGTATCTTCTGCAGCGCTTTTTCCCTGAGCGTGACATCCGTTTGTGATTCAGATTGATAGTGACTCATTGCTATTCCGGTTATAGAAAACGTACGCCGCATCAGGCGTATCAATACTTAGCGTTATCTGTATCAAACTTTACAGGCCAATACAGTGTTGCTGTAAACAAAGGCTTGACGTTACCCTCTAATTCAATAGAGTATAAATAGTGTACAAAGTAACCAGTATATCCGCGTACAGCTGATACTTCATTACTGAGTATTATGGATCATATGGTGCATTGTGCAGCATTTTTCAATCGTTTGACAGATGAGGGTTGTAACAGTATGGAAACAGGTACTGTTAAGTGGTTCAACAACGCCAAGGGTTTCGGGTTTATCTGCCCGTCGGATGGTGGTGACGATATTTTTGTACACTATTCGACGATTCAGATGGACGGCTACCGCACGCTGAAGGCGGGTCAGAAAGTGAATTATGACACCATTCAGGGACCAAAAGGGCATCACGTCAGTGTGATTATTCCGGTTACTGAAGATGACGACACCACAGCGCCGTAACACGGTATTTAACAAAATTATGCGGATCGTCGCGGCAATGTCAATCGTCATTCCGCGACGCATTCGTATTTTCAGACTGTGCGCGGCTATTCCCGCGCCAGTGCATCAATAGGATCAAGTTTAGCCGCATTTCTGGCCGGCAGAAAGCCGAAGATGATCCCGATAGCGGTCGAACAGAGCACCGCGCTGACAATCGCCGCAGGGCGGAAGACAAACTCCCAGTCCGGCAGTGCCATTTTGGCGGCAAAGGCAATGGAATAAGAAAGCCCGAGGCCGATAGCCCCGCCCATCAGACACACCAGCACCGCCTCAATCAGGAACTGCTGCATCACATCCCCCGCCCGTGCACCGACCGCCATACGGATGCCGATTTCACGGGTGCGCTCCGTTACACTGACCAGCATGATGTTCATCACACCAATTCCCCCCACCACCAGTGAAATCACGGCTACCAGGGTCAGGAAAAGCTGCATGGTGGTCGTGGTTTTATCCACGGTTTTCACAATGCTGTCGAGGTTATAGGTGAAGGTGTCTTTTTTGCCGTGGCGCAGCGTCATCAGCCGCACCAGCTGCTCTTCCGCATTTTTGGTGTTGTAACCGTCGCGGATACGCACGGAGATCATATCCAGATAGTTGCGCTTCATCAGCCGCCCGGTCAGGGTGGTGTACGGCATCCAGACCTGCAAGGTTTTCGAGTTACCGAACATGGATTTGCGATCCGCAATCACACCGACCACCGTTGCAGGCATGTTTCCCACCAGCAGCATTTCCCCGATCACATTATTCTGATGCGGGAAGAGTTTGCGTTTGGTATTCATATCGATGATGACAACCTGGGAGCGGCGCTCATACATCTCCGGAGAGAACGCCCGCCCTTCGCCGAAACGCATGTCATACACAGTGAAAAAGTCCGGCCCGATGCCGGTAACACGCGCTGCGGAATCAAGATTGCCCCGGCGCAGACGCGCACCGTTCTCAATTTCCGCCGACGCCGCATAAACATACGGCTGCTGGCGGATAACATCCACATCGCCGGGTTTCAGGGATTGCTGATCCTGTCCCGGATCACTGCCGAAGTCTTTGCCGGGATAGACAAAAATGGTGTTGGTGCCGATGGATTTGATATCCGACAACACCAGCGCTTTGGCGGCATCCCCGATCACCAATATGGTTACCACAGAGGCAATCCCGATAATAATGCCCAGCATGGTGAGCAGTGTCCGCATCTTGTTGACCACCATGGCCCGCCACGCCATCAGCAGCGCTTCATTAAAGCGGCCGAGGAAACGGCTGAACGCGCTGCTTTTCAGCGGTGGTTTCGCGGCCAGTGCTTTCGCCTGCGGGTTTATTACCGACCCGCTGTCGCTGAGGATATGCCCGTCTTTGATTTCAATGATCCGTGCAGCCTGTGCGGCAATGGACGGATCATGGGTGACGATAATCACCGTATGCCCGGCATCACAGAGCTGGCGCAGAATAGCCATCACCTCTTTGCCTGACTGACTGTCGAGTGCGCCGGTCGGTTCATCCGCGAGGATCACTTCCCCGCCGTTCATCAGGGCACGGGCGATACTGACACGCTGCTGCTGTCCGCCGGAGAGCTGTCCCGGCCGGTAAATCAGCCGCTCACCCAGCCCCAGGCGCTGCAACAGCGCTGCGGCCCGTTCACGGCGCTCACGGGCGCTCAGTCCGGCATAGATAGCCGGCATTTCCACATTTTGCTCAGCACTGAGGTGGGATAACAGATGGTAACGCTGGAAAATAAAGCCGAAATGTTCACGGCGCAGCGCCGCCAGTTCATCACCGCTCAGTTCTGCCGTGTTTTTCCCGGCAACAAAATAGTGCCCGTCACTCGGCGTGTCCAGGCAGCCGAGGATATTCATCAGCGTGGATTTACCGGAGCCGGACTGGCCGATAATCGCCACCATTTCACCGGCACTGATAGTCAGTGAGACATCATCCAGCACCGTGACACTGCTGTCTCCGGAAGGATAACGGCGGTAAATATTCCGCAGTTCTAATAATGCGCTCATGAATTATCCTGCTGTGCCGTCATCAATACCGGTCACCACTTTCTCATGCTCCGCCAGACCTTTTGTCACCTCAGCTTCCACATCATTACGGGTACCGAGTGTCACCTGACGGGTTTCCGGCTGACCATTCACCAGCACCTGCACTTCGTATTCGGTCGGGGAGATCTCTTTACCGAGTGCCGCCAGCGGGATTTTCAGCACGTTTTCACGGTTTTCCAGCGCGATAGTGACCTGGGCAGTCATGTCCAGCTTCAGCACATGCTGCGGGTTCGGCACTTCAAAACGGGCATAATAGAAAATAGCGTCATTGATTTTCTGCGGTTTCGGCAGGATATCGGTGATCACGCCGCTGAAGGTTTTATCCGGCGCACCCAGCACACTGAACGTGGCTTTCTGGCCGGGTTTCAGATACACCACATCTGCCTCGGAAACTTCCGCATTTACCAGCATGGTATCGAGATCCGCCAGGGAGAGGATGGTCGGCGCCTGCTGCATGGCAATCACCGTCTGCCCCTGTAATGTTTTCAGCTCCGTCACCACGCCGTCCATCGGCGCGCGGATATTGGTGTACTGCAAATCATTGCGGGCGGTATCGAGTGTGGCCTGATTGCGTGCCACCTGGGCCTTGTAGGTGTCAATCGCCGCGCGCTGCACATCCATATTGCGCCGCGCCTCGTCCACATCCTGCTTTGAGATAACCTGAGTTTTTGCCAGTGCCAGCCGCCGCTGATAGGTCGCCTGTGCAAAGGCATACTCCGCCTCCGCCTGCTTGAGACGTGCTTTGATTTCACTGACCGTCTGCTCGGCCTCAATCACCACGTTCTGTGCTTTGACCGGGTCGATGACAGCCAGCAGATCCCCTTTCTTAACAAAATCCCCCTCTTTGACATTCAGGGTCTGCAACTGCCCGTTGACCTGCGCACCGACATCCACTTTCTGCAGTGCATCCAGCTTGCCGGTGGCCATCACTTTCTTTTCGAGTGTGCCGCGCTGCACATCCGCTGTCATATAGCTGACCGGCGCATCTTCGCGGGTAAAGAACCAGAAACCGCCGGCGATCAGAATAATCAGAATGCCGGCGGTCACTATTTTTTTCTTTGAAACTGCTTTCATTAACACCTTTTTCCTCAGTTAGCGCGCCCTCTGGCGAGCCATGCCACGCGGGAGAACATCCGGCGCAGCAACAGCGGGATAGAATCCACACCCCGGCTGGCCGCATTGTTGGCAATCGCGATCGCCAGATCCGGTTTTGAGGTGCGGTGAATCGCTTTGGTTATGACCCGGCGGGCCGGCATTTTCATATTTTCCGGAATATCCGCGACCTGGTGATACAGGCGGCTGAACCCCTCCCGATATAAAAAGTGCTCCATATCCGGCGCGGGCAGACGGGTCAGTCTGTCCTGCTCGACATCATTGAGCCCCGATGAGAAGTGTGCGGCAGTGGCCGCGTATTTCTTACCGGCTTCGTCGCCGTCAACCAGAGTATGCCATTCTATACCCATTTTGTTGGCAAACTTTAACAAAGGTTTAAGACCGCACTGGGCAAACTCAATCACCTTGATCCCTTCAGTCTCAAAGTAATAATTACACTGTTTTGCCAGGTCGTTCATCAGCCAGATTTCCGTTTCACCCTCCACCAGTAGCCAGCAGCGGGCAAACAGTGCCGACGGGCGGTTAAAGCGGATATGGAATGAGATACGCCGCAGCTCTTCCGGTGACAGATGGTTTTCCCCCAGCCGGTAGGCGGCAACGCGGGTGGATTCCCGCACCAGGCGGCAGATATCATGAATCGGTACCAGTGAAAGCAGCTCACCGGAGTTGGTGGTGGTAATGCGCTGTAAGGAAAACAGATTGAGCAGCCCCCACGCCACAGACAACATGATCGGATGCAGGCGGGTTTCCGGGTCTTCAACGATAATGATCGGACGGGCATAGGGGTCGAGTTTCAGACCGCTGTTGGACTGGAGCAGCGCGGCAAACATACCGAGGATAATCAGCCGCACATTGCGCTGATTGGGACCTGCCACCACGCGGTTGATCCCTTCCAGCGCCTGCCACGCCCGCTGGCGCGGTTCGATATTCAGCCGTTTGGCTTTACGGCGATCAAGCAGATACTCCCCCTGCTCGGCAAAATAGTGGCTGAGCAGCTGTTTCATGGCCTCAAGGCCATCCCGCAAATCATCATTGGAGAGTGTCTGCGGGTTGCTTACCAGGGCGCGGGTCAGATCCGCCATCCTGTTATTGAAGGTCTCGGTCTGAGTGCGGAGATCGTATTCCTCATCCTCACAATCAGGCACATTTTTTCTCAGGCCGCGCATAAAACGGGCATCGCGCAGACGCAGTACCGGATAGAGCCGGATAATCTCGCTGATAAACTTATCGGTTTCCGCCGGCAGCAGCGGCTCGCCCGCCTCATCCAGAAAAGTGCGCTGACTGGTAATGGTGTTATCATCCGCCAGATCCGCGCTGACACGGTAGTTGATCCGCAGATATTCATCCCCGTTAGTGCGCCACAGCGGTGCCAGTTCACGGAAACGGCGGGAGCGGGAACGTCCGGGCCGGGTTTCACGGAATGTCAGGACGATCTGTAAGTGACGGACAGGCCCGGCTTCACTGTCAGCAGCGTGATAAAAATCACTCAGGACAAATTTCGCATTCAGTGCCTGCGGTGACAGTGTCAGCGTCAGAGCATCCAGCAGGCTGGATTTCCCCCAGGCGTTCTCACCGATCAGTACCGTATTGCCGGTCAGTGGTAATGACAGGCGGTTAATACCGCGAAAACCCAGAATTTCCACTCTTTCCAGAATCATAGTTCCCTCACTGTTTGCCGGATACCGCCTGTTTTATGACAATACTGTCACAATAATGATCACAATAAAGTATTATCACAATGTAATAAATAAAAACGGTTTTGACTTATACTAAACACGAAAACAGAGGGATACGTAGCAATTATGGTGAGGATGCCGCTATAATCGCCTGCTTTTTAATCAAATACTGACACGAACATAAGTAAAGACGGCATTATTTTACGGAAACGACACACATGTATTCAGGGTTATTAATTATTCTCGCCCCGCTCATTGCGGGTTATCTCATCCCGGTCAGCAGCACGGCACTGAAAAAAATCATCGGTCGCGGTCTGAGCGCGATGGTGTATGTGATCCTGTTTCTGATGGGGATAAGCCTGGCGCTGGTGGAAAACCTCGGGGCAAATCTGCTGGTGATTGTGCAGTACACCCTGACCTTTTCTGTGGTGGTGCTGGGCTGTAATCTCGCCGGACTGTTTTTATACGGCAAAAAATACCCGTGGCAGGTTCCTGCTCACAAACAGCAAAAACCGCCTTCCCGCCTGCATATGGTGCTGGAATCCCTGCAACTGTGTGGTGTGCTGCTGATTGGTTTTGCCACCGGGTTATTCGGCTGGTCGTTTCTCGCCTTTGCCGGTGCCGCCAGTGAATATGCTCTGATTTTCCTGCTGTTCCTCGTCGGGATCCAGCTGCGCAACAGCGGCATGACGCTGCGCCAGATCCTGATCAACCGCCGCGGTATGCTGGTCTCGCTGATAGTGGTCATTACCTCGCTGCTCGGCGGCGCACTCGCGGCACTGATAGCAGGGCTGCCGGTCAAAACCGGGATGGCGCTCTCCTCCGGCTTCGGCTGGTATTCGCTGTCCGGTATTCTGCTGACCGACGCTTTCGGCCCGGTGCTCGGCAGTGTCGGCTTCTTTAACGACCTGGCGCGGGAAATTGCCGCGATTATGCTGATCCCGCTGCTGATCAACCGCCACCGCGCCGCAGCACTCGGCCTCGGCGGTGCCACCACGATGGACTTTACCCTGCCGGTATTGCAGCGCAGCGGCGGTGTGTCGATTGTCCCGGCCGCGATTGTGCACGGCTTTGTCCTCAGTCTGTTTGCCCCGGTGCTGATAGCCCTGTTTACCTGAAGAGTGAAAACGTATGCCACAACAACGGATTTTAGTGCTGGGTGCCAGCGGTTATGTCGGACAGAATCTTATCCCGCAGCTGATCGCTGCCGGTCATCAGGTCACTGCCGCCGCCCGCCGGGTGGAGTGGATGCAGGCGCAGGGCTGGGAAAACACCCGCTGCTGCTATGCGGATCTGTATGATAAATCCACCCTGGAAACCCTGTTTCAGGACATTGATGTGGTGTATTACCTCGTCCACAGTATGACGGATGAGGATGACTTACTGGCGCGGGAACGCCTGGCGGCGGAAAACGTGCAGGAGATGCTGAATAAATCTGCTGTGCGGGAAGTCATTTACCTGAGCGCCATGCAGCATAAAGACAGCGACTCCCCGCACCTCGCCGCCCGCAGGCTGACCGGCGAAATTCTCGCTGACAGCCGCGTGCCGGTCACCGAGATCCGCGCTGCCATTATTGTCGGCCCCGGCTCAGCGGCATTCGAGATCATGCGCGACATGGTATACAACCTGCCGATCCTGACCCCGCCGCGCTGGGCCCGCTCAAAATCCTCACCGGTGGCCCTGGAAAACCTGCTGAATTACCTGACCGGCCTGCTCTCCCACCCGGCAACCGAAAACCGCCGTTTTGATGCCACAGGCCCGGATTACCTCAGTTATCTGGAGATGTTCCGCCACTTTATTACCATCAGCGGCAAAAAACGGCTGATGATCCCGCTGCCGATCCCGCTGCGGCTGATTTCAGTTCACTTTCTGCGGCTAATCACCACGGTACCGGAAGGTATCGCCAAAGAACTGATTATGGGTCTGAAATATGATCTGCCCGGCGACGGAAAGCCGCTTCAGGCGCTGATCCCGCAGACACTGCTCAGCTTTGATGATGCCGTGCGCAAGACCCTTAAGGATGAAGCGGATGCTGTGGATAATGAAGACTGGGGGTATGACCCGGAGGTCCGCGCCCGCTGGCGGCCGGGCTTCGGTTTCTATCCCAAACAGGCCGGTTTTACTCTGAATACCTCTGCCTCCGCCGACGCCCTGTGGCACGTTGTGCAGCAGATTGGCGGTAAAGACGGCTATTTTTATGCCAATATTCTGTGGTCAGTCCGCGCCCGGCTGGATGACCTGTGCGGTAATAAAGTCACTTACGGCCGCCCGGATCGCGATACCCTCGAACCCGGGGATAAAATCGACGGCTGGAAAGTGATCACCGTGAAACCCCGGCAGCAGCTCTCCCTGCTGTTCGGTATGAAAGCCCCCGGGCTGGGACGGCTGACCTTTACCATCCGCGACCACGGTCACCAGCGGACACTGGATGTCCGTGCCTGGTGGCATCCCGCCGGATTCAGCGGGCTGCTCTACTGGTTCGCCATGATGCCTGCTCATTTATTCATCTTTAAAGGAATGGCGAAAACCATCGTCAAACGGGCGGCAGCATACGTCATCCCGGCATCTGATAAGACATAATCACTCAGTAAAAGTCATTAGTTTGCTTTTTTAGTAGTTTTTTATGCAGAAATAATTGCATATTTATTCTTACGGCGTTAATATTCACTCAACGTCACTGAGTATGCAGAATTACAGCATGAGTATTCAATTAAAAAACATCAATTGCTTTTACGGACAGCATCAGGCGCTGTTTGACATCAACCTGGAATGTGGTGCAGGCGAAACCATGGTGCTGCTCGGGCCGAGCGGCGCCGGTAAGAGTTCGCTGCTGCGGGCACTGAACCTGCTTGAAATGCCGCGCTCCGGTGAACTGACTATTGCGGATCATCATTTTGATTTTACCACCACGCCGTCTGCCAAAGAGATCCGTTCCCTGCGTCAGAACGTCGGCATGGTGTTCCAGCAATATAACCTGTGGCCGCATCTGACTGTCATGGATAACCTGACAGAAGCGCCGATCCGGGTGCTGGGTCTGACCAGAGAAGCGGCTCAGGCAAAAGCGGAAAAGCTGCTGACACGTCTGCGTCTGACTGATTTTGCAAACCGGTTCCCGCTGCATTTATCCGGCGGCCAGCAGCAGCGTGTGGCAATTGCCCGTGCCCTGATGATGGAGCCGCAGGTACTGTTATTCGATGAGCCGACAGCGGCACTGGACCCGGAAATTACCTCTCAGGTCGTCGATATTATTAAAGAGCTGTCACAGACCGGGATTACCCAGGTGATTGTGACTCACGAAGTGGATATCGCCCGTAAAACCGCCAGCAAGGTGGTGTATATGGAAAACGGCCGCATCGTGGAACAGGGCGGCGCCCAATGCTTTATCACGCCGCAGACAGAGGCATTTGCCGGTTATCTGTCACACTGATTATTTTCTGCCACTGAACATTAAAAATAGGATGTTGCTATGAAAAAACTGGTTATTGCCGCATTAATCGGCGCGTTTGCTTTCTCCGCAGCGGCGGCAGAAAAAGAAAAAATCCGTTTCGCGACAGAAGCGAGTTATGCCCCGTTTGAAACCGTGAATGAGAAAAACGAAATCGTCGGTTTTGATGTGGATCTGGCTCAGGCGATGTGTGCCAAAATCAATGCGGAATGTACCTTTACCAACCAGGCGTTTGACAGCCTGATCCCGAGCCTGAAATACAAGCGTTTTGACGCGCTGATGGCCGGAATTGACGTCACACCTGAGCGTCAGAAACAGGTTGATTTCACCAATACCTATTATGATAACTCTGCTGTTTTCGTTGCAGTTGCGGGCAAATTTGATAGCATTGACAGCCTCAAAGGGAAACAGATTGGTATCCAGAACGGCACCACGCATCAGAAATACCTGATGGAGCAGTTTAAGGACATGAAAATTGTGCCTTATGAAAGCTACCAGAACGCGGTACTGGATCTGAAAGGCGGACGTATTGACGCCGTATTCGGTGACACAGCTGTTATCAATGAATGGCTGAAGAGCAACGACAATCTGAAAACCGTGGGTGAGCGTGTCACCGATCCGGAATATTTCGGCACCGGCCTGGCTATTGCGGTCCGCAAGGGCAACAGCGAGCTGAAAGACAAACTCAACAAGGCGCTTGGTGAGGTCAAAGCGGACGGTACTTACGATACCCTCTATAAGAAATGGTTTGAGTAATAACATAAAAAATTAATGAACGATTTTCTCTCTTTAGCAAGCGCCGCCGGGGTAACCGTCGGCCTTGCTGTTTCTGCACTCCTGATCGGTCTGGTGCTCGCGATGCTGTTTACCCTCTGGGAAACTGTGCGCTGGAAACCTGTCGCTTTTGCCGGAACCTGTCTTGTTACGCTTATCCGTGGTTTACCTGAGCTGCTGGTGGTTCTGTTTGTCTATTACGGCACGCAGGAAGTGATTATTCAGCTGAGCGACGGTATCAATCTGGGCTTCTTCACCCTGACGCTTGAGATCGACAACGGCCCCTATGTGCCGATCTTCAGTGGTATCACCGCCCTGTCTCTGCTCTATGCGGCCTATGCGTCACAAACCCTGCGCGGCGCCCTGAAAGCGGTGCCGGACGGACAGCGGGAAGCAGGCCAGGCGCTTGGTCTGAGCCGCGCCACCATTTTCCTCCGCTTTGTCATGCCGCAGATGTGGCGGCATGCCCTGCCGGGGCTGGGTAACCAGTGGCTGGTTCTGCTGAAAGATACCGCGCTGGTCTATCTGATTGGTATTAACGAACTGATGCTGCAGACACAAAGCATTGCCCGCCGTACTGAAGAACCTTTCACCTGGTACAGCATCGTGGCACTTATTTACCTCGCCATCACGCTGGTCAGTCAGTACATCCTCAAACGTATTGAATTGCGCACCACACGTTTTGAACGGAGCGGCCAATGAGCATATTTGATTATATTCTTGCCGTCTTACCGGGCCTGCCGGTCAGTCTGTCACTGACTTTTACCGCACTGATCACAGCATTTCTGCTGTCAGTGCTGTTTACACTGGTACTCTCTCTCAAACCCCGGATTCTGACGCCGCTGGTCAAAGGGTATATCACCCTGTTTACCGGTACGCCGCTGCTGGTCCAGTTTTTCCTGATTTATTTCGGGCCTGCACAGTTTGAAGGGCTGAAAAACTATCCGCTGCTGTGGGAACTGATGTCCTCCCCGTGGCTCTGTGCCATGGTGACACTGGCGCTCAACAGTGCGGCCTATTCAACACTGCTGTTCTACGGTGCGGTGAAAGCAATTCCGAAAGGCCAGTGGCAATCCTGCCAGGCGCTGGGAATGTCACAGAAGCAGACCATGCGGATCATCCTGCCGTATGCCTTTAAACGTGCACTGTCGTCCTATTCCAACGAAGTGGTGCTGATCTTCAAAAGTACCTCACTGGCCACGACGATCTCGCTGCTTGAAGTGATGGGCTACAGCCGCCGCCTGTTTGGTCAGGATTACGATCTGAACGTCTTTATTGCTGCGGGGATTATTTATCTGGCCGTCAACAGCCTGCTGACGCTCGCGATGCGTCTGATTGAACGCCGCGCGCTGGCATTCGAACACCGTAACTGATCCGCTCATACAGAAACGGGGCTGCAATTCACATTGCAGCCCCGTTTTTTTTATTCTCTGATTATTATTTCCGGGTCAGCAGCACCAGCACTTCATAATGTGCGGTATGCGGGAACATATCAAACAGCTGCACGCGCTGCGGCAGATACTGTGTGAGATGCGCCAGATCCTGTGCCAGGCTCTGTGCATTGCAGCTGGAATAGATAATCGTCTCCGGTGACATGGTATTGAGATAATCACACAGCGCTTTACCGATCCCCCGGCGCGGCGGGTTCACCAGCACCAGTTCCGGTACGGCTGATTTACCGAGAGCAAACTGCGCGGAATCCAGCGCCTGAAAGGTGACATTCTCCAGCCCCATTTTTTCCGCTGAGCGGGTGGCGCAGGCTATCGCTTCCGGGCTGATTTCAATCCCGGTCAGTTGTGTGGATTTATCCGCACAGTGCAGGCCGAATCCCCCCGCGCCGCAAAACAGATCCCATAAACGGGTGATCCCCAGCTCCCGCACCCACTGTCCGGCGGTATGATACAACTGCGCGGCAACAGCCGGATTGGTCTGGAAAAAGCTGTGCGGACGGATATAGAGCGGAATGCCGTTGAAGGTTTCTTCCAGTACCTCATCCGGGGTAAAGATAATTTCCTGCTCCCCTTCCAGAATCGCCATCGCAACCGGCTGGATATTGGCGGAAATCACAGAGAGCTGCGGCAGTTGCGCCTGCAGAAACGGCAGTGCCGCCTGTAATTGTGCCACTTTTTTCTCTGAGCGCAGCACAAAGCGCAGCATCATTTTACCGCTGGTACGGCTTTCGGTCAGAAGCAGGAATTTCAGCTCGCCACGGCGGCGTTCCACATTGTACGGCGTGAGTCCGGCACGGGCGATAAAAGGCTTCAGTGCGGCAAACACCTCTGCAAAATGCGCCGGATACAGCGGGCAGTCCGATAAATCCACCGGTTCGTTATCCGTCACGATCCCGAACACCGGGCGCTCCACGCTGCCGCTGACCACCATCTTGGCTTTATTTCTGAACGCGGTTTCCGCACTGAGGACCGGCGGCAGCCAGTTGTTAACGGCAAACGACGAGAGCAGCGTGCGGAGACCCTGCTCTTTATCATCAATCTGCTGAATATAGGGTTTTTCAAGCCACTGACAGGAACGGCAGCGGCCGGCTGAATACTGAGGGCAATGCATGATGGTGTCCCGGATATCGAAAGTAGTACGGATAATCAGTGAATCACCGGAGAAGGAACGGAATCAGCGCGGAAGCTTTCTTCATCTTCCGGTTCCGCATCATTCGGATCAAACAGCATATTGTTACTGAACAGCTCAAAAATCACTGCACCAACCTGCTCTTCCATCAGTTGCAGGGAGAGAGAGAACTGCTCAAATGTCAGCCCGGCACTGAGCGGCAGCGAGTAACAGACCACCAGCTTCGGCATGGCGGAATCCTGAATATCCATAAAGGTTTTGACCAGCAGCGAGCTGGCGTTGATCTGGCTCAGGTTGGCAATCAGCGGGACAATCGCGGTCGGGCGGACTTCCGCCAGCGCCGAGAACACCAGCATATCGTCAAGGATATCAATTTTGGCATCAAACACACCGTCCACATTTTGCATATGCGGCAGATGCAGTGCCTGGCAGGAATCACACTCAAAACAGGAGAGTTTCATCTGATCCAGCCATGTGCGTAATATCGTGAGATCGGGAATGATCATGAACCTGAAGCCTTTTAACCGGAAAAACAAAAGTACAGCGGGGAAAACCCTCACCCGCAGACCAATAACGGATCTTAGCTGAAAAACGTGAAGGGGAATAACGTTTTATTGCTTTTTTTCATTTTTATTCTGCCGGGTCTTTTTGTCTGCCCCGCTTTTGCTGTCAATACCCACGGACGGTATGGCGCTGATGGCCCGCCAGACAATATTGATTGCCGCCGGTACCAGACATCCCAGGCCGGCAAACGCCATCACCATCAGGGCATTTTTGCTGCTCATAAATCCGGGCAGCGAAATAAAATCATTCACCGCCAGATAGACCAGCACCAGTAATATCACACCGATGACCTCACAGATAATTACCGGGCGCGGCATATCCCCTAATGAACGCATTTGTCGCGGCTGTTTTCTGGTCATTTTATCCTCTGTGATTCTGCCTTTTATGTCCGCACTGCGGATAGTCACTGAACCATTGGTGCGGACTACCGCACAAATCGTCACAACATTCTTTTCTATCCGTTATGATACAGGCATAATTTATCCCATTAAAGCACCACTTCCGGTGTTACTGATGAATGAAGGAGCTTTTCATGTATACCGTTATTTTTGGCCGTCCGGGTTGTCCTTATTGTGTTCGTGCGAAAGAACTCGCAGAAAAACTGAAAAATGAGCGTGATGACTTCGATTATCGCTATATTGATATTCACGCTGAAGGCATCAGCAAAGAAGATTTATCTGTCACTGTCGGCAAACCGGTTGAAACGGTTCCTCAGATTTTTATCGATGAAAAGCACATCGGCGGCTGCACTGATTTCGAAGCTTACGCGAAAGCCAATCTCGGTCTGTTCAGCTAAGCTATCCGGCCGTTTCCCGCCCGGGAAGCGGCTTATTTGTTCCTCCCTATCCCGCTGATTTTCAACACCAAAAAATTATTTTCATTTTTTTGAATCTTTTTTCGAACTTTCTTACCGGGGCGCAGTCTGAATAAGTGCCACTGCTTTTCTTTGAATATCCCCAAGATTGAGGAAGCCCGATAGTCACCAATTTGGTTTTAACTATCGGGTTTTTTATTGCCTGCTGTTTATCCCGCCTGTTGTTATTTCAGATTTTGTCAGTTTTCTGCAATGTTACGTAATAGCACGATTAACCAAGACATTTTTACTTTACCTTGATGCACAAGACGGCTACCCTGACCCGTCATTTTATTACCGGGTATATACGGGTGTGTTTTTTAAGGAGTCTGCTGTGCTGGAAAATCTGAATCATTCGCTTTTTCTCCTGATAAATGCCACGCCGGAAACGTCTCATGCCATGATTATTGCCGCCACCTTCGCGGCTAAATATCTGGTTCTGCTGTTTCCGGTTGTCGCCGCAGGGTACTGGCTGCGGGGAACGCCGGAGAATATGGCCCGCCAGCGCCGCGCTGTCTGCAAAAGTGCCATTGCGCTGCTGATTGGTTTCGCGGCCTCCTGGATTATCGGCACACTCTGGCCGCATGCCCGTCCGTTTGCCGAACCGTTCGGCCACAGTTTCCTTGATCATGCACCGACGGCCTCATTCCCGAGCAATCACGGCATTATTGTGTTTACCTTCGCGCTGGGCTGCCTGTTCTGGTGCAATGTCCGTGCAGGATTGCTGCTGATGATCCCGGCACTGATTGTCGCCTGGTCGAGGGTTTTCCTCGGCGTTCACTGGCCGGTGGATATGCTGGGTGCCTTTATCACTGTGCTGATTGCCTGTGCACTGACAGAGCTGCTCTGGAGCCTGTTCGGCCCGGCACTGCAAAACCGGCTGCAGGTGCTCTACCGGCACTGTTTTGCCATGCCTATCCGTAAAGGCTGGGTGCAGGGATAACAATACAACGTTGAATCAGACAATACCGGCCGGTGTGCCGGTATTTTTTTAACATTTCTGTTTTATTCTTCATCAATATCACTCAGACCACTTAATTCGCGATTAAAAAAATTATTTTAATCATCAGGGATATGCAATGGGCTCATTATATAATCCCTGTTTTATACTATCGGATCTTCCGCATTCTTCCTTAATCACCACAAACTCAAGAGCACAACAATTTATCGTTAAAAAACAATAAATAACATAATAATCCATATTCCTGAAATGATTTTCATACTGTGATAAACGTTTTTATCTCTGTTTTGTCATAATGCGATATTGTGCAGCACATATACTAATTCACACCTGAATAAATAAATTTGTTTAAATAAAAAACAGAAAAAAATAATATTATTGCAGAATATCTGCTCTCCTATGCTATTTCGGCATACCTCATTCAGCAAAAACCAATTAACATCATTATTAAATGTTGCAACACAACCACTTTTAATGATATTTATAGCAACTGAGATACAGATCACAGCGTTTTTCACTATAAAACGGTATATTTTCACTACAAAAAGACAGTTATCAATCTCAGATTCTTTTGAATATGAATTAATGCAGAGACCTTATTTGCCCGGTGCAGATATCAGGTCGCTGCTGTTTATTATTTTTACCGGTAAGCAATTACAGGTCACTTTCCCGTTTTACTTATTTTTATCCGGTTGCGTACATAGACCCTGCTTCAGAGACACATTTTGTGCACAGCTCACCGTGCAATTTTTCGTTGTTATTTGTTGCAAATTTGGAGACATCTATGGAAACAACACATCCGCAGGCTGTGGTCAGCAAGACTGACACCGGCAATGATTACCGCAAATGGCGTAAATCCGATACCGTCTGGATGCTCGGACTGTACGGCACAGCCATCGGGGCCGGTATCCTGTTTCTGCCGATTAACGCCGGTATCGGCGGGCTACTCCCGCTTATCATCATGGCGGTACTGGCCTTCCCGATGACCTTTTTCGCGCACCGTGGTATGTGCCGCTTTATCTTATCCGGTAAAAATCCGGGTGAAGACATTACCGAGGTGGTTGAAGAGCATTTCGGCGCCAAAGCAGGGAACCTTATCACCCTGCTCTATTTCTTTGCTATCTACCCGATCCTGCTGGTCTACAGTGTGGCTATTACCAACACCGTGGAAAGCTTTATCGTTAACCAGATGCATATGACGGCGCCGCCGCGCATTATTCTGTCACTGGTACTGATTGTCGGGATTATGTGCATTATCCGCTTCGGTGAAGCCGCGATTGTCAAAGCGATGAGTGTGCTGGTGTTCCCGTTCGTGGCCGTTCTGATGGTGCTGGCGCTGTATCTGATCCCGCACTGGAATACCGCGATATTTGATACGCTCTCTTTCAGTAGTCACTCTGCCGGTGATACCGGACGCGGTCTGATGGTCACCCTGTGGCTGGCGATTCCGGTGATGGTATTCTCGTTCAACCATTCTCCGATTATTTCAGCATTCAGTGTCGCAAAACGTCAGGAATATGGTGATAACGCAGAGAAAAAATGCTCCCGCATTCTGGCATGCGCCCACATCATGATGGTGCTGACTGTGATGTTCTTTGTGTTCAGCTGCGTGCTGAGCCTCTCCCCGCAGAATCTGCAGGAAGCAAAAGATCAGAACATCTCCATTCTGTCTTACCTGGCGAACTACTTCCATAATCCGATGATTGCCTATATCGCGCCGTTAGTCGCCTTTATTGCTATCACCAACGCATTCCTGGGTCACTACCTGGGTGCCCGTGAAGGCTTTAACGGTCTGGTTAACAAAGCATTACGCGCCAAAGGTAAAAGCATTGCGCCATCTAAGCTGAATAAACTGACTGCTCTGTTTATGCTGGTAACTTCCTGGATTGTTGCCACATTAGACCCGAGCATTCTGGGCATGATTGAAACCCTGGGCGGCCCGATCATCGCCATGCTGCTGTTTATCATGCCGATGTACGCTATCCGCAAAGTCCCTGCGATGCGTAAATATGCCGGTCACCTGAGTAACCTGTTTGTGGTTGTGATCGGTCTCATTGCCATTTCAGCGGTGTTCTACAATCTGTATCAGCTGTTTTTCGGCTGATAAACACATGACTGTTGCCCTCTCCGGCGGGCAACCTGCCGGGTTCTGTTGGTACCGGCACGATACCGGCCCGCACGCCGGTATTTTTTTATCGTTGTTTAATTTCTGCCGCCGGCGATCTTTTTTTAACCGCATTTTTCACTGCCGGCAGTATTATTTTTGTTCACAGAATATTATTCTGGTATTTATTTAACATTTCTGTTTTATATGACACCAGTATCACGCAAGTGACTTAATTCGTAATTAAAATAATTATTTTAATCATCCGTGACAGACAATGTGATCATTATATAACGCCATATTTTATACTGCCTGCCTCTCAGCATACATCCGGTATGCTTACACGTTCAGCGAAAAAATATTTTCCATATTAAAAACAACAGATAACGCAAATAAACCATACTTTAAACAGGGTCTTTAGTCCTGTAAAAATCAGGCTTGCCACTATTTTTAAATAATGCGGTTTGTGCGGGTGATATATTTATTAATATATGAATAAATTAATTTAATTAAATAAAATACAGACAAAAACTGCATTATTACAGAACACACAATCCCTCTATGCCGTTTCGGCATACTCCATTCCGTAAACCAGGATTAACAATTTTATCAAATCTTGCAACAGAGCCTGTTTTACTGTGATTTATAGCATTTGAGACTGTGATCACGGTGTTTTCCACTGAAAAACAGTATATTTTTACCATCAGAAAGAGAGTTATCAATTTCAGGTACTTTTGAATATGAATTAATGCAGAGACCTTTATTTATCCATTACAGATATCAGGTCGCTGCTGTTTATTATTTTTACCGGTAAGCAATTGCCGGTGACTTTTTAGCTTTACTTATTTTTTATCTGGTTACGTACATAGACCCTATTTCAGAGACGAATAAATGCACAGGTCAGCGTGCAAAATTTTAATTGTTGTTATTGTTGTACATTTTGGAGACTTCTATGGATACAACACAACCGCAGGTTGTGGTCAGCAAGACTGACACCAGCAATGATTATCGTAAATGGCGCAAATCCGATACCGTCTGGATGCTCGGACTGTACGGTACCGCTATCGGTGCAGGCGTACTGTTTCTGCCGATTAACGCCGGTATCGGCGGGCTGATCCCGCTTATCATCATGGCCGTGCTGGCCTTCCCGATGACCTTTTTCGCACACCGCGGCATGTGCCGCTTCGTGCTGTCCGGTAAAAATCCGGGCGAAGATATTACTGAAGTGGTGGAAGAGCATTTCGGCGCCAGAGCCGGCGGCCTTATCACCCTGCTCTATTTCTTTGCTATCTACCCGATCCTGCTGGTCTACAGTGTGGCTATCACCAACACCGTGGAAAGCTTTATCGTTAACCAGATGCATATGACGGCGCCGCCGCGCATTATTCTGTCCCTGGTACTGATTATCGGGATTATGTGTATTGTCCGCTTCGGTGAAGCCGCGATTGTCAAAGCAATGAGCGTGCTGGTATTCCCGTTTGTAGCGGTTCTGATGGTACTGGCGCTGTATCTGATCCCGCACTGGAGCACAGCAGTATTCGATACGCTCTCTTTTAACAGCAATACAGTCAGTGTCACCGGTCATGGTCTGCTGATAACGCTGTGGCTGGCGATTCCGGTAATGGTGTTCTCCTTTAACCATTCCCCGATTATCTCTGCCTTTGCTGTCGCCAAGCGTGAAGAGTACGGCGAAAATGCGGAGAAAAAATGCTCCCGCATTCTGGCATACGCTCACATTATGATGGTACTGACCGTGATGTTCTTTGTGTTCAGCTGTGTGCTGAGCCTTTCTCCGCAGAACCTGCAGGAAGCAAAAGATCAGAACATCTCTATTCTGTCTTACCTGGCGAACCACTTCCAGAACCCGATGATTGCCTATATCGCACCATTCATCGCGTTTATTGCTATCACCAAATCATTCCTGGGTCACTACCTGGGTGCCCGTGAAGGCTTTAACGGTCTGGTTAACAAAGCATTACGCGCCAAAGGTAAAAGCATTGCACCGTCTAAACTGAATAAACTGACGGCACTGTTTATGCTGGTAACCACCTGGATTGTTGCCACATTAGACCCGAGCATTCTGGGTATGATTGAAACCCTGGGCGGCCCGATCATCGCTATGCTGCTGTTTATCATGCCGATGTACGCAATCCGCAAAGTGCCTGCGATGCGTAAATATGCCGGTCATCTGAGTAATCTGTTTGTGGTTGTGATGGGTCTCATTGCAATTTCAGCGGTGTTTTACAATCTGTATCAGCTGTTTTTTGGTTAATAAATAAATGACTGTTGCCCTCTCCGGCGGGCAACAGCAACAACAATAATCAGCCGGAACTGAAAAGTAACGGCTTCGTGAATTTTCACGACACTATTAATCCACGCCTTAACATAGGGGGCGAGCAATATGGTCAGTGTATTTGACATCTTCAAAATTGGTATTGGTCCGTCGAGTTCTCACACGGTCGGTCCGATGAAAGCAGGTAAACAGTTCGCTGATGATCTTATCGCGGCCGGACTGCTGGAAAAAACCACCCGCATTCAGGTTGATGTGTACGGCTCTCTGTCTCTGACAGGGAAAGGTCACGCGACAGATATCGCAATCATTATGGGTCTTGCGGGTAACCTGCCGGATTCTGTTGATATTGACGCGATACCGGGCTTTATCAGGGATGTTGAAGAACGTGAACGCCTTTTGCTGGCAAACCAACGCCATGAAGTGGATTTCCCGCGCGATAACGGGATGAACTTCCATAAAGAAAACCTGCCGCTGCATGAAAACGGCATGTCCATCAGCGCATTCGCCGGTGATGAATTACTGTACAAGAAAACCTATTACTCCGTCGGCGGTGGTTTTATCGTCGATGAAGAGCATTTTGGCCAGGCTGCGGACAGCGAAACCAAAGTGCCTTATCCGTACCAGTATGCAGCTGATCTGCAGAAACACTGCAACGAAACCGGCCTGTCTTTATCAGCGCTGGTTATGCAGAACGAACTGGCGCTGCACAGCAAGGAAGAGCTTTCTGCTCACCTGGCGGCAGTCTGGGACGTGATGAAAGCCGGTATCGAGCGCGGTGTGAACACCGAAGGTCTGCTACCGGGGCCGCTGCGTGTACCACGCCGTGCCGCTGCACTGCGCCGTCAGCTGGTCACCAGTGATAACACCTCCACTGACCCGATGCAGGTTGTTGACTGGATCAACATGTTTGCCCTCGCCGTTAACGAAGAAAACGCCGCCGGCGGCCGTGTTGTTACCGCACCAACCAACGGTGCCTGCGGGATCATCCCGGCAGTGCTGTCGTATTACGATAAATTCATCCGTCCGGTGAATGAAAACGCCTATACCCGCTATTTCCTGGTGTCCAGCGTGATCGGTTCACTGTACAAAATGAACGCCTCTATTTCCGGTGCGGAAGTGGGTTGTCAGGGTGAAGTCGGTGTTGCCTGTTCCATGGCTGCGGCCGGCCTGACCGAACTGCTGGGCGGCAGCCCGATGCAGGTCTTTATCGCGGCGGAAATCGCGATGGAACACAACCTCGGCCTGACCTGTGACCCGGTCGCCGGGCAGGTACAGGTACCGTGCATCGAACGTAACGCCATTGCCGCTGTTCAGTCTGTCAACGCCGCCCGTATGGCGCTGCGCCGTGTCAGCGAACCGCGCGTTTGTCTCGATAAAGTTATCGAAACCATGTATGAAACCGGTAAAGATATGAACGCCAAATACCGCGAAACCTCACAGGGCGGCCTGGCAATCAAAGTGATCCCGTGTGACTGATTAATCCCGGTCCCCGGACATTCAAAAAACCCCCGCAATGCAGATTGCGGGGGTTTTTCATATCAGGACATCAGCAGCAGTGTTTTGGGGCCGAAACCGAACAGCCCGGCCACCAGGGTGTCAGGATAGTGCTGAACCGCAATATTGTACTGAAGTACCGCCTCATTAAAGGCGCGGATGCCGGGATTCAGTGCATCCTCAACATCACAGATCCCCAGCTGAATACGGACAAACTGCGGATCCGCAATCAGCACCGGGAATGTCTCTGTCAGCGTCATAATATGATAAAAAGCACTGCTGATATCATTTGCGGCACTGACACTCTCATCCAGTGTCGCCGCCTCTGTATAGCGCGGATACGCATCCTGCCAGGAATAAAACAGCGTTGCATCCCGGATACCGGCTTTTTCCGTCATATCCACCAGTTGGCCGATCCTCTCCGCCCGCTGATGCAGCATGCCGTCAATCGCCGCATAAGCTTCGGTGAGTGGTGCCTGAAGGTGGTTTATCCGGAGATATACCCGCCGGATCCATACAATTCCGGCCACGGCAATGACCAGCGCGATAAACACAATTGTCCCCATATCTTTAATCCTTTATTGACCGGTGTGTAAAAATACCGGTCCTTTTTTATAAAAAAATCCGATATCAGGATGTAATATCGGATCTTATACGGATTTCAACAGGGTAATTCAGCAGACAGCATGATAATTTGCCGCCTGAAAGGGGAATAACCTTATAAATACAGCCCGCTTAACCGAAGACGGAATGCCACAGTCCGGCAAAGAAGCGGACAATATAATCCCAGATGCGGCCGAAGAAACCGGCTTCCTCAACCTGCTGCTGAACCACCAGCGGACGCTGTTCAACGACTTTGTCATCAAGGATAAAGTTGATTTTCCCGACCACCTGGTTTTTCGCCAGCGGCGCTTCCAGCGTGGTGCTGTCCAGTTCAAATGTCGCTTTCAGATCTTTGAGTTTACCTTTCGGAATAGTGACATAAATGTCTTTTTCCGCGCCCAGCGGCACTTCTGAAATATCCCCGAACCAGACACGCTCAGTGGTCAGCGGCGTATCAGCTTTCACCGGTGCCACGGTTTCAAAGAAACGGAAGCCCCAGGAGAGGATTTTTTCGCTTTCGGCAAAGCGGACACGGTCACTCGGTGCGCCCAGTACCACGGAGATCAGACGCATCGGACCGTCTGTCGCGGAAGCCACCAGGTTATGCCCCGCGCCGCTGGTGTGGCCGGTTTTCACACCGTCCACATTGAGATTGGTGCTCCACAGCAGGCGGTTGCGGTTCGGCTGACGGATCTTATTGAAGGTAAATTCTTTCTCTTTATGGATAACATATTCATCCGGCACATCGGTGATCAGCGCCTGGGTCAGCAGCGCCATATCTTTGGCGGTACTGTACTGCCCTTCGGAATCCAGTCCGTGAACCGTTTTAAAATGGGTATTTGTCAGGCCAATCTGTTTGGCGTAACTGTTCATCTGCGAAACAAAGGTTTCCTGACTGCCCGCGACATATTCCGCCAGCGCAATACTGGCATCATTACCGGACTGAATGACCATCCCTTTGTTCAGATCGATTAATTTTACGCGGTCATCGGGCTTGAGGAACATCAGGGAAGAGCCTTTCAGCACCGGGTTACCGGTTGCCCAGGCATTAATACCGACGGTGACGATATCATCCGGTGTCACTTTCCCGGCTTTAATCGCCTGTCCGACCACATAACTGCTCATGATTTTTGTCAGTGACGCCGGGTCAAGGCGCTCATCCGCGTTCGCGGATGCCAGGATTTTCCCGCTGTTGTAGTCCATCAGCACATACGCTTTTGCATCCACCTGCGGTGCAACCGGTGTTTCCTCCGCAAACGCGTGGCCGATGCTTAAAAATCCGAAAGCAAGCCCGCCGATTAAACCGGTTACCCGTGAACTGATTACTGTCTGCATTACTCTTCCCTCTTTAAACCCGGTACATCGTGACAAAAATAAGAGTGATAACTCTGTGATAATGAATACTATATTCATTTCATGAATGGTAAACCAATGACACTTTAACGCGATTCTTCCTGTTACGGGGATTTCGTGTAAAAATTTACACTTCATGACACAAAATAACCGACAATACGCACACGTCATCGCATATCTATCAACAGGAGTCACTATGATAACCGTCTGGGGCAGAAAAAACTCGTCTAACGTCAAGAAAGTCTTATGGTGTCTGACTGAACTGGGGCTGACTTATCAGCAGAAAGATGCGGGCGGGCCGTTCGGCGGTCTCGATACCCCGGAATACCTCGCCATGAACCCGAATAAAACTATTCCGACCTATCAGGACGGTGAATTTATTCTCTGGGAATCCAATGCCATTCTCAGCTATCTGGCGGATAAATATGATGACGGCACACTGCTGCCGCACGATGCGGAATACCGTGCCCGGGCGGCACAATGGATGTACTGGTCAGACGGCAGTCTGTTCCCGTATATCAAAGCGATGATGGGACTGCTGGTCAGAACCCCGGCAGAGCAGCGCGATCCGGCCCGGGTGGAGGAATTGAAACAATCTCTGAACCGCCTGATTGCCATGCTCAATGACGACTTTGCACAGCGTGATTATATCGCCGGTGATACCTTCAGTATCGCGGATATGGCAATGGCGCCGCTACTCTATCCGTGGCGGGAAGTGTGTCATGACCGACCGGACTTCCCGCATATAGAGCGCTGGTTTGCACGGATTGAAACCCGCCCGGCGTACCGCGATATCGTGGCACTGCCGGTCAGTTAACACTTACTCCGTCATCGGCATCCGGCCGGGATCAGGGTACTGATATTCAAAGCCCAGTTCCCGGCAAATGCGGCTGCCGTCAATCTCTTTCCCTTCAGTGATATCTTCTTCTCTGAACACCGGCGGCAGCAAATTAATCTGACGGGACATATCCGGATAAAATTCAGCCCGTGACGGGTGCTGCGGCGCACACAGGTTATACAGATGGCCGCCGTGCGGACGCTGGATCAGCAAACGGATCGCGGCAATCACATCATCCTGATGCACCAGATTGACCGGCTGATTCGCCCCTTTCACCGCCGTTTTACCCGCCAGGAAACGCCCTGCATGACGGGATTCCCCCACCAGCCCGGCCAGACGCAGAATATCCGCTGAAACACCCGGCAGCTCATTCAGCCAGTGTTCAATCTCAACAATCGCTTTGGCGGATTCTGTCACCGGATCGACCGGCGAGTTTTCTGTCAGCTTACCGGTCTGATTACCGTAAACCGCTGTTGAACCGGTAAAAATCACCCGCGACACACCGCGCGCCGCCGCCAGATCCACCAGATTCTGCACCGCCTTCACATACAGGTAACCACCGCCCGCCGTTCTTGATGCAGGCAGGGTGATCACCAGAATATCTGTCTGCAAAAAAGCATCTAAATCATCAGCGTTACATTCCGGCTCTGGTGTCAGATTCAGCATATAACACTCAATACCGCACATCCTCGCCGCCTCTGTGCCGTCCGGCGTGGTTTTGGTGCCTTTGACACGGATACCGATATCCGCAAGATGCAGTGCCAGCGGCATTCCCAGCCAGCCCAGCCCCGCGATGGAAACTGTTTTCATCGTGCATGACCTCTCTGTGGATTATTTTTCTTTAATTTCAGTAGATTATCTTAATTTCTGTTTTCTTTGCAAAAAAGGGGTTGCAAAGTCCGGGTGAGTTCTATAGGTTGAAAGACAAGCAATTTATAAACATCGTTATCACCATAATGACAACATTATCCGTGATAGCAACAAACAGATAAACGACGAGAGATTATCATGACACGCATCCAGTTCAGCCATCACCACCACCATCACCCTGACTAGTCTTTCAGGCGATTGGTGCCGGAAGACGTTCAGAGCTTCCGGTGGCATGCGTGCTAAGAGAGAACCCCCGGAAGAATCTTTTTTCCGGGGGTTTTTTTATACCTAAAGAATTATAAAATTAAAGGATAATCAAAATGTTAGATAAAACGCGCTTACGGATAGCCATTCAGAAATCAGGTCGTTTAAGTGAAGACTCCCGCGAGTTGCTCGCGCGCTGCGGCATAAAAATCAACTTACAACAGCAGCGCCTGATTGCTTACGCAGAGAATATGCCGATTGATATCCTGCGGGTCCGTGATGACGATATTCCCGGCCTGGTGATGGACGGCGTGGTTGACCTCGGTATCATCGGCGAAAACGTACTGGAAGAAGAGTTATTAAGCCGTCAGGCACAGGGACAAAACCCGCGCTACTTCACGCTGCGCCGCCTGGATTTCGGCACCTGCCGCCTCTCGCTGGCCGCCCCGGTGGATTTCAGCTACAACGGCGCGGAGTGTCTTCAGGACAGCCGTATCGCGACTTCCTATCCGTTCCTGCTCAAACGTTATCTTGATCAGAAAGGTATCCGCTTTAAATCCTGTCTGCTCAACGGCTCGGTGGAAGTAGCACCGCGCGCCGGTCTGGCCGATGCTATCTGTGATCTCGTATCCACCGGTGCCACGCTGGAAGCCAACGGTCTGCGCGAAGTGGAAGTGATTTACCGCTCCAAAGCCTGCCTGATTCAGCGCGACGGTGAAATGCCGCCGGCCAAACAGCAGCTTATCGACAGAATGATGACCCGTATCCAGGGCGTGATCCAGGCGCGGGAATCCAAATACATCATGATGCACGCCCCGTCAGAACGCCTGGACGAAGTGATCGCCCTGCTGCCGGGCGCAGAGCGTCCGACCCTCCTGCCGCTGGCCGGTGAGCCGGATCTGGTGGCAATGCACATGGTCAGCAGCGAAACCCTGTTCTGGGAAACCATGGAGAAACTGAAAGCCCTCGGTTGCAGCTCCATTCTGGTTCTGCCGATTGAAAAGATGATGGAGTGATGACAATGACCGCAATGACCTTTAATACCTTGATCCGCTGGGAAAACCTTGATGCACAACAGCAGGCGGATGCCCTGATGCGCCCGGCGATGGCGGCATCCGGTGATATCAGCCGCGTGGTCAGTGACATCATCCGCGATGTGCGGGAAAACGGCGATGATGCCCTGCGCGCGCTGAGTGCCCGCTTTGACAAAACACAGGTGACAGAACTGCAAATCAGTGCTGCGGAGATTGCCGCCGCCGCTGACCGACTGCCGGATTCGCTGAAATCCGCCATGGCAACCGCGAAAGCTAATATCACCCGCTTTCACGAGGCGCAGATCCCGGATGTGATTGATGTCGAAACCCAGCCCGGCGTCAGCTGCCAGCTGGTGACCCGTCCGGTGGACAGTGTCGGGCTGTATATCCCGGGCGGCAGCGCGCCGCTGATTTCCACTGTCCTGATGCTGGCTGTTCCGGCAAAAATCGCCGGTTGCCGCCGGATCATTCTCTGCTCGCCGCCACCGGTCGCCGATGAAATTTTATACGCCGCGCAACTTTGCGGTGTGGAGACTATCTATCAGGCGGGCGGTGCCCAGGCGATTGCCGCGATGGCATTCGGCACAGAAACCATTCCCGCCACCGACAAAATTTTCGGGCCGGGTAACGCCTATGTGACCGAAGCCAAACGTCAGGTCAGCCAGACTATCGGCGGTGCAGCCATTGATATGCCTGCCGGGCCTTCTGAAGTACTGGTGATCGCCGACAGCGGTGCCAACCCGGCCTTTGTCGCTGCCGACCTGCTCTCCCAGGCCGAACACGGCCCTGATTCTCAGGTGGTGCTGGTCACCCCGGATGAAGCAATGGCACAGCGCGTGGTGGCAGAAACCAATTCACAGCTGGAATTATTATCACGCAAAGAGATTGCCCGTCAGGCACTGTCCGCCAGCCGCATTATTATTGCCCGTGACCTGGACACCTGTGTGGCGATCAGCAATCAGTACGGTCCGGAGCACTTAATTATCCAGACCCGCGACCCTGATGCCCTGCTGCCTGCTATCAACAGTGCCGGTTCCGTGTTCCTCGGTGACTGGTCGCCGGAATCGGCGGGTGATTATGCCTCCGGCACCAACCACGTTCTGCCGACTTACGGTTATACCTCGACCTATTCCAGCCTCGGACTGGCGGATTTTATGAAACGGATGACCGTGCAGAAGCTGACCCCGGCCGGGTTATCCGGTCTGGCAGACGCGATTGAAACCCTGGCGGCTGCGGAACTGCTCACCGCGCACAAAAATGCCGTGACACTGCGGATGAATGCCCTGAAAGCGGAGGAGAACAACCGATGAACAAACCATTCAGCGCGATGGCACTGGCCCGCGAAAATGTGCAGTTACTGACGCCGTATCAGTCGGCACGACGCCTCGGTGGTAACGGGGATGTCTGGCTGAACGCCAACGAATATCCGCAGGCACCGGATTTCACCTTTACGGATCGCAACCTGAACCGCTATCCGGAGTGTCAGCCTGCGAACGTGATCAACCGCTATGCGGCTTACGCCGGTGTCAGTCCGGAGCAGGTTATCGCGGGGCGCGGCGCGGATGAAAGCATCGAATTACTGATCCGCGCCTTCTGTGAGCCGGGGAAAGATGCGGTGCTGTTCTGCCCGCCGACCTACGGCATGTACAGTGTCAGTGCGGAAACTTTTGGTATCGCACAGAAAGTGGTGCCGTCACTGGATGGCTGGCAGTTGGATCTGGACAGCATTGCCGCCAGTCTCAGCGGCGTGAAAGTGATTTATGTCTGCCACCCGAACAACCCGACCGGTAACCCGATCCGCGAACAGGATCTGCGTTATCTGTTTGATATCGTGGATAACCGCGCACTGATTGTGGTCGATGAGGCGTATATCGAGTTCTGCCCGGAGTTCAGCGTGGCATCGTGGCTGAAAGAATACCCGAACCTGGTGATCCTGCGCACGCTCTCCAAAGCCTTTGCGCTCGCCGGGCTGCGCTGCGGCTTCACACTGGCTTCTGCGGATATTATTAACGTACTGATGAAAGTGATCGCGCCCTATCCGCTGTCATCCCCGGTAGCAGCCATTGCTGCCGAAGCCCTGCTGCCGGAAGGCATTGCCGTAATGCAGGAGCGCGTTACCGAAATCTGCCGCAACCGGCAGATGCTGTGTGATGAGCTGCAAAAGCTGCCGCTGACGGAAACCGTTTTCCCGAGCAAAACCAACTACATTCTGGTGCGTTTCCGTGATGCGGAACGGGTTTTCCGCAGCCTGTGGGATGAGGGAATTATTTTACGTGACCAGCGCAAACAACGCGGGCTGGAAAACTGTCTGCGCATTACTGTCGGCACCCGGGCGGAATGCCTGCGGGTGATCGCCGCTATCGCCGCGCTTGAAATGCCATAATCTGAGGACAACGGATACCATGACACAGAACGTTTTATTTATTGACCGCGACGGCACTCTGATCACCGAACCACCGGTGGATTTCCAGGTGGACAGATTAGACAAACTGGCCTTTGAGCCGGATGTGATCCCCGCGCTGCTGAAGCTGAAAGAGGCCGGATACCGCTTTGTGATGGTCACCAACCAGGACGGGCTGGGCACAGACAGTTTCCCGCAGGCGGATTTCGAGGCACCGCACCAGCTGATGATGCAGATTTTCACCTCTCAGGGCATTACCTTTGATGAGGTCCTGATTTGTCCGCACAAACCGGCGGATAACTGCAACTGCCGCAAACCGAAAATCACGCTGGTGGAAAAATACCTGCTGCCGGGTGTCATCAACATGCAAAACAGCTATGTGATCGGCGATCGTGAAACCGATATTCAGCTCGCGGAAAACATGGGGATTACCGGGCTGCGTTACGGCCAGCCGGGCACTGACTGGAACAGTATCGCAGAGCAGCTGACCCGCCGTGACCGTTACAGCCGCGTGGAGCGCAAAACCAAAGAGACCGATATTCTCACCGAAGTGTGGCTCGACCGTGAAGGCGGCAGCACTATCCGTACCGGAGTCGGCTTTTTCGACCACATGCTGGATCAGATTGCCACCCACGGCGGTTTCCGCCTCAATATTCAGGTCAGCGGCGACCTTGTGATTGATGATCACCACACCGTAGAAGATACCGGACTGGCGCTGGGCGAAGCCCTGAAACTGGCACTCGGCGATAAGCGCGGCATCACCCGTTTCGGTTTTACCCTGCCGATGGATGAGTGTCTTGCCCGCTGTGCCCTGGATATCTCAGGCCGTCCGCACCTGGAATACAAAGCCGATTTTAAATATCAGCGTGTCGGCGACCTGAGCACGGAGATGATTGAGCACTTCTTCCGCTCGCTCTCCTACACTATGGGCTGCACGTTACACCTGAAAACCAAAGGGAAGAACGACCACCACAGAGCCGAAAGCCTGTTTAAAGTGTTCGGACGGACACTGCGCCAGGCCATCCGCGTGGAAGGTAATGTTCTGCCGAGTTCAAAAGGGGTGCTGTGATGCGCATAGTGATCACCGATACCGGCTGTGCCAATATCGCCTCCGTCCGCTACGCGGTGGAGCGTCTTGGTTATCAGCCGCTGGTCACCGCCGACCCTGACCTTATCCGTCAGGCAGATAAAGTCTTTCTGCCGGGAGTCGGGACGGCGGGCGCGGCAATGGAAAATCTGACAGCGCGCGGGCTGGTGAGCACCATCCGTTCCCTGACACAACCGGTGCTGGGGATTTGCCTCGGCATGCAGTTGCTCGGCACCACCAGCGAAGAAGGAAATATTGATCTGCTCGGCCTGATCGATACCCCGGTACAAAAAATGACGCCGGACGGGCTGCCGGTGCCGCACATGGGCTGGAATACCGTGGAATTTACCGCTGATCTGCCGCTGTTCCGTGATATTGCGCCGCAGAGCTATTTTTATTTTGTTCACAGTTACGCCTGCCCGGTCAGCGACGCTACGGCTGCCACCACCACATACGGTGAGGCATTCAGCAGTGTTCTTTTCCGCGATAATTTTTACGGCGTGCAGTTCCACCCGGAGCGTTCAGGCAAAACCGGTATCACACTGATTAAAAATTTTCTGGAGATGAAAGCGTCATGATCATTCCCGCACTGGATTTAATTGACGGACAGGTAGTGCGCCTTCACCAGGGCGATTATGCGAAACAGCGCGATTACGGCGCGGATCCGCTCAGCCGTTTGCAGGCTTATGAGCGCGAAGGGGCACAACTGCTGCACCTTGTGGATTTAACCGGTGCCAAAGACCCGGCGAAACGCCAGATCCCGTTGCTGAAAACACTGCTGGCGGGTGTGAGCGTGCCGGTACAGATCGGCGGCGGGATCCGCACTGAGGAAGATGTTGCCGCCCTGCTTGATGCCGGTGCCGCCCGTGTGGTGGTCGGCTCCACGGCGATCAAATCCCCGGAAGAAGTAAAACGCTGGTTTGCCCGTTGGGGGGCAGAACGCATCGTGCTGGCGCTGGATGTGCGCATCGGTGCAGACGGTAAAAAACGGGTTGCGGTCAGCGGCTGGCAGGAAGATTCAGAGCAGACCATCGAAGACGTAATCCGCGATTTCGCCTCTGCCGGGCTGCGCCACGTATTATGTACCGATATCTCGAAAGACGGTACGCTGGCGGGATCCAATGTGGCGCTTTATCAGGAAATCAGTGCCGCGTTCCCGGAGATTGCTTTTCAGGCATCCGGGGGTATCGGCGGGCTGAGTGATATCGCCCCGCTGCCTGCTACCGGTGTGGCGGGCGTGATCGTCGGACGGGCACTGCTCGACGGCAAAATGACATTACCGGAGGCTATCGCATGCTGGCAAAACGTATAATTCCCTGCCTGGACGTCCGTGACGGACAGGTGGTTAAAGGGGTTCAGTTCCGTAATCACGAAATCATCGGCGACATCGTTCCCCTCGCCCGCCGCTATGCCGAAGAAGGTGCGGATGAGCTGGTATTCTATGATATCACCGCCTCCTCTGATGGCCGTGTGGTGGATAAAAGCTGGGTTGCCAAAGTAGCGGAAGTGATTGATATTCCGTTCTGTGTGGCAGGCGGGATCCGCAGTACCGAAGACGCTGCCGCGATCCTCAGTTTCGGAGCGGATAAAATCTCCGTAAACTCCCCGGCGCTGAGTGATCCGTCACTTATCTCCCGGCTGGCTGACCGCTTCGGCGTGCAGTGCATTGTCGTCGGGATCGATACCTGGCACGATGCGGAAAGCGGAAACTATCAGGTCTATCAGTTTACCGGTGATGAAAAACGCACCATCGCCACCTCCCGTAATACCCTCGATTGGGTGCAGGAAGTGCAGCAGCGCGGTGCCGGGGAGATAGTCCTGAATATGATGAACCAGGACGGTGTGCGCAACGGCTACGACCTGGAGCAGTTGAAAAAAGTGCGTGAGGTGTGTCAGGTGCCGCTGATTGCCTCAGGCGGTGCCGGTCATCCGGATCACTTCCGCGATGCATTTTTACAGGCCGGTGTGGACGGTGCGCTTGCCGCCTCTGTCTTCCACAAACAAATTATTAATATCGGCGACCTGAAACGCGGACTTGCCCGCGACGGGATCGTTGTCAGAATACAGGAGTAACACACGATGCTCACGGAACAGGAAATCGCACAACTGGACTGGCAGAAAACCGGCGGTCTGCTGCCGGTTATTGTACAGAACGCCGTCTCCGGTGATGTGCTGATGCTGGGCTACATGAACCGCGACGCACTGGACAAAACGATCAGCGAAAAACGCGTGACGTTTTATTCCCGCACAAAACAGCGGTTGTGGACCAAAGGGGAATCGTCCGGGCATTTCCTTAATCTGGAAGACCTGTTTAAAGATTGCGACAACGACACGCTGCTCGCGCTGGTCACCCCGATCGGCCCGACCTGTCATCAGGGTACCAACAGCTGTTTTGCTCCGGCACAGACGGCCCAGGGTTTCCTGTATGAACTGGAATCTGTCATAAAATCCCGCAAAACGGCGGATCCTGACAGCTCTTACACGGCCAAACTTTATGCCGCCGGGACCAAACGGATTGCGCAGAAAGTGGGCGAAGAAGGTGTGGAAACCGCACTGGCCGCCACTGTCCGCGATAAAGCGGAGCTGACGTCAGAATCCGCAGATCTGCTCTATCACCTGCTGGTACTGCTCCAGGATGCGGATCTGGATCTGGCCGCTGTTATTGAAAAACTGCGCTCCCGTCACCGTTAATCCGAAAGCCCGGGAAATCCCTTTTTGTCCGCTGTTTTTGTTGCCGTAACCTTCTATAATAGGCAGGATACTGGCAACAAATGCAGAGACTGTGAGTGAAATGAACCCGATATTTGAGAAACTGACCGCCCGGCTGGATGAACATAATGCCCGCTACCGCGTGGTGCATCATGCCTCCGCAGGGAAAACGGAAGAGGTCGCCAGAGTGCGCGGCACACACCACGGTCAGGGCGCCAAAGCACTGGTTTGTCATATCAAGGGAAACGGTATCCGTCAGTATGTCCTTGCGGTTCTGCCTTCTGATCAGCAGGCGGATTTACAGGCACTGGCAAAAAAAACCGGCGGCACCCGTGCCTCTCTCGCCAGTCCGGCAGAGACAGCCGAACTGACACAGTGTGTTTTCGGTGCTATCCCCCCGTTTAGTTTCCATCCTGATCTCCGTCTTGTTGCTGACCCGATGTTATTTGAGCGTTTCAGTGAACTGGCCTTTAATGCCGGCAGCCTGGAGTGCTCCATTATTCTGAACACAAAGGACTATCAGCGGATTGCCGATCCTGAAACAGTATCGTTTGTCCGCCGTGAACTCTGATTTTTGCTTGGGAAGGCGCTTATGCAGGACGAACTTTTAGACTCTCTTTATTATCTGCTGTTACTCAGCCTGCTGCTGTATCTGTCGCGCCACCGCTGGCGCCGCTGGTTCAAAACACAGAAATCCCGCAGGCGTTTTGTCTCCTCGCCGGAGGAAGATGAGCAATCCCTGCGGCAGCAGTTGAGTGCGCCGTATCTCAACGGCAGCCAGTTTCATAAAACCGACCACTTTTTTGCGGTCAGCGCCCTGCTTCGCGAAGTCCTGATGCATTATGAGGAAAAGCAGATCCGGCTGAATGACAGTCTGTTTACCCGGGAAGACAGTTATGAGTTTACCTGTCTCGGTACTCCGCTGCCTGCACCTGAAACCGCCACCCTGGCAGAGCGGATGGCACTGCGGGATGATTTTCAGTATACCGCCGCTGAGCGGCTCAACCGCTACTGCATTACCTCTCCGGCCGGAAAACCACTGAATCAGCAAATCGGTCTGTGGATTGATATGCTCCAGTCCCTGCTGGATACCGAGCTGGTGCTGTTGCTGGAAGAGAACAACCAGAAGGACCGGGATTGCCCGTCACTGCAGTTATCCGCTGAGCAGGTTCACCACTGGCTCGATGAAATCAACGATACCATGACACAAACCGCCTCACGGGTTCTGCAGGCACATACCCGCAGCAGTGTTGTGATGTAAAAAAGACCCGCACAATGTGCGGGTCTTTGGGTTTTTTCTCTCTGTTACTGTCAGTGCAGCGCCAGTTTCAGCGCCTCTTCTTTCAGATCCAGCTCCTGCACCAGCCGCGTGTAAGTGTGCTCACTGATATTCTTACTCTTGCGCAGCTGTTTGAGGGCATCACGCTCCGCCTGAAGCGCTGTCAGTGACATCCGTCGTTCCATGCGGATTACATTGTGCCAGTCAAACCCGGCGGTCTGGTCATCACTGTTACTGTCAAGATGACGGCCGTAGATCTCCAGCAAGTGAGTCCCCACTTCTGTGCGCAGTGTCATTTCATCAATATCTTCCAGCGGCTCCGCCATCTGCACCCGCAGATTACTCATTGCGGCTTCATTCAGGGTGAAACGGGCATTCAGCTCTTCATTATCATGCGGTAAGTCCGTATTCAGCCCTCTGGTCAGCACCGGCAGTGCAACCGCCGCAATCACCAGTGAAAACAGAATCACCCCCATGGCGAGAAAGATAGCCAGATCCCGGTGCGGGAACGGTGAGCCATCATTCATCAGCATCGGCAGTGTCAGGATACCGGCGAGGGTAATCGCCCCGCGCACACCGGCGGTTGCCATAATCGCCATCAGACGCAGATGCGGCATATCAGACTGCTTACCTTTGCGGCGCTGACGGAAAACCGTCAGTGTCATGGCAATCCATACCCAGGCAAAACGCAGCACCGCCAGGCCAAAGGTGATAATCACTACGTACAGCAGCAGCACCCACGGTGCGGAAGCCCCGGCATCTGCCGCCACCTGCGGCACTGAGCGCCACATACCCGGTAACTGTTCACCCAGCAGAATAAAGATCATCCCGTTCAGCGCGACCTGCACGGTGTCCCAGACCGCCTTGCTCTGCATGCGGGTGGCAGACTGCATACGGCCGACAATACGCTCATAGTGCATGGCGATACCGGCCGCCACTGCGGCCAGGATCCCGGACACACCCAGGTGCTCTGCCGCCAGATAAGAGACAAACGGGATCAGCAGGCTGATCATAATCTGAATCGCCGGGTCCTCTCCGGTGCGCTGCACCAGGAACTGGTTTACCTTCCCGATGAACATGGCAATCAGCAGGCCAACCATAATCCCGCCCAGCGCCACCACCATAAACTTCCCGGCAGCCGACGGCAGAGAAAACGTCCCGGTCAGTGCCGCACCTACCGCAAAACTGAAGCACACCAGGCCGCTGGCATCATTAAAGAGAGATTCCCCTTCCAGAATATGGGCCATACGGGACGGCAGCGGCGCATTGACGGTCATTGCCGCCACAGACACCGGGTCTGTCGGTGACAAAATCGCCGCCAGTGCAAAAGCAACCGCCAGAGAAACCGCCGGGATCAGCCAGTGGATAAACAACCCCATGCCGACGACGGTGAAAAACACCAGGCCGATGGCCAGCGAGAAAATCGGTTTGATATCACTGAACAGCGCTTCTTTCGGGATCCGCCAGCCATCCAGAAACAGCAACGGCGGAATAAAGAGGAACAGGAACAGATGCGGCTCAAACGCCACATCAAAACCGAAGAGTGATAGCCCCGCACCAATGGCAATCTGAATAAAAGGCAGCGGAATTTTGTCCCCCAGCAGACGGGAGATAAACACACTGGCAATCACGGCCAGCAGAAAAACAAGGATCAGTGTTACAACAGACATAGGCGGTTTTTTATCCTTACAGAAATCTGATACATAACCATAATTCAGGATTTGCAGGGTATATAATTAAAGGTAAAAATAAAGCAGATAAATCAGTATTTGTAAAATTATTGTGTATCAAAATCTGAATATCCCGCTGTCAGCCGCAAGGATCAGAAAAGCAGGGAGACAGCAGATCATTAATACTGCTCCGGAAATATGAACAAGCTGCCGATATTAATCATCATCTATAACCATAACGGATATCTTAAATGAAAAAAATACTACTGGCCGGTATGATTGCCGTCTGCTCTGCCTCTGCCTATGCTGTTCCTGATACCTGGTCAATGGGGGCTGCTCAGGGATTTACTGAATACAGTATCAGTAACGGAGCCGGCAATGCCGTCATTATCGCCTGTAACGAAGGTGCGGGGGAAGGCTACGACAACAGCGTGTCTGTTTACAGTAATGACCAGAGCCTTGACGGTGACATCTCTTTCCTGATTGATGATGAAGCCTATTATATTCCTGAAAACACGACGACCCGCAGTGGTGCTAATGCCTGGGTCAGTTTCACCTCAGCCATTACCCGGGCATCTGAATTTGAAGTGTATGTGAATAACAAACCGGCCGGGAAGTTTAAACCCCGCGCCAAAAACAGCCAGAAAATCTTTAGTGATTTTGAATGTGCCCCGGTTGAATAACCTGCACGATATGTGGTAACGCCGCCGTTTCCGGCGGCGTTATTATTTAACAGTTAATCGTCACTGTCTTCCGGATTCTCCGGCAGAGTGATTTTTACACGGTTAATACGGTGATTCTGAATTTCCAGCGGCTCAAACAGGCAGCCATCAATGTTAATCTGCTCACCGACTTTCGGCAGACGCTGCAAATGCTCCATCAGCAGACCTGCCACCGTTTCATACTCGCGTTTTTCATCGAGTGTCAGCGGAATATAGTTGATTAAATCCTCCAGCGGCATAAAGCCGTTGGTGATCCAGCTGTTATCATCCGTAAACTGAATGTCATGGCGGGCATCATTCTCAACACCACTGACCGGCAGATTACCGGCGATGGTTTCCATCACATCTGTCAGTGTCACCACCCCTTCAACATAGCCGAACTCATCGGCCACAAAGGCAAAGTGTGTCTGCGCCTGGCGGAACTGCTCCAGCGCTTTCAGTAATGACAGCTGTTCAGGGAAGACCAGCGGCTGTTTGATCAGTGCATGCAGATCCAGCGTGTCCTGTTGTAAACGCTGGTGCAGCAGGTCGATCACATGCACCACACCCAGCAGTTCATCATCATCCGCCGAGCCTTTGATTACCACACGGGTGTGCGGATTTTTAATCAGCAGCGCCGCGATTTCATCACTGGTGGCATCAATCCGCAGCATCTCCACATCATGACGCGAAGTCATAATGCTGTTGACGTTACGCTGCGACAGTCCCAGCACGCGGACAATCATCTGCCGCTCTTCCGGGTCAAAAATTTCCTGATTATCCGAAATCAGATCCGCCGTGCGGTTATCCAGCTCTGAAGATTCGCGCTTGCCGCTCAGAATACGCAGTACCGCTTCCGCCGTACGCTGGCGCAGAGAGTTTTTACCGCGCAGGAATTTACGGCGGTTAAACATTGCCACCTGATTGAGCATCTCAATCATGATGGAGAAACCGATCGCCGCGTAGAGGTAACCTTTCGGAATGTGATAGCCGAACCCTTCCGCCACCAGGCTGAAACCGATCATCAGCAGGAAGCTGAGACACAGGATAACAATGGTCGGGTGCTCATTGACAAAGCGGGTCAGCGGACGGCTGCCCCAGATCATCAGCAGCATGGCAATAATCACCGCTGTGACCATCACACCGATGTGATCCACCATCCCGACTGCCGTGATCACCGAGTCCAGCGAGAAGACGGCGTCCAGCACAATAATCTGTGCCACCACCGCCCAGAATTTTGAGGTTTTCCGCTGCTGCCCGTCGTTATGCTCACCGCCTTCCAGCCGTTCGTTCAGCTCCATTGTGGCTTTAAACAGCAGGAACAGCCCCCCGATCAGCATAATTAAGTCACGCGCACTGAACGGATGGCCGAACATCGTAAACATCGGTTTGGTCAGCGTGATAAGCCAGGAGAGGCTGAACAACAGAATAATACGCATGACCAGCGCACACAGCAGGCCGGTTATACGGGCTTTGTCACGCAGTGCAGGAGGAAGTTTATCGGCAAGAATGGCAATGAAAACAAGGTTATCAATACCAAGAACAATTTCGAGTACGATTAATGTAGCCAGGCCGGCCCAAATCGACGGATCAGCGATCCATTCCATACGGTTAGTTTTACCTTTTATTCACACAGCTTATGCTGCATCCGGAATAATGCGGATTGTGCGGCCAAATAGCAATAAAAAATTCCGCACTTTGCCGCTGTTCCTGTTGTGCGCTATGACGATACCGTTTGCATCAATCGCTACCACGCAGCCTTTACATGCGTTAAACTGTGACGAAATTAACAGTCAGCTAACGAAATCGTCGTTAGTCACGGGTCAATTCCTGAAGGAGTCTTCATGTCCAAACAACAAATTGGTGTTGTCGGTATGGCCGTTATGGGCCGTAACCTCGCACTGAATATCGAAAGCCGCGGTTATTCTGTTTCTGTTTTTAACCGCTCTTCAGATAAAACCGATGAAGTGATTGCTGAAAACCCGGGAAAAAAACTGGTTCCCAGCTACAGCATTGAAGAGTTTGTTGACTCCCTGGAAAAACCCCGCCGTATTCTGCTGATGGTCAAAGCCGGTGAAGCCACCGATAAAACCATCGCATCCCTCACCCCGCATCTCGATAAAGGCGACATTCTGATCGACGGCGGTAACACCTTCTTTCAGGACACCATCCGCCGTAACAAAGAGCTGTCCGCACAGGGTTTTAACTTTATCGGCACCGGCGTTTCCGGTGGTGAGGAAGGCGCACTGAAAGGGCCGTCCATTATGCCGGGCGGACAAAAAGAAGCTTACGAACTGGTTGCTCCGATCCTGAAACAGATCGCGGCACAGGCCGAAGGCGAGCCGTGTGTGACCTATATCGGTGCTGACGGTGCCGGTCATTATGTCAAAATGGTGCACAACGGTATCGAATACGGCGATATGCAGCTGATTGCGGAAGCTTACTCCGTTATGAAAAATGCCCTCGGCATCAGCAATGATGAACTGGCTTCAGTTTTCAGCGAGTGGAACAACGGCGAACTGAGCAGCTACCTGATTGACATCACAAAAGATATCTTCCGCAAGAAAGATGAAGACGGCAACTATCTGGTGGATGTGATCCTTGATGAAGCCGCCAACAAAGGTACCGGTAAATGGACCAGCCAGAGCGCACTCGACCTCGGCGTGCCGCTGACACTGATCACCGAATCCGTATTTGCCCGTTATATCTCATTCCTGAAAGACCAGCGCGTTGCGGCCTCCAAAGTACTGAAAGGACCGAAAGCAGCTGCATTCAGCGGTGATAAAGCAGAGTTTATTGAAAAAGTCCGCCGTGCTCTGTATCTGGGTAAAATTGTCTCTTATGCACAGGGCTTCTCACAGCTGCGCGTTGCCTCTGATGAGTACAACTGGGATCTGAACTACGGCGAAATCGCGAAAATTTTCCGCGCCGGTTGTATTATCCGTGCCCAGTTCCTGCAGAAAATCACTGACGCATATGCGGAAAACCCGGCACTGGCTAACCTGCTGCTGGCTCCTTACTTCACACAGATTGCCGATGAATATCAGCAGGCGCTGCGTGATGTGGTCTGCTACGGCGTTCAGCACGGTATCCCGACACCGACCTTCTCTGCCGCTATCGCCTATTATGACAGCTACCGCAGCGCGGTACTGCCGGCGAACCTGATCCAGGCACAGCGTGACTATTTCGGTGCACATACTTATAAACGTACTGATAAAGACGGCGTGTTCCACACCGAATGGCTGGAAAATAATTAATTCCTGCTGCTATCCGCACCAGTCAGAGCCGGGATAATTATCCCGGCTTTTTCCTGTTTACAGCCCGCCAGCCCCTCAAATAGACTTAATCAAATCAAATTATCCGCAAAATAATAATGAATAACATAAATCCCTGGGGTGATGTGGTTCTGCCTTCACGGCCGGAGTACCGGCTCTCAGCTATGCTGCTCACCTTTTTCCTCGCCCTGCTCAATACCGGCGTTTATATCTGGCAGGTGAATTATGCTTCGCCGCTGGCAGACCAGGTCTACAATATGCTGCTGGCAGGCGGCAGTGTGTATCAGTTCTCACTGACCGGTGACTGGTGGCGCTATGCAACCAGTACCCTGCTTCATTCCGACCCGCTGCATCTGGGCATCAACGTCATTGCCCTCCTGGTGTTCGGCATTAACTGTGAAGCACTGACCGGAAAAGTACGGATGCTGTTTATCTATCTGTTCACCGGTATCGCTGCGTCCTTTACCAGCGCACTCTGGCAGGCTGCTCAGAACGATATGTTTCCGCTGTCCGGTATTTCTGTGATTGTCGGTGTCGGGGCATCCGGCGCCATTATGGGGCTTGCCGGTGCCACCGTGATGTATCTTATCCGGGCCCGGAAAGATCCGTCCGTGTCTGTGGCAGACAGCCTGCGTTATAAAAACCTGCTGATCACCATGATTGTCCTGATTGTGCTGTCGGTACTCAGTGCGGTGCCGGATGATGAGGAGCCGGTGACGGATAATGTGGCCCATTTCAGCGGGCTGATTTGCGGTGCTGTTCTGGGATGGCTGTATTCCGCGGTCTCCGGTGTCCGTAACCGCAAAATGGATCGCCGTTCATGGCTGATTTCCGCCGCCGCAACCGGTCTGCTTATCCTGCTGCTGTTCACCTGCTCTTCAAGCCGTGAACAACAATTGCTCTTTGAGCGGAAAAGGATTCTGGAAGATATCGCGGTTCAGACTGATGCACTACCATCCGGACAGAAAAACAATTAAATGATTGATTCCGGTCACATTAATCAGTGACGTAAACCGCTATGGTGATTAAACGATTAATGACAGAAGCAGGTGATGATATGGATTATTGGTTTGTATCGTACAAAGTGCGTGCCCGTAACGGAGACACTTTACAGGGACATCAGATCACAGAAACCGAAGCCGGTGTGTCACCCCGGGATGCATTAGAACAAGCTACTCAGAAAATTGCCGACGAGTCTCAGGCTGACCTGCGTTCAGTCCGTATTCTTGCCTTTAACCGTGTGTAATTAACGCCCCTTACAGAATGAAAACCCCGTCAGATACGGGGTTTTTTTATATCATCAGACCGCCACTCTTTCGATATTGACCTTATCACCCGCAGCCAGCCGCCCGAGCGCGGTTTTCAGCAGGGTATCGGTGAAAAGATAAAACCCGACATGGCTGTTATCAATCGCTGCGACAGTCAGGCAGCAGCCGTTATACGACACGGAATCACCAATCGCCAGCCCCGTTAATAATTCCTCCGGAAACTGCACAATATGAATCAGATGATCATTGTTTTCTTCAATTTTTAAAATCAGCGCCGTGCCCTGCACCACACCGGTAAAAATCTTATCCAAAGCCAACCTCACACTTTCCGTACTGATACAAAAAAGCCGCAGCGGATAACCGGTGCGGCCCGTGTCGTTTTACAGTGTTACCGGCACCAGGAACTCAGTGGCGACAATCACCACCAGCAGGCCGACAAGCACCGGAACGGATGTCCGTTTCACCACTTCAAACGGTGAAATTTTCGCCATACCGGCAACCGCCACCACCACACCGGAAACCGGTGACATGGTACGGCCGAGGTTGGATGCCTGTAACATCGGGATCACCAGGTACGCCGGGTTGATACCCATCTGCTGTGCCAGGCGCGGGATCAGCTCCACAAACGCATAGAACGGCGCATTACCGGAACCGGTGGTCATCGCCGCCAGCATGGTAATAATCACCAGAGCAATCATCATGATGATAGCACCGGAACCGAAAGACTGCGCCAGGCTGATCAGACCGGAGATAAAGCCGACAGTGCTCAGACCCTGAGCAAACACACCGGCCGCAACCAGCAGCATAACCACGGTTGCAAAGGCATCCGCCATACCACGGTAGCAGACATCCAGCCCGGCATAGACTTTTTTGCCGTCAAAACCACGGACGAATTCAATGATGGCAGACAAAATAATACAGCCGACAATAATCGTGATGATGTGTAATTCAGGCAGCACGATATGGCTCAGGAAACCGATGCTGAACGGCTTACCATCAAACAGCAGTACGCCGATGATCGGCATAAACGGCAGAATGGCATAGAATTTTGGCGCATTGGTGGTGATTTCTTTGACGTCCAGGATCTCAGATTTGATATCTTCTTTACGATCAAGGAAACGCTGCCAGAAATAGTGAGCAATCGCCATAGAGACAATCGCCACGATAGAAATCGGCAGAGTCAGGCTGAACGCAAACTCTTTCAGCGGGATCATAGAGGCTTCAGCCGCAATCACCACGTCACCGGAGGTCGGTGCCAGGATAATTGCCGCCGGAGAGGCGCAGATAGCTGCCGCCGCACCACGGCTGATCCCCACGTTCACCATCACCGGGAACAGGGTTGCCATCAGTAACACACCGAGACCGGTGGCGGAGGAAACCGCCAGAGACATCAGACAGGCAATAAAGTAGGCCACAATCATCAGCAGGTACGGGGAGTTCACGACCTGTAACGGTTTGGAGACCATTTTGATGACCACGTCATTGGCACCGATGTGAGTCATATAAGCCGCAAAGCCGCACAGTACCATGATCATCATACCGAGGTCGCCGCCGCGGTTCATCAGCAGGTACTTCACATACTCAATAATGTTTGTCGGTCCCCAGCCGGTGGAGGTGGCGGCGGACGGCAGGATGTTTTTCCCCATGATGACACTGATGATCAGAAGCAGTAAGCCCCCGACCATCAGCACCCCTGTGGCTGAATACCCTTTAATAATATAGCGCCCGACGCCGACGGCGACGACAGCACCAATAAGAAGATCTAACATTTCTGCTCCTGTCTGGTATTTTTATTTATAAAAATGATTAATGCACTCTGCCGAAAACCGGGAACAGATTAAATGATATGCGTCAATGAACCTTGGTTATTGCCCGTATCATTTAAGTATTCCGGCCTCCGGCATTAAAAAAGCAGTGACAATATAAATTATCGTCACTGCTCTGTTTGTATAAATCGTCCGCGAATTTATAACCGGTTAAGCAAGGATTCCACAGCTTTGAGATCCCCCCCGGTTTTTTCGTTCAGCAGCTCTCCGGCCGCCTGTTTTACCCGCTGCTGTATCTGATTACGCAACAGGGTTTCCACTTCGAACTTATACTGAATATTATCCCAGTTACCGAACAGCACCACCGGAATACGGACAGACTGCAGCCAGGTCACCAGATCATTGGTTTTTCCCCAGCCTTTCAGGATCTGAACCCCCAGGTTCACATTCAGATTCTGTTTCACCAGATTTGTCCGGCCGCTGCCGGTGATATTAAAGGCATCGGATACCGCCAGAATTTTACTGATTTTCACTTCACCGTTATTCAGGGTACCGATAGCTTCCAGTTTTTTCGCTTCGGTCATAGTATCCATCGATTCCGGCTGTGCCACTTTATCTGTCGCCTGGGAGAGCGACTGCTGGATAAGATACGGAATATTCAGGCCGAGCAGCTTAACATCGGTGATGGTCAGTGCCACATCACCACGCCAGTTGTTTAATACCGCGTCCTGGTCATAACCGGTACCACGCAGATCGCCGTCAAAACTCAGGCGTCCGGTGAATTTTTCCGGCATTTTAAACGCCGCCAGCAACGGTTTAACATCAATATTCTGTAACAGCGGTTTAATACGAAGTTGCGCCGGAACTTTTTCGGAATAAATCGTCATCGGCAGAGAGAAACGGCCGCCGAATACGTTGCCGGTCATTTTGGAGATTTCCGTGATGCTGCCCCGGTTCTCTGCTTTTACCGTCAGCTGGCCGATTTCCATTCCCTGGTAAATCAGGGAATCCACATTCAGCGCCAGCGTGGCATTGAAGTGGTTCATAAAGGTCAGATCATATTTATCCGCATCACTGCCGGTGGTGACCACTGCCGGTTTGGTGGCAACCGGGGTTTTTTCCCCGTTTTCTGCATGTACGGCACGCTCATAACCGAGCAGGTTATCCAGATTCAGTTTTGAGGAGGTCAGCTGAATATCATAACGCGGAGTTTCACCGAGTGCCGCTTCCACTGTGCCGCTTAGCTGACTTTCGTTAGCGCTCAGTTTCAGATTTTCCAGGATCAGGGACTGCGGTGCCTGACCGACCGCTTCGTGCCAGGTATAGGTGGTCGTGCCGTTACCGTTGATGCCGTTGGCATACAGACCGGCACCGGACAGGCGGTAATTCAGACGGTTAATATTGCCGCTGACCTGCACCGGGTACTGAGAAAGATCAATATCAGAACTCAGGCTGAAAGAGAGCTCCTGCTGATTGCGCAGAATATTACTGTTCAGCGCTATCACATAGCGTTCAGGGGTATTACGCTCAAGAGAGAAGTTAATATCGCGCATGTTGATCTGCGAACCGTCTTCTGTCTGCCAGACCAGCAGGCTGTTGGCGATACGGATGCGATCGACATCAAACGACCATTTGTTTTCCTGTTCGACAGGCACCGGACGGGCTTTCTGATTACCGGGGGCAACAGGGGCGCTTTTCTTCTCTTTTGATTCGGTTTCAGGCAGGATTTTCAGCAGTGCGCCGTCAAGCATCACTTCACGGACCGATAACTGATGGGACAGCAGCGGCCAGAGTTCAACGTCGAGGCGCATATTTTCGGCAGTTACCACCGGTTCGGCGGCATCGGGGGCAGTCAGGGACATTTTACCGGTGATGATGCTCAGTTTCGGCCAGACATGCCAGCGCATATCATCTTTCATCACCAGCTCGTAACCGGTGTCTTCCTTCACCTTGTTAACGATATAGTCGCGGAAATCATTCGGGTTCACCAGCAGGATTAAGGCCGCGAGGCCCGCCGCTATCACGACAAGCAGAATAATCAGCGTGGTGAAAAATCGTTTCATAATCCCTGTTCCTTTCCCATTCTCTGTTGAACCCGCTGGCGGACAGTGCTGTCCGCCGTTTAATCTTCGCTGATACGGCTGCCTACAGCTCCCTGCTGATTTTTGTATTTTGCATCGCTGCGGCGGTTATACGGCCGGTCAGCGGAGCCGGATAACGGCTCAAAACTCAGGGCACCGATCACCATTCCCGGCCGCAGTGCCAAGGGTAACTTACCTGAGTTGTAGAATTCCAGTACGATTTGCCCGTGCCAGCCCGGATCGATCCGGTGTGCGGTCACGTGGACCATCAGCCCGAGGCGTGCCAGTGATGAACGCCCGTCCAGCCAGCCGACCAGGTTATCCGGCAGTGTGACAGATTCCAGTGTCACTGCCAGTGCCAGTTCACCCGGATGCAGGTAGAACACTTCATCTTCAGTCAGGGTGATTTCATCACTCATGACATTTTCCAGCGCCGCATTCACTTCTTCTTTCGGGCCGCTGAGATCAATATACGCGGCGGTATGGCCCCGGAAAACCCGGAACTGATGCCCGAGGCGGACATCCGCAGTCGCCCCGTTGATCCGCTCAACCGGCGGACGCGGGGAGATGGTCAGTCTGCCGTCATCGAGCCACTGAATAATGTCACGGTCACAAAGTCGCATGGTATCATCCTTATAAAACTCAGCGTTTATCACCGGCGGATAAACGCGGGTTAATCGTTGTCGGCGGCTTAATCGCAGAACTGACTGATTTTGGCTTTCAGAATATCAATCGCCACGCGGTTTTTACCGCCCCGCGGCACTATGATATCAGCATATTGTTTTGTTGGTTCAATAAATTGCAGGTACATCGGACGGACGGTTTTATTGTACTGTGCAATCACCGAATCCAGTGTGCGTCCGCGCTCATTCACATCACGGCGGATGCGGCGCATCAGGCAGATATCCAGCGGGGTGTCGACGAAAATGGAGAAGTCCATCTGCTCGCGCAGACGTTTGTCTGTCAGCAGCAGGATGCCCTCAAGAATAATCACCCGTTTCGGGCTGAACAGAACCGATTCCGGTTTGCGGGTATGCCCGGTGTAATCATATTGCGGTAACTGAATCGCCTTACCGGATTTCAGTGTTTTCAGGTGCTGTAACAGCAGTTCGTGATCCATAGAGCCCGGATGGTCATAGTTGACCTTGATGCGCTCTTCCATCGGCACATCGCTCTGATCTTTGTAGTAGCAGTCTTCCGGAATCACACCGATATTGTGATCGCCCACCTGAGCACGTAACTCGTGATAAAGCGTGTTGGCAATCAGACTTTTTCCTGACGCGGATGCGCCGGTGATGCCGATGATAGTGCACTGCTGCTGTGCTGTGTCAGCCATAATTGAAATAACCCGGTTTGAAAATAGGAGAGAAAAAAACCGAAACGGTCTGCTGCGGCCTCTTTTAATGCTTATCCGGCCGTGAGTAACAAAACGTGTCCGCCCGGCGCTGAATTATAGGGAGTAACGGCGTGAGATTCCAGCATAATCGGGCATCCGGCCTCATTATTTCGGGGTAACCGCTCTTATGGCCACCCGAAAAAAAGACCGGCACATCACTGCACCGGTCTTTTTTACTTTCCGGACGTGCCGGAGCAGAAATAAATCCCGCTTATACAGCGCGGAAAGCGATCTCTGTCGGGATTTTATCCCCTTCCCAGAACATTTCTGCCGTCACATTGACGGCGATCTCACGGTAGATATCCGCAAATTCGCCGTCCGGGTCACGCATCACCGTCGGCTGGCCGCGATCGAGGTCTTCACGCAGCGAAATATGCAGCGGCACCTGTCCCAGCAGTTTGGTGTGATAACGTTCCGCCAGTTTCTCCGCCCCGCCGGTGCCGAAAATCGGCTCGACATGGCCGCAGTTACTGCAGATGTGCGCACTCATGTTCTCCACAATCCCCAGAACCGGCACGTTCACTTTCTTGAACATGACGATACCTTTCATGGCATCCACCAGCGCGATATCCTGCGGAGTGGTTACCACCACCGCCCCGGTAACCGGGATGTTCTGTGAGAGGGTCAGCTGGATATCACCGGTACCCGGCGGCATATCGATAACCAGATAGTCCAGATCCGGCCACAGGGTATCCTGTAACATCTGCATCAGGGCTTTACTGGCCATCGGGCCGCGCCAGACCATGGCGTTATCATCTGTCACCAGATAACCGATAGAGTTGGAGGCCAGGCCGTAAGCCATAATCGGGGCCATATGCTGGCCGTCCGGTGAGGTCGGGCGCTCTTTGGTGGTGCCCAGCATGTTCGGGATGGACGGGCCGTAAATATCCGCATCGAGGATACCGACTTTCGCCCCTTCCGCCGCCAGCGCCAGCGCAAGGTTAACCGCAGTGCTGGATTTACCCACACCGCCTTTGCCGGAGCTGACCGCCAGAATATTGCGGACACCGTTAATGCCCGGCAGATCATTGGCCCGGCGCAGTGTTGCGATATCATGACGCAGTTTCCAGTCCACCGCCGCCGCACCGGTCACTTTGCGTAATTCTTTGGTTTTTGCTTCAATCAGTGCTTCAAACGGGCGCTTCCAGACAAACGGCATCACCAGCTCAACATGCAGCACATCATCCAGCATCGCGCAGTGATTCAGCGCTTTGATGGCAATCAGGTTGCGTTTGAGTGTCGGATGTTCAAATGTCGCCAGTACCTGTGCGACCTGGTCGTTCAGCAATTCAGGGTTCATCTCCCCGGGGGATTTCGCATTCATCCCGGCTCCTTAGATTTATCGTTTTTATTGCCTGTAACTATCGGCTTCAATGATAGCAGAAGCCAACTGATTAATTTAGTCATTCCGCGCAAACCCGCACAAAACAAATCCCCTGCAATGAGAAGGGTTATCGCCGGATGTTCACGGCTGAAAAAAGTCCGGAAAACCACACACAAAGCCGGATTACTGCTGGCAGGGGTGGACGGGATCGGTTAACATCAAAGACCCTTTATTATTTGAGGAAGTGAAATACTCTATGTCTCAGATCGCTAATAAAATTTTGGTAACCTGTGCGTTACCATATGCAAACGGTTCAATCCATCTCGGTCATATGCTGGAACATATCCAGGCTGATATTTGGGTCCGTTTTCAGCGAATGCGCGGCAAAGAGGTTCACTTCATCTGCGCCGACGATGCTCACGGCACCCCTATTATGCTCAAGGCACAACAGCAGGGGATCTCTCCTGAAGATATGATCGCCAACATGAGCGTCGAGCATCAGAAAGACTTTGCTGATTTCGCCATCAGCTTTGATAACTACCACTCCACGCACAGCGAGGAGAACCGGGTGTTATCCGAGAACATCTATCTGGCACTGAAAAAGAACGGCCATATTGAAACCCGGACCATTTCCCAGCTGTATGATCCGGAAAAAGGCATGTTCCTGCCGGACCGCTTTGTGAAAGGTACCTGCCCGAAATGTAAAGCGGAAGACCAGTACGGCGACAACTGCGAAGTGTGCAGCGCGACCTACAGCCCGACCGAGCTGATTAACCCGCGCTCCGTGGTTTCCGGTGCCACACCGGTGCTGCGTGAAAGTGAGCATTACTTCTTTGATCTGCCTGCATTTGCTGACATGTTACAGGCATGGACCCGCAGCGGCGCGCTCCAGGAGCAGGTTGCCAACAAAATGCAGGAGTGGTTTGATTCCGGCCTGCAGCAGTGGGATATCAGCCGTGATGCACCGTATTTCGGCTTTGAGATCCCGGACGCACCGGGCAAATACTTCTATGTCTGGCTGGATGCGCCAATCGGCTACATGGGGTCATTCAAAAACCTGTGTGATAAACGCGGTAATCTCGATTTTAACGAGTTCTGGAAGAAAGATTCTGACGCGGATCTGTACCACTTTATCGGTAAAGATATTGTGTACTTCCACAGCCTGTTCTGGCCTGCCATGCTGGAAGGCAGCGGTTACCGCAAGCCGACCAACCTGTTTGTCCACGGCTATGTGACGGTCAACGGTGCGAAGATGTCCAAATCACGCGGCACCTTTATCCAGGCCCGCACCTATCTGAATCACCTGAATGCGGACAGCCTGCGCTATTACTACGCGGCGAAACTCTCTTCACGTATTGATGATATTGACCTCAACCTGGAAGATTTCGTTCAGCGTGTTAACAGTGACATCGTTAACAAAGTGGTCAACCTGGCATCCCGTACCGCCGGATTTATCAAAAAACGCTTTAACGGCCGCCTGAGTGCAACCCTGGCTGAACCTGAGTTATATCAGCAGTTTGTTGATGCTGAAAAAACCATCAGCGAAGAGTACACCAGCCGTGAATTCGGCAAAGCTATCCGCGAAATCATGGCGCTGGCTGATGTCGCCAACCGTTATATTGATGAGAAAGCACCGTGGGTGGTGGCGAAACAGGAAGGTAAAGATGATGAGCTGCACGCCATCTGCACCATGGGTATCAACCTGTTCCGCGCACTGATGACCTATCTGAAACCGGTGATGCCGGAACTGGCGGCCCGCAGTGAAGCATTCCTTAATCAGGAACTGACACTGGACGGCATTGCCAAACCGCTGCTGGATCACCAGATCGCAGACTTCAAAGCCCTGTTCAGCCGTATTGAAATGGCGAAAGTGGAAGAGATGATTGAAGCCTCCAAAGAGGATATCAAAGCCATGTCCGCCAAACCGGTCAGCGGCCCGCTGGCAGATGATCCGATTGCGGACACCATCAGCTTTGATGATTTTGCCAAAGTCGATATGCGTATTGCACAGATCATGTCTGCCGATTTCGTGGACGGCTCTGACAAACTGCTGAAACTGGTACTGGATCTCGGCGGCGAAACCCGTCAGGTCTTCTCCGGCATCCGACAGGCGTATCCGGACCCGAAAGCGCTGGAAGGCCGCCTGACAGTGATGGTCGCCAACCTCGCACCACGCAAAATGCGTTTCGGGATCTCTGAAGGTATGGTCATGGCCGCAGGCCCGGGCGGAAACGAGATTTTCCTGCTCAGCCCGGATTCCGGTGCGCAGCCGGGTCAGCAGGTGAAGTAAGTTCTTCTCTGTACAATAAACTGAAAAAAACCTGCGCTCCGGTGCAGGTTTTTTTATGTGATCTATGGCACAAATAAAAAGTTAATTGTATGATGAATGAGTTCATCCAAGAAGGAACATTATCATGAAACCAAAACAGATAGCGGAAACCGGCTGGCGCTATCTCCGGGCATTTCTGATCCTATATCTGTGCCTGTTTGCCGGCAATATTATCGCGGTATTACTGCCGTTTTCCGTCCCGGGTAGCATCGTAGGCATGCTGCTGCTTTTTGTGCTGCTCGCACTGCAGATTGTTCCGGCGCACTGGGTTCAGCCCGGCTGCACCTTATTAATGAAAAACATGACGATGTTATTTCTGCCGATCGGTATCGGTGTGATGAACTATTACGATACCCTCAGCGCCCAGCTGCTGCCGATCCTCGTCGCCTGTGTCGTCAGTACCTTTATCGCCATGTGTGCTGTGGCGCTGAGTTCTGAATTTATTCACCGCCGCCATGTTCCGGTTCCTGAACAACAGGAAGCCGATGCCGTTGCCGCCGCAGAACACACTGAACAACAAGAGAAACGCAAATGTTAACGCATATCTGGTGGTCGCTCCCGCTTACCATCGGCGTCTATTTTCTCGCCAGAGCTATCTATATCAAATTTAAGCTGCCGGTATTAAACCCGCTGCTGATATCCATCGTAATTATCATTCCGCTGCTGATATTCACCGGAACTTCATACAACCACTATTTTGAGGGCAGCCGTATCCTCAACGATCTGCTGCAACCCGCCGTGGTGGCGCTGGCGTTCCCGCTGTATGAGCAGTTGCATCAGATCCGCGCACAGTGGAAATCCATCATCACCATCTGCTTTGCCGGGAGTGTGATTGCCATGGTCACCGGTACCGCTATTGCTTTTATGATGGGCGCGACACCGGAAATTGCCGCCTCTATCCTGCCGAAGTCAGTCACCACCCCGATAGCGATCGCGGTGTCCAATTCTATCGGCGGCGTGGCGGCAATCAGTGCCGTGTGTGTGATTTTCGTCGGGATCCTCGGTGCGATTTTCGGCCATACCCTGTTCAGACGCCTGCGGGTCACCACCAAAGCCTCACGCGGCCTGGCAATGGGTACGGCTTCTCACGCCCTCGGCACTGCCCGCTGCGCGGAAGAGGATTATGTGGAAGGTGCTTACAGCTCACTAGCATTAATGACCTGCGGGATTATTACTTCTCTGATGGCGCCGTTTATCTTCCCGGTGCTGCTGGCATTATTCGGTTGACCTGAAAATTTGAGTTCCATCTCGCAAATTCAACATTTGTTTCATTCGTTTCATAATGAACGTGATAAAAATCACGTTCATTATGTATGACTACCCGCTAGAATGATCTCATTGATAATGGAGGTCATTTTATGCAAAACCGCTTTCATGCAGCCCTGAACACGCTCCCTTCCCCGTTACAGACCCAGCTGACGGACATTGTTTGTGCTGATACTTTCCCGGGATACTTATCTGCCAAACAGGTCACTGCACTCTGCAACGCCGCAGGTACTGATGAGGATGCACTCGCGCTGGCTATGCTGCCGCTGGCCGCAGCCTGTGCCGTGACGCCGGTGTCCCGGTTTAATGTCGGCGCAGTTGCACACGGACTGAGCGGTAACCTCTATTTCGGTGCCAATATGGAATTCTGCCATGTGCCGTTACAACAGACAGTGCATGCAGAACAGAGCGCGATCACCCACGCCTGGCTGCGCGGCGAGGAAGGTTTGCGCAAAGTCACCGTCAATTACACACCGTGCGGCCACTGCCGTCAGTTTATGAATGAACTGAACAGCGGCACGGACCTGTTGATTCAGTTACCGGAACTGGCTGCCATGCCGCTGAAAACCCTGCTGCCGCATGCTTTCGGGCCGGTGGATCTGGGCATTAAAACCCGGTTATTTGACCAGGTGCATCACGGTTATCATTTCCTCGCCACCAATGCGGTGGTCGGAAAAGCGCTCGAGGCAGCCAACCGCAGCCATGCGCCGTATTCTCATTCCCACAGCGGTGTGGCTCTTCAGGACAGCCGCGGACGCATCTACAGCGGTGCGTATATTGAAAATGCCGCCTTTAACCCGGGACTGCCGCCGCTGCAGGCTGCGCTGATCTTTATGAATATGGCCGGCGGCGACCTGCACGACATCCACCGTGCCGTGCTGGTGGAAGGCAGTAACGCCATGCTGTCACAGTGGGAAAGTACCTCTGCCACACTGAGCGCTCTGGGGTGTCAGGATATCGCCCTGTTCAGCTATTAATTCTGTCTTCGCTGAGGCTGATACCCATCTGTCCCGGGTATCAGCCTTTACGTGATTATTAAATATAAATCTATCCCGCCTCTCACTTTCACACATCGGCATCACTAATTCCGTAACAATTACTGTACATATTTTTCAGATAACTTAGGATCAGTGTGTCCTGTCTTAAAAATGTCAATTGGCAAAGAGTAGTCATACATGGAACTGGAATACGAAAGCAAACGTGCATTATATATCCCGTATGCGGGCCCTATCCTGTTAGAATTTCCGCTGCTGAATAAGGGAAGCGCCTTCACCGAAGAAGAGCGCAGTAATTTCAACCTCCACGGCCTGCTGCCTGAAGCAGTGGAGACCATCGAAGAGCAGACTGAACGCGCCTATCGTCAGTATTCTGATTTTAAAAATGATACTGACAAACATATCTACCTGCGTAACATTCAGGATACGAATGAAACGTTGTTCTACCGTCTGCTCAATGCTCACCTCAAAGAAATGATGCCTATCATTTACACCCCGACCGTCGGGGCGGCCTGTGAGCATTTCTCGGACAGCTATCGTCGTGCGCGCGGGCTGTTTATCTCTTATCCGAACCGCGCTTACATTGATGACATGCTGCAGAATGCCACCAAGCAGAATGTAAAAGTCATCGTGGTAACCGACGGAGAGCGGATCCTCGGTCTGGGTGACCAGGGGATCGGCGGGATGGGGATCCCGATTGGTAAACTCTCTCTGTATACCGCCTGCGGCGGCATCAGCCCGGCGTATACCCTGCCTATCGTGCTGGATGTCGGTACCAATAACCAGCAGCGCCTGAATGACCCGCTCTATATGGGCTGGCGTCACCCGCGTATCACCGGCGAAGAGTATGATGAATTTGTTGATGAATTTATCAATGCGGTTAAGCGCCGCTGGCCGGATGTGCTGTTACAGTTTGAAGATTTCGCCCAGAAAAACGCGATGCCGCTGCTGGAACGCTACCGCGATCAGCTCTGCTGCTTCAATGATGATATTCAGGGTACCGCGTCAGTCACTCTCGGCAGCCTGATTGCCGCCAGCCGTGCCGCAGGCGGACAGCTGAAAGACCAGACTGTTGCCTTCCTGGGTGCCGGTTCAGCCGGATGTGGTATCGCCGAGCAGATTATCGCGCAGATGAAGTCTGAAGGCCTGAGTGAAGAACAGGCGCGTGCCCGTATCTTTATGGTGGACAGATTCGGCCTGCTGACGGACAAACTGCCGAACCTGCTGAATTTCCAGAGCAAACTGATCACCAAAAGTGACATTATTGCAGACTGGGATGTGCAGAATGATGCAATTTCACTGGAAGATGTGGTCCGTAACGCGAAGCCGACTGTGCTTATCGGGGTTTCCGGTCAGCCGGGGCTGTTTACGGAAGAGATTATCCGTGAAATGCACAAAAACTGTGCGCGTCCGGTCGTCATGCCGCTGTCCAACCCGACCTCCCGTGTGGAAGCCCGTCCGGAAGATATTATCGCCTGGACAGACGGTCATGCACTGGTTGCGACCGGCAGCCCGTTTAATCCGGTGATTTATAAAGATAAAACCTATCCTATCTCCCAGTGCAACAACTCCTTTATTTTCCCGGGGATTGGGCTGGGTGTGCTGGCCGCCGGTGCCAGACGTGTGACTGACGGCATGATGATGGCAGCAAGCCGCGCACTGGCGGAATGCTCACCGATGGTTGTTAACGGCGAAGGCTCACTGCTGCCGGATATCGAGGACATCAAAAAAGTCTCCCGTATCATCGCCAAACAGGTTGCCAAAGAAGCACAGATCCAGGGTGTTGCGACTGTGACCTCTGACGGTGCTCTCGATGAAGCTATCGAACGCAACTTCTGGCATCCGGAATATCGTGTTTACCGCCGGACATCTTTCTGACGAATAACCGGTATTCTGCCGCTGAAAACCCGCACTTGTGCGGGTTTTATTCTTTTTTTCACCCTTGCCAGCCTTTCCCCGCTCAAGTAATCTTAACCTTATGGTAACGATATAGTGATAAAGGTCTCAGTAATAATGGGAAAAGCCCGGATATGGAAACGGATCATTCTGTGGATGCTGACAGGTATTATTCTGGCAGCAGCAGCGGCTATTGCGGCAGATCGCTGGATTAGCTGGAAAACCGCGCCTTATATCTATGAAAATATTAATGACCTGCCGCCGAGTGAAGTCGGCATGGTACTCGGTACGGCTAAGTACTATAAAAACGGGACAATTAACCAATATTACCGGTATCGTATTCAGGGTGCCGTGAATGCATATAACAGCGGCAAGGTGAAGTATCTGCTGCTGAGCGGCGATAATGCCCAGCACAGTTACAATGAGCCCAGCACGATGCGCAAGGATCTGGTGAATGCCGGGATCCCGGCCAGTAAAATTGTGCTCGATTTTGCCGGGTTCCGTACACTGGATTCCGTGGTGCGGACCCGTAAAGTCTTTGATACCAATGGCTTTACGATTATCACCCAGCGCTTCCATTGTGAACGGGCGCTGTATATCGCGATGGAAAAAGGCATTGAGGCGCGCTGTTACGCGGTTTCCTCCCCGAAGAATATGTTTACTGTCCGGGCGCGGGAAGTGGTTGCCCGGCTGGGCGCACTGGCTGATTTATATATTCTCAACCGCGAGCCGCGTTTCCTCGGCCCGCAGGAATCGATTCCGGCACCACAAACGTTACCGGAGAATGTGCCGTCATATCCGGCAGTGACACCGGAAGAGCTGAATGTGCTTTATCCTGTGACACCGGAAAAACCGGCGGATACCACACAACCGGCACCCGCCGCGCAATAATCCGGTTTCAGCGGGCAGCCAGCTTATTGGCGGCCTGCCGCCATAACCACTCCACCGGCCCCTGAGAAAAATAACGCAGCCACAGGGTTGAGAACATGATGTTGATCAGCCACATCAGCGGCACAAATGCCAGCAGTGTCAGGCGATCAAACTGACAGAAATAACCGAAGTACTCAAACAGTATCACCCCGCACACCGATTGCAGCAGATAACTGCTCAGTGCGGTACGCCCGACCCGTTGCAGACAGGCGGCAACGGGTTTCAGCTGCGGCTGCAAACCATAGAACAGTGCGATAAGCCCGGTGGTCTGCACCGGCTGTAAAATATCCGCCAGCGGATAACCGACAGTGCCCATCCAGAAGACACTCCAGTCGTTCAGGTATTCCAGCCACATTACAACCGCCTGCAGCAGCAGTGACGGAAGAAGCAGCCACACCGCCAGCCGCCGGTAATGAGACAGAGGATATGCCCCTTTCAGCCAGCCGTTTTTCATCAGTGTTGCGCCCAGCAGCATCATTGCCAGTAACTGCCAGCCATACTGAACCACCATCATCATCAGCATGCCGCTGATGGTACTGATTCTGTCCAGCATGCCGGCAATACCACCGGTGTTGGCGATCAGTACTTCATAATCCAGCATTTCCTGCGACGGCTGCCAGTACAGCAGTTTCAGCTCACCGCCTTCCGATAACAGGAAAAACAGTAAAAACAATCCGGTCAGGATCAGCACCGGCACCAACTTCAGCCACCAGCGGGAGGAAACATTATGGATGATCCGGCAGGCGGCAACGCCGGTCAGGCTGTACATCAGCAGAATATCCCCGTTCCAGAGCAGAGCGGTATGCAGCAGCCCGATGACCCCAAGCACCAGTAACCGCGCCATATTCCAGGGCTGGCTGTAACGGCTGAGCATCATCAGAGTGGCACCGAACAGCAGTGCAAACATGCCGAGGAATTTCCCCTGAACCAGTACACTCAGTACCGCCCAGGTGGCGATATCTGTTGCAGACGCCGCCGGGGTGTACAGCGGGTTCAGGTATGCCGCAGACGGCAGCGCAAATCCGCCGATGTTCAGAATAAAAATACCGAGGATGGCCAGCCCCCGCACCATATCGAGGACATCAATACGGGCAGAGGCAGATGTGACTGAGGTATTCATCCGTTAAATATGACGGGCCGCGCGCAGGAATTCCTGGCGGGTATTCTGGCTGGATTTAAATAACCCGCCCAGTGAAGTGGTGGTGGTGGTACTGGTTGCATCACGGATACCGCGCGCTTTGACACAATAATGCACCGCATCAATGGATACCGCCACATTGGTGGTGCCGAGCAGTGTTTGCAGTGCCAGCAGAATTTGCTGTGTCAGTCGTTCCTGTACCTGCGGGCGCTGGGCAAAGAACTGCACAATGCGGTTAATTTTCGACAGCCCGATAACGGTATCTTTCGGGATATACGCGACAGTGGCTTTACCGTCGATAGTGACAAAGTGGTGTTCACAGGTGCTGGTCAGCGTGATATCACGGACCGTCACCATTTCATCCACTTTCATTTTATTTTCAATCAGGGTGATTTTCGGGAAATTGTGATAATCCAGTCCTGAAAAAATTTCATCCACATACATCTTCGCAATACGTTTCGGGGTATCTGCCAGACTGTCGTCGCTCAGGTCAAGATTGAGCAGCTTCATAATTTCTGTCATATGCGCCTCAATCTGAACCTTGCGGGTTTCCGGCGGCAGTGTCTGCTCCCGCAATGGTGTCTCCAGCCCGCGTGCGATGAGCGCGGCGTGGACAAGTTCTGCTTCCCGGCTTAATGATGACATACCTTCTCCGACTATTTTTCAGGTGACTCCCGGTGCTGTGTTGCACCCGTCGGCCGGTCAATACCCGCCGCACTGCTATTTTAGAGCAATACGCCGTTTTGTTAATCCATTTTGTGGTTTTGGTGATGAAAAGTTTGCACCGGAAATCCCTGTTAATAATACGGATATCAGCCGGAACGGAAGCAGGTAAAACATTTACCGGAAAAATACCGGATAACGGATATGTTATATAACCTCATAACGGGTACGGGAGGCATCCCGATAGTCAGCAAAAATAATCTCTTCGCGGCCACCGGTAATATCAGACATAATCACCGCAGTAATATCAAATGCAATACCGGCAAAAACGGTTCCGGCAGCGATAATCCCGGCACCTGAAACAGATAATAATTGTTCCTGATTTAGTTCTTTCATAATTAACCTCTCAATTATTCAAATATAAAGTACAGTATCTTTTTTATCAGGACATAGAATCCCACATAAATAACAGGGATGAGAAAAACATCAGTCATCACATTGTCCGGTCTGACAATGCGCAATGACGAGTGCGTTACTGCCAGAGATGTCAGTATCATGCTGATACTCATGGACCACAATCGTATATCTTTCAGATCATTGATTGCCTTCTGAAGAAAATTGTTCTTTCTCATCGGGAATAACTGCCCTGTTATATTTTAGAATAATGACTTTATGTCCTGAAAATTAAATAAAGCATAAACAGGCTAAGTTATAAAACCATTTTTTTAATTATCTATTTTTTATTTTTAATGAATAATAAAGATAACAGGATTAATAAATAATAACCCTGTTATCACTGAGATAATTATTCTTTTATATCGCTGCGATCACGGAAAACCAGCAAACCACCGATAATCAGTGCTGCAAAGGCCACCCACAGCGCCGGTTCCAGTTTACCGGTAAAATACGCGGAGACAGAAGATACCAGCGGGCCGCCAAGCTGCCCGACCGCATACCAGGTAGTCAGCAATCCGGCCATATAGCGGCCGTGCTCCGGAGCCAGTTCGCGTCCGCACTGGAATGCCAGCTGTACCGCAGCCATCAGGCCGCCGCCAACCAGAAATGCACTGACCGCCAGGCCACTGATCCCAGGCATGACTTCCGCCGCCAGAATACCCGCTGCCTGTGCCCAGAGAGTGATTGCCAGCCGCAGCTGCGGCGTGAAAAAACGCCGCGCGGCAATCGCAGCAACGATACCGGCCACGGCGGCGATCCCGAATACCGGCCAGACAAACTGAGCAAACAGACTGCCGGGGAAACGCGCCGCCGCCATCTGTGATAAAAACGTGGCAGGCAGAATATAGCCGAATCCGGCCAGCGCATAGCTCCACAATAAACGGCGGATTTTTGGTGTCATCAGCGGTTTACTGTGCGGGGAATTGCTGCTGCTCAGCTCCCCCGGGCGCGGCAGATAGCGGCTGACATACAGACTGAATACCAGTGCCGCAGCACCATAGATCCACCAGCCCTGCGAGGCGGTCAGTGATAAGCCCTGAATGCCGATAGCTGCCAGTCCGCACAGCAGAATTCCGGTGCCGGTGCCGCCGTAAACCGCGACACTCAGTGCCGGACGGTTGAGTTTTGCCAGTGCGTCATTGGTCCAGGCGGCTGCTAACACCAGTGTCCAGCCGCTCGCCCAGCCGATAAAAAAGCGCGCGATACTGTGCAGCACCGCCCCGGAAATCACCGCTGACAGCAGTGTGATAATCACCGCGCCCCATAAACCGGTCCACAGCCGCAGCTCAATACCGCGTTTTGCCCGCATGGCATCAAAGGATCCGGCCAGATAGCCGAGGTAGTTCCAGGCAGCCACAATACCGGCGGTTGTCAGGTCAAGCTGGTGCTCGTCAATCATCAGCGGCACCTGTGGGGTAAAAGCAAAGCGCCCTATTCCCATGGCCACCACCAGCGCAAGAAAACCACTGACTGCAATATGAAGCGCCGTTGTCTGACGGGCGGAGTGAGATGTCGTCATATGAAATGCAATGTGTTAATAATTTGTAAATTCGTTATACCAAAAGAAGCCTTTAAAATGCAATAATGACTTCCGGAATCAGATCTGTTGCTCACGCTTTTGTGCCACATCATTCAACTTGTGCTGTAAGTCTGCCATAATGCCCTTCTCTTTATTATCCGTTTTATCTGCGCCCAGCAGGCGCCGGGAGTGAAACAGCATCATGGCTAATCCGACAGAAAGTTACACCTCTTCGTTAATCTCTTTACAGGAAGCACTGGATAAGCTGCTCGCGACCCCGGCCGCGATCACCGGTACTGAAACGATCGCGCTGACGGATGCCGCCGGGCGGATCACTGCCTCCCCTGTTATTTCGCCTATCAATGTACCGCCATTTGATAATTCCGCAATGGATGGTTACGGCCTGCGCCTGTCCGGTTGGGACGGAAAAACCCCGCTGCCGGTTGCCGGTCGCGCACTGGCGGGTGTGCCGTTTAAAGGTGAATTACCGGCCGGACAATGTGTCCGTATTATGACCGGCGCACCGATACCAGCGGGTGTGGATACCGTGGTAATGCAGGAAGAAGCGGAAGTGTCGGATGCCGGGATTACCTTTACCGCCGGAATTACCGCCGGGCAGAATATCCGCCGTGTTGGTGAGGATATTGCGCAGCACAGTGAAGTTTTACCGGCAGGCACCAAACTGGCCGCCGCCCAGCTGCCGCTGATTGCCTCCCTCGGTCTGGCAGAGCTGTCCGTGGTGCGCAAACTGAAAGTCGCGGTGTTCTCCACCGGTGATGAATTGCAGGCTGTCGGCCAGCCGCTGGGTGACGGACAGATTTATGATACCAACCGCTTTGCGGTTCGTCTGATGCTGGAAAAACTCGGCTGTGATGTGATTGATCTCGGCGTGATTCCGGATAATCCGGACATTCTGCGCACTACCTTTGAGAAAGCAGATGCACTGGCTGATCTGGTGATCAGCAGCGGCGGCGTGTCTGTCGGCGAAGCGGATTACACCAAACAGATTCTTGATGAGATCGGCAAAATTAATTTCTGGAAACTGGCGATTAAACCGGGCAAGCCGTTTGCTTTCGGTAAACTGAATAACGCCTGGTTCTGCGGTCTGCCGGGTAACCCGGTCTCCACCACCGTTACCTTTTATGAGCTGGTGCAGCCGCTGATCACCCGCCTGTCCGGTTTCAGCCAGTGGCAGCCGCCAATGCGGTTTAAAGCCGTCACCACCACGCCACTGAAAAAATCCGCCGGTCGTCTGGATTTCCAGCGCGGTATTGCCGGGGTGAATGAATCCGGTCAGATGGTGGTAAAAACCACCGGCGACCAGGGCTCGCATATTTTCAGTTCATTCAGCCTCGCCAACTGCTTTATTGTGCTGGAGCGTGAGCGCGGTGCGGTTGCCGCCGGTGAAACTGTTGAAATCGAGTTTTTTAACCATTTACTGAAGAATGACTGATGGCGACTGAACCCGGACATATTGAGCTCAGTGATGAGGAAGCACTGCGTTATAACCGGCAGATCGTACTGCGCGGCTTTGATTTTGATGGTCAGGAAGCGCTGAAAGCCGGGCGTGTGCTGATCACCGGCCTCGGCGGACTCGGGTGTGCGGCAGCGCAGTATCTGGCGGCAGCGGGTGTGGGGCATCTCACGCTGCTGGATTTTGATACGGTGTCGCTCTCCAATCTTCAGCGTCAGATCCTGCATACCGATGCCCGCATCGGGATGGCAAAAACTGAATCCGCCGCGATAGCACTGAAAACCGTTAATCCGCATTGCCGGACTGAAACTGTCACCAAACAACTGAATGATGATGAGCTTACCGCTCTGATTCAGTCTCATCATGTGGTGCTGGACTGCACCGATAATGTCGCCGTTCGCGAACAGCTGAACCGGGCGTGTCATCAGATGAAGATCCCGCTGGTGTCCGGTGCCGCTATCCGTATGGAAGGACAGATTTCTGTCTTTACCTGGCAGGAGGGGGAACCCTGTTACCGCTGCCTGAGCCGGTTATTCGGGGAAAACAGTCTGACTTGTGTGGAAGCGGGTGTGATGGCACCGCTGGTCGGCACCATCGGCACCCTGGAGGCGATGGAGTGTATCAAACTGCTCACCGGCTACGGGCAGGTGAGCAGCGGAAAAGTGGTGCTGTTTGATGCGATGCGCATGCAGTTCCGCACCATTAACCTTAAGCCTGATCCTCAGTGCGAGGTGTGCGGCTGTAACGGATAGTCTCCGGTTTATCCAGATGGATCTGTGTGACGGCAGGCTGTGTTTCTGCTATCACACGGCCGTCACGGACAGAGTAACGCACCGGCACCTGACGGCGGACAGCATCAAACCCGTTTTCCGCCGGCAGGATCAGCAGGCTGGCGCGTTTGCCTTCCGCCACGCCGTAATCCTGTAAGTTCAGGGTACGCGCACTGTATTCCGTAATCAGTTTCAGCCCGTCATTAATCTGACCATATCCCATCAGCTGACAGACATGCAGCCCCATATGCAGCACCTGGAGCATATTGGCGGTGCCCAGCGGATACCACGGGTCAAACACGTCATCATGACCGAAGCAGACATTAATATCCGCCGCCAGCATCTCTTTGACACGGGTGATACCGCGGCGCTTCGGATAAGTATCAAAACGCCCCTGTAAGTGAATATTCACCAGCGGGTTCGCCACAAAGTTAATGCCGGACATTTTCAGCAGACGGAACAGGCGGGAAGTGTAAGCGCCGTTATAAGAGTGCATCGCCGTGGTGTGGCTGGCGGTGACACGCGCGCCCATTCCCTCGCGGTGTGCCAGCGCGGCAACGGTTTCCACGAAACGGGACTGTTCATCATCGATTTCATCACAATGCACGTCGATCAGACGATCATATTTCTGAGCCAGCGCAAAGGTTTTGTGCAGGGATTCCACGCCGTATTCGCGGGTAAACTCAAAGTGCGGGATAGCCCCCGCCACATCCGCCCCCAGGCGCAGTGCTTCTTCCAGCAGTGCTTCACCGTCCGGATAGGACATGATCCCTTCCTGCGGGAACGCAACAATCTGTAAATCCACCCACGGCGCGACTTCCTGTTTCACTTCCAGCATCGCTTTCAGTGCGGTCAGGGTGGCATCGGAGACATCAACGTGGGTGCGGACATGCTGGATGCCGTTGGCAATCTGCCATTTCAGGGTCTGCCAGGCACGGGTTTTCACATCATCGTGCGTCAGCAGCGCTTTGCGTTCCGCCCAGCGTTCAATCCCTTCAAATAAGGTACCGGACTGGTTCCACGCCGGTTCCCCGGCAGTCTGGGTGGTATCGAGGTGAATATGCGGCTCGACGAACGGCGCGGTGACCAGGCCGCCTTCGGCGTCCAGGCTCTCCGGCAGTACTTCACCCTCCGGCTGCGGTACAATCGCGGTAATGCGCTGATTATCGATGTCGATACGCCACAGGCCAGCACGATCCGGCAGACGGGCATTAAAAATATGTTTTACGGTTTGATTAAGCACGGGTCATCTCCGGGTTGGTGGTACGACGACGGTTAAGTAACGGATTGAGGACAGCATAGCTTAACGCCCCGCCGAGAACTGCGTTCACCGGCACAATCCCCGGCAGCCAGTGCCCGGCAATCACACCTGCCGCCACGGCCAGCAGCGCGCTGACATTCACATCGCGCATTTTGCTGCGGTCAAACGTTTCATAACGGTGACGGTACATCAGGTAATCGGCAATAATAATGCCCCCGATTGGCGGGATAGCGGCGGATAAGAAGGTCAGCCAGCCGACAAAATTATTGTAGAGCCACAGAGCGCACAGTGTGCCGATAAGCCCGTTGACGATAGATAAGGTTTTGCTGGAAAGCCCGGTGATATTGGCAAACCCCAGACCGGATGCATAAAGCGCGTTATCATTGGTGGTCCAGATATTCAGACCGAGAACGATAATCGCCGGTAATAACAGCCCCTGAGCAATCATCACATCAGAGATATCCGCCATACCCAGCGATGCGGCTCCGGCGGCACCGAAGATAAACATCAGTGAGTTACCGAGGAAGAAGGCGATAATCGCCACCAGCACCGCAATTTTCGGTTTGCGGCCGAAGCGGACAAAATCGGCCGTCAGCGTACCGGCACTGACAAACGAACCGACCACCATGGCGAGCGCCAGATTAAAATCAATCGGCTGTGCCGGGATCACATCGCGCAATGCACTCATGCCGCCCATACCGGTTACCGCGAGGTAAACCGAGTAACTGCCGAGAATGGCAATCGCCGGAACCGCAATCACGGACAGTACGGTCAGCGCAGAGATACCGAAGAAAACGGTAATGGTCATCAGCACCCCGGAGATACCGATCAGCCAGTTGATATCCCAGCCCGTTGCTTTGCCGACCGGAATCGCAAACATGGCCACACCGACACCGAACCAGCCGACCTGTGTGCCGCCGAGTAAGAATGAAGGGAGCCAGGAGCCTTTAATACCGAAGGAGTAACGCGCGAGAAGATGGGTTGTTAAGCCGGTTTTGGAACCAATGAAACCAAGAAAAGCGGTGTAGACACCAAGAAGAAGATTACCGATAAGAACTGCGAGGAAGAAATCATTAAAACTGAGACCGGTACCGAGAGCACCTCCGGTCCACATACTGGCGGAAAAGAAGGTCAAACCCAGCATTACAAAGGTTAATGCCAGCCCGCCTTTCCGCGCGGATATGGGCACAGGCCCATGACTGTAATTTTTATCCCCGGACACAATTGCCTCCTGTTGCTTTTCTCAGGCCAAAAAAATCTGACGAATTCTATAGCCGCAAAAAACAAAAGCAAACGATTTCGTTCACACTTTAAGAGAATTAACGCATCATTAATATCCCGGTAAAAAAATATTCTGACCAAACGAACAGGACGAAAATACGGAGAAATCGTTCCGGATTACCGTACCCGTTATTGTCAGACGGAGAGGCCACACCTGTTATCATGATATGAACATGAAGTGATTAAAATACGCTTCCCCCTGCCCGGAAATACGAAAAATTACATACAAATCAAATCATTAATATTTTAATTATTTCCTACCGCAGTAAGTGATGATAAACATTGCATGCCTGCCGGGAAATAACACCCGACCTCAGAAAATAATATTCTTCTCCCGGGAGCTCTTTTATTTCCACGGATATTCCGCCGGGGATATTGTTATTTTTTATATTTTCTTTCTGACACGAGATTACTTTATCTTTATTTATCGGTTACCCGCCGTTTTACGGCGATGAAAAGCAACAGCCCGGGACTTATCCGCCCCCTCCCGCTTCAAAAATCCCCGGGTTATTCTCTTTATGCGGCCGGATAACGAATTACGTTATGTCACGTAATGTATTGCCGGTAACACCGGCTTATTACTTAAAACAGCTATCACAATGAATTTACTTAAAAATATACCAGTCTATGTTGTTTTCGGTATGCCTGATAATAAGCCGGAAAAGCACGACCGGTAAGGATGGTTTATCCTTATTATTATCCTGTTCAACTTCTGTTGCCAAATACAGATAACTCATATATTGTACGCCGCCTGCATTTACCCCAGCGTGTGGTGATGGCCCGTTTATCACTGACGTTTCAGTAAAGTGCGCACGATGCAGACGCAAGGTGCGAGGTTTATTGAAAATAAATGCAGACTGACCGTCATCCGCTGACGGCCGGAGATATATATTGTGCCCGGATGCGATATCCGCGGCATGTTTCAGGCTATTGGGAAGGGCTGTAAAAATGCAACAGAATACTGTGCAGATGAAACGCGTCTTAAATACCCCCGCGTTGGTTTTCTTCGGGCTCGCCTATATGGTGCCCCTTGGTATCTTCACAACTTACGGACAGGTTACCGTCCTCAGTGAAGGTCATTTACCGGTTGCTTATATTATTACTCTGACAGCCGTCCTGTTTACCGCACTCAGCTATTGTAAAATGACCAGCACACTGCCGCTGGCCGGCTCTGCGTATTCCTATGTCCAGAAAATCTTCGGCGGGAATACCGGATTTCTGGTCGGCTGGGCGCAATTGCTGGATTATCTGTTTCTGCCGATTATCAACTATATCGCCATCGGTATTTTTGTGCATGAAGCCCTGCCGTCGGTGCCGATGGAGCTGATAATCGTCTCCACTATTGTGATTGTCTCTGTGCTGAATATTCTCGGGATCAAACTGGTCACCTCGATGAATATGCTGATCATTGTGATGCAGCTGATATTTATCGCGCTGTTCCTGTATCTCAGCTTCAGTTCTGCGTTCACACTGGATAAAGAGGCGCTGCTCGCCCCGCTGACGGTGATGTCTGATCAGGTGTCCGGGCTGTTTGCCGGTGCGGCGGTTCTGTGTCTCGCGTTCCTCGGGTTTGATGCCATCTCCACCATGGCGGAAGAGACCAAAGACGCCAAACGGGCGCTGCCGAAAGCAATCCTCTATACCGTGTTTATTGCCGGGACATTATTTATCATTATCTCTTACGCCGCACACCTGAGCTATCCGGCGTGGCGTGATTTCCTGCCGAACACCGATATCGCCAGTATTCAGGTGATGGAAAAAGTCGGCGGTGCACTGATGGCATCCTCCTTTATTACCGCCTATGTGATCGGCGTGTTTGCCTCCGCGATGACATCCCAGGCCAGTATTGTGCGGATTTTTTATGCCATGGGCCGTGAAGGAGTGCTGCCGCGCTCTGTGTTTGCCCGTCTGCATGCCAGATTCAACACTCCGGTACTGTCGATCCTGTTTGTCGCCCTCGCCTCACTGATGGCGCTGGTGCTCTCCCTGAGCCTGGTGGCGTCCATGATAAGCTTCGGCGCACTGATTGCGTTTACCTTTGTAAATCTGTGTGTTATCAAACACTTTATTATTGACCGGAAAGAACCGCTGACGGCTGCCGTGATCCTGCGCTGTCTGGTGGTACCGGCGATCGGGGTGCTGCTGACCCTGTGGCTGTGGACCAGCCTGGATGCGCAGGCACTGACTGTCGGTCTGATCTGGCTGGGGATCGGTGTGGTATACCTCGGTGTGATCACCCGCTTCTTTACCCGCCGTCCGCCGTCAATCACGGAAGAAGAAACTCACTTAATTATCAATTAACTCTGTTGATGAGGATTGGAGAGCATAATGAAAATGACTGCCGCTGATATTATTTATCACAACGGTTATATCTATACTGCGGATGCGGAAAACCGCGTCGCCGGGGCCATCGCCATTGCTGACGGCCGTATTCTTGCCTGTGGTGATAATGATGACATGGCAGCATTCCGTGGTGAGCATACACAGTTTATCGATCTCGACGGCAAAATGATGATGCCGGGGATTATTGATGGTCATATGCACCCGTTCTGGGGCGGTATTCAGCTGTTCGGCTGCCATCTGAATTATGAATCCCTGACCATTGATGAGATCCTCGCCCGTGTACAGGCGCATCTGGATAATGATCCGCGCACCGGCGAAAACGACTGGCTGAAAGTGACCGCCTGGCTGCGTCAGGGCATGTTACCGGCCGGTATTGATATGTACCGCGAAGATATGGACAAGCTCAATACCCGCCGCCCTGTCGTGCTGTTCTCCAATGACTGCCATACCCTGCTTGCCAACAGCCGTGCGCTGGAGCTGTTCGGCATCACCAGAGAAACCCCGGCACCGAGTGACGGTAAAATCGGCAAACACGCCAATGGTGAACTGAACGGAATTCTTGAGGATGCCCCAGCGATGCGTGCGGCAGACAGTATTCCCTCCATTCAGGCTGACCGCGCGGTGGATGTCGCCCGTCTGGTGCAGAAAGTCCTCAACGAACAGGGCGTCACCATGGTCATGGATGCCCGTGTGGCGGAATTACAGCTGGATGCGTTCCGTGCATTACAGGAGCAGGGTGAACTGACACTGCGTGTGCAGGCTGCCCGTGAAATCACGCCGGATGATGCGCCGGATGTGGCATCCGTGCCGCAGGCCGTGCAAAACGCCGTTGCCTTTGCGGAGCGCTATCATCAGCCTGAATGGGGCCCGGAACCGGGCATCGCGGTAAAAAACATTAAAATGTTTGTTGATGGTGTGCTTCAGTTCCCGACCATGACCGCCTCCCTGCTGAAACCGTACCGCATCAATCACGGCACCCCGGCACAACCGGACTGGCGTGAGACAGAAAATTACGGTGATCTCTATTTCACTTCAGAGGTGATCGATGCCCTGCTCGAACGTATCGCAGCTGCCGGGTACGATCCGCATCTGCATACTGTCGGTGAAGGTGCGGTTGATATGGTGCTCAACGGCATCGAAAAAATGCGGGCTGCACATCCGGGCAAAGATATCCGTCCGGGACTGGCTCACAATGAGCTGGTGGATGCCAAAGATTACGCACGTTTCGCCAGACTCGGCACCATTGCCTGCCTCTCCTTCCAGTGGGCGGCACCGACTGCGGAACTGGCGGAATTCACCCGCAATATGATCGGTGAAACCCGTTTTCAGCAGCTGGAGCCTATCGGTAAGTTTATTGATGCCGGTGCGGTCGTTGCGTTCGGCAGTGACTGGCCGATTGATGATTTTGATGAATGGTATGACCTGAAAGTGGCTGCCACCCGCCGTGGTCATCCGGTCAACGGCCAGCCGGCACCGCGTCTGGACACCGACCGTGACCTGACTGTCACGGAAGTGCTGCGTGCCGCCACGATTGATTCGGCTTATGCCCAGCACCGGGAAGATATTCTCGGCTCCCTGGAGCCGGGTAAACTGGCAGATATGATCGTGCTGGATCGCAATGTATTTCAGATCCCTGCGGATGATATTGCCAATGTGAAAGTGCTGCGCACCATTGTCGGCGGTAAAACCGTTCATCTGACCAACTGACGGTAATCCGCTGTCTGATAAACCAAAACCTCATCCTCCGATGAGGTTTTTTTATCTCAGTGCTTAATCGCCAGTGTGTGGATCACCGGCTGATAACCTTCACGCTCATATAAACGTATGGCACCGGTATTTTCCGGCAGCACCGACAACTCCAGATGCGTATGGCCCTGTGCCTTTGACCAGGTTTTAACAGAATCCAGTAATTTTTTACCGGTGCCCTGTCCGCGTACCGCCGGATCAACCACAATATCAAAGATATAACCGAAACGACGCGGCACCACACAGGTATAAGGTGAGGTATCCTGCGTCTGCGCAAAGGCGAACCCGGCAATATGCCCTTCCGTTTCCGCCACCAGCAGACAGAATTTTTCATCCGTCACGGCGTTTTCGATAAATCCGCGATCCTGCTCCGCCGGACGCCAGCGGTCGGGCTGATATTCCGCCATCAGAACAAATAACTGCTGATAAAGCTCAGCAATGCGATCAATGTCATTCAGTGTTGCGGGGCGGATTATCATGGTGTTCTCCGGTTAATCGTAGGTTTTGACCGCCGGCGCCTCATAATCACGGAAACGGCGGATAAGCGCGTTACCGTCAGTTTCGACTATCGCCATATGGCGGTATTTTTCCTGCATAAACTGCTCATCGGCCATTTTGCTGATCAGCGACAGCAGCGGGTCATAATAATTATTGATATTCATCAGCCCGACCGGCTTCTGATGCAACCCGATCTGGCTCCAGGTGAAAACCTCGGCAAACTCTTCCAGGGTACCGAAGCCGCCCGGCAGTGCGACAAAGCCGTCCGCCAGTTCAATCATTTTACTTTTGCGTTCATGCATGGTGCTGACGCGGTGAAGCTCAGTCAGGTTTTTATGGGCAATCTCCCGCCCTTCCAGCAATGCCGGGATCACGCCGATGGCCTTCCCGCCTTCGCGGAGTACGGTATCCGCCACCGTCCCCATGATCCCCACACTGGCACCACCGTAAACCAGGGTAATTCCCTGCTCAACCAGAATCCGGGCAAATTTCACGGCCTCAAGGCGGTAAATCTCTGATGCACCTGCAGCTGATCCGCAATAGACTGTTATTCGTTTAATATCCCGCATATCTGCCCTGTCCTTATCGTGATGAAATGAAAATCCGGCAGTCAGTATACGCAAGCGGTCTGAAGATAGCACTCGTCAGATTTTGCTATATTACCCGGCAATCTCTGTCCGGGGATTAATATCCTCTTAAATCAGTAATTGCTATCCGTCAGCAGCCCCGCTAAGATTGCAGGACGAGTTCTGCCTTTTGCATGCAATTCAACATAACTAATTGTCTCACCGCATTTTTATTGCTCCCGAGGTTCTTCATGTCCGCGTCTCCCCGCCAGCAAAATGGTTCTCCGTGGTTACCGATCGGCTTATTGCTGTTGTCGATGATCTCTATTCAGAGCGGTGCCTCACTGGCGAAAACCCTGTTCCCGGTTATTGGTGCCCCGGGTGTGACCGCCCTGCGATTACTGCTGGGTACAGCGATTCTGCTGGTGATTTTTAAACCCTGGCGGCTGCGTTTTACCCGTGAGTCTTTGCTGCCGATACTGGGATACGGCCTCTCGCTCGGAGCGATGAACTATCTGTTCTATCTGGCGCTGTCCACCATTCCGCTCGGGATTGCAGTCGCCCTGGAGTTTACCGGGCCGCTGGCGGTTGCTATGTTCGGGGCACGGAAAATAACGGATTATCTCTGGATTATTCTGGTGATCGCCGGTCTGGCCTTCCTGCTGCCGCTCGGTGAGCAGATCGGACAGATTAACCAGCTGGATCCCATGGGGATGTTATATGCCCTGGGTGCCGGGGCGGGCTGGGCACTCTATATTATCTTCGGCCAGCGGGCCGGACGCTTTTACGGCGCAGCCACGGTTTCCGTCGGCTCACTTATCGCCGCACTGATTTTTTTCCCGGTAGGGGCTTATCACAGTGATCTCAGTGTGATGTTCAGCTGGGCGGTACTGCCGGTCGGGGTGGCAGTGGCTATCTTATCAACGGCCTTCCCGTACTCGCTGGAGATGGTGGCACTGACCCGCCTGCCGACACGGACATTCGGCATACTGATGAGTCTTGAACCGGTGATTGGCGCAATGGTGGGTATTATCTTCCTGAGCGAGCATCTGTTATTCACACAATGGCTGGCGCTGAGCTGCATCGTCATCGCCTCCATGGGCGCGGCACTGACCATCAAACCAAAGTCAAAAATCAAAGCTGTTGAGTAATCACCCGCCATACTGAAACCGGCCTCGTGCCGGTTTACCTATCGATTCTATAGATTTAATCGAATTTAACTATCATCTGCGCTGCCCTATAGTAACCCCATCGAAACAAAGATGTTTAACGGAATAAATAAGGGGAACAATAATGAGCACCGCGAAATTAGTGAAAACCACAGCTTCTCACTTAGTGTACACCCGTAACGATGTCACTGATGATATTAAGCAGGAAACCATTGATGAACTGAATCATCAGGTTCTGCAGTTTATCGACCTGTCGCTGATGACCAAACAGGCGCACTGGAATCTGCGCGGCCGTAATTTCATTGCTGTACATGAAATGCTGGACGGCTTCCGTGACAGCCTGAACAGCCACCTGGATACCTTTGCCGAACGCGCTGTTCAGCTCGGCGGTGTGGCACTCGGTACTTCACAGGCTGTCAGTAAAGCCTCTGCTTTACCGGCTTATCCGACCGATATCCACACCGTGCAGGATCACCTGAAAGCACTGGCCGACCGTTATGCCATCGTCGCCAATGATATCCGCCGTGCCGTCAGCCGCGTTGAGGATGAGAATACCGCAGATATGTTTACTGCCGCCTCCCGCGACCTCGACCAGTATCTGTGGTTCATTGAAGCCAATATCGAATAATCGTCAGAAATACGGCACCGCAGCCGGCGGGTTACGGTGCTGAAATAAACATCTCATGTGTGAGTATGTGTCGCAGACAATAAAAACAGTAAGACCTAGTGAGTCAATCCTACCCTTTATACCGCCTCCGGGCGGTTTTTTTTTGCCTGCTGATTTCGTTCAAAGCGAAGAGATTTTTCTGTTATACAGAAAAACCATCCCGTTGGTTTTCCTGATAACGAGTCCGTTATCATAATGCCTGCCTTTTTCAAAAAAACACAATTAATTGATTTTATTTAAAAATTATCACAATGGTATGTTTTGATATTTTGGATTGTGGAATTTTCACCATCAGAAGCCGTGTAAAAACACGGTTTTTTTGGAAAATCTAAAACCCAAAAGGAAATTTACGATGAGTGGCGGAGACGGTAATGGTTATAACAGCGGAGCTCATGATACCGGTGGTAATATCAACGGCGGACCGACCGGTATCGGTGGTAACGGCAGTTCAACAAGTGGTGGCGCAGGTTCCGGCAGTGGTTGGGGAACAACACAACTACCGGACGGAAGAAATATTCATCATTATGACCCGGATAAATTTGGTAGTCGCCGTGATAGCAATAGTGCCAATAATGGCTATACAGATTTGAATACCCCCCCCCTGAATCTCTGAATTATATTGATATACCGGGAGCACCGAAAACAGTCTATGTTTCCGCAGATACTATCGGATTAACGTTCAGCTCTGCTCTGTCGGCATATTACGCCTCACTAAATGAGGCTCAGCTTGCTGCATTAAAAGCATTCTTAACGACTTCCGCAGTTATTGCAGGCCGGATTCTGGGAATTCCGGGATTATTCTATCCCTCTCAGATAGCACCTGACCCGAAAGTGAATATTTACGTTAAAGACTTCGATATTGATAATCCCTACAATGCTGTCATGCTACCTGCCGGAGTGGTAACTTCTGTTCCGCCGGAAGATATCCCCGAAAAGACAAATGTTCCGGCCAGCGTGATTGCACAGGCAGTGATTGATGAGCTGACTGAAACCCGGCCTGTCGCCATCACAGCGATAAACCCCACTCAGGTACCGGTTGTTAAAGCACAAAAGACAAACAAGCCGAATGTATACACCGCTCAGGTGATACCCGGCATGAAACCAATACGAATCAGTGTGAATGATACCGGGCCGGTAAAACCAAACACAGCTCCACGGAGACTGAATACCACACCGGAGATAAAACAATACCTGCCGGCGCCGGAAAAAAAAGAAAACGTTTCACATCATGCAATTATCGACTTTGGTGATGACCATGCTCCGGTTTATATTTCTGTAACAAAACAGGTAAAACCGGAAGAAGCGAAAAAACAGGCTGAACAGGCTAAAAAAGAACGTGCGGCTTTGTATCCGTTGGAAGCTGCACAGGAGCAACTGGATGTTGCGAACAGCGATCTGGCAAAAACTGCTTCTGACCTGAAAACAGCGCAGAAAAATTATGATGCGGTAAAAAATACGGATGTAAGCAAACTAAGAAATGAACTGACAAAAGCTCAAAAAGGGTTTGCGTATTTTGAAGCCAGTAATGCCACCAACGAAGCTGGTGCATATAAAGCACAGATGGGGTACATCGAAGACACTATCCAAAAATACACTCAGGCAAAAGATGCACTGGCAATAGCTGTTGAAAACAGAAAAAATACGGAAGGCAGGAAAAAAGCTGCCGAGGATAAGGTTAAAGAAGAGAAAGACAAAAAAGGAAAAACGCCTGAACTCAAATTTGATGAAAAAATTAAAGATCAGATGAATGGCCGGGGCTGGACCGAACAAGATGCCAAAGATACGGTAGCAAAAGGTCCGAAAGGGAAATCTTTTGATAAACGTAGTCCGAAAAAAACACCGCCTGATCACCTTGGGCGTAATGATACGGCTACTGTATACGGTAAACAAGGTGAATATGTTGTAGTTAACGATCGCACAGGGGAAGTAGTTCAGGTCAGTGATAAGACAGATCCTCAATGGATCGATGACTCACGAATTCAATGGGAGGGGAAATAATGGAAAAAAAATTATTTGATCACGGTGTACTATATAACAAAGGTGAGGATTTCTTTAAATTAAAAGGGAATGCTTCAATGAAATTATCACCAAAAGCAGCAATTGAGGTTTGCCAGGAAGCTGCTAAACGAAATTTATGGATTTCAGGTATAGATGGAGGCCACTGGTTTAATCCCGGTTTCAGACCTGATGGTGATGTATCGTGGACATATAATAAACCCAATGACTATAAATCAAAGCTTACTGAAAATAATAAGCTGGCAATTGAGAATATCAAAGATGATGAAGCAGCTGGGTATACCGCATTCCTGGTGACAATAAGTGACCTGAAATAACCTCGATCATCAGAGATGAAATGAATATGCCCCCCGTTACTTATGCATGAGCAGCGGGGGACGTGCACAATAACTGAGAGTGTGTGTTCGTCATATTATTATTCACAGAGGAGAATCAACATGGAACTGAAAAACAATATCAGTAATTATATGCAAAATAACTTTTTGAATTTGTTACAAGTGATTTGTAACGCGGAAGATCCCGGAGATGATACCATGTCAACAAATCAGTAAGATTGATACCTGCTTTACCGTATTTTGTATAAACAATTCCAATGAATCTATACCTTCATATTATCAATAATTCCCACCTTACTCCGTAATAAACAAAACCAAGAAAACATACGTATTTCAAAAATAAAAAAAAACGCATAAAATTAAATGAAATAAAGGAAATACGTTAATACGTAATCATGGCAGGTTATTATCTCAGTAATAATACCTGCCTGTGTATTCCTTCGTGCAAAGCGGGGAAACAAAATGAAATCATATCTGTTATTTATCGGGTGTTTTATCAGTGCCTTTGCATTCGCAGATGGTATAAGTACGAACAGCACCCGGTATATTTATCCGGAAGATGCAAAAGATATTACTGTCAGGGTTAATAATGAATCTGCCTCACCGGTATTTGTACAATACTGGCTTGATTCAGGGGATTCAGAAACACTGCCCGCGAAACTGCCGGCCACGCCGTTTGAGCTGACCCCGCCTGTTTCACGCATCAATCCCGGAGCAGAGCAGATTTTACGTATACGGCTGACAGATAAAAACAGTATGCCGTCAGACAGAGAAAGCCTGTGGTGGCTGAATGTTCTTGATATTCCGCCGGTCAGTGAAACATCATCGCTGAAGGAAAAAAACTCAGGACAACTGGCCGTCCGTTCCCGGTTTAAAGTCTTTTACCGCCCTGCCGGATTAAGTGACAGAAACACTGCCACACAGCAGGTGTCATTTCAGTCCGGCAGTCATTCAATACGGGTCAATAATACATCGCCGTACCACATTACCATTACGGAAATCACCCTGGCGGATAAAAAACAAATACTGCATAAATCCTTTATGCTGCAACCGAAAAGCAGTTCGGAAATAGCGGTAAAAAGAGCGGTTAAACGCGGTGACCATCTGACTGTCAGTAATATCAATGATCAGGGCGGCAACGTGACCTTTACCGCCACAGCAGAATAACGCTCACCCGTTTAATTATTTTTCCGGTTCAATATCCGGCCGCACAATCGGAAAGACCGGTAATGCATTAAGCAGCCTGCTGCCGTACCGTTTGGTCAACAGGCGCTGGTCATAAATCACCACATCCCCGTGACACTGGTGACTGCGGATCAGCCGTCCGACCTGCTGGATCAGGGTGAATGAGGCTCCCGGCAGGCTCTGGATTTCAAACGGGTAGCGGTTCAGGGATTTCAGCCAGTCGTTTTCCGTGATAATCACCGGGTTGGTGACCGGCGGGAACGCGATTTTGTGAATATGCACCTGAGTCAGGTAATCCCCTTTCAGATCAAGACCCTCGGCAAAAGAATGCAGGCCGATCAGTACACTGTTCTGCCCGTCCCGGATCCGCTGACAATGGGTTTCCACCAGCCGGTAACGGGGCTGATCCCCCTGCACCAGCAGTTGCAGACGTAAATCCGTCACATGGGTGAGAAACAGATCCATTGCCCGCTGGCTGTTAAACAGCACCAGCATGCCGCGGTGTTCACCGGACGCCAGCTGGGAGCGGAAATAACACGCCATTTCCCCGATATGCGCGGCTTCATCCGCCGGTGTCGGTTCATAGTGCATTTTCGGGATCACCAGCCGCCCCTGACGGCAGTGATCAAACGGGGAATCGAGTGCTACAAAACGGTCATCGGCCTTTTCACTCAGCCCGGTCATTTCCTGTAACCGGCTGAAACTGTTGAGTGAACGCAGGGTTGCCGAGGTCACCACAATATTCGGCACATTGCGCCATAACAGGTGGCCGAGCTGTTCGCTGACACGGATCCCCGCGCAGTGGAACCAGAGGTGAGACTGATTTTTTTCATAGCGGCGGCTGAGCCATTTTGAGACCGGTGCGTGAGAGATTTCCGACAGTGCCGCCAGACGCCACAGTTTAGCGCTGTTTTCCAGTGCACCGAGGAACTTTCCGGCGGTGAGGATGGCGCGGTGCAGACGGACAATATCCTGTTTTGCCGTCTGTTCGTTCAGATCACTGAGTATCCCCTCCACCATGCTGTGCAGGGCATCCGTCTGTTTTGACAACTGCTGAGCCGCCGCCGTCAGTGGCTCCGGCAGTTCCCCGAGCGGAAACAGATAGTGCGGATCCGCCGCCTGCTCCGGCAGCAGCGCCTGTGTGTACATCGCCACATCGCGGTACACATCTGACATCGCGTCCAGGTGTTTCTGCAGACGGGCGCTGTCCGCCAGTTTCGGCGGTTTTACCGGGCGGAACTGTTGCAGATACTGGGTGACAAAGCGGGAAAGGTTATCCAGCTGCGCCTGAAGGGATACCAGGGTGATATCCCCTTCCACTTCCAGGGAATCACGGGCCACATCAGCGATATGGTGCCCTTCATCCAGCACCAGCAGCAATTTTTTGCTTTCCGGCAGAACCGATTCATTTTCCATTGCCGCCATCACCAGCGCGTGGTTGGCGACCACCACATCCACACTTTCAATTTCACGCCGCGCGAGGAAAAACGGGCAGCGCGAGTAATACTGACAGTTACGGCCGAGACAGCTGAGTTTGTCAGTGCTGATTTTGCGCCACAGGCTGTCCGGAATAGAGGTTTTATGGTGATCGCGCAGGCCGTCCCAGCCGAAAGAGGTAAAATCATTCTGCAGCTTGCGCACCGTGTCGCGTTCAGAGGCCGTTGCCACATCCGCTTTATCTTCGAGCAGCAGCATCAGGTCGATCTGTTCCCCTTCCGCCGCACCAATCACCGCCATATTGCGCGGACACACATAACGCCCGCGCCCGAATGCACCGGTAAAACGCAGATCAGGGATAATTTTTGCCAGCAGCGGCAGATCCTTGCTGTAGATCTGATCCTGCAACGCGACATTGGCGGTGCTGATCACCAGCAGCTTTTGCTGTTCCCGCGCGACCGCAATGCCCGGGATCAGATAAGAGAGGGTTTTTCCCACCCCGGTCGGGGCTTCAATCACCAGATGCCGCCCTTCATCGCCCGCCATCGTCCGGGCAACTTCCGCAATCATTTCCCGCTGCGGAGCGCGCGGGACAAAGCCGTCAATCTGCTCCGGCAGGGCTTTGTACCAGGCGCTGATTTGTTGTTTGACGGTGGCGGAAAGGGGCATCTGAAAAACCTATGGATAAATAAACAGGGCGCTATTGTTTCACACTACAGAAAAAAAATCAGCATGTCCGGGCCGTTACCGCTCATTTTCTGCATACGGTTGCTTCAATAGTTTGTTACAATTAATCAACATAGCCCCCGGATTTGTCCGGAAGACAGGCTCCATCAGATAAGACCAGAATACATCTATGAAGAAATTATTGATTATTTTTATTTTTGCCTTCGGCTCCCTCGGCGGCGTTTTTCTTGCCGGAATGAATATGTATAATCGTTCGGTTGCCCCTGAGACTCCATCCACGGCGCAGGAAACGACCACCGGAGAAGCCCGGTAGCACTCTGCGTCCTGCTAACGAGGTTAATTGCGATGTACCGAGACTATTTTGTGACAGCAGACTGGCTGCACACGCACCTGAATGACGACAATCTTGTTGTGCTCGATGTCAGCAAAGCGCCACCCGGTCAGCCAGCAAATTGCCATCAGTTATGGCTTGAGCGCCATATTCCGGGCGCACACTATTTTGATCTGGATAAAGTCGCTGATCTCTCCTCGCCGCTGCCGCATATGCTGCCGTCACCGGAGGTGTTCGCACAGGCTGCCGGTGAATTCGGGATCGATAATGACACCATGGTGATTATTTATGATCAGGGTAACCTGTTCTCCGCCCCGCGCGCCTGGTGGACACTGAAAACCTTCGGTGTGAAAAATCTGCGTATTTTACAGGGCGGACTGAATGCCTGGGCCGGTGCCGGTTATACCACCGAAAGCGGCGATATCCCGCTGCCACAGGCGAAAACCTTTGTGCCGGAATTTCAGCGTCATAATGCGGTGAATAAAGATGATGTGCTGCTGGCGATTACGGACCCGGAAATTCAGATTGTCGATGCCCGTTCTGCCGATCGTTTTCAGGCGCTGGCACCGGATCCGCGTCCCGGCGTGCGTTCAGGCCATATTCCCGGCAGTTGCAATGTGCCGTGGAATACCCTGGTGGAAAACGGGATCTTCAAATCCCCGACGCAGATTCAGCAGATATTCCGTGATGCGGGTGTGGATTTAAGCAAATACCTGGTGGTGTCCTGCGGTTCCGGTATGACAGCCGCCATACTGCTGCTGGCGCTGACACTCACCGGCCATCAGAATGTCCGTCTGTATGACGGTTCCTGGGCGGAATGGGGCGGCTCAGACACCCTGCCGATTGAACCATAAAAAAATGCCGGAGCGCGTCAGCTGCTCCGGCATTTTTTAAATCTGTTATGCGGCTGTCAGCCCGCAAACTTCCCGGCGAGAAACAGCACCACCATCGCACCGATCACCGCTACCACAAAGCTGCCGAAATTAAACCCGTCGACACGCCCCTTGCCGAAGAAAACACTGATATATCCCCCGACAACAGCACCAACAACACCCAGTACAATCGTCATAATAATGCCGATACTATAGGTTCCGGGCATAATCCATTTCGCCAGCACACCGGCGATCAGGCCAAAAATAATCCAGGACAGAAAATTCATCAGTACCTCCTGCTGTATTAACGGGTTAAGAAAAAATCCGGCTCACCTGTCAATTAAAGTGCGATATGGCAAAAAAAGCAAATTTTATGCGCCCTGAGCCCGAGCAATCGCCTGTGCAATCGAGGCAGAATCTTTCAGCGGGCGGATCACGGCAAAAAGTTCATCCGCTTCCTGCGGATAGGCTTTATGCAGATAGCTGAACCACTGTTTGATACGCGCCACATGGTACAGCCCGGTATCACCCTGCTTTTCCAGCTGCGTGTAGCGGTACAGTAATGCCACCACTTCCGGCCACGGCATAAAGGGCGCGTTATATTTAACCACACAGCTCAGGTTCGGCACATTGAGCGCTCCGCGCCCGAGCATCACCGCATCACAGCCGGTCACGGCCAGGCATTGCTGCGCACTCTGCCAGTCACGGACTTCGCCGTTGGCAATCACCGGAATGGAGAGCCGCTGACGGATAGCTGCGATCGCCGGCCAGTCAATCAGATCCGCGCGATAGCCTGCTTCTTTGGTGCGCCCGTGCACCGTGATCTCGGTTGCCCCGCCCTGTGCCACCGCATCGGCGATTTCAAACTGGTGCGCATTGCTGCTCCAGCCGAGCCGCACTTTCACCGATACCGGCAGATGCACCGGTACCGCTTCACGGATAGCTTTGGTGCCCTGATAAATCAGTTCCGGGTCTTTAAGAAGGGTCGCCCCGCCGCCACTGCCGTTCACTGTTTTGGACGGGCAGCCGCAGTTGAGATCCACCCCGTGCGAGCCGAGTTCAGCCGCCCGCGCGGCATTTTCTGCCAGCCATTGCGGGAACTGTCCCAGCAGTTGGATCCTCACCGGCGTGCCGGATTCGGTCAGACCGCCGTTTTCCAGCTCCGGACAGAGACGGAAAAACAGTTTCTCCGGCAGCAGCATATCCACCACACGGACAAACTCGGTGATACAGAGATCATAATCATTCACCGCCGTCAGCAGATGACGGACGAGAGGGTCTAAGACCCCCTGCATCGGTGCTAAAAGAACACGCATGAGCCGGTTCCGTTATTTGCCCCGGTTACCCCACGGGCTGCCGGAGTCGCTGTTGCCGGAACGCGGTTTGTGCTGACGCGGACGCGGCGGACGTTTGTCACCGCCACCGCTGTTACCGCGGCCTTCGGCGCTGCGACCCTGTCCGCCCTGACGTCCGCCGCCGGAACGGCCGTTGCCGCCGCGACCCTGCTTCGCTTTCTGGATAGGTTCGGCTTTGATGGACGGATCCGGATCGTAACCCGGTTCAGCCATCCGCTCGATTTGCTTTTTCAGCAGTTTTTCAATGTCACGTAATAAGTCATGCTCATCGACACATACCAGTGATAATGCCAGGCCGGTAGCCTCCGCACGCCCGGTACGGCCGATACGGTGGACATAATCTTCCGCCACATTCGGCAGTTCATAGTTCACCACATACGGCAGCTGCTCGATATCCAGACCGCGTGCCGCGATATCCGTCGCAACCAGTGCGCGGATAGCGCCGCTTTTGAAATCCGCCAGTGCACGGGTACGTGCGCCCTGGGATTTATTACCGTGGATAGCCGCCGCTTTGATGCCGCTGTCGTTAAGGAATTCCGCCAGACGATTGGCACCGTGTTTGGTGCGGGTGAAAATCAGCACCTGCTCCCAGTTATCACGGCCAATCAGGTGCGCCAGCAGTTCTGCTTTGCGTTTTTTATCCACCAGATGAACAAACTGTGTGACCTGCTGTGAGGCACTGTTGCGCGGGGAAACTTCCACCGTCACCGGATTATTCAGAATGGTATTCGCCAGCGATTTGATACCATTGGAGAATGTCGCGGAAAACAGTAAATTCTGGCGCTTCACCGGTAATTTTTTGATAACACGGCGGATATCATGGATAAAGCCCATATCCAGCATGCGGTCAGCTTCATCCAGCACCAGAATTTCGACTTTGGATAAATCCACCGCATTCTGATGTTCCAGATCCAGCAGACGGCCCGGAGTGGCAATCAGGATATCCACGCCGCCGCGCAGTTTCATCATCTGCGGGTTGATGCTCACTCCGCCGAAGACCACCAGTGAACGGGTGCGCAGATGGCGGCTGTACTCGCGGACGTTTTCACCGATCTGAGCGGCAAGTTCGCGGGTCGGGGACAAAATCAGCGCGCGAACCGGACGCCCGCCGCCTTTGCGCGGATTATCCTGTAAATATTGCAGGATAGGTAAGGTAAAACCGGCGGTTTTTCCGGTACCGGTTTGTGCGCTGGCTAATAAGTCATGTCCGGCAAGAACCTGCGGAATGGCCTGCATCTGAATCGGGGTCGGCTGTTCGTAGCCCATCTCTGCGACGGCCTTCTGAATTTCCGGGCATAATGGTAATGATGAAAAACTCATGAATTGTTAAGACTCCGCCCCGGTCTGTTGTCTGCGGGGCCTGCTGATAATTGAATGTCGAAAATTAATCCGTCACTCCGGAAGAAATATCGATAAAATACGTCTGTGATCAATCCGTTGCTTACTGCTCATTTACAACAGATACTGATGAGCATACAGTTAATCATATGATTGATCTCTCGTTTATGCCGACACACCCATAAGGATATACGCCATGTCAGTCAATACGACTAATACGCCGCGAGGCGAACAAGCCAAACTCGCTTTACTGGAAGCCGCTATTGAGATTTTCGGACTGAACGGCCCAAATAGTGCCACTACTCGCCAGATTGCACAACGTGCGGATCAAAATATCGCAGCTATTGCTTATTATTTCGGCTCAAAAGACGGGTTGTATCTGGCCGTTGCACAGCATATTGCCGACATTATCCGTGATGAATTCCGTCCTGTCATTGAAGAAATTGATCTGTTTCTGGAAAACGGCGCTGACGAACGGGATGAAAGCCGCTGTCTGCAACTGATTGAGCTGAGTTTTCTTGCCTACAATGAGCTGGTGCTGAAGAAAAGTAATATTAATATCAGCCGGATTATGTCGCGCGAGCAGTTAATTCCGACCAAAGCTTACACGCTTATCCACGAACAGGCGCTGTCTGCGATTTTTACCCGCCAGGCCAGATTAGTTGCCCGTTATACCGGGCTGCCGGACGGACATATCAATACGCTGATCCATACACACGCTCTGATGGGTGAGATTTTATCTTTCCGTCTGGCACGGGAAAACCTGTTGCGCCAGACCGGCTGGGATAATATCGGCCCGAAAGAGTATGACATGATCAATGATGTGCTGCGGGAACATATCCGGCTGCTGCTCAGCGGATTAAAACAGCATTACCGCAACTGATACACCACTGTCTCTGATAACTCACCAGGAATCAATTCATGAAGCCAATGAAAAAAACCGGGATATTTATCATTATTCTGATCCTGCTGGCCGGTGCCGGCGGATGGTACTGGTGGGAGTCACGCCCGTCGGGGCCTGCTCTGCTGTACGGTAATGTGGATATCCGGACGGTAAATCTTGGTTTTCGTGTCGGCGGCAAACTGCAATCCCTGAATGCGGATGAAGGGGCAGCGGTTCAGCCCGGTGAGCTGCTCGGTATGCTGGATGATACACCGTACCGTCACGCCCTGCTGAAAGCGGAAGGGGTACGGGACAGCGCACAGGCGGCATTACTGATGATGGAAACCGGCTACCGGCCGGAAGAAATCGCGCAGGCAAAAGCCGATGTTGCCCGTAATACGGCAGCGGCGGAATTTGCCCGTCAGTTTTATCAGCGCCAGGCCGGGCTGATGAAAAGCCGTGCCATCTCCGCCAATGATCTGGAAAATGCCCGCAATCAGCGCAATCAGGCTGATGCGGCACTGAAAGCCTCACAGGACAAACTGAACCAGCTGGAAAACGGTTACCGCAAAGAAGAGATTGCCGAAGCACGCGGACAGCTGAAACAGGCCGAAGCCGCCGTGGAGCAGGCGCAGCTTGACCTGGCGGATACCCGTCTGACCGCACCGGCAGAAGGCACTATTCTGACCCGCGCCATCGAGCCCGGCACGATTCTGCCGGCTGGCAGCACCGTATTCACCCTGACACTGACCAATCCGGTGTGGGTACGGGCGTATGTCAGCGAAAGCGAGCTGGGACAGGCACAGCCCGGCCGTAAAGTATTACTGGAAACCGACAGCCGCCCGGGCAAACCGTATCACGGGCATGTCGGATTTGTCTCCCCGACTGCCGAGTTTACCCCGAAATCCGTTGAAACTCCGGCACTGCGGACAGATCTGGTCTACCGTCTGCGCATTGTGGTGACGGATGCCGACCCGCTGCTGCGTCAGGGGATGCCGGTCACCATCCGCTTTGATAATGAAGAGCCGCAGCCGTAAGGAGAGACGATGTCAGACATCACTATCTCCCTCAGTGCCGTCGAAAAATGCTTTCCCGGCCTTGATAATCCGGCGGTTAACCGGCTGACCACCACTATCCGGGGCGGCGGTGTCACCGGGCTTGCCGGACCGGATGGTGCCGGGAAAACCACCCTCATCCGTATGCTGGCCGGGTTACTGAAACCGGACAGCGGGGAGATCCGCGTGGCCGGGTTTGATCCGATTGAAGACAGTGTGGCTTTGCGCGCACAGCTCGGTTATATGCCGCAGAAATTCGGGCTGTATGAAGATCTGTCCGTGATGGAAAACCTCCGTTTATATGCCGAACTGCGCGGTCTGCCGCACCATGAACAGCAGGCTGTTTTTGACCGCCTGCTGACCTTTACTGACCTGACCCGTTTTACCGGCCGCATGGCGGGCAAACTCTCCGGCGGCATGAAACAGAAGCTCGGGCTGGCCTGCACATTGCTCGGGCAGCCGCAGGTGCTGCTGCTTGATGAACCGGGTGTGGGGGTCGATCCTATCGCCCGCCGCGAACTGTGGCGTATGGTGCACTCTCTCGCCGATGACGGCATGCTGATCCTCTGGAGTACCTCTTATCTGGATGAGGCAGAACAGTGCCGCGATGTGCTGCTGCTCAATCAGGGAAAAGTCATTTATGAGGGCAAACCGGCACATCTGACAGAAACGATGGAAGGCCGCTCTTTCCTGCTCTCCGCAGCCCCCGGTGAACGCCGCCGCATCTTACAGGAGGCATTGATTCAGCCACAGGTGTCTGATGGTGTTATTCAGGGACGTTATGTCCGGCTGATTGTAAAACCACAGGCCGATACCCGCACCCTGCTCAGCGCGCTGAAATGCCCGGATGCAGAGCTGCTGCCCGCTAAGCCTCGTTTTGAGGATGCATTTATTGATCTGCTCGGCGGCGGTCCTTCCCACCGCTCACAGCTGGCGCAGATTATGCCGCAGATCCCGGCGGCACCGGATGAGACCGTGATTGAAGCCGTCAGCCTGACCAAAAAATTCGGTGATTTTGCCGCGACCGATCATGTGGATTTTCAGGTCAAACGCGGGGAGATTTTCGGCCTGCTCGGCCCGAACGGTGCGGGCAAATCCACCACCTTTAAGATGATGTGCGGCCTGATGATCCCGAGCAGCGGCCGCGCTCTGGTGCTGGGGCTGGATCTGAAAACCAGCTCAGCCAAAGCCCGCAGCCGCCTGGGTTATATGGCGCAGAAGTTTTCCCTCTACGGCAATCTGACGGTCGCCCAGAACCTGAAATTTTTCTCCGGCGCTTACGGGCTGCGCGGCAAAGCGCAGCAGCAGAAAATCGATGATATGGTAAATGCTTTTAATTTCATCCCGATCCTGCGCCAGACCACCGAAGATTTGCCGCTCGGTTTCAAACAGCGGCTGGCGCTGGCCTGTGCCCTGATGCATGAACCGGATATTCTTTTCCTCGACGAACCCACCTCCGGAGTTGACCCGCTCACCCGCCGTGAATTCTGGTTGCATATTAACGGCATGGTGGATAAAGGTGTGACAGTGATGGTGACCACTCACTTTATGGATGAGGCGGAATATTGTGACCGCATCGGGCTGGTCTACCACGGCAAAATCATTGCTGCCGGTACCCCTGATGAACTGAAGGCCTCGGTGGCTGATGACACCCATCCGGACCCGTCAATGGAAGATGCCTTTATCGGGCTGGTCGAGGAGTATGACAAAGAAAGCGCACAGGAGGCTGCATCATGAGCACACCTTCCGGTTTTTCATGGCGCCGTCTGCGGGCGCTGTGCATCAAAGAGAGCAAACAGATTGTCCGCGACCCGTCGAGTGCCCTGATCGCAATTGTGATCCCGCTGATTCTGTTATTTATTTTCGGTTACGGCATCAATCTGGATTCATCAAAACTGCGCCTCGGGATTCTGGTGAATCAGCAGAGCGAACCGGCGCGGGAGCTGATCAACACCTTTACCGGCTCTCCGTTTATTGATGCCACCCTCAGTGATAACCGCCGTGAATTAATTGATAAACTCCAGGCGGGGCATATCCGCGGTATTGTGGTGATCCCGGCGGATTTGGACAAACGTCTGGCCCGTCAGGGCGATATCGCACAAATTCAGGTGATTACGGACGGCAGCGAGCCCAATACCGCCAACTTTGTGCAGGGCTATGCCAGCGGTATCTGGCAGATCTGGCAGCAGCAGCGGGCACAGGATCGGGGGATCAGCAGTGAACCGCCTATTGATGTCCGGTTGCGCTACTGGTTTAACCCGGCGGCCATCAGCCAGCATTTTATTATTCCGGGGGCTATCAGCATCATTATTACCGTGGTCGGCGCTATTCTGACCTCACTGGTGGTGGCGCGGGAATGGGAACGCGGCACCATGGAAGCCCTGCTCTCAACGCAGGTGACCAAAACGGAACTGCTGCTCTCCAAACTGCTGCCGTATCAGGTGCTCGGCAGTTTTGTCATGGTATTGTGTATGGTGGTGACCGTATATGTGCTGGATGTGCCGTACCACGGCTCGCTGTGGCTTCTGGCCCTCGTGACCTCCCTCTATCTCGCTACCGCGCTTGGTATGGGATTGCTGATTTCCACCGTGACCCGCAATCAGTTTAACGCCGCCATGATTTCACTGAATGCGGCGTTTCTGCCTGCGATTATGCTGTCCGGCTTTGTGTTTGAAATTGACAGTATGCCGGTGGCGATACAGGTGGTGACGTATGTGATCCCGGCGCGCTACTTTGTGGAAAGCCTGCAGACACTGTTCCTGGCGGGTAATATTATGCCGGTGATTATCAGTAATCTGGTGTTGCTGATCCTGTCAGCGCTTGTGTTTATCGGCCTGACCGCCCTGAAAACCCGCCGCCGGCTTGATTAAGGAGACTGCCATGTTTCACCGGATACTCACCTTAATTATCAAAGAGCTGCAATTACTTCTCCGCGAGCGGCAGACCCGTACGATCCTTATCGTACCGGTGTTATTCCAGATGATTTTGTTCCCGCTGGCGGCAACGCTGGAAGTTACCAACGCGACTATCGCGATTTACGATGAGGACAAAGGCCCCGCATCCATTGAACTGACTCAGCAGTTTGCCAAAGCCAGTGCGTTTTCTGATGTGCTGCTGATCCAGAACCGGCATGATGTACAGGATGTGATTGATAACCGCAAAGCCCTGCTGCTGGTGCATTTCCCGCAGAACTTCAGTGCTCAGCTCGCCGCACAGAAACCGGCACAGCTGCAAATCCTGCTCGACGGACGGAATTCCAACAGTGCGCAGATTGCCGCCAATTATGTTCAGCAAATCACCGCGCATTACCAGCAGGAGCGGATGCCGCAGGCGGTCACCAGTGAGCTGGTGGTGCGCAACTGGTATAACCCGAATCTGGATTACAAATGGTTTATCGTGCCGTCGCTGGTGGCGCTGATCACCACCATCGGCGTGATGATTGTCACCTCTCTCTCTGTTGCCCGTGAGCGGGAACAGGGTACGCTGGATCAGTTGCTGGTTTCGCCGCTGACCACCGGTGAAATCTTTGTTGGTAAGGCAGTTCCGGCACTGATAGTGGCCACGGTCCAGGCCAGTATTGTGCTGGTGATCGGCATTTTCGCTTACCGCATCCCCTTCTCCGGTTCACTGATCCTGTTTTATTTCACCATGATGGTGTACGGTTTGTCGCTGGTCGGGTTCGGTCTGTTAATCTCCGCACTCTCCGCCACCCAGCAGCAGGCCTTTATCGGCGTGTTTGTCTTTATGATGCCTGCCGTGCTGCTGTCCGGTTATATTGCCCCGGTGGAGAATATGCCGGTCTGGCTGCAACATATCACCTGGATCAATCCTATCCGTCATTTCAATGAAATCACCAAACAGATTTACCTCAAAGATGCGGATTTCAGTGTTATCCGCCAGAGCCTCTGGCCTCTGCTGGTGATCGCCGTGACCACCGGTTCGGCTGCCTATGCGTTGTTCCGGCGCAAGATTGCGTAAATCAGAACGCAAAAAGGCCGGTTTTCACCGGCCTTTTATTGTTACATCCTGCGCTGTCTGTGATTAGCGGCGGTCGCCCAGCAGGCGCAGCAGCATCAGGAACAGGTTGATGAAGTCCAGGTACAGCGACAGCGCACCCACAATCGCATAGCGGCGCATGGTGTCTTTGTTGTTGCTGTCAATCTGTTCACCCAGCTCACGCAGTTTCTGAGTGTCATACGCGGTCAGACCGGCAAACACAATCACACCGATATAGGTGATGATCAGTGTCATACCTTCGCTTTTCAGCCAGATATTAACCAGTGACGCGATGATAATACCAATCAGCCCCATAAACAGGAAGTTACCCATCCCGGACAGGCTGCGCTTGGTGGTGTAGCCGTAGATACTCAGCGCACCGAACATCCCTGCCGTGATAAAGAAGGTGCTGACGATAGATGCATCTGTATACACGATAAAGATACTGGAGAGCGTCAGCCCTGTCAGTGCGGAATAGAGCATAAACAGCCCGGTCGCCATGGACGCGCTCAGGCGCTCAACCATGCCGGAGATAACCCAGACCAGTGCCAGCTGAGCAATAATCAGCCCGAAGAAGGTGATTTTGCTGGAGAAAACAAAGCTCATAATCGCCATGGAGTTAGACGAATACCAGGCGACGAAGGCAGTCAGCAGCAGGCCGCACGCCATCCAGCCGTAAACCTGGGCCATATAAGCCTGAATACCGGAGCCCGCCTGTGAAACTATCGAGCCGTTAGAACGAGGAAATCGGTCCATGATGGATAACCCTTTCATCTGTATCAAATTGTTTATCGGATGATAAACGACCAAGGACTATAGATTATCACATAAAAAGGGTGTTGCCAGCAGGCAAACTGTCAGGAATTCTCCCCTTTTCTTTACAAACAGAGAATATTTTTAACCTGATGTACAGCCGCCGGAAAAAATCCGGCGATCAGGGGGTTATCAGCGGTAAATTACCAGCGATCTGCGGCTTTCTGGTCGCTTTCTCTGGCATCCACCCAGCGGGTGCCGCCTTCCGGCAATGTCTCTTTTTTCCAGAACGGCGCGCGGGTTTTTAAGTAATCCATCAGAAATTCAGCCGCTTCAAATGCCATGCCGCGATGGGCAGCACTGACACCGACAAACACAATCTCATCATTCGGGTATAAACTGCCGACCCTGTGGATCAGCGTCACCCGCTGTAATTCCCAGCGCTCACGTGCCTGTGTGACAATATCCGCCAGTGCTTTTTCGGTCATGCCCGGGTAGTGCTCCAGCGACAGAGCCGCCACATTATCACCGAGGTTATGATTACGGACTTTGCCGGTAAAGGTGACCACCGCGCCGTCATCCGCGCAACCGGCCAGCCACTGATATTCCTCACCGACACTGAAATTGTCCGTCTGAACAGCAATCCGGGTATTATTCATGACTCAGCCTCCGGTAACCGGCGGGAAGAATGCGACCTCGTCGCCGTCTGTCAGCGGGTGCGACAGCGGCACAAAAGACTGATTCACCGCACACAGCAGTTTGCCGGATTCCAGCGCCAGCGCCCAGCGCTCACCGCGCTCACATAACGCGGCCCGTAAATCTTCCGCTGTGGCGTAATCATACGGCAGAGAAAGCTCATCGGTATTCACCAGCTCGCGCACCTGCGCGAAAAACAGTACCTTAATCATGCGTCCGCCTTAAAATGTCCTGATTTCCCGCCGCTTTTTTCCAGTAACCGGACAGGGCCGATAACCATATCCTTCTGCACCGCTTTGCACATATCATAAATCGTCAGTGCAGCCACAGAAGCCGCAGTCAGGGCTTCCATTTCCACCCCGGTTTTACCGGTCAGACGGCAGCAGGATTCAATACGCACACGGGATGTGTCCGGCTCCGCGCTCAGCTGAACCTCCACTTTGCTCAGCATCAGCGGGTGACACAGCGGGATCAGATCCCAGGTCCGTTTGGCGGCCTGGATACCGGCGATACGGGCTGTCGCAAAGACATCCCCCTTGTGATGGTTGCCGTCAATAATCATCTGTAAGGTTTTGGCATCCATGGTGATAAAGGCTTCGGCGCGCGCTTCGCGGACAGTTTCCTGCTTTCCGGACACATCCACCATGTTGGCTTCGCCCGCCGCATTAATATGGGTGAGTTGAGACATGTAAACTCCTGATATGACCGGCGGATCAGCCGCCGATAACGGATAAATTCGGGGTAATACCACTGTCCCCCTGATGGAGGAAATGGGTTTCGCGTTTGTGCTGTAATGCGCGCTGAAGCCGTGCTTTCAGCTCTGCGTCGTGTCCGTCTTCCGCCAGCAGATCACGCAGTGTGATCCCCTGCTCGCCGAACAGGCACAGATGCAGATTACCGACCGCAGACACCCGCAGACGGTTACAGCTCTGACAGAAGTCTTTTTCATACGGCATAATCAGGCCGATTTCGCCCTGATAATCCGGATGACTGAACACCTGTGCCGGGCCGTCACTGCGGGCACGCGCCACCTGCTGCCAGCCTGCCTGTAACAGACGGGCGCGGATAACATTGCCGGAGATATGAAAACGGCGGAACACATCACTGCCGTCACCGGTTTCCATCAGTTCGATAAAACGCAGCTGGATCGGGCGGTCTTTAATCCAGTTCAGAAATGCAGGCAGATGGATGTCATTGACATTCTTCATCAGTACCACATTCACTTTCACCTTTTCAAAACCGGCCTCAAACGCGGCATCGATACCACTCATCACCTGCATGAATTTATCCTGCCCGGTGATAGCGTGAAACTGGCGCGGGTCGAGACTGTCAACGCTGACATTCACGGCGCTCAGCCCGGCGGCACGCCAGTCACGGATATCCCGTGCCATGCGGTAACCATTGGTGGTCACGGCAATGGTGCGGATATTCTCATTTTCGCGGATAGCGGCAACGATATCGGTAAAATCGCGGCGCATGGTCGGCTCACCGCCGGTCAGACGGATTTTTTCCGTGCCCAGCTGAGCAAACGCGCGGGTCACCCGGCGGATTTCGCCGAGAGAAAGAAAGGATTTGTGTCCGTTTGGTTTATAACCATCAGGCAGACAATAGTTGCAACGGAAATTGCAAACGTCTGTCACGGAGAGGCGCAGATAGTAAAATTTGCGCGCAAAGGGATCTGTCAGTTGTTCAGTCATAACACCTTTCCAAATACGGGAGATGCGGACATTTCTATCCTGCACCCTGGTGGCACTCGTGAGTGTCACGGCCAGCTCACCCTATTTCCGGTTCCGACCTGAAACGTAGGTGTGAAGGCTAGGAGTTAATCGTTGTCATTAATGCTGTTAATAACCACGCTAAGTGAATTGATTCTAGCGTTGCCCTGCGGGAATTACCATGATAAATACGCTATATATCTTATTATACAACGAGTTACCGGGCCTCCGGGAAAAGGAACGGATACGCCGGATAACGAAAATTTCACACAGTTTTTCAATTAATTAGCAAATCAATTATAGGCCACTGAATAAATAATAAACAGAAAACCGCCGGAAATACGGCGGTTTGACAGGAAAATTATTTACCGCTTTCTTGATCTGACACAGGTATAGCAGGCCCGGTCAGTCCAGTGTAAGGTGATAGAAAATAACAGATTTATGATTCATTCTCAGCGTCTCCTGCGGACGGAAGCCGTGACGCTCTGCCAGCCGGATGGAGGGTTTATTCTCAGGGGCAATAATACACACGCATTCATTAATACCGCGCACCTCTTTCAGCCGGGTCAGAATCGCCTTCAGCGCCTCACCGGCATAGCCTTTGCCGTGTGCCCGCGCCGCAAATACCCAGCCAGCCTCGGGGTAGCGGCTGATGTCTTTTTCCATTTCACGGTAAAAATCCGCAAAACCGATATCCCCGATATACTCTCCGGTGCTTTTCTCCCTGACCGCCCAGTAACCATAGCCCAGCAGCGGCCACAATCCGAGATAGGCCAGCATCCGCATCCAGCTGTCGCGCGGTGTGGAGATTTGTCCTGCCATAACATAATGCGTTACCATCGTATCTGACCACATATCAGCAACCGCCGCATGATCTTCTCTGCGGTGGGCACTCAGGATCAGACGGTCAGTTTCCAGCACCGGAATGGTGCACGTCAGGTCATTCATGATGTTCTTCCTGTCATTTATTGATTTTTGTTATTGATGTTTATTTGTGATGCTTTCAGTCACCGCATTCACTCATACCATGACTTCCATGCCGCTGCCACTTCTGAATCACACGTAAAAGTACGCAGCAAAAAGATAATTTATCTTTATGATTGACCGGAGTTTGATAAATCTCAGTATCGTGACGCGAAAAATTGGTTTTTATGATAGATTACCGCGCAAATAAATATGAAAACTCAGGGAATGCATAAACACTATGGGAAACCGCACACTCACGTCGCTGGAACATGTTGTTGCTTTAGGCGGAGGCCACGGGCTGGGACGGGTGATGTCCTGCCTGAACGGTCTGGGATCGCGGCTGACCGGCGTGGTCACCACCACGGATAACGGCGGTTCCACCGGCCGGATCCGCAGGGCGGAGGGCGGCATTGCCTGGGGTGATATGCGTAACTGTCTCAATCAGATGATCACGGAGCCGTCGATTGCTTCCACCATGTTTGAATACCGTTTCAGCGGTAACGGCGAACTGGCGGGACACAACCTCGGCAACCTGATGCTCAAAGCGCTGGATCATATGAGTGTGCGTCCGCTGGATGCGATCAATCTGATCCGCAATATGCTGAAAGTCAAAGCCAAATTGATCCCGATGTCGGAAACGCCGGTCGACCTGATGGCTATCGACAGTGAAGGCCATGAAGTGTACGGCGAAGTGAATGTCGATCAGCTGACCTGCCCGCCGCAGGAGTTACAGCTCTCCCCGCCGGTGAAAACCACCAAAGAGGCGCTGGATGCCATCTGCCGCGCAGAACTGATTATTATCGGGCCGGGCAGTTTTTTTACCAGCCTGATGCCGCTGATGCTGCTGCCCGATTTCACCAAAGCCATTAATTTTAATCAGGCGCCGATGATCTATATTGAGAATCTCGGCAAAGAACTGAGCCCGGCAGCGGCATCACTCAGCCTGAGTGAAAAAATCGCCGTGATTGAGAGCCGCATCGGCCGCAAACGGATAGATGCAGTAGTGTGCGCACCTCATATCAATACCGGCGACCTCGGCGACTGCCTGATTGTCAGAGAGGTCCTGGAGGCACAGGATGTACCGTACCGCCATGACCGCCGCCTGCTGCTGAGTGCGCTGGATAAAACAATCGCCCTGCTGCCCTGATCCCGTCAGGAGTTGGCAATAAACTGCTCACGCAGCCCCTGTAATTCATCCCGTACCGCTGCCGCCTGTTCAAATTCCAGATCCTGAGCGTGGCGGTACATCTGTGCTTCCAGTTCCTGAATTTTAACTTCCAGCTCTTTCGGCGACATACGCTGATAATCGCTGCTTTTCGCGGCTGCTTTTCCTTTGCCTTTATTTTTCGCCCCGGCTGATGGCTGGCCGATTTTAAGGATATCGCCAATCTTTTTATTCAGCCCTTTCGGCACAATACCGTTTGCTTCGTTAAACGCCATCTGCTTCTCTCTGCGGCGTTCGGTTTCCTCAATAGCCTTCGCCATTGAGTCAGTGATTTTATCGCCGTAGAGAATCGCTTTGCCGTGCAGGTTACGGGCGGCACGACCGATGGTCTGGATCAGGGAACGTTCGGAACGCAGGAAGCCTTCTTTATCCGCATCCAGAATCGCCACCAGCGACACTTCCGGCATATCCAGCCCCTCACGCAGCAGGTTGATGCCCACCAGCACATCAAACTCCCCGAGACGCAGATCGCGGATAATTTCCACACGTTCCACCGTATCGATATCCGAGTGCAGATAACGCACCCGCTCGCCGTGCTCTTCCAGATATTCAGTAAGATCTTCCGCCATCCGTTTGGTCAGCGTGGTGACCAGCACGCGCTCATTTTTCTGTGCGCGGATGCGGATTTCAGACAGCAGATCATCCACCTGAGTGGTCACCGGACGCACTTCCACTTCCGGATCGAGCAGCCCGGTCGGCCGGACCACCTGTTCAACCACATCAGACCCGGATTTCTCCATTTCATATTTGCCGGGTGTGGCGGACACATAGATGCTCTGCGGCGCGAGGGATTCAAACTCCTCAAAACGCAGCGGACGGTTATCCAGCGCGGACGGCAGACGGAAGCCGTACTCCACCAGCGTTTCTTTGCGCGAACGGTCACCTTTGTACATCCCGCCGATTTGCGGAATGGTAACGTGGGATTCATCAATTACCAGCAGGCCGTCCGCCGGCAGATAATCAAACAGGGTCGGCGGGGACTCGCCGGATTTGCGTCCGGAGAGATAGCGCGAGTAGTTTTCAATACCCGAGCAATAACCCAGTTCATTCATCATTTCCAAATCAAACTGGGTGCGCTGGGCGAGGCGCTGTTCTTCGACCAGTTTGTTGTTGTCGATCAGGAATTTGCGCCGCTCCGCCAGCTCGGTTTTGATCCCTTCCATCGCCTCAATGATGCGCTCACGCGGCGTCACATAGTGGGTTTTCGGGTAAACAGTAAAGCGCGGCACCTGATAATGGATATGACCGGTCAGCGGATCAAACAGCGACAAACGCTCGACCTCATCATCAAACAATTCCACGCGCAGTGCGTAATCATCAGATTCCGCAGGGAAAATATCCACCACCTCGCCGCGCACACGGAATGTACCGCGCTGAAAGGCCTGGTCATTACGGGTGTACTGGAGATCAGAAAGCCGGTGCAGGATCGAGCGCTGATCAATGATCATCCCCTCGGTGAGGTGCAGCATCATTTTCAGGTAGCTGTCCGGATCACCCAGCCCGTAGATAGCGGAAACAGACGCCACCACCACCACATCCCGCCGCTCCAGCAGGGCCTTGGTGGCAGAGAGCCGCATCTGCTCAATGTGTTCGTTTACCGAGGCATCTTTTTCGATAAAGGTGTCAGAGCTCGGCACATAGGCTTCCGGCTGATAATAGTCGTAGTAGGAGACAAAATATTCCACCGCGTTTTCCGGGAAGAAATCTTTAATCTCACTGTAAAGCTGCGCGGCAAGGGTTTTGTTAGGCGCCATGATCATGGTCGGGCGGTTCAGCGTGGCGATAACATTGGCAATGGTGAAGGTTTTCCCCGAGCCCGTTACCCCCAGCAGCGTCTGATGCGCCAGCCCGTCTTCCAGGCCCTCAACCAGTTTTGCAATGGCCTGCGGCTGGTCACCGGCCGGTTTAAAGTCAGAATGCAGTTTAAATAGTTTGCTCATGGGCCCCCCTGCGCGAATAGGGTCACTATGATACTGGATAAAAAACCAGCTTCAACCCCCGGCAGAAAAAATCCGTTATTTTGTGATTTTTTGCTTGCAAAACCGGGGAAAATTTTATTGGCTTTCCACAGTTATCCCCAAAAAAAAAGCACTTGCAATTTTAAATTATGCTGAAATCTGATGCCCCTCTGACCAATTGCTATTTTTCACGCCGGAGGACCCTTGATTTTATTTATCTAATTGTTATTTATGAATAAATCATAAAAGCCCGATTTTACAACAATGTCAGTGAAAGCCCCGTTCCTGCAAGGATAGCGTGAGTTTTCTAAAGTTAATACACAGGGTTATCCACAGGAATAGTGGATAACTTAATAAAGTCGTTTGCCGGTGCATGGTTGCGTGACATTGTGCAGTCATAAAATTGTCACTTTCAGCACAAAGAGAAAAAATAATTCAGGATTTTTTCCTGATAAAAAACACCCGGCCGGAAGATTTGCCGTGATCCCGGCACGATCCGTCCGGATGCAGGATCAGTGCGCGGAAACCGGCAGTGAAAGATAGCCGGATAGATCCTGATTCAGCGGATCCTGCAGATGCGGTAACACACCCAGGCACGGTGCCGGGATCAGGTTGTTCAGTGCCGCCAGATACTCCGGCTGACGCAAGCCCGGCGGCGTGACCTCATTCGCCACCCAGCCCGCCAGGCTCAGCCCGGCCTGCTGTATCGCCAGCACGGTCAGTAACGCGTGATTAATACAGCCGAGCTTCACCCCGACGACGAGAATCACCGGCATCCGCATTTGTGCCGCCCAGTCCGCATAGCTTTGTGTGGCCGACAGCGGCGTAAACCATCCCCCCGCCCCTTCGGTCAGCACCCAGTCCGCCAGCTGATTCAGTGCATGCAGCCCGTCAGTCATTACCGCAAATTCCAGCGGGGTTTGAGTCAGCTCGCTGACAATGTGCGGCGACGTCGGCTCAGCAAAGGTATAAGGGTTAATCTGCGCGTAACTGACCGGCGGTACCGTATGGCGCCACAGCGCCAGCGCATCACTGTTGCGCAGCCCCTCTTCTGTCATCTCACTGCCCGAGGCCACCGGCTTATACCCGGCGCAGCGGAATCCGGCGTTGCGGGCGGTCTGTAACAGGGCGCAACTGACCACGGTTTTACCGGCATCCGTATCGGTACCGGTTAAAAACCAGTTATTTTTCAACATGTATGACTCCGTACTGAATAAGATAGCTGAGCGGAAATACCCCGTCTTCGGCGGGATAATGATTCGCCAGCTGAGTGAGTTTGTTGCGTGTCATCAGCCCGGCAGCACGTCCCTGGTGGACATGCGTGGCTCCAATCCCCTTGAGGGAATGAAGCAGCGCGGGCAGAGAATCAAAGGAGAGCCGGTAACAGACTTCTGACAAAGTATGCCGGTAAGGCTGACAGGCGGCGGAAACAGCCTCACGGCTGAGAAAACCGTTGGCGTGACGGTTGCTGTCCACCCGGGCAAAAGCCTGATTCAGTTCATCCAGCGACCCGCTGAGCAGAGTGGAAAACGCCACCACACCACCTGGCCGGGTTACCCGCACCAGTCCGGCCAGCGCTGCCGCCAGTGAATCACACCACTGCACCGCCAGATTGCTGAAACAAAAATCAAACTGATTATCCGCAAAAGGCAGCTGTTCAATATCCCCCTGTACATAACGGGTCGCCCGCTGCTGCTGCCGGGCATGCACCAGCATATCAGGGGAGAGATCAAACGCCGTCACACTGCGGCAATCCGCTTTCCACTGTTCACTGAAAAACCCGGTACCGCAGCCGGCATCCAACCCGTGCAGTTCAGGCAGTAACAGCCCGGAAAGTGCCTGTGTGGTCAGTTGACGCAGATGGCGGCCGGTTTTCTGCTGGAGGTGCGCCACGGTGTCATAGTGTCCGGCGGCGCGTCCGAAAGCCGCGGCAACAGCAGCTTTATTCACCGGGGCGGTAGTGACGGCAGAATGCATCCAGCGCCTCCGTAAGCTGTGTGATATCGTCGCGGTGATGGGCGCTGGTCAGCGTGATGCGCAGACGGGCGGTATTCGGCGGCACAGTCGGCGGGCGGATCGCTTTCACCCACAGGCCGCGCTCCTGTAAATAGTGCGACAGTGCCAGGGCAGCGCGGTTATCCCCCACGATCAGCGGCTGGATCGCCGAGGCGGACGACAGTAACTGCAGCGGCAGATGCGCCACCCGCTCACGGAAGAAGCGGATATTTTCCGCCAGTGTGTCCCGTAACCCGTCACCACGACGGATTTCCTGTACCGCCGCCTGAATGGCACACGCCTGTGCCGCAGGGAAAGTAGTGCTGTAGATAAGATGACGGGCATATTGCGTCAGATAATCCGCCGTCTGTGCATCACACAGCACCGCTGCGCCGCTGACCCCCACCGCTTTGCCGAAGGTGACAATCTGAATATCAGGACGTATTCCCGCCGCATCACAGCTACCCCGTCCTTCACGGCCGCAGACACCGATACCGTGCGCATCATCCGCCATCAGCCGGGCGTTATGCTGCCGGGTGAGCGGCAGGATCGCCGCCAGCGGCGCGGCATCCCCGTCCATACTGAAGATCCCTTCAGTGACCACCAGGGTTTTGCCGGTACTGTTTTCAGTCCGGCTCAGACGGTTGCTCAGATGGGCGGTATCATTATGATGAAAACGGCTGAATTCAGCGGGTGAATGCATCGCCGCTTCCATAATGGAAGCATGAGCGAGTTTGTCGCAGATAAGGTGATCGCCGCGCTGCATCAGTGCTGTGATCACCGCCTGATTGGCACTGAAACCGGAAACAAACAGGATCGCCCGATCAAACCCGAGCCACTCCGCCAGCATCTGTTCCAGATCCCGGTGCGCCGTGGTGTAACCGGTGACATGGCCGGATCCGCCGCTGCCCACGCCGTATTGCCGGGTACCGTCACACCAGGCGCGGATCACCGCCGGGTGGCGGCTGAGGCCGAGATAATCATTACCGGAGAAATTCACGGCGCGTCTGCCGTTAATCAGAAGAGTGCGCCCGTCCGCGCGGTCATTGGCCTCGCGGCGGCGTACCGCATCCTGTTCCTGCGCCTGCTGCAGGCGCTCAGAGAGAAAAGTCTGCCACATGGTACGGCTCACAGGGCTGCGTTATAGAATTTTTCGTCATCGCTGTGGCTGATGGCATCCAGTAAAGAATCCGTCTCCTCATTGTCACCCCGGGTAACATGGATGGCTTCGCGTTTGATCCCCAGCTTTTTAAACAGGGCGATATCGGTATTTTCTTCCGGGTTGGTGGTGGTGAGCAGTTTGCAGCCGTAGAAAATAGAGTTCGCCCCTGCCATAAAGCAAAGTGCCTGGGTCTGTTCATTCATCATTTCACGACCGGCGGAGAGGCGCACATGAGACGCTGGCATCATAATACGGGCAACGGCGATGGTACGGACGAAATCAAACGGATCGACTTCCTCATTATCCTCAAACGGCGTGCCTTTGATTTTCGCCAGCATATTGATCGGCACACTTTCCGGCGCTTTCGGCAGATTCGCCAGCTGTACCAGCATCGCCGCGCGGTCGCGCACCGCCTCGCCCAAACCTAAGATCCCGCCGGAGCACACTTTGATCCCCGCGTCCCGTACATTGTCGAGGGTGTCCAGTCTGTCCTGATAGGTCCGGGTGGTGACAATCGAGCCGTAAAATTCCGGCGAGGTATCGAGGTTGTGGTTATAGTAATCCAGACCCGCTTTAGCGAGGCGCTCCGCCTGTGAGCTGTTCAGCATACCGAGTGTCATGCAGGTTTCCATACCCAGCGCCCGCACTTCTTTCACCATGGTTTCCAGGTACGGCATATCACGCTCATGAGGATTCTTCCACGCCGCGCCCATGCAGAACCGGGTCGAACCGGCGGCCCGCGCCTTACGCGCCGTTTCCACCACCTGCTGTACTTCCATCAGACGTTCTTTTTCCAGCCCGGTCTTGTACCGCGCACTCTGCGCACAGTATTTACAATCTTCCGGACACGCCCCGGTTTTGATGGATAGCAGTGTGCTGATCTGCACCTGCTGAGGGTCAAAATACTGGCGATGTATGGTCTGAGCTTCATACAACAGTTCAAAAAAAGGTTTTTCAAACAATGCATTGGCTTCTTTTAATGTCCACTGACGACCTTGACTCATAACTGTAACTCCCGATAAAAAAGTGTTGCCAGTTTAAATATCAGTATTATCATGTCAACTTTATTTGAACTAAAATGGTTTACATAATGGCTTTTTCAGGGAATATTTCAGGTCACGCCTTTTCGGCTGATGATGCGGATTTTGACCGCCGCCACATCTGGCATCCTTATACATCAATGACTCAGCCGCTGCCGGTCTATCCGGTGGTGTCGGCACACGGTGCGGTGCTGACACTCGCAGACGGCCGCGAACTGGTTGACGGTATGTCCTCCTGGTGGGCGGCTATCCACGGCTATAATCACCCGGTACTGAATGCGGCGGTGACTGAACAACTGTCACAGATGTCACATGTGATGTTCGGCGGGATCACCCATCCGTCTGCCGTTGCTCTGTGCCGCCGTCTGGTAGCTATCACACCGGAACCGCTGGAATGCGTGTTTCCGGCAGATTCCGGCTCAGTCGCGGTAGAGGTGGCGCTGAAAATGGCGCTGCAGTACTGGCAGGCACGCGGTGAAAAACGCCACCGGATAATCACCCCGCGTCACGGCTACCACGGCGATACATTCGGCGCGATGTCAGTGTGTGATCCGCAAAACTCCATGCACTCACTCTGGCAGGGCTATCTGCCGGATCATCTGTTTGCGGATGCGCCGCAGTGCGGATTTGATGAGGAATGGCGGCCGGAGGATCTTCATTCTGTGGAAAACCTGCTGGCACAGCATCATCATGAGGTCGCGGCGGTGATCCTGGAGCCGGTTGTCCAGGGTGCGGGCGGGATGCGCTTTTACCATCCTGAATATCTGAAAGGTGTAAGATCACTGTGTGATCACTACAATGTTCTGCTGATTTGCGATGAGATCGCGACCGGATTCGGACGCACCGGAAAGTTGTTTGCCTGTGAACACGCCAGTATATCTCCGGACATTATATGTCTCGGAAAAGCCATCACCGGCGGTTATATGACACTCTCCGCCACCCTCACCACCCGCCATATTGCGGACACCATCAGTCAGGGTGATGCAGGCTGCTTTATGCACGGCCCGACCTTTATGGGTAATCCGCTGGCCTGTGCCACCGCCGTGGCGAGTATTGATCTGCTGTTGTCCGGAGACTGGGCAGCGCGGGTAAAAGAGATCGAAACACAACTGAAAAGCGCCCTGCTGCCGCTGAAATCCCGCAGCGGAGTCCGCGATGCACGGGTACTCGGCACCATTGGTGTGATTGAAACGGAAGAGCCGGTCAATATGGCGGAATTACAGCGCCGCTTTGTTGACGCCGGTGTGTGGATACGGCCGTTCGGACGGCTGATTTATATTATGCCGCCATACATTATTACAGCGGCACAACTGGAAAAACTGACGCAGGCGATAGATAAGGTGACGGCATAAATCCCGGCATATTTGATCACTCCGCCGTTCAGGTTAACAGCGGGTAACGGGCGAAGGAAACGAAAAGCATGCGCGTCATGGATGACGCGCCTGAGCGCACACGGATGTGTTTACAGCGACTTTTCGTTTTTGCCCGTTACCCGCCGGGCTCCGGAGTAACAGAAAACTACCTGAGCACTGTTATTTCAGCGTCAGCACTGTCACCCACATCGGCCCTTTTCCTGCCGGATAGCGGTTTATCAGGTGCAATTCGCCGGTAATCGCATCAATCCGGGAAACCGCCACATGGTGAGAAAGCTGTCCGGTTGAGATCAGGAAACGCCCGCTGTTATCCACCGCAAAACCGCGCGGCTGAGTTTCTGTCGGATAACGCCCCGCCAGTTGCAGATGGCCGCCGTCATCCGACACCCGGTAGTGATTAATCACGCTTGATGCCCGTTCACAGGCATAGAGATGACGCCCGTCCGGCGTGATATGAATATCGGCTGCCCAGCGGCGTCCTGAATAATCATCCGCCATCATATCCACTGACTGAATTTCACGGACTTTAACCCATTCGCGGTAAACATTAATGGTCGCATTTAATTCATTCAGGCAATACGCCACATGTTTTGCCGGATGAAACGCCATATGGCGCGGCCCGGCACCGGCGGCAACCGTCAGCATATCGGCGTGGCGTTCGGTTAAGCGTCCGTCTTCCTCAATTGTGTAAGCGCGGATGTGATCTTCCCCGAGGCACGGCACAAACAGTGTGTGTCCATCCTGCGCAATATTGGCGGAATGCGGATTTTTTAATCCCTCAATCACCTGCACTGCACGGGCGGGAACGCTGTTATCGCGGATCGGCAGTACCGCCAGATTTCCCTGATGATAAGAGGCTGCGTACAGTGTACGTCCCGCTTTATCAAGGGTGATATAGGCGGCAGTGCCCGGGAGCGGCGTCAGGCCGGTTTGTGTGAGTTTGCCGTCTTCCGCGATTTTATAAGTCACCACCGCATTGCCCGGTTTTACCGCAGCATAAAGATGACGACCATCCGGCGCGGTGATCAGCGGCTGCACCTGATCAGGCGTTGATACTGTCTGTAACAGTGACATCTCACCGTGTTCATTCATCTGCCAGACATGAATCTGATGACTTTCCGTACTGGCAACATAAACCACCTGCTTCATTCGCGCTCCTTAATATCATCACTTACCCGTTTGATTTTTAACAGGTAATGTAAGCATTTCTGTATAATAATACCGCACTTAGCGTTTATCGCGAAACAATTAACATGCTATATTATCAGTTATCTCCGCCCGGAATCATTCAGGATGCCGTCAGGGTGCAATAATATTCCCTGATGCCCGCCGTTATTCCGGTTCTGACACTCATACAAGGGGCTCCCTGTTATGTCTTACCGCGTCCTCGCATTTGATCTCGATGGTACACTTCTCGATCCGGATAAACATATATTACAGGAGTCGCTGGATACCATCCGCGAAGCCCGTCGTGCCGGGGTGCAGGTACTGATTGTCACCGGCCGTCATCACGTTGCTATTCATCCGTTTTATCAGACATTGCAGTTGGATACACCGGCTATCTGCTGTAACGGTACCTATCTGTACGATTATCCGGGGAAAAAAGTGCTTTCCGCCGATCCGATGAGTGTCAGTGAATCCCGTCAGCTGCTCGAACGCCTGGCACAGACGGATATCGAGCATCTGATGTATATCTCGGATGCCATGCTTTATCACACTGACAGCAGCACCATTGAGCGGACACTGAACTGGTCAGCTTCTCTGCCGGAGCACCAGCGTCCGGTGATGCGCAAAGTGAATAATTTTCTTGATGAGGTTGACCGCGCTGACACTATCTGGAAATTCGCCACCTGCTCAGATGATCTGAACAAACTGCGCGAATTCACCGATGCCGTGGAAGCGGATATGGGACTGTCCTGCGAGTGGTCGTGGATAAACCAGGTGGATATTGCCCGCAAAGGTAACAGCAAAGGCCGCCGTTTACAGGAATGGGTGGAATCTCAGGGAATGACAATGAAAGATGTGATGGCATTTGGTGATAACCATAATGACATCAGTATGCTTTCAGCCGCCGGCCTGGGTGTGGCAATGGGTAATGCGGCAGACGAAGTCAAAGCACACGCTGACCTGATTATCCCGGATAATACCCAGCCGGGTATTGCGCAGGCGATACGCCGTCATATTCTCAGCTGATAAATACAGTGTAATAGACCATAAAAAAACGCCTTTTAATAAAGGCGTTTTTATTTATTTCCCGCTGGCCAGAGAATAAAACCTGTTACTTATACTTATCAAAACTCCAGTTATTTTTTGGTTTTTCTGCCGGGTTCTGATTCGGGAATTTTGCATTTTCGACGATCAGCAGTAATTTCGATCATCATAAGTATAGCCGCCCTCAGAATACTGATACGGGAAGCTTTCTGTTGCCACCACTTTATATCCCATACTGAGCAGATCAGGGATACGCATTCCGCCCTGCGAGCCGTCAGTGGTGCCGATGCACCAGACTTTTAAGTTTTCGATTTCAACATCTTTGACTTTTTTCAGGTAGGTGTAACACATTAGCTGATTTGCCGCCAGCGCCTGGCCGCCGGAGAAAATACCCAGTAATAAAAAGAAAAGTGCTTTTTTCATTTTATCCCTCTGACTCAGTGGTTTTTTATGCAATAACGCACGTCTTACACTTGTTTCCGTGTGCGGAGAATATTCTGTGATAATCCGGCAGGGTCAGTGATGCACCGGCGTTAATATATATCACCGGTGATTCGGAAGGGCAATCGGAATAATATGAATGCCCCTTTTATTAATGAAAAGTACGTATATTCAGATAAATTATAATTCGCGGCTCAGTGACACGCTTTTTACCTGGGCATACACCCATTGTCCGGGTTTCAGCTGCAAATCATCCCGCGCCCAGCCGGTAATACGTGCCCAGAGGAAATGATTGCCGACCGCCAGACGCACATCAGTCTGCCCGTTGTCGTCGTCATACATTTCCGTGATTTTCGCCCGTAATATATTGCGGATACTGCTGCTTTTCGGTTTTTCCAGTGCAATGGACACATCATCCGCACTGACACGCACACGTACCGGCGTGTCCCGTTCACCGGCGATACGCGGTACCCACAGCACCTGGTCACCGATAGCAGCGGCCGTCATGGCGTAGCGGTCGTGGTGCTCAAGCACAGTGACACTCAGTACACTTGAGAGACTTTCCTGCGTCAGCCACGGACGTAATGCCGCCCCTGCCCATACCTCTTCCAGCGGCCCCTGTGCCAGAATGCGGCCTTTTTCCAGGATCACCACATCTTCCGCCAGCCGCAGGATCTCATCCAGGCTGTGGCTGACATACAGGATCGGAATACTGATATCCTGTGCCATCTTTTCCAGATACGGCAGCAGTTCGCGTTTGCGCGGCAGATCCAGAGACGCCAGCGGTTCATCCATCAGCAGGATGTCCGGTGCAGTCAGCAGCGCGCGGCCAATCGCCACCCGCTGTTTCTCTCCGCCGGAGAGTGTCATCGGCAGGCGGTTCAGCAAATGCCCGATACCCAGCAGTTCCACAATACTGTCAAACTGATCTTCCATCTCCCGTGCCATACCGTAGCGCAGGTTGCCTCTTATCCGGTAATGGGGAAACAGGCGTGCATCCTGGAAGACATAGCCGATTTTGCGTTTTTCCGGCGGCAGACAGATACGTTTTTCAATATTGACGAGTGTGTGACCGTTAAGCTCAATCCGCCCTTTCTGCGGTTTTGTCAGCCCGCCGATCACATTGATAAAGGAGGTTTTCCCTGCCCCGGAGAGCCCGAAGACAGCGGTAATACGGTCACTGGCCAGTTCGGTATTGATCACCATGGATAAATCACCGAGCTGCTGTTCAAAATCAAGCACTAACATGCGGCAACCCCCAGGCGTTTGCGTCCCCAGCGGGTCAGCCATTCCGAGGCCAGCAGTGAAGCCAGTGCCAGAACAATGGCGATAATACAGAGCCGCGCTGCATCCATTTCCGCCCCCGGCGTTTCAAGCAGGGAGTACATGGCCAGCGGGATAGTCCGGGTTTCCCCCGGGATATTGGAAACAAAAGTGATTGTTGCGCCGAATTCCCCCAGCGAACGGGCAAATGCCAGCACGGTACCGACAATAATCCCCGGCAGCGACAGCGGCAGTGTGATAGTGAAAAAGACCCGCAGCGGGGAAGCACCGAGTGTCCGTGCCGCCTGCTCCAGGCGCATATCCACCGCCTCCAGTGCCAGACGGATAGCCCGCACCATCAGCGGAAAAGCCACCACAGCCGCAGCCAGCGCGGCACCGCGCCAGCTGAAGGTAAAACTGAAGCCGAACCAGTTATAGAGCCACTCACCGATAATGCCTTTGCGCCCCATGCTGATCAGCAGCAGATAACCCACTACCACCGGCGGTAACACCAGTGGTAAGTGGATAAGACTGTCCAGCAGCGACTTGCCCGGAAAACGGCAGCGCACCAGTACCCATGCCATCAGTATGCCGAACGGCAGACTGGCTGCCACGGCGACCGTTGATACTTTCAGGCTGAGGATGACCGCCTGCCATTCATACTCATTCAACATCGCTGTCTGTTAGTCCTTACTTATTACAGAGGGCTGAAACCGTAACGTTTAAAGATCTCTTTTGCTTCCGGTGTCTGCAGGTAATCATAGAAACCTTTGACATCAGCATTATTGCGATCTTTCAGGATAGCAATCGGGTATTCAACCGGTTTATGGGTATCTGCCGGGAAAATACCGACCACTTTCACTTTATCACTGGCAACCGCATCAGAGCCGTACACGATACCCAGCGGTGCTTCACCGCGTTCCACCAGCGCCATACCGCTGCGCACATTATTGGTGCGGGCCAGCATCGGATCAACGACTTTCCAGGCATCCAGATTTTCCAGGGCTTCCTGTGCATAGATACCGACCGGCACATGATCAGGATCGCCGACAGCCAGACGGCCGCCATCCAGTAATTTAACCCAGTCGGTCTGCTTATTAATATCAACTTTATCAATTTTGCTGTCTTTCGCGGCAATCAGCACCAGCTCATTACCCAGCAGGGTTTTACGGGTGTCATTGATGATCAGGTTTTTCTCCTGAGCATAATCCATCCATTTCTGGTCAGCAGAAATAAAGATATCTGCCGGAGCCCCATTTTCAATCTGACGGGCCAGGGTGGAAGAAGACGCATAAGACGCGACCACTTCGCCTTTTTTCTCCTGCTTATATTTTGCCGAGATTTCATCAACCGCATTTGTCAGTGATGCCGCAGCAAATACGGTCACTTTTTCAGCGGCCCATGCCTGACCCATGACTACAGCAGAGATAACAACACCGGCCAATAACTTACTGAACTGTTTTTTCATTTTTTCCACCAGGATAGATTAGGATTAACCCGTTGTATATAACAAGATACAGCGAAAAATGAAAGGAGGTTTATCCCACTATCGGCAGTTAAGCGGAAAACAATATAAAATGAGGGGAATTACGCAGATAATGAGCTGGAAAACAGAAACAAAGACGGATTACCCGCAGATGCAGGTAATCCTGAATACGGTATAATCAGAGCTGCTTTTCGCGGCGCTCGCCTTTTGAAATCAGGTTGAAAATTTCACCTAATCCCCAGATCAGAGCCGCCAGGCCTGTCATAACAACAGGAACCATTAACAGTGCGAAACCTAAACTTTTAACTAACTCAAACATAGCACTTAATCTCTTTATATCAGGCGAAAAGGATATTCAGCATGACTATAATAGCGTCATAATGGCCGCTATTCTATATAAATCACACCCCGGAAAGCATAGCGATTCGTGCGGTCAGCCTGCTGTCAGGTCTGCATAAAGTAAACAACCGCCACAATAGCCGCCGCCAGAATCAGAAAACCTATCACTTTTCCGGCACTGCCGGGTTTTTCCACAATACTGCTGCTGCGTGGTGAGACAGGAGCAGCCGGGGATTGTACAGGTGTTTCACCTTCATCGTCTTCGCGGTAAAGTTCCTGAATATAGAGAAACATCATTTTCATAAACTGACTGTTCAGTGGCAGGGTTTGCCCATCCTCACCGATGATGCACAGTGTGAAATCAATTTTCCTGCTCAGTCCCAGTAAAAACGCACCCGGCAGCCAGGTATATTCCCGTTCACCGGATGCCATTTCTTCCGCGACTTTTGCAGGTGCTTCATGACCACCATCATCACGCATATAAACGAGCAGCAGGGGTTCTTCATCATCTTCCCCCTGAGTGAATGCCAGACCAATTTGTCCGCCACTTTCATGATCCTGTGATTCAGCCCAGAATGGTTGTTCTGCCAGCATACGGGCAAATTCTTCTGTTTCAGCCCCTTCCGGTTCCGGGGAATCCTTGACTGCCTGATGAAGACGAAATAATACATTCTGCATGAAATAATCTCTGGCTGATAATCAATTCCTATACCATACCTGTTTTTATCCGGTTCATGAATTTTTAAGTAAACTTAAACCGCCATATTGACAGATGAAAAAAAAACGCAGTTTGCTACACTAACCGGAAAGTAAAGCCGCACCGGGCGGAGAGACTGCGCCGGTGATTCTGTCTGATTAATATACGGGGTATTTTCCGTTGGATATTTTATTAACACTGAAATCAGAAGGTCATTTATTTGCCGATCCGCGGCGGATTTCCTTACTCAAGCAGGTCAGAGCCACTGGTTCTATCAGTCAGGGGGCCAAACTGGCCGGGATCAGTTACAAAAGCGCCTGGGATGCCATCAATGAGATGAACCAGCTTGCCGAGGAAACTATTGTTGACCGGGCCACCGGCGGCAAAGGCGGCGGCGGCGCGACACTGACACGCTATGGTGAGCGCTTACTTCAGCTTTATGATCTGCTGGCACAGATCCAGCAAAAAGCCTTTGATGTTCTCAAGGATGATTCGCTGCCCCTCGACAGCCTGCTGGCGGCCATCTCCCGCTTCTCATTGCAGACCAGTGCCCGTAACCAATTCTTCGGCACAATTATGTCGCGCAACCATTCTCATGTGCAGCAGCATGTGAATGTTCTGCTGGCGGATAAAAAGACCGAACTTGCCGTTGCCCTGACGGAACAGAGCGCTAACCGGCTGGGCTTATCGGTTGGTAAAGAAGTACTTACTCTGATTAAAGCGCCGTGGGTGAAAATCAGTAAATCCGCAGAAAACAGCACGAATTATGACAACCGCCTGAGCGGACGTATCTCTTCCGTAGCCAGAGGTGCGGAAAACAGTGAGGTGATGGTGACACTGACCGGCGGGGCGCAGTTATGCTCGACCCTGGATAATCAGGATGCCGACAGCCAGCAACTGAAAGAAGGTGATTACGTCACCGCGCTGTTTAATGCGGACCAAGTGATTATTGCCACATTGTGCTGATAAAAATGATGATAAAAGCCGCCGCTGACGGCGGCTTTCGTGAGTAACTGCTTACTTCGCTGTTAAATCAACCTGATAAACCGCAAAACCCACATCATCCGTCCCGACCCGGGTCATCGGGTAATGGGCATTTTCTTTAATAAACTGTGTGGCTTTATCGCCCGGCGAGGTTTCAAAGCGGATATCTAATTTCTTATCCGTTTTCACCGGCACAAACGTCCAGTTTTGCTCAGCCTGTGCTGATACCGCACCTTTCGCTTTGGTTTCTGCCGCGATATAACCCGCCAGCACACTGCGGTTTTCATCCGGTGAGGCAAACGCAATATGTTTGTCACCGGTTCCGGCAAATTTTCCGCCGTAAGCACGGTAGTTATTGGTGGCCACCAGGAAAACGGCTTTCGGATCAATCGGTTTACCCTGATAAGTCACATTTTTGATGCGGTTGGCCTGCGGATTGACTGTCTGGCACTCCACATCATATTTTGCCGGTTGTGTCAGGTCTATCTGATAGTTGATCCCGGAAATGGTATCGAAATTATAGGTTCTGAAACCATCCCAGTTGACCAGGCTCTGCGGTGCCTCTGACTGCGGGTCAATCTGATTGAACATCCCGGCAGAACACTCCAGCCATTCGGTCACTTCCGCACCGGTTGCTTTCACGACCACCAGCGTATTCGGATAGAGATAGAGATCCGCCGCGTTGCGGAACGTCATATCCCCTTTTTCTACCTCGACGAAATCCGCCGGGGCATTTTTGCGTCCGCCCACTTTAAACGGCGCGGCGGCTGACAACACCGGTAAATCCGCCAGATCCGGATCGCCCTGGATAAAGCGGCGGGTATAATCCGTCTGCGCATTATTCACAATCTGAACCGTCGGGTCGCTCTGCAACAGCGCGAGGTAGCTGTACATATTATCCGGTGATTTACCAATCAGCTTGCCGACAAAGGTCCGGGTCGCATTGTGCTGTTCATCAATTACAGAAGCCAGCTTGTCATCCCGCGCCACCAGCGGCTTTTTATTAACTTTGTCATAAATCGGACGCGCCTGTGCTTTGGCATCCGCCACTTTCCACGCACCGTCATCATTATTCAGCACCAGATCCACCACGCCGAGGTGATCCCCCCACTGGCCCGGCATTACTGCCGGAATACCGTTAACGGTTCCCTGCTCAATATTAACGCCTTTGATATCCGCAAAATCTTTGCCCGGAAATACACCGTGCGAGTGACCGAACATAATGGCATTAATACCCGGTACTTCACTGAGATAATAAACCGAGTTCTCAGCCATCGCTTTATACGGCTCCTGAGAAAAACCGGAGTGCGGAATAGCGACAATTAAATCTACACCTTCTGCTTTCATTTGCGGCACAAATTTTTTCGCGGTTTCCGTAATATCATTGACGCGGACTTTTCCTTCCAGATTGGCTTTATCCCAGATAAGGATCTGCGGTGGTACAAAACCGATATAACCGATTTTAATTACATGCTCTTTACCGTCGCGATCTTTAACCGGGGTATCAACGATAATATAAGGCGTAAACAGATTCTTACCGGTTTTCTCATCAATAATATTGGCATTCACATACGGAAAATCCGCACCGGCAATGGCTTTTTTCAGATAATCCAGGCCAAAATTAAATTCATGGTTACCGAAGTTTCCGACAGTATAACCCATGGTATTCATCAGCTTATGTGCCGGATGAGCTTCACCGTCATTTAACCCTTTGCTGACCATATAATCCGCCAGCGGACTGCCCTGAATTAAATCCCCGTTATCCACTAATACTGCGTTGGTGACTTCACCTTTTGCCGCTTTAATTAAACCGGCTGTGCGGACCAGACCAAACTGTTCTGTCGGTTTGTCTTTGAAATAATCAAAGTCAATTAAGTTACTGTGAATATCCGAGGTTTCCATCACCCGCAGATCCACTGTCGCGGCATTGACCGTTCCGCTGATCAGTAATGCCAGCACCGAATATTTTAATCCTGTTTTCACCCTGCCCTCTCTTCCGGTTAATTTCCGTGATGCCATGATTTCTGTACAAAAAAGTATAACAAAAACAGCAGACTGAATGATGGCGTTTCTGTGAAGCAGATCTTCTTTTCATGATACAGGATGTAACACCGGTGCCACATCTTGACATCCCCGCCGGTTCCGCTTATTTCTGGGGAATAATTAAACTAATAATAAGGCTGTTCACTATGGCACATCTGCACATCACACAAGGGATCTTCCGGTTAAGCGCCGATAAACAGCTTTCAGTTCCGTCATTACAGCTGGAAAGCGGTCAGCACCACGCCTTTATCGGTACCAACGGCAGCGGAAAATCGGCCCTTGCCCGTGCGCTGATTCAGGAGCTTCCGCTGCTTTCCGGAGAGATGATCACCACTTTCAGCCGTCCGGTTCTGGTCGCGTTTGAGAAATTACAGGCGCTGATTGATGAAGAGTGGAACCGCAATAATACCGACCTGACGGACGGCGATGATACCGACAACGGCCGTACCACCGCTGAGATTATTCAGGCGGAGCATCGTGACAATGAGCGCTGCCTGCAACTGGCGGCACAGTTCGGGATTTCTGATCGACTGTCACGCCGCTTTAAATACCTTTCCACCGGTGAAACCCGCAAAACCCTGCTGTGTCAGGCGCTGATGACAGAGCCGGATTTGCTGGTGCTGGATGAGCCTTATGACGGGCTGGATACCGATTCCCGCCGTATGCTCAGTGAGATGCTGGCAGAGCTTGCAGAGGGCGGACTGACAGTTGTTCTGATCCTCAACCGCTTCAGTGATATTCCGGACTTTATCACCCGCGCCGGACTGCTGACAGACTGTGTGCTGGCACCGGCGGATACCTTATCCGCACTGTTACAGGCACAGCTAGCCCGCAGTGAGCAGACAGAGCATCTGACGCTGCCGGAGCGGGACGACCCGTCCGCAGAGCGCCTTGCGCCGGATATTCCGAGGGTGATCCTCAATCACGGCTGTGTCAGCTATAACGATAAGCCTATTCTCAATGATCTGACCTGGCAGGTGCTGCCCGGCGAGCACTGGCAAATCACCGGCGAAAACGGCGCGGGTAAATCCACACTGCTCAGTCTGATCACCGGTGACCATCCGCAGGGCTACAGCAATGACCTGACGCTGTTCGGCCGCCGCCGGGGCAGCGGTGAAACGGTGTGGGATATCAAACGCCATATCGGGTATGTCAGTAACAGCATCCATCTCAGTTACCGCGTCAATATCAGTGTGCGTAACACGCTGATTTCCGGTTATTTCGATTCTGTCGGGCTCTATCAGAAACCGTCAGACCGGCAGGTAAAACTGGCGGATGAGTGGCTGACGCTGCTCGGTCTGAAAGCGTACCGCGATGCTCCGTTCCACAGTCTGTCGTGGGGGCAGCAGCGGCTGATACTGATTGCCAGAGCACTGGTAAAACACCCGGCAATGCTGATCCTTGATGAGCCGCTACAGGGGCTGGATACACTCAACCGTCTGCTGGTGCTGCGTTTTATCGATATTATGATAAGCCGTGGTGATACCCAGTTGCTGTTTGTCAGCCATCACAGCGAAGATACCCCGGCCTGCATCAACCGGCGGCTGGCGTTTATTCCTGATAACGGTAGTTATCGTTACGAAATCAATACGTTGTAATCTTTTTATCAAACGGCTGTTTTACTTTTTTATTGCACCGGAAACAGCCGTTTTTTCCTGTGTATCACACTTTGCGTAAACATTTATAGCAGAATCGATTCAGTTTTGGTATACACTATCCGGTAAACAGGATGGAATTGATCTCTTCCGCGCAGGCCCCGGCGGAAATACCTGTGCGGAAAGTTTGCCGAAAGGCGCCGGTGACCAATATAATGGGCAATGTGCCGGGTCTGTTTCAATTCTGAAACCCCCTATCTGAAACACAACAGGAGTTTACGCTATGGCAGTAACTAAACTGGTGCTTGTACGTCACGGTGAAAGTGAGTGGAACAAAGAGAACCGCTTTACCGGCTGGACTGATGTTGAGTTATCTGAAAAAGGCCGTGCTGAAGCACAAGAGGCTGGTCAGTTACTCAAAAAAGAAGGCTTCTCTTTTGATTTCGCCTATACCTCTGTACTGAAACGCGCTATTCACACACTGTGGAATATCCTGGATCAGGTAAACCAGCAGTGGCTGCCGGTTGAGAAAAGCTGGAAACTGAACGAACGTCATTACGGCGCACTCCAGGGTCTGGATAAAGCGGAAACCGCTGCAAAATACGGTGACGAGCAGGTCAAACTGTGGCGTCGCGGCTTTGCCATCACCCCGCCGGCACTGGAAAAAAGTGATGAGCGCTTCCCGGGCCACGATCCGCGTTATGCGAAACTGGCAGAAAGCGAATTACCAGCCACTGAGAGCCTGGCGATCACTATCGACCGCGTTGTGCCTTACTGGACTGATGTTATCAAACCACGCGTTGCTTCCGGTGAGAAAGTGATCATCGCTGCACACGGTAACTCCCTGCGTGCACTGGTGAAATACCTGGATAACATGAGCGAAGATGAAATCCTCGAGCTGAACATCCCGACCGCTGTGCCGCTGGTGTATGAATTTGATGAAAACATGAAGCCGCTGCGCCGCTATTACCTGGGCGACCAGGATGCGATTGCTGCCAAAGCTGCTGCTGTTGCTAACCAGGGTAAAGCGAAGTAATCCGCTTTCTTTGGTGAAAAAAAACCCTGACACTTCAACTGTCAGGGTTTTTTATTTTCCGGGATTAATGCTTCCGGCGAAATCAGCCGCGGCGGGCTTTTACCGCATCTGCCAGCTGATGCAGCAGGGTTTCGGTATCTTCCCAGCCGATGCAGGCATCTGTCACGCTCTTGCCGTACACGAGCGGCGCATCACCTTCCAGGTTCTGGTTCCCTTCCTCAAGGTGGCTTTCCACCATCACGCCCATAATGGCTTTCTCACCACCGGCGACCTGCTGTGCCACATCAGTGCTCACGTCCATCTGACGCTTGTACTGTTTGCTGCTGTTCGCGTGGCTGAAATCGATCATGATACGCGGTGCCAGACCGGCCTGTACAAGCCCTTCTTTTACCGCACTGACATCTTCCGCGCTGTAGTTCGGTTTTTTACCACCGCGCAGAATAATATGACAATCACCGTTACCGGTGGTGTTCACGATGGCCGAATGTCCCCACTTGGTCACGGACAGAAAACAGTGCGGCGACCCGGCGGCGTTAATGGCATCAATGGCGACTTTGATGGTGCCGTCTGTGCCGTTTTTAAATCCGACCGGGCAGGACAACCCGGAGGCCAGCTCACGGTGTACCTGAGATTCCGTGGTGCGGGCACCGATAGCACCCCAGCTCATCAGGTCCGCCAGATACTGCGGTGTGATCATATCCAGAAACTCACCGGCTGCCGGTAAGCCTTTATCATTGATATCCAGCAGCAGTTTGCGGGCAATACGCAGACCATCATTGATAGCGAAAGAGTGGTCGAGGTGCGGATCGTTGATCAGCCCTTTCCAGCCGACCGTGGTGCGCGGTTTTTCAAAATAGACGCGCATGACGATTTCCAGCTCACCTTTCAGTTCTTTGCGTAATGTCAGCAGGCGATCCGCATATTCAACCGCCGCTTTCGGGTCGTGAATTGAGCATGGCCCGATAACGACCAGCAGGCGGTCATCCCGGCCTTCCAGGATTTCGTGGATTGCATGACGGGTGCGGCGAACGGTGTCTGCGGCAGTCTCAGTCGCGGGAAATGACTCTAATAACGCCACTGGCGGTAATAATTCCCGAATTTCTTTTATTTTTACATCATCGTTCTGATAATTCATAACCCGTCTCTTCCGGTGTCCCGTTTCATTATTGTCGTTATTTTAATCTAACTGCTTGTCAACAAGCTGTAAACAATTAGCTGCCGCCGGAATTGAAATTAATTTTTCACCCCGAAAATATTCAGATTAACAGGACAAATTATTATGAATCAGAAGGAAAACAGCGGCTTCATCAGCCGCTGCCCGTGAGAAGGGTATTTATGCGGCTAATCCCGCTTTAATACGCTTAACAGCGGTAATCAGCACAACAATCACCAGACCGGCGACGAGCCCGAACAATAAATTGGCAACCGGCGGGGTCATAAAGTGCAATATGCTGCCGAGTGCCGGGATCTGTACGCTCTGCTGAGCCAGATTTTCAATCAGGTTATGAATAAACGGGATGCCATGTGTCAAAATGCCGCCGCCGACCATAAACATGGCCGCTGTCCCGACGACTGATAAGGTTTTCATTAAATACGGCGTGGCGTGGATCAGCCCGTCACCCAGTTTTTTCAGCAGCGCGGCTGATTTCTTCTGCAGATAAAATCCCAGATCATCGAGTTTGACAATCCCCGCCACCAGGCCGTATACCCCGATAGTCATAATGACCGCAATCACTGACAACACCACAAGCTGATTAATAAAGGGAGACGTGGCAACAATACCGAGGGTGATAGCGATAATCTCCGCCGATAACACAAAATCGGTACGGATAGCGCCTTTGACTTTGCGTTTCTCGAATGCGGCCAACTCTTCCGGTGTCTGAATATCTTCCGCCGGTGCCGTTTCACCGGGTTCATCACCGGCTTTATGCAGAAACTTATGCGCCAGTTTTTCCGCACCCTCAAAACACAAAAACGCCCCGCCGACCATCAGAAGCGGCGTGACAGCCCAGGGGGCAAAGGCATTGATCAGCAGTGCAAGCGGCACCAGAATCAGTTTATTGAGAAAGGAACCTTTCGCCACCGCCCAGACCACCGGGATCTCCCGCTCAGCGCGGACACCGGCCACCTGCTGTGCATTCAGCGCCAGGTCATCCCCCAGTACCCCGGATGTCTTTTTGGCGGCCATTTTGGTCATCACAGAGACATCATCCAGTACAGTTGCGATATCATCGAGTAGTGCGAGTAAGCTGCCACCGGCCACAGGCGTTTCCTTTTATTGCTGATTAATGAGAATCTGATTATCATCAGACTCTCATTATAATCCCCCGGTTATTGCACTGAAAATAGTTTTACGGCTGCTTCGCTGCTTTTATCCACATCCGCGAACCGTTGAGCGCCACACCCAGCAGGATAATATATTCCAGCGACAGCGCGTACACACCCTGAAGGGCATAAATCACAATACTGATCATATTGATAACCACCCACAGCAGCCAGTTTTCCACCAGTTTGCGGGTCATCAGGATCATCGCCACCACAGACAATACCGTCATGGCTGCATCCCAGAACGGGAAAGCATCGGGCAACAATACCGGCATTGCCAGATCAGCCCCTGCGGCATTCAGTATACTGACCATGCTCTGCGCCAGCCACGTAAAGACAGGGTCGATAAAACGCGCCAGCAGTAAAATCGCCGCCAGAGAAACCGCCGCAATGACAGCTGTCTGCCGCAGCGGCATCCAGCGGATTTTCAGCTCCGCTTCCGCTTTCTCATTTTGCCGGCTCCAGGCATACCAGCCGTAAATATTGGCGGCGAAGAAGAAAATCTGTAACAGCAGATTGGCATAGAGCTGGATCTGAAAGAAAATCACCGCAAACAGCGTGACGTTAATCAGGCCAAACAGATAATTGATTGTTTTTTCCAGGCTTGCCAGCCAGATACATAACAACCCGGCGGTTGCTCCCACTGCTTCAATCCAGGACAGTGCATAAGACCCTTCTTTCCAGTAGGGGATCACCACGAGAATATTATTAATATCAAAAAATTCCATTCCGTCACCTGTGTTAAGTATATTTCCTGTCACCGGCGGCCAACCGCTGATGACAGGTTTAGTTAACTGTATCCTGCCCTGCTGTTTTCAGTAAAATCATCCCATCGTAACAGCATTTGTTTAATATGCTAAACATGATAACGTTTTTTTAACCTGAACTCTCCCGCTATTTTTGATTATGACGTACTATCAGCCCAGCTATTAATTATATGAATGAGATGTGAGATGGAATCAATTGAGCAAATTATAAACAATATAATTTCTTTTGCCCTATTAGATCCCCGTATCGATGCGGTCATTATCACCGGCTCTGTGGCACGCCAGAACCAGGCAGACCGTTTTTCGGATATTAATGCCGAGCTGATCGGCAGCAGTCATGACGATTTATTTCAGGACAGCCGCTGGCTGAGCCGGTTTGGTGTGCCGCTGATTATCCGCAAAGAGGCTTCACGAGAAAACGACAACCTCTGCTGGCCGTCTTGTCAGGTTCTGTATGAAAAAGGCCGTAAAGTTGATTTTGTTCTGGCCGGGCGCGAACGTATCACACAGATGGCCGCACACGGGCTGGACAGCATCTATCAGCGCGGTTATGCCGTTCTGCTTGATAAAACCGGTCTCACTGCCGGGTTACCGGAGTATGCCGATCCGGCTGCCGTGCTCACTCCGCCGGACCAACAGACATTCCTGGAAAACTGGCAGAATTTCTGGCTGGAAGCCTCACAGGTGCCGGTTTATTATCTGCGCAATGAACTCTGGACTGCCCGTCTGCGGGATGTTGCGATGAAACAGTGGCTGATCACCCTGCTGGAGTGGCATGTGCTGCTTCGTAGTGACGGTACACAGGATGTCTGGTATGCGGGGCGTCATCTGAGCACCTGGCTGCCTCCGGGCCTGTACGGACGTTTTATGGCGACACTGGATAACCGTGATCGTGTCCGTGCCGCACGGGCGCATATGGCGATGCTGACACTCTACCGCGATGTGGCACTCCGTGTGATTGAAGCACAGAAATTTGATATCGATATAACGCTGGCAGATAAAATTATTGCACTGGTTACTGACCGGCTGAATGCCGATGATTTACTTGCGCCGGAAAATGAATAATCACAAACGGATGATCGCCGGTGTGATGCCGGGGAGAACAAAAATCAGAGGGAAAATGGTTACGATGGTGGGTCGTACAGGATTCGAACCTGTGACCAATTGATTAAAAGTCAACTGCTCTACCAACTGAGCTAACGACCCATCGTAATACTGCTGAGGGACTCTGAAATGGTGGGTCGTACAGGATTCGAACCTGTGACCAATTGATTAAAAGTCAACTGCTCTACCAACTGAGCTAACGACCCGTTTCAGATTTCGGGCAAAAGAGAATGGTGGGTCGTACAGGATTCGAACCTGTGACCAATTGATTAAAAGTCAACTGCTCTACCAACTGAGCTAACGACCCGTACTCTCTTGCCAACGGCACGATATAATACTGATTTATCCGGCCGGTGCAACGATTTTTTCAAATTAACTTATTCAAACGCTTATAATTCACTCACTTAGCCCCTGTTGAGCAAAAAACTCTCCGGTCGGGGCTATACTCTGAGCAAAAAAATAAACCGGCGGTTATAAACCAGCCAGTTTTTTCTCAGCCAGTTTCGCACCGGAAGAGCCCGGATATTTTGCGACAACCTGCTGATAAATTGCTTTCGCTTTCGCTTTATCCCCTTTCTCCTGCATGATCAGCCCGACTTTATAGAAGGACTCTCCTGCTTTCTGGGATTTCGGCCAGTTCTTTACCACAGAAGCAAAATACGCCGCAGCGTCATCTTTTTTGCCTTTGTTGTAGTTCATCTGACCTAACCAGTAATTGGCATTAGGAAGATAACCGGATTTCGGATAGCTTTGGATAAAACTCTGAAATGCGCTGATTGCACCATCGTAATCTTTGGTGTTCATCGCCATGTTTACCGCGGCGTTATAGTCATCTTTCTCATTGCCCTTACTTGCAGCAGCAGGAGCTGAGGTTGCGGCAGTACCCGCAGAGTCCGTATTACCGGATGCCGCGGATGTATTATCTGTTGATGCGCTGCCGCCACCGGTGAGGGAATCCACCTGTGAGAAAAGTTCGCGTTGGCGTTCTGTCAACTGATTCAGCTGGTACTGACTTTCCTGGATTTGCCCGCGCAGCATGTCGATATCGCGCTGGTTGTCCATGACTTGTTGCTGAAGTTGGGTTAATAGCTGACCATGAGCGTTAGAAATACGCTCGAGCTGCGTGAGGCGGTCATCAGTGGAGCCTGAGCCGATATTGATGATGGGTGCCTGAGCAATAGCGGCCCAGGGGGCCGCTACACCTATCAATAACGACAGACTCACCATCAGGCGTCTGAAGTTACTTTTCATGTATATCTCTTAGTATACGATTACAGCACGACGGTTTTTAGCGTAGTCAGCTTCGGTGTGACCCAGAACTGCCGGCTTCTCTTTACCGTAAGAAACGATAGAGATTTGTTCGCCGTTAACGCCTTTACCCTGCAGGTACATTTTCGCTGCGTTAGCACGACGCTCGCCCAGTGCGATGTTGTACTCAGGAGTACCACGTTCGTCAGCATGACCTTCTACAGTTACTTTGTAAGAAGGGTTGTTGCGCAGGAATGCAGCGTGTGCATCCAGCATTTGCTGGAATTCAGGAGAGATATCGTATTTGTCGAAACCGAAGTATACGATATTGTTGTTCTGAAGTTCCTGCAGCTGCTGGCGTGCCAGTTCTTCCGCAGACATACCGGTGTTTGCGCCATTGTCGACAGTGCCCGCATCAGTCTGGTCGTTTTTGTTAGAACTACATGCAGCAACAGCCAGAACAGGTAAAGCTAACATCAGCCCTTTAAGCACTTTGTTAAGTTGCATCTCTTTGATCCTTTTATAATTTGCCATACATATTTTTAATGCATCACAGATACGGCGACCAGGCAGGGAATTTTACCTGTCCGTCAGTCGCCGGAAGACGCGCTTTGAAACGCCCGTCGGTCGAAACCAGCTGCAATATAGTTCCCATACCTTGTGAGGAGCTATAAATAACCATAGTGCCGTTAGGTGCGATACTTGGCGTTTCATCTAGGAACGTATCCGTTAAAATCTGGAAATTGTTCGCTACTAGATCTTGTTTGGCGATATGCTGTTTCCCGCCGCCTGAACTGACCATTACCAGGAAACTGCCGTCAGCACTGACGTCACCATTCTGGTTCTGAGTCCCATCCCACGTCAGGCGCTCAGGCGCACCGCCATTAATACCAACCTTATAGATCTGCGGACGACCAGCCTGGTCAGACGTGAACGCTAACGTCTGGCTGTCCGGGAACCATGAAGGTTCAGTGTTATTACTGCGACCATCTGTTACCTGACGCATCTGGCCTGAGCCGAGATCCATCACATACAGATTCAGACTACCGGTTTTTGATAACGCAAATGCCAGTTTGGTTCCGTCCGGTGAAAATGCCGGTGCACCGTTGTGACGCGGGAATGAAGCAACCTGACGCACCTGTCCGCTGGACAGATTCTGAATAACCAGGGCTGAACTTCCGCTCTCAAAGGTAACATACGCCAGTTTCTCGCCATCCGGTGACCATGCCGGTGACATCAGCGGCTCAGGTGAACGGTGAACGGTGAACTGGTTGTAGCCGTCATAATCAGACACGCGCAGCTCGTGACGATAGTCACCGCTGTTTTTAACCACCACATAAGCGATACGGGTACGGAATGCACCACGAATACCGGTTAATTTCTCAAATACTTCATCACTGGCAGTATGTGCCGCATAACGCAGCCACTGTTTGGTGACTTTAAACTGGTTCTGTGCAAGCACGCTGCCCGGGGAACCGGAGGTATCCACCAGTTGGTAGCTCACCAGATAGTTGCCGTCAGCACCCGGCTGAACCTGGCCGACAACAACAGCATCAATGCCTAACGCCGTCCAGGACTCAGGAACCACTTCAGAGGCGGTACCCGGTAACTGCGGCATACGGTTAGGGTCGATCGGGTTAAATTTCCCGCTGTTACGCAGGTCAGCAGCAATGATCGCGCCGACTTCTTCCGGTACAGCGCCGCCGCCGGCGACCTGGAAAGGTACAATGCCGATAGGACGTGCTGAATCAACACCCTGAGTAATCTCGATACGAACTTCAGCCTGAGCAACTGCCGCCCACAGCATCAGAAAACCGAGCATGTATTTCACTGCCTGCTTCATTCTCTCTCCCTCGTTGCGCCAATGCCCGCATCAAACCCGTATTTTAACAAACGTTCATAACCAAAACCAGATACCACAGTAAAAACTAATACCCGGATATATCTGGTTCGTCACGCTGTATTACAGCTTATTCCGGCTTAAAGTCCAGTTTGGTATTCTTAAACTGCTGCCAGACCGATTTGCTCGGCGGCGCAGGAATACGAGCCTGTTTGGCCGCCGCGAGTGCGGCCTGACATAAACCGTCATCACCACCGACCGCATTCACACTGATAAGCGTACCTTTATCAGTGATATTAATTTCCAGCGTACAGGTTTTACCGCGGTACATATCCGCATTATAGAACTTCGCCTGAATCGCTAACCGGACCTGTGCGATATAACCGTTCATATCGCCATCCGAATTTGTTCCGCTCTTCTTGCCACCGCCCTGACCGGCTGCGGATGCACCGCCGCTTTCTGTGCCCGGAGCGTTGGACGCCAGTCCGCCGAGGAGGTCATCGACTTCACTGGCCTGTTTTTTCGCTGCGGCTTTGGCTGCCTTTTCTTTAGCAGCTTTGTCTTTGGCTGCTTTTTCAGCTTTGGCGGCTTCTGCTTTGGCTGCTTCCGCTTTAGCGGCTTCGGCCTTGGCTGCTTTTTCCTGAGCCGCTTTTTCGGCTTTGGCTTTTTCTTCTTCAGCGGCTTTCTGTGCGGCAGCTTTTTCGTCAGCCTGTTTCTTCGCCAGTGCCTGCTCTTTAATCACTTTTTCTTTTTCAGCCTGAGCTTTGGCAGCGGCTTCTTCCGCCAGCTTTTGCTCTTCTTTGGCTTTCTTCACTGCTTCCTGAGCTTGTTTTTGCTGCTCTTCAGCCTGTTTTTTCTGGTCTTCAACTTGTTGTTCGGTCTTCAGGCGCTCTTCTTCAATTGCTTTTAAGCGCTCCTGCTCACGCAGTTCTTTCTGACGTAATTCTTCTTCCTGCTGCTTCGCTTTTTTCTCGCGCTGCGCCTGAGCCTGTTTTGCGTTGGCCTGCTGCTGTTGCTGCTGGTTAAAATTTTCAACCATGGCGTTCGGATCAACCATAATGGCGTCGATCACCTGACCGCCCTCACCGCCGCCGGTCAGCCCTGATTTGGTTACAAACGATCCCCAGATCACAAGCGCAATCAGCAAAAGATGCAACACCACAGAGGTGATGACAGAACGATTTAATTTATCTTTACGCTCTTTCAGCTTTCCCACGCTTAATTCCCTAACCTTCTGAGTGAAAACATCTGCATAACAAACCTTACATCGGCTTCGTCATCAGGCCCACAGATTTCACTCCGGCCTGTTTCAGAATATTCAGGCCATTAATAATCTCTTCGTAAGGCACATCTTTGGCACCGCCGACCAGGAAAATAGTCTTCGGATCTTCAGCCAGATACTGTTTTGCCGCAGCAATGATCTGCTCTTCCGGTAACAGTTCCAGGCGATCCTGCTTCACCACCAGGGTGTAGCGGCCGACACCGGAGACTTCCAGAATCACCGGCGGATTATCATTGGTGGAAACGGATTGTGAATCGGAGGCATCCGGCAGATCCACTTCCACACTCTGACTGATGATCGGCGCTGTTGCCATGAAGATCAGCAGCAACACGAGTAACACGTCCAGTAAAGGAACAATGTTAATTTCGGATTTCAGCTCCCGCCGGCGTCCGCGATGACGTGCCATGATAATCTCCTGCCTTATTTCTTATCAGCAGTAGCAAAGGCCTGACGATGTAAAATCGCCAGAAACTCTTCGCTGAAGTTGTCGTAATTCTGTTCTAATTTGTTCACGCGCTGATTAAGACGGTTGTATGCCATAACCGCAGGAATTGCCGCAAACAGACCGATTGCTGTTGCAATCAGTGCTTCCGCAATACCCGGTGCCACCATCTGTAATGTTGCCTGTTTTACCGCACCCAGTGCGATAAAGGCGTGCATGATCCCCCATACTGTACCGAACAGACCGATATACGGGCTGATAGAACCGACAGTACCAAGGAACGGGATGTGGTTTTCCAGATTTTCCATCTCACGGTTCATGGAGATGCGCATTGCACGCGCCGCACCGGTTTCCACCGCCTGCGGAGAGTGCACATTCGCCTGATGCAGGCGGGCAAATTCTTTAAAGCCGGAGTAGAAGATCTGCTCAGTACCGCTCAGTTCATCACGGCGGGCCTGGCTTTCTTTATACAGACGGGACAGTTCGATTCCTGACCAGAATTTGTCTTCAAACGCTTCTGCTTCACGGGTGGCCGCATTCAGGACTTTGGTGCGCTGAATAATAATGGCCCACGAGGCAACAGAAAAGCCCAGCAATACCAGCATGATAAATTGCACGAGGTAACTTGCTTTCAGGAATAAATCCCAGATATTCATGTCAGTCACTGCTTAAACTCCGCGACAATAGACTCAGGAAGCGCTACCGGCTTCATTAAAGAAATATTCACGCAGGCGACCAGTACCTCTGCGCGACATAAAAGAGTTCCGTTTTTATGCATAAGTGTCTGCGTAAATGTCAGAGACGCACGACGGATGTCGGTGATCTCACTGCGTACCTCTAACAGATCGTCTAACCTTGCCGGATGGTGGTAATCGATAGTTAATTTGCGGACCACAAAGCCGAGCTGCTCTTCCAGCAGACGCTGCTGATGAAAGCCCCGTTCCCGTAACATTTCGGTTCTGGCGCGCTCAAAAAATGCAAGATACTGCCCGTGGTATACTACACCACCAGCATCGGTATCTTCGTAATAAACCCGTATTGGCCAACTGAACATTGAATATCCCGCAACTTACCTATATCAGACAACATGCTTTGCAAACTATACGTGAAGAGCAAACGTATTGAAAATGCTTAGTTCGTAAAGATAAGAAAAGCCCGTTTGTCCGCGCGCTAATCATACTCGCCTTTATCCAACACGCAAGCCCCCGGAAGGGTTGAGATGAAAAAATATTTTGTTACGTATTACAACACCTTAGGGGCGTTATTTTTTGCTCTGAAAGCTATCATTAAACACTTATTAAAAGACATTTTTCCCCACGAATACACAAAAATCCGGAATTATCCGGATTTTTGTGCTACCGATTTATTTACCGCGTAATCTAACTTATTGTAATTCCATAAATTAAATCACCTTATTTTTATCTTATAAAAACAGGATTTCCGTCCGCATTTACCGGCTGAAAACGCCGCCGGCGGCATTTCAGGCAGACAGCGGTGTTTCATGTAAATAATGCCACAGCCACTTCCCGTTATCCTCCCGGCGGAGAATAACCAGCGAGCGCCGTGCTGTGGTGCTTCCGGCAAAATGCTGTGTCTCCTGATAGCGCACGGATATGGTGTTTTCTGTCAGGCTGACACACTGATACTCCGCCGTTTCAATCGGTGCTCCCTGTCTCTGACCCTGTATACGGGTAAACATCGCCGTCACCGCCGCGAGATCAATCACTGCCCCGCTGATACCGGTCATGGAAAACTCAGGAGTGAAATGGGTCAGCAATTCAGACAGTGCCGCCTGCCCTTCTGCCCCGGGGACAGTAAATGTTTTAAAAATCAGGTCATGAACATGATGGATTTCGTCACACGCCTGCTGAAATATGGTATTACTCACGGATAATCTCCTCTGCGGGTTTTAATGAAGTACGGAACTGCGGGCGGACCAGGAAAATCAGCGGGATAAGCCCGGCCAGTGCGCCTCCCAGAAATGTCAGGGCGAATGCCTGTCCCGGAACAATGGCATTCAGGGTCTGATACAGCGTCATCATGACGGCAGCACCAATACTGAACACCACCTGGCGGTTGATATTCCAGATCACACTGGCTTTGTTCAGCTGTGTTCCGTGAAAATCATATAGTGCGGTGGTTTGTGCACAGTTTGCGGCGATGCCGCCGCCGGTGCCGGTCAGCAGATAAATCAGGCCGATGAAATATAACGGTGTGTGGCTGTCTGTCAGGGCAAACAGCGCGATACCGCCGCTGTGCAGCAGCAGACTGATAATAAACAGACGCCCGGCACCGGTCTGGTTATACACCGCGCCGCTGATCAGCATAGCTGCCATCGCCCCCGCCGCATACAACAACATAAACGCACCGGTGACGGCAGTACTCAGGCCGGGAACCGTGGTCAGATAAAAGATAGCGAGGATGTTCGCCCCGGTGAATACGCCCGGTACCGCGTAATACACTGCAACCGAGAGCCACAGCCGGGTATTTTTCAGCAGCGATAAATCAATAATCGCCTGCGGAGTCTGCCGGTAATGGCGGTAATAAAGCCCTGCACTGAACAACATCAGTCCGCCGAGCGCCAGTGCGCCGGTGATATTGTGGTATTCCCCGTACAATGAGAGGGCAATCAGCAGGGATGCCAGCGTCAGGCTGACCAGAAGCAACCCTTTGAGATCCGGTGCTTCTCCGGCAGCGGTTTTCGGTTCACGGATCCAGCACCAGGCCAGCAGTGCCGTAAAAAGTGCCACCGGTGCATTGACATAAAAGACAGGCCGCCATCCGGCGAGGTCAACAATGATCCCTCCGGCCATCGGGGAAAGCGCGGGCGCTATCAGCGCGATCATCATAATAATGGTGGATATTTTGCTCCGCTCACGCCCCTGAAAATACTGAAAAGTCAGTGACTGCCCGGCCGGGATCAGTAATCCGCCTGCCACACCCTGTAAAAAACGCCAGAAAATCAGCGAAGTAAAGGATTCCGCACTGCCTGCCAGTACTGCTGCTGCGGCAAACAGCAGCATCGAGGCTGTCATCAGTTCACGGATCCCGAAACGGGCCGCCAGCCGGGGACTGAGCGGGATAATCAGTGTCAGTCCGAGAATATAGCTGTTTGCCACCCAGGTCACCGACAGGGATGACACCTGCATTGCCTCTGCAATAGCAGGCAGCGTGATGGCCGACATAAAGATATTGATACAATCAATAAAAAAGCCCAGTAAAAAAATCAGGGCGATACGGTAACGATAAGTCATGGTTTCCTCCGGCCAGCAGTGTAAAAGCAGTTGACCGCAGCCGTCTATGCATCAAAATAGACAATACTGTTTGAGAAAACGAAACAATCTTATGCTGACATCTGTTGAGAAGATCAATACCTTTATTTATGTTGTGGATACCGGTTCATTTACCCGGGCCGCCGCACGCCTGAATCTGAGCAAATCGGTGGTCAGTCTGCATATCAAAGCCCTGGAATCTGAGCTCAGCACCACATTGCTGCACCGGACCACACGGCAGTTTACGCTGACAGAATCCGGCCAGGCACTGTATCAGCAATTCAAACCGCTGTTGCAACAGTTCGACAGCGCGATGGATGCCGTCAGAACGGGGACAGCACAACCACAGGGGCCGCTGAGTTTCAGTGCCGCCGCAGAATTCGGCGGCCAATTTCTGCTGCCGCAGCTGCCTGCTTTCACCGGGCGTTATCCGCTGATCAGAGCAGATTACCGCGTCGATCACAGTCTGAGTGACTTGATTGCCCTGAAACTGGATGTGGTGTTCCGGCTGGGAACGCTGAGTGACAGCGGTCTGCGGTTCCGCAAACTCGCCGATTTTCCGGTCTGTTATGTGGCAACGCCGGCGTTTATCCGGCAACACCGTGTGACAGAAAGCAGTGATCCCGCCGCTCTGCCCTTTATCGCCAACAGCAACCTGACCGCCCGTATCAACCGGCGTCAGTATCTGCCCGCGCCGGACAACCGGGTGTTTATCTCTAATTCGATTCAGGCGATCCGTACCATGACACTTGCACATCAGGGTTACAGTCTGCTGCCGGTCTGGTATATCCGCGAACAACTGACAGAGGAGAAACTGGTTCCGGTATTCACCCGTCAGCCGGTGCCGGATCAGAGCATCAATATGGTATTTCCGCCCGCTGCGCATCTGCCGCAGAAGGTCCGGGTGTTTATTGATTATTTTGCCCGCTTTTTTGCAGATAATGCCGCATTGCTGCGCTATCCGTGAACCGGGGCAGAAACAGAAAAGAAAAAAAGCCGTTCATCAGAACGGCTTTTTAGTCATAAACGTTTATATCAGCTGAAAAAATGATAAAGGCCGTAACCCAGAATCACCACCGCCGGAAGCGGATGGAACAAAATCTTCCAGATTGCGCGCTTCGGCCGGAATGCCAGACCGAAAATTGCGCCGCTGCATACCGCCCAGATCATCAGCAGTCCCTGCCAGATCTGTAATGAACTGGTGTTTGCCGCAAAACGCGACGGATCCCAGATCACACTCAATGCCAGCCCCAACGCCATTATCAGGACAAGGGCCCGTAAGGGACCCTTATCCAGTAGTTGGTAAGACTTATCCAGCATCCGTCTTACTCGCCTGAAGCGGCTTTATCTTCGTGGTGCTCAATAGCCAGTGCTGCAATAACAGCAATACTACAGGCCAGGAGCGTTCCGAGGATCCATGCAAAATACCACATATTCATCTGCTCCTTAGTACAATGTATGTTTGTTCTCTTCGATGAAGGACTTATCAATACGCCCTGCCATCTTCACGTAACACCAGATGGTGTACAGGAGAACAAGTGGTACAAAGATAATCGCAACAACCGTCATCACCTGGAGAGTAAACAGGCTGGAGGTTGCATCCCACATGGTCAGACTGACGTTCGGGTCGATGCTTGAAGGCATAATGAACGGGAACATTGCTGTACCACAGGTCAGGATCACACCGGCAATAGTCAGCGAGGTGAACAGGAATGCCCACGCGCCTTTATCCATTGCAGTGAACATCACGACCAGCAGAGGTGATGCCAGACCAATAGCAGGCAGGATCCACAGGATTGGATAGGCATTGAAGTTTGCCATCCATGCGCCTGCTTCCTGTACCACTTCTTTATTAACCGGGTTAGACGCACCGAAATGGTCGATGTCAGAGACAACACGGAAACCATCGATACCACCCCACATCAGCCATGCACCGGCCGCTGCGAACAGAACAAATGTCAGCAGAGCAGTGATAGTGGTGGCTTTACGCACACGCACATGCAGATCACCGGTGGTACGCATCTGCAGGTAAGTTGCACCGTGCGCCACGATCATCATCAGGCTGATTAAACCGGCTAACAGACCGTACGGGTTCAGCAGACCGAAGAAGCTCCCTGCATAAGACACCTGCAGCTGGGAGTTAACCTCAACCGGTACACCCTGTAACAGGTTACCGAATGCCACACCGATCACTAATGACGGTACGAAACTGCCGATAAAGATACCCCAGTCCCACATACCGCGCCATTTTGGTGATTCCAGTTTTGAACGATAGTCAAAACCGACCGGACGGAAGAATAATGCCGCCAGGACCAAAATCATTGCGATATAGAAACCGGAGAATGCTGCCGCATAGACCATCGGCCATGCTGCGAACAGTGCACCACCCGCGGTGATAAGCCATACCTGGTTACCGTCCCAGTGCGGTGCAATCGCGTTAATCATGATACGGCGTTCAGTATCATTTCTGCCGATAACACGCAGCAGAACACCCACGCCCATATCAAAGCCATCAGTTACAGTGAAGCCAATCAGCAGTACGCCAATCAGGATCCACCATACAAACCGTAATATTTCATAATCAAACATAAGTGGGCTCCTGTTTACTTAGCGTCTTGTGCCGGGGACGTTTCGAAATGATAACGGCCGGTTTTTAAGCTGCTTGGACCAAGACGTGCAAATTTGAACATCAGGAACATTTCAGCAATCAGGAATAAGGTATACAGGCCGCAAATCAGCGCCATAGAGAACAGAATGTCTCCGGCTGCCAGATGTGACGTTGCATATGCTGTCGGTAACACTTCACCGACTGCCCATGGCTGACGGCCATATTCAGCAACGAACCAGCCTGCTTCAACACCAATCCACGGTAACGGCAGGCTGAGGAATGCAGCACGCAGCAGCCATTTGGACTTGCCGATACGATTGCGCAGTACACTCAGGAATGACAGACCCAGAACGATCAGCATCAGACCACCGGCAGCCACCATCAGGCGGAATGCCCAGAACAGCGGTGCGACACGCGGAATGGAGTCTTTGGTTGCTGCCTGAATCTGCTCTTCAGTTGCCTGACCGACGTTATCGGTATAGCGTTTCAGCAGTAAGCCGTAACCAAGGTCTTTTTTGCTCTGATTAAAGGCATCACGGACTGCCGGGTCGGTATTACCGCCACGCAGCTGCTGTAACAGATCATACGCCACCATACCGTTACGGATACGGGCTTCGTGCTGCACCATCAGGTCACGCAGGCCGAGAACCGGAGTATCAATTGAACGGGTGGTGATAAGACCCATCAGGTACGGAATCTCAATCGCAAAACTGTTTTCCATTTTTTCCTGATTAGGGAACGCAATCACGTTAAATGATGCAGGCGCAGGCTGGGTATGCCACTCACCTTCAATCGCGGCGAGTTTGGTTTTCTGTACGTCACCCATTTCATAACCGGATTCATCACCCAGCACGATAACGGATAACACAGCGGCGATACCAAAGCTTGCTGCAATCGCAAAAGAGCGTTTTGCAAATGCGAGATCACGGCCCTTCATCAGATACCACGCACTGATAGACAGTACGAAGATCGCACCGGTACAGTAGCCGGCAGCCACTGTGTGCACAAATTTAACCTGTGCAACCGGGTTGAGAACCAGTTCGGAGAAGCTCAGCATCTCCATACGCATGGTTTCAAAGTTGAAATCAGCAGCAATCGGGTTCTGCATCCAGCCGTTTGCCACCAGGATCCACAGTGCAGAGAAGTTGGAACCGAGCGCAACGAACCAGGTCACCATCAGGTGCTGTTTCTTACTGAGACGATCCCAGCCGAAGAAGAACAGACCCACGAAGGTGGATTCGAGGAAGAATGCCATCAGACCTTCGATTGCCAGAGGCGCACCGAAGATATCACCGACATAGTGAGAGTAGTATGACCAGTTTGTCCCGAACTGGAACTCCATGGTCAGACCGGTAGCAACACCCAGAGCGAAGTTAATACCAAATAACTTGCCCCAGAACTTCGTCATATCTTTATAGATTTGTTTACCGGACAGGACGTATACCGTTTCCATGATCGCTAACATGAAGGACATCCCTAATGTTAGCGGTACAAATAAGAAGTGGTACATCGCTGTTAAGGCAAACTGTAATCGCGACAGTTCGACAATATCAAACATCTTGACTCCTTGCTCCTAGCAGGAAGACACCGACATGCGGCAACCCAAGCTTTCCTGAAGAAAGAAAGCAACATAACTACCAGCAATAAATGCCTCTAAATGCAATAACAAATTAGTAACAAAAAAACACCTAAATAGACACCCTAATAATAGTACGCTTATATTTGCACACAATAAACCGCTTTTGCGTGATTCAGATTGGAATTCTGAGGATATATCAAATAATGCACAGCGTAGTCATTTTCGGCTATTTTGATCTGCCACAATTTAAACAAATCACCGAAATAATGCCAGTGCAATAGATTGATTTATGTCAATTTTTCCTCTCGGTGTTAATTAAAATCGCATATATGGTCATTGAGTTACTTTATTGTTACGGCAATGTACACACAAATACAACCTGACAGAAAAATACCAATAATATATGCGCTTTTTATTAACCTTTTATTTTCATCAGCAATTCTGGTTAATTTCATGAGCCGGATAATTCAATTATAAATAAATTATCACTAAAACTGTTATTGTCTGTTTGCATTAACGCACGACAATAATCATTTTCGGCACAAAAATTAAGTATAAATCAAGATGATAAAAAACGCCCTTTTATACCTGAGACTTTTTGCTGTGTAAACGATACAGCAGGCGTTTCAGAACAATTAAGAAAATTGCTTAAAACAACAGCAATAACAGGAAATGGTGAGTAAAAGCGTGTAATCAGGCAGAAATGGCGGAATTGTGTTCAGATCAAAAAACAGCCGGAAGCGGCATGAAACCGGCTCCGGCTGTATAATAATGGCAGGAATTATTTATTCAGAATCGCTTTTACCGCATCACCGATATCGGCCAGACTGCGGACCGTCTTCACACCGGCGGCTTCAAGGGCGGCAAATTTCTCATCTGCTGTCCCCTTCCCGCCTGCGATAATCGCCCCCGCATGACCCATACGTTTGCCTTTCGGCGCAGTCACACCCGCGATATACGCCACGACAGGTTTGGTGACATGGTCTTTGATAAAGGCAGCCGCTTCTTCTTCCGCACTGCCGCCGATTTCACCGATCATAACAATCGCTTCTGTCTGCGGGTCGTTCTGGAACATCTGCAGGATATCAATAAAGTTAGAACCCGGAATCGGGTCACCGCCGATACCCACACAAGTGGACTGCCCCAGACCGGCATCAGTCGTCTGTTTCACCGCTTCATAAGTCAGCGTACCTGAACGGGAAACGATCCCCACTTTGCCCGGCAGATGGATATGTCCCGGCATGATCCCGATTTTGCACTCACCCGGCGTGATAACACCCGGACAGTTCGGGCCGATCATCCGTACACCTGCTTCATCCAGCTTCACTTTGACGGTCAGCATATCCAGGGTCGGGATACCTTCCGTGATGGTGATAATCAGCTTGATACCTGCATCAATCGCTTCCAGAATCGAGTCTTTACAAAACGGTGCCGGTACATAAATAACAGAAGCGGTCGCACCGGTGGCTTCCACCGCGTCACGCACGGTGTTAAAGACCGGTAAACCTAAATGTGTTGTACCGCCTTTGCCCGGCGTTACACCGCCGACCATTTTGGTGCCGTACGCAATCGCCTGTTCAGAGTGGAAAGTCCCCTGGCTACCTGTGAATCCCTGACAGATAACTTTGGTGTTCTTATCGATTAAAATAGACATTATTTCGCTCCCACTGCTGCAACAACACGTTTCGCAGCATCCGTCAGGCTGGTTGCCGCAATAATATTCAGACCACTTTTCGCCAGTTTTTCCGCACCCAGTTCCGCGTTATTCCCTTCCAGGCGCACAACCACCGGCACACTGACACCAACTTCCTCAACCGCGCCGATAATCCCGTCCGCAATCAGGTCACAACGGACAATCCCGCCGAAGATATTAACGAAGACCGCTTTGACGTTTTCGTCAGACAGAATGATTTTAAAGGCTTCCGTTACGCGCTCTTTGGTTGCGCCGCCGCCGACATCCAGGAAGTTCGCCGGCTCACCGCCGTGCAGTTTGACGATATCCATGGTGCCCATTGCCAGGCCGGCACCGTTCACCATACAGCCGATATTGCCGTCCAGTGCCACATAGTTCAGTTCCCACTGTGCAGCCTGTGCTTCGCGGGCATCTTCCTGTGACGGATCATGCATTTCACGCAGTTCCGGCTGGCGGTACAGAGCGTTACCGTCAATACCTAATTTGCCGTCAAGGCAGATAAGCTCGTCCTGAGTGGTGATAACCAGCGGATTGATTTCTGCCATGGCCAGATCACGCTCCAGGAACATGGTTGCCAGTCCCATAAAGATTTTGGTGAACTGGCTGACTAATTTACCGGTTAAACCCAGTTTAAACGCCAGCTCGCGCCCCTGATACGGCATCGGGCCGGTCAGCGGGTCAATCACGGCTTTGTGGATCAGTTCCGGTGTTTCGTGAGCCACTTTCTCAATTTCGACACCACCTTCAGTGGAAGCCATAAAGACCACGCGGCGTGAACCGCGATCCACCACGGCGCCCAGATAAAGCTCTTTGGCGATATCTGTTGCGCCTTCCACCAGCACCTGATGCACAGGCTGACCCAGTGCATCTGTCTGATAGGTTACCAGACGCTTGCCTAACCATTGTTCGGCAAACGCGCGAATTTCGTCTTTGCTCTTAACCAGTTTCACACCGCCCGCTTTCCCGCGGCCCCCGGCATGAACCTGGCATTTCACGACCCACGGGCCGCTGCCGATTTTGGATGCTGCTTCTTCCGCTTCACGGGGTGTGGAGCAGGCATAGCCTGCCGGTGCAGGTAAACCATACCGGGTGAAGAGTTGTTTTGCCTGATACTCGTGTAAATTCATGATGTTCTATCCATAATTTGTCTGATGAGAGCGGACTCTCTTATTGTTGTTGCCTGGATAGCGCCGGTCTCCCGGCGCAGGGACACAGATTCACTGTCGCGAGTTCAGCCGGGCGGTTTTAGCGCGATGCCGCCCGGATGAGCCAAACTAAAAAACAAAAAGCATTACACGTCGAGCAGTAAACGTGCCGGATCTTCTAACATCTCTTTAATGGTCACGAGGAATCCGACAGATTCACGGCCATCAATCAGACGGTGGTCATAAGAGAGCGCCAGGTACATCATCGGCAGGATCACCACCTGACCATTTACCGCCATCGGACGATCTTTGATAGCATGCATCCCCAGAATCGCACTCTGCGGCGGGTTAATGATAGGTGTGGACATCAGTGAGCCGAATACCCCGCCATTGGTAATGGTAAAGTTACCGCCGGTCAGATCTTCCACTGTCAGTTTGCCTTCCTGACCTTTGACAGCCAGCTCTTTAATGCGTTTTTCGATTTCAGCCATGCTCAGCGCATCCGCATCACGCAGGACCGGGGTCACCAGACCGCGCGGTGTGGAGACCGCAATACTGATATCGAAATAGTTGTGATACACCACATCAGTACCGTCTATAGAAGCGTTCACTTCCGGATAACGTTTCAGTGCCTCAACCACCGCTTTCACATAGAACGACATGAAACCGAGGCGCACACCGTGGCGTTTTTCAAAGGATTCGCCATACTGTTTGCGCATATCCATCACCGGCTTCATGCTCACCTCGTTAAAGGTGGTCAGCATTGCGGTGTTATTTTTCGCTTCCAGCAGACGCTCTGCCACACGCTTGCGCAGACGGGTCATCGGCACGCGTTTTTCACTGCGGTGCGGTAAACCGGCCTGAGAAACCGGCTCAGCGGCGGCTTTTGCAGGTGCTTTCGGCTGCTGAGACAGATATTTCTCAACATCTTCACGGGTCAGACGACCACCGACACCACTGCCGGTAATATCTGCCGCTTTCAGGCCGTGCTCTGCGAGCAGGCGGCGCACAGCAGGGCTTACCGCATCATTGGTTTCTTCATCCAGACCGGCGTTCTGACGCTGTGCCGGTGTGGACTGTACTTTTTCTTTTATTTCTGCAGGCAGACCGGTGCTGTCGCCCAGACGGATGCGCCCGAGCAGTTGTTTAGAGAGGACGGTTGCCCCTTCTTCTTCCAGCACCGCTTCCAGAACACCGGAATCACTGGCAGGAACTTCCAGCACAACTTTGTCTGTTTCAATTTCCACCAGCACTTCATCACGTTCGACGCTGTCACCCGGTTTTTTGTGCCAGGTTGCCACGGTGGCATCGGCAACAGACTCGGGGAGATCAGGAACCAGAATTTCTATGCTACTCATTGCTTTTCCTTAATTTATTCAACGTTCAGTGCATCATTAACCAGCTCTTGTTGTTGCTGCTGGTGAACAGACGTATAACCCACGGCCGGAGAGGCGGATGCCGGACGGCCCGCATAACGCAGTGCCGCACCTGCCGGAACCGCATCACGGAAATTATGCTGGCAGCAGTACCACGCGCCCTGGTTGAGCGGCTCTTCCTGGCACCAGACAAAATCTTTCACATGGCTGAATGGTGCGAGAATCGCATGGATATCTTCATGCGGGAACGGATAGAGCTGTTCAATACGGATAATCGCCACATCCGTCTGATTATTCTTGCGGCGCTGCTCCAGTAAATCGTAGTAAACCTTACCGGAACACAGCACAACGCGCTTCACATCTGCCGGATTCAGATCATCAGCTTCACCGATAACTGCTTCAAAGCGGCCTTCGGCCAGTTCTTCCAGAGAAGAGACCGCCAGCGGGTGACGCAGCAGTGATTTCGGTGACATGACAATCAGCGGACGGCGCATACCGCGCAGTGCCTGACGGCGCAGCATATGGTAAACCTGTGCCGGCGTTGACGGGACACAGACCTGCATGTTCTGTTCCGCGCAAAGCTGGAGGTAGCGTTCCAGACGGGCGCTGGAGTGCTCCGGCCCCTGGCCTTCGTAGCCGTGCGGCAGTAACATCACCAGTCCGCACATCCGGCCCCACTTCTGTTCGCCGGAGCTGATGAACTGATCAATCACCACCTGAGCCACGTTGGCGAAGTCACCGAACTGGGCTTCCCAGATAGTCAGGCCGCGCGGATCAGTGGTTGCATAACCGTATTCAAAGGCCAGTACCGCTTCCTCAGACAGGACGGAGTCCCACACATTGAAGCGTCCCTGGGCGTTATGGACATTCATCAGCGGCACATAGCAGGAGCCGTTGCTCTGGTTATGGATAACCGCGTGACGATGGAAGAACGTACCGCGTCCCGCATCCTCACCGGACAGACGCACCGGAACACCTTCATCCACCAGTGTTGCGTAAGCCAGATTCTCAGCCGCACCCCAGTCGAGCAGTTTGTTACCTTCCGCCATTTCCGCACGGTCGGTATAGATTTTTTCGACACGCGGGTGCATATGCACTTCTTCCGGAACGGTACTGATACGGCGCGCCAGATCACCGAGGCGTTTCAGTTCCACTTTATTGGCGTAGCTGTCATTCCAGTTGTGATTCAGGTACGGTTCCCAGGTGAGCGCGGCTTTACCGATTTCACGCCACTCTTCCACCACACAGTCACCGCGATCCATCGCATCACGGTACATATTGACCATTTCAGTCACATCACCGGCAGCGACCACACCTTCGGCAATCAGTTTATCGCCGTAGATTTTGCGCGGTGTCGGGTGCTGTTTGATTTTCTGGTACATCATCGGCTGGGTTGCACTCGGCTCATCCGCCTCGTTATGGCCGTGCCGGCGGTAGCAGACCAGGTCGATCATCACATCGCGGTTAAAGGTGTTACGGAAATCCAGTGCCAGGCGGGTCACAAAGGCCACCGCTTCCGGATCATCGGCATTCACGTGGAAAATAGGCGCCTGTACCATCTTCATGATGTCAGTACAGTATTCCGTTGACCGGGTATCTTTCGGGTTGGAGGTGGTGAAACCAATCTGGTTATTGATAACAATGCGGACAGTCCCGCCCACTTCATAGCCCCGTGCCTGTGACATGTTCAGGGTTTCCTGAACAATCCCCTGGCCGGTTACTGCTGAGTCACCGTGAATGGTGATTGGCAGAACCATTTTGCTCAGGCTTTCCGGCAGACGGTCGCGGCGGGCGCGGACAGAACCGATGACCACCGGGCTGACAATCTCAAGGTGAGACGGGTTGAAGGCGAGTGCCAGATGCACCTGAGCCCCTTCCGTCACGAAATCGGACGAGAAACCCTGATGGTATTTCACGTCACCGGTACCCAGATGATCTTTGTGTTTACCGGCAAACTCATCAAACAGATCCGCCGGTTTTTTACCGAACAGGTTAACCAGAACGTTCAGACGGCCGCGGTGTGCCATACCCAGCACCACTTCGCGGGTGTCCTGCTTACCTGCATGACGGATCAGATCTTTCAGCATCGGAATGAGGGAATCGCCCCCTTCCAGTGAGAAGCGTTTTGCGCCCGGGAATTTCGCCCCGAGATAACGCTCCAGCCCTTCGGCTGCGGTCAGATCCGCCAGGAAACGCCGTTTTTCATCAGCACTGAACAGCTTACTGACGTCAACGGATTCCAGACGTTGCTGGAGCCAGCGTTTCTCTTCGGTATTGGTGATGTGCATATACTCGGCACCGATGGAGCCGCAGTAAATGCGTTTTAATGCATCAAACAACTCGCTCAGCTGCATGGTTTCGCTGCCGATGGCAAAAGAACCGACGTTAAAGGTTTCATCAAAATCGGCTTTGGTCAGATTGTGGAACGCCGGGTCCAGATCCGGAACCGGTTCCTGTTTCCACAGGCCGAGCGGGTCAAGGTTGGCATTCTGATGACCGCGGAAGCGGAATGCGTTGATAAGCTGCAGGACTTTGACCTGCTTGGAATCCATCGCCGGATCGCTGACGGAAGTGTGGTAGCGGGTTGAATCTTTGGCCAGACGACGGAAGTAGTCGCGCGTCTGTGAATGAGGTTGTTCTGTGATGTCCGCTTTTGGCAGTGAGTCGAAAATCTCCCGCCAACTTCCATCGACGGAGGACGGATCGTTCAGATAGTCTTCATAGATATCTTCTATGTAGGCCTGGTTTTCTCCAGCCAGAAAGCTGGAATCCAGCCAGTCCTTCAGTGCGCCGTTCTGCATTATGATCCCTTAAGCTTAGAGCTTCATCCCCGTTGTCTTTCCGGCTGCGGTGTACCGGCTGCGTGTCCGTCCGGAAAACAGAGTGGTTCTGTTCTGCGGATTCCCCGTCTGCCGCTGCCCTGCAACCTGAATGAGGCCGGGTTTAGTTTTCGCCGTGATAACTAATACCGCGATACATTGCGGTGCGTAAAGGATTCCCGGGTGGTGCTTGTGCATCTTATGTTCTGTGTATCCCTGAGGAACCTTTAGCAACGGAATAACCGTTGCTGAAGATCCCTGTGCTGTCTATAACCATACTTACATTTGAACCAAAAAACTCACATCTTAATCACAATTAACTACATTTATTGTCGCTTCTAACACTTACTGCGATAGATTATACCTATTGTTACGGGTTGGTAAAAGATGCCTGCCGGGCAGGCATCTTATTATTATCAATCGCTTAAGCAGAATAAAGTCAATTATGCACTGCGTTTCAGTAACATTGATTTAATATGACCAATTGCTTTTGTCGGATTCAGCCCTTTCGGACATACACTGACGCAGTTCATGATGCCGTGACAGCGGAATACGCTGAAAGCATCACTGATGTCGTCAAGACGGGATTCTGTCTCGGTATCGCGGCTGTCCGTCAGGAAGCGGTACGCGGCTAATAAACCGGCCGGGCCGATAAATTTGTCCGGGTTCCACCAGAAGGACGGGCAGGATGTCGAGCAGCAGGCACACAGGATACATTCGTACAGACCATCGAGCTTTTCACGCTGCGCCGGTGACTGTAAATGCTCACGCGCCGGCGGGTTTTTGTTGTCGTTGATCAGATACGGGCGGATCTTTTCATACTGCGCGTAGAACTGCCCCATATCCACTACCAGATCCCGCACCACCGGTAAGCCCGGCAGCGGACGGATCACCACTTTTTTACCGCCTTTCATCAGTGCCGACAACGGAGTGATACAGGCCAGACCGTTTTTGCCGTTCATATTGATACCGTCAGAACCACACACCCCTTCACGACAGGAGCGGCGGAATGACAGGCTCGGATCCTGCTCTTTCAGCAGAATCAGTGCATCCAGCACCATCATGTCCCGGCCTTCTTCCACATCCAGCTGATAGTTCTGCATGTGTGGTGCGTTATCCACATCCGGGTTATAGCGATAAACTGAAAATTCAACTTTCATAGTATTCTCTCCGCAAATGCCTCATCACCACACATCAGTAAGTACGAATCTTCGGCGGGAATGGGTCACGCAGCTTAGGCTGCATGTTCACCGCACGGCGTGTCATGGTTTCAGATTGCGGCAGGTACAGGGAATGACACAGCCAGTTCGCATCATCGCGATCCGGATAGTCAAAGCGGCTGTGCGCACCACGGCTTTCAGTACGGAAGTTGGCGGCCATTGCAGTGGAATACGCCGTTTCCATCAGGTTATCCAGCTCCAGACACTCGATGCGCTGGGTGTTGAATTCTGATGAGGTATCATCCAGACGCGCATACTGCAGACGCTCTTTAATGGCTTTCAGCTCTTCCAGTCCCTTGGCCATCGCATCCCCTTCGCGGAATACCGAGAAGTTGTGCTGCATACAGGATTGCAGAGCCTTGCGGATAGCAACCGGATCCTCACCGCTGCGGGTGTTATTCCAGCGGTTCAGACGCGCCAGTGCCGCATCGATATCCGATTCACCGGCATCACGCATTGCGCCCTGCTCCAGAATGGATTCTTTCAGATGCAGGCCGGCTGAACGGCCGAAGACCACCAGGTCAAGCAGAGAGTTACCGCCGAGGCGGTTTGCACCGTGAACAGAAACACAGGCAATTTCACCGACCGCAAACAGACCCGGAACCAGCACATCCTCGCCCTGCTCATTCATGGTCACAACCTGACCGGTGACTTTGGTCGGGATGCCGCCCATCATATAGTGGCAGGTCGGAATAACCGGAATCGGCTCTTTGACCGGGTCAACGTGGGCGAATGTCCGTGACAGTTCCAGGATACCCGGCAGACGGGATTCCAGCACTTCTTTGCCCAGATGGTCGAGTTTCAGTTTGGCATGCGGACCCCACGGGCCGTCACAACCACGGCCTTCGCGGATCTCGATCATAATGGAACGGGCAACCACGTCACGCCCGGCAAGATCTTTGGCGTTCGGTGCGTAGCGCTCCATAAAACGTTCGCCGTCTTTATTGAGCAGATAACCGCCCTCACCACGGCAGCCTTCAGTGACCAGCACCCCGGCACCGGCAATCCCGGTCGGGTGGAACTGCCACATTTCCATATCCTGCAACGGAATACCGGCACGCACCGCCATACCGACACCATCACCGGTGTTGATATGAGCGTTGGTGGTGGACTGATAGATACGCCCCGCACCACCGGTCGCCAGAATGGTGGCTTTGGCTTTGAAATAGACCACTTCACCGGTTTCGATACAGATAGCGGTGGTACCCATAATGGCGCCGTCCTGGTTTTTCACCAGATCCAGGGCATACCATTCGGAGAAAATTGTGGTGTGATTTTTCAGGTTCTGCTGATACAGCGTATGCAGGAGTGCGTGACCGGTACGGTCAGCCGCAGCGGCAGTACGTGCAGCCTGCTCGCCCCCGAAATCTTTGGATTGTCCGCCGAACGGACGCTGATAAATACTGCCGTCGTCCAGACGGGAGAACGGTAACCCCATGTGCTCCAGTTCCAGCACCGCTTCCGGGCCGGTTTTACACATGTATTCGATAGCATCCTGGTCACCGATATAATCTGACCCTTTTACGGTGTCGTACATGTGCCATTCCCAGTTATCCGGATGGGTATTCCCCAGCGCCACAGTGATACCGCCCTGGGCGGATACTGTATGAGAGCGGGTCGGGAACACTTTGGATAACAGGGCACAGGACAGGCCGGACTGAGAAATCTGAAGTGCCGCGCGCATACCTGCACCGCCTGCACCGATAACAACTGCGTCAAACTCTCTGACAGGTAAGCTCATTTAGACACCCCACACAATGATTGAACCGTAAATGACATAGGCTGCCAGCACAATAATGATAATAAATTGCAGCAGCAGGCGCAGGCTCAGGCACTTGACGTAATCCGTCAGTACCTGCCATAACCCGACCCAGGCATGGGCGAGAATGGCGATCAGTGTCAGGGTGGTGAACACCTGAGTGAATGAAGCGGTAAAGAAGCTGTACCAGACGTCATAAGTGATGTCAGAGGTAAAAGCCACAAAACCGACGAGGTAGAGTACATAAAGTGTAATCACAATGGCGCTGGCACGCAGAATTAACCAATCCTGAATCCCGTTACGGCCGAGCGTGGTCGCACTGATTTTTGAATTTTTCACCATACCAGAACCCCCGCCAACACGGCTAAAATCACAGTCAGAACCATGGAAATCTTCGCGGATGAAATACCGGCAGCCAGCGTTTCATCAACAAATCCGAAATCCATTAACATGTGACGAATGCCACCACAGATGTGGTAAGCCAATGCAGTGAGGATGCCCCAGAAGATAAACTTCGCGAAGAAACCGCTCATGATATCAGCAGCCTGCGCAAACCCTTCCGGCGAGGACAGCGACAACCCTAATAACCACAGCAGAATCGCTACAGCAATGAAGGTAATGACGCCTGAGACACGGTGTAAAATTGAAGCGATTGCAGGGATCGGAAAGTGGATCGTCTGCAAGTCTAAATTGACAGGTCGTTGTTTTTTCACAATTTTGCCCACACAGCTCTTTATTATTTTTCCTTCCTCCGGACCCGGGCGGAAATCAGACAGCGCTGGGGAAATAAGAACAATCCTTAAGTAAAATCAACATCCGTATTGTTTTACAAAAGTAATGATTCAGTTACGCTGGGTGCTCCTGCTTCAGGGAATTCCGGAGACCTTGAGGCAGTATATGGACTTCACAATATGATTACAATTCCCATACAAAATGTTTGGTCAGATTTAGCCAGAACAGTGAATAAGATCACGGTTCACACAATAAAAACGCCCATTATTATTACTTGTGACATTCTGACAACATTTGAATTACATTATGTGGTTAAATACAAAAATTAAAACGACGATTACCGGCAAGAAAGACTTCCCGTAAGTGCAAACTTATGCAAAAGTGTAACTTGCAAAAAATGCACAATATCTTGCTGTACAACATAACTTTTATCGCAACACAAAGTTTCATTAACAATCTGATAACCCACTATGCGCCGTACCGGATAACGTAACACCAGGTACGGTATCCATTCAGGTAACGTATCAGGGGTTATCACAATAAGATTGAAAAACAAATAATAAATGCGCTAAGGAGACCTACATGTCTAATACAAAGGCGGAGCTGACACTAAACGGCGTCAGGGTTACTGATCTGGATATCCTGAGCCCGACTCTCGGCCAGCCCGTAGTTGATGTCCGGACGCTCGGCGGAAAAGGCTACTACACCTTTGATCCCGGCTTCACCTCCACTGCGTCCTGTGAATCAAAAATCACGTATATCGACGGTGATCAAGGTATCCTGTTACATCGCGGCTTCCCGATTGAAGAACTGGCGATGAAATCTGATTATCTGGAAGTGTGCTATATCCTGCTGTACGGCGAAGCGCCTGATCAGAAAGAGTATGACGAATTTAAAGAAACCGTAAAACGCCACACCATGATCCACGAGCAGATCACCCGCTTATTCAACGGGTTCCGCCGTGACTCTCACCCGATGGCCGTGCTCTGCGGCGTGACCGGCGCACTGGCGGCGTTCTACCATGATTCGCTGGATGTGAATAATCCGCGCCACCGCGAAATTGCGGCCTACCGTCTGCTCTCCAAAATGCCGACCGTCGCGGCAATGTGTTACAAATATTCTGTCGGGCAGCCGTTTGTCTATCCGAAGAACAATCTTTCCTACGCCGGTAACTTCCTGCGTATGATGTTTGCCACCCCGTGTGAAGAGTATGTGGTTAATCCGGTGCTGGAACGTGCCATGGACAGAATCCTGATCCTGCACGCAGACCACGAACAAAACGCCTCCACTTCCACTGTCCGGACCGCCGGTTCTTCCGGTGCCAACCCGTTCGCCTGTATCGCAGCCGGTATTGCCTCCCTGTGGGGACCTGCTCACGGCGGCGCGAACGAAGCCTGCCTGCGTATGCTGGAAGAGATCCAGACCGTCGATCACATCCCGGCCTTTATTGAGCGCGCGAAAGATAAAAATGACTCTTTCCGTCTGATGGGCTTCGGCCACCGCGTGTACAAAAACCATGACCCGCGTGCCAAAGTAATGCGTGAAACCTGTCACGAAGTACTGAACGAACTGGGCCTGAATGACAGCCTGCTCGAAGTGGCGATGGAGCTGGAACGTATCGCGCTGAACGACCCGTACTTTATCGAGAAGAAACTCTACCCGAACGTGGATTTTTACTCCGGTATCATCCTGAAAGCGCTGGGTATCCCGTCAAATATGTTTACGGTGATCTTTGCTATCGGCCGCACCATCGGCTGGATCGCCCACTGGAGCGAAATGCACGACGACGGCCTCAAAATTGCCCGTCCGCGTCAGCTTTATACCGGTTACACTGAGCGTCCGTTTGAAACCAAAGTCACCAAACGCTGTTCATCGTGACAATACCGTATTAATCCTTATAAAACCCTCTCCGGAGGGTTTTTTTATGCATTTTTAACTCCCGGCTATTCATTTACCCATATATTCACCAGGTGTTTTCCCGGTCATCTTACGGAAGAAAGAGACAAACGCGCTGTCACTGGCAAATCCGAGCGCCTGTGCAATATCGCTGCTGCGATATTTTTTCGCCAAAAGTTCAACAGATTTTATTAATCGCCACTGCTGCCGCCATTGCTGATAGCTCATACCGGTTTCCCGCCGGAAAATCCGCGTTATCGTCTTTTCCCCGGCACCGCAGCGGGATGCCAGTTCATTAAGCGGCGGCGGCAGTATCCGGGTATCCAGGGTTTTCAGCCGCCGGTCTGACGGCAGCGGTAATTGCATATCTTCCCGCCCGGCCAGCGCCAGCTCATCCAGAAATACCGGCAGCAGATGCTGTAAGCGGGGTTGTGTCCAGTCACTGTCAAACGGCAGCCCGGCAAAGAGAAACAGGATCTCACGCAGCAGCGGCGATACGCCGAAAATTTCACAGGTTGGCGGCAGACAGGTGCTGAGTTGTGCATCCGGATACAGTGAGCGGTAGCCGACAGCCTCAAACATCTGTGCACGGTGCAGCATCTGCGGCGGGATCCACGCCACCCGCGTCGGTGGCAGAACAGAGAGCGTGTCCGTCAGGGTGATCTGAATCGCCCCCCGTTCGGTAAACAGCAATTGTCCGCGCTGATGGCAGTGAAAACCGGAATCATGCTGCGCCGCCATCTCTGCAGCGATCCCGACCAGCGGCGCAGTGTAACTGTCCGCATCAAATGCATCACTTTGCTTCAGCCACGCCATGTTGTCCCTTTTGATAAACAAAATGTCCTTATTATTATAATAAGACATCCCGCCTTTTGCTAATCTGCATCCCGTTCATTTCAGTTACAAAAAAGGGGGACAAAATGACAATACAAAAACCCGCATTAACACTTGCCGTTGCCCTGATGATGTTCCCGCAGATAGCGGAAACCATCTACAGCCCGGCGCTGACGGATATCGCACAGGGATTCGGCGTCAGTGCGGCTCAGGCAGGACAGACCCTGTCCCTGTACTTTTTCGCCTTCGCACTCGGCGTGGTCACCTGGGGACGTTTATGTGATATCGCCGGGCGCAGACGCACCATGCTGAGCGGTCTGATACTTTACGCTGCCGCCTCCTGCGGCGCGGTTATCACACAGGATTTCAGTGTGTTGCTGATCCTGCGGATGCTGTCTGCCTTCGGGGCGGCGGTCGGCTCAGTCGGCACACAAACCATCATGCGTGACTGTTACCGTGGTGATGAGCTGGCGAAAGTGTTCTCTGTCATGGGGATAGCACTGGCTGTCAGCCCGGCACTGGGCATGTTCAGCGGCGCGGCGCTGACCGGTTTCGCCGGATATCAGGGGGTCTTTACCGGGCTTGCGGTACTGGCGGTTGTTCTGCTGGCATGGACAGCACTCCGGTTACCGGAAACACGGCCGGCACATATAACGTCAGTTTCGCTGCCGGAAACAGCCGGTCGTATGCTGTGTGACCGCTTTATTCTGCGCAATGTGCTGCTGATTGCCTTTCTGAATATCAGCCTGTTCAGCTACTACCAGTTAGCACCGTTTTATTTCAGCGGGCTGGGCTTTACACAACAGGAATTCGGTTACAGCGGATTACTGCTCGCACTTGGTGTGGCCGCAGGCTCTGTGATCAACCGTACCCTGCTTAAACGCGGATGGCACAGCCATTCACTGATCCGCCTTGCTGCCGTAATCGGTATGGTCAGCGCTGCTGCGGTCTGGCTGTTGTCAGGATCGATTTTGTTTGTGCTGCCGGTAACAGGTATCGTGATTTGTTACGGGCTCGCCATTCCGAATATTCTGGCCGGTGTGTTACAGGATTACCGTGACCGCCTCGGCACTGCCGGTGCGCTGCTCGGTCTGATGTATTACCTGCTGATTGGCGGCGGGCTGGCACTGGCCGGGCTGAGCCAGAATCTTGGCCTGACGCTGTGTGTCTGTGCTGCGGGGACACTGCTCTGTGCACCGCGCAAGGCTGTACAAAGCACACAAACCGCATAATAAAAAGCCGGTCGGAAGACCGGCTTTTCCTGTTACCCGTTATGCAGGGTTCGGAATATCCACAAAAATTACATCCAGCCCGTGCGTTTTCTGCAACCATTCACCCAGAGCACGGATCCCGCCGCGCTCGGTGGCATGGTGACCGGCGGCAAAGAAGTGCATCCCGCATTCACGGGCGATATGGATTGTCTGCTCTGACACCTCACCGGTCACAAAGCCGTCAAGCCCCGCATATGCGGCTGCCTGAATAAAACCCTGACCACCGCCGGTACACCAGCCCAGTTTTTTAATCTGAGCAGGCGCATTATCCCCGCAATGCAGAATCTCCCGATCCAGCCCCTGCTGTAAACGCTGCGCCAGTTCCTCACCGCTGACCGGTTGCGCGAACTCACCGCACGGAAGCAGCGGCTCAACCTGTCCGGTGACTGTGACCCCCATCAGTTGCGCCAGTTTCGCGTTATTACCCAGCTCCGGATGCGCATCCAGCGGCAGATGATAACCATATAAATTCATATCGTTACACAACAATGTTTTGATCCGGCGCTGCTTCATGCCCCGGATACTGACCGGCTCGTTTTTCCAGAAATAGCCGTGATGCACCAGCACCGCGTCCGCATTCAGTCTCACCGCTTCATCCAGCAGGGCCTGACAGGCGGTCACGCCGGTCACCACGCGCTGAACCTGTTCACGACCTTCAACCTGCAGGCCATTCGGGGCATAATCCTGAAAATCCTGTACTGCCAGTTTTTCATTAATAATCTGTTCTAATTCAATATGATTCATACATTTTTCCTGTCCGTGCGGATAGATTTACCATACCTTCCCTGTCCGCCAATAGCAATTTGCAGACATAAAAAAACGCCCCGCGATAACATCGCCGGGCGTCTCTTTTGCTTTCCGGATGCCGGTATCAGTGCTGCTGAGTGCTGCTTACCGCATTTTCTGAACGTGCCAGCCAGACCGGTTTATCACTTGTCTTGGACCACACGCGGTACAGATAGCTCCAGAAGCGGGCGCGATCCCGGTAGAACAGCATAAACGGGAACGCCAGGATACCTAAAGATACTGCACCGGTACGGCGCAAGAGAACCTTATGCAACGGATATGCCTGAAATGTTGACATTGAGACCCTCCTTAATAACGGATTATCGCAGAACAGCAATAATCACCGAATGTATTTCGCTTTCATATTAACCCAACTGGTGAAACTTTACCACTCATCTGACCACTTGACGCCGGTATGATACGCACAAAATGCCCCTTTTAAGTAATTAAATTACATAATTGTTATTTTTTATCATTTTATTAACAATTTTATTGTTCAAAATTAAGCTACCACGCTAATGAAAATACCTTATGATATTCACATCGCTAATTGATAATGGGAATTATTTATTATGAGTACCTGGCTGATCTATGCCCTGCTGTCTGCCATCAGTGCCGCAATGGTTGCTGTCTTCGGGAAAATGGGGCTGCAGCATCTGGATGCCAATACCGCAACCGCGATCCGTGCAGTGATTATGGCGCTGTTTCTGGTCGGCGTGGTGGTGGTTCAGGGAAAACTTAATCTTATCAGTGAAATAATCGAAAACCGTAAAGCCCTGTTTTTTATCGCTCTGAGCGGGATTGCCGGGGCGCTTTCCTGGCTGTTCTATTTTATGGCAATAAAAAACGGTCAGGTTTCTCAGGTTGCCCCAATTGATAAACTGAGTGTGGTTTTTGCTGTGATTTTTGCCGTGATCCTGTTCGGTGAAAAAATTTCCCTGATTGCGGCAGGCGGCGTTGCGCTGATCACCGTTGGTGCACTGATGGTCGCGCTGGGCTGAGACAGGCAAAAAAACGCGGAGGGGAAGATCCGCTCCGCGCAGCTTTTCCGGGGAATGCGTCAGTCCGCAATCACCTGGTTGACTATTTCAATGGCTTCTTTTTCTATCTGTGCCAGATGTTCCGGACCCCGGAAACTTTCACAGTAGATTTTATAGGCATCTTCCGTACCGGAAGGACGCGCGGCAAACCATCCCTGCTCACTCATTATTTTCAGGCCGCCGATCGACGCACCGTTACCCGGAGCAGCTGTCAGACGGGCCGTGATCGGATCACCGGCCAGGGTATCCGCGATAACCATTTCCGGAGACAGTTTTGACAGCCGGGATTTCTCCGCATGACTGGCCGCTGCCTGGATCCGGCTGTAGCATGGGGAACCGAATTTTTCCGCCAGCTCATCATAATGCTGCTGCGGGTTTTTGCCGGTCACGGCGGTCAGTTCCGCAGCCAGCAGGCAGAGGATAATACCGTCTTTATCGGTTGACCACGGTGTGCCGTCAAAGCGCAGAAACGAAGCCCCCGCGCTCTCTTCGCCGCCGAAGCCCAGTGTGCCGTTATACAGCCCGTCCACAAACCACTTGAACCCGACCGGGACTTCCACCAGATCACGCTGTAAATCAGCAACCACGCGATCAATCATCGCACTGGATACCAGCGTTTTGCCGACACCGACAGAGGCCGGCCAGTCAGGACGGTGCTGAAATAAATAGTTAATCGCCACCGCCAGATAATGGTTCGGATTCATCAGCCCTTTCGGTGTCACAATCCCGTGGCGGTCGTAATCCGGGTCATTGGCGAAGGCCAGCGAGAAGCGGTCACGCATGCTGAGCAGCCCCGCCATCGCCCATTTTGAGGAGCAATCCATACGGATAACCCCGTCGTGATCCAGCGGCATAAAGCGGAATGTCTGATCCACCTGCTCATTGACCAGCTCAATATCCAGCTCATAGAAATCACGGATGCGTTTCCAGTACTCAATCCCGGCACCGCCCAGCGGATCCACGCCGATTTTGAGTTTCGCGTTACGGATAGCATCCATGTTGATCACGTCACTGAGCGAGCTGACATACGGCTCAATCAGGTTTACCGCGCTGACCAGCGGGCTGCGCAGGGCATCACACACCGGTATCTGTTTCACCTGCGCCATATTATCGGCCAGCAGCTCATTGGCGCGCTTTTCGATAACAGAGGTGAGGTCAGTATCTGCCGGGCCGCCGGTCGGCGGGTTGTATTTGATACCGCCATCTTCCGGCGGGTTGTGAGACGGCGTGATCACAATGCCGTCCGCTTTATCAGCATGGTCGCGGTTGTAAGTCAGGATGGCATGAGACACCGCCGGTGTCGGGGTGAAACCATTATTTTCCTGAATAATAACGCGGACACCATTTGCGGCCAGTACGGATAACACCGTCTGAAATGCCGCTTCAGAGAGGGCGTGGGTATCTTTGCCCACATAGCACGGGCCGGTAATACCCTGCTGCTGACGGATTTCGGCGATTGCCTGAGTAACCGCCAGAATATGTGCTTCGTTGAAACTGCCGCGCACCGCACTGCCGCGATGACCGGAAGTCCCGAATTTGACCTGCTGTGCCGGATCCGCCGCATCAGGTGCAAGGGTATAATACTGAGAGGTTAGCTGCGCCACATTGATTAAATCGGATTGTTGCGCAGGCTGACCAGCCCGCGGGTGCGTATGAGCCACTGTGTCATTCTCCCCTGATTATGCCGTCACCGGCAGATAAATACCCCTTACAGGGTATTGCAGACTTTCTCGACAGTATTTGCCGGGAAGCCCATTCCCTGCATAATCTGTTCTACCATGCTCTGCTTGCGCTGAGTATTGGTGTTGGTGATAACCCAGAACGGCGTGCCCGGAATGTGGCGCGGCTTGCTGGTTTTACCGCTGGCCAGCAGCGTGTGCTCATCACCGGCAAAATAGACACGGGTGCGGCCGTGGAGTTCATCAGTACTTTTGCTGAACCCTTGCGGATCAATATTATACAGTGCGGATAACACCAGCATAAAACGGTCGATCGTTTTCTTTTTCTCTGCATAGCTGTCGGACAGCAGCAGTTCGCGCATGACGCGGACCGGATCCTGAGAAGTGGCTTTTACCGGACGCGGGGTAACCGGCGGAGTTTTGTTATCCGCGCTGTCAGTTGCAACAGGTGCGCAGGCGGTACCCGGAGCCTGCGGCCCTAAATTGAGCATACGGCGCAAAATTTCCGATGCACTTTCACCAATGTGCTGTGTGTGGCTGGCAATATAACTGTAAAGTTCTTCATCTACATCGATTGTTTTCATTTCTACCCGGTTCTTTTATTCGTTAACGCGGAACACGTTATTATAAGATAGAAAAATGCAAAACAAAACAAGTAAAATTTCAATAACTTAAACTAAAAACCCCCGCAGTTTGCCCCGTACGGCATTTAAAAAATAAATCAGTAAGTTATCGTTTCCGGACGCACAATCAATCACAGAAACATTTACTTAACATGTTGGTTTCCGAGGGCTGCCGTGTCATCATATCCGCCTGTTTTGCTCTGCGGATCGGTTGTTAATATGAAATTACCTGCATTACTTCATCATGAAATATTCACGCCTGAAATATCACATCACACCACACCCATTGTTCTGATCCACGGTCTGTTCGGGGATCTGCATAACCTCGGGGTGCTTGGCCGTGAACTGCGGAAAACGCATACCGTGGTACAGATTGATGTCCGTAACCACGGCGATTCACCGCGCGCACAAACCATGACTTACCGGGAAATGGCGCAGGATGTACTTGATCTTATCCGCTCCCTGAACATTGAAAAAGTAATAGTGATTGGCCATTCCATGGGCGGAAAAATCGCCATGGCGCTGGCTGCACTGGCTCAGGATGTTACTGAAAAACTGATTGTTATTGATATGGCTCCCGTCGCTTACGGTGTACGTCGTCATGATGAGATTATCGCGGCACTGGAAGATGTTACTGCCGCCGGTGTCACCACACGCACTGAGGCCACCGCAATTATGGCGCGCCGCATCCGTGAGGATGGCGTTATTCCGTTCCTGCTGAAATCCTTTAAGCAGGGAGAATGGAAATTCAATCTGCCGGTTATCAAAGCACAGTATGAATCCATCATCGGCTGGGAAACCCTGCCGCCGCAACAGGTTCCGCTGCTGCTTATCCCGGGCGGTAATTCATCGTATGTGAAACCGGAATACCGCGACGCCATTATGGCGCAGTTCCCGCAGGCAACCGCCCATGTGATTGCCGGATGCGGCCACTGGGTACACGCTGAAAAACCGGACGCGGTTCTGCGCACCATCAGCCGTTTCCTGGATAAAGCCTGACAGTAGTGCCGCCGTCACGGCGGCATCATTCACTGACGGAAACTCAGTATCAGACTGTCATCGTCACTCTCCTGCCACCAGGCTACAACAGAACGCACCTGATGTCTGACATCCTGCCCCGGCAGATCAAAACAGATATCCAGCAGGCAGCAGCCGGATAAAATCAGACACAAATACTGAAGCGGACGGATAAACACCGTCAGCATCTGCTTTACTTTGCAGCCGTAGTGATACTTTTTGTGCGACATCCGCGATAATTCCGCAGATTCTGAGATACGATCCATGTGCGCGTCCTCTGTTATTCCCTTGCTGAAAATACATACTACGTAATGCCTGCCCGCAAAAACACTCCGTTATCCTGAGCTGAATACTCTTTTTTTTCTAATATATTCATAACGATAATTGCAATATTTAATTCATTGACGAAACCCATCATCCGTCCTGCAGGGCTGCCGCACAGGCGGGCAGACGGTGCGATGTTAATCAATCTGCACGAAATCCGCGGTAACAGGCCGCGAAGCGGTGGCGGTAAGCGGGATGGCGGTGTATCATTGCGCGTTTATCATTGTAATCCGCCTTTTCGTAGTAAAATTATGGCCAAAGAACAAACGGATCGTACCACGCTGGATTTGTTCGCTGACGAACGCCGGCCCGGACGACCGAAAACAAACCCGCTCTCCCGTGATGAGCAGTTGCGGATTAACAAACGCAATCAGCTGCGGCGTGACAAAGTTAACGGATTACGCCGCGTTGAGCTCAAACTGAATGCGGATATTGTCGATGCCCTGAACCAGCTGGCATACGAAGAAAACGTGAACCGGGGCGAGCTTATCGAGCAAATTCTGCTTGATTACCTTCAGCGTTCTGATTTATGCACCAAATTGTGAGACGACACACCACACAAATTTGACAGACTTCAAATACTGTTTTCGTCAGAATGGTATTTATGAAGATGAAATAGTTATAATTTCTGCTTGTTGTCGCTGCGGCGTCCTTTTGCAGGCACAGAGATTTTCGGTTGAGAGGCTTATTTATGGCAATCGCAGGTATATTTTTTGGTAGTGACACCGGTAACACAGAAAATATCGCTAAAATGATTCAGAAATTACTCGGCGATGATGTTGCTGAAGTCCGGGATGTTGCCAAGTGCAGCAAAGAGGACATCGAAGGGTTTGATTTCTTACTGCTGGGTATCCCGACCTGGTATTACGGCGAAGCACAGTGTGACTGGGATGATTTCTTCCCGACACTGGAAGAAATTGATTTTAACGGTAAAATTGTGGCTATCTTCGGTTGTGGTGACCAGGAGGATTACGCAGAGTATTTCTGTGACGCCATGGGCACCATCCGTGACATCATTGAACCGCGCGGCGCGACCATTGTGGGTCACTGGCCGACAGAAGGCTACCACTTTGAAGAGTCAAAAGGCCTGGCGGACGACAGTCACTTTATCGGCCTGGCTATTGATGAAGATCGCCAGCCGGAGCTGACTAACGAACGCGTGGCAAAATGGGTTGAGCAGATCCGCGAAGAAATGAGTCTCGACGAGATTCTGGCAATTTAAGGTTTTCCCTTAAATTGCGAATGATAATTCTGCTTATTTATGTAATGATATTATTTATCCGGTCCGGCATCGGTCAGGCGAATCGCACCTGACACCTTTTGATAGCCGGACATTGTGTTCAGCCGTTGAGCGTTTTCCCGAGTGTGCGCTCACCAGCGACAATATAGGACTAAATCCGCATGACCGATAACAATAAAGCATTGAAAAATGCAGGACTGAAAGTCACACTTCCCCGCCTGAAGATTCTGGAAGTGTTGCAGGATCCGGAGTGCCATCACGTCAGTGCGGAAGATCTCTACAAAAAACTGATCGATATCGGTGAAGAGATTGGACTCGCAACTGTCTACCGCGTTCTGAACCAGTTTGATGACGCCGGTATTGTCACCCGTCATAACTTTGAGGGCGGCAAATCCGTTTTCGAACTGACCCAGCAACACCACCACGATCATCTGATCTGCCTGGATTGCGGTAAAGTGATTGAGTTCAGTGATGAATCCATTGAATCACGTCAGAAAAATATCGCGGAACGCCACGGTATTAAACTCACCAACCACAGCCTGTACCTGTACGGCCACTGTGCGGATGGTGACTGCCGTTCTGATGAAGGTATCCACGACGAGAAAAAATAATTCTCACCGTTGACCATTTTGTATGAAAGGCGCGTATCGCGCCTTTTTTGTTGCCGTTTTTCAGGACAAATGCACACAAAAAAGCCGTTCCTGCGAACGGCTTTTTTATACCAGTAACACGGTGTTATCAGTTACTTACTTTCAATTTTTGCCCAGGTATCACGCAGGCCGACAGTCCGGTTAAAGACTAATTTATCCGCTGAGGATAATTTGGCATCAGCACAGAAATACCCTTCACGCTCAAACTGATACGGTTTGCTGCTGTCTGCAGCGACCAGTGACGGCTCCACAAAACCCTGACGGATCACCAGAGAATCCGGATTTAGCGTTGACAGGAAATCATCCTCAGCGCCCGGGTTCGGTACACTGAACAGGCGGTCATACAGACGGATTTCCGCCGGTACCGCGTGTTTCACGCTGACCCAGTGGATAACGCCCTTCACTTTACGTCCGTCAGCCGGATCTTTATTCAGGGTCTCCGGATCATAGGTGCAGTAGATAGTGGTGATATTGCCTTCGCTGTCTTTTTCCGCACGTTCTGCTTTAATCACAAACGCATTACGCAGGCGCACTTCTTTATTCAGCACCAGACGCTTGTACTGTTTGTTCGCTTCTTCACGGAAGTCTGCACGATCAATCCAGATTTCACGACTGAACGGCACTTCACGGCTGCCCATTTCCGGTTTGTTCGGATGATTCGGCATAGTCACCATCACATCGCCTTCCGGCATGTTTTCAATCACGACTTTCACCGGATCGATAACCGCCATGGCGCGTGGTGCGCTTTCGTTCAGGTCATCACGGATACAGGATTCCAGTGCCGCCATTTCGACGTTGTTATCCTGTTTGGTGACGCCGATACGGCGGCAGAACTCGCGGATAGAGGCAGCGGTATAACCACGGCGGCGCAGACCGGAAATGGTCAGCATGCGCGGGTCATCCCAGCCTTCAACAAATTTCTCTGTTACCAGCTGATTCAGTTTCCGCTTGGACATCACGGTGTATTCAAGATTCAGGCGGGAGAACTCATACTGACGCGGATGGCAGTCAATGGTGATGTTATCCAGCACCCAGTCATACAGGCGGCGGTTGTCCTGGAATTCCAGCGTACAGAGTGAATGGGTGATCCCTTCCAGCGCATCAGAAATACAGTGGGTGAAATCATACATCGGGTAGATGCACCATTTGTCACCGGACTGATGGTGGGTTGCAAACTTAATGCGGTAAATCACCGGATCACGCATCACCATAAAGGAGGATGCCATATCGATTTTGGCACGCAGACACGCTTTACCTTCCTCAAAGCCGCCGTCACGCATTTTTTCAAACAGCGCGAGGTTCTCTTCCGGGGTGCGGTCGCGGTACGGGCTGTTTCTGCCCGGCTCTTTTAAGGTACCGCGGTATTCGCGGATCTCTTCCGGACTTAATTCGCAGACATACGCCAGACCTTTGTTGATCAGCTCAACGGCGTAGTTGTACAGCGTGTCGAAATAGTCGGAGGAGTAGCATACTTTACCGCTCCACTGAAAACCGAGCCATTTGACATCGTTTTCAATGGAATTAACGTATTCCACGTCTTCTTTAACCGGGTTGGTGTCATCAAAACGCAGATTGCATTGCCCCTGATAGTCTTGTGCAATGCCGAAATTCAGGCAGATTGATTTCGCATGACCAATATGCAGGTAACCGTTCGGCTCAGGCGGGAAGCGCGTGTGAACCGTGGTATGTTTTCCGGAAGCCAGGTCTTCGTCAATAATCTGACGAATAAAGTTTGTCGGGCGGGCATCAGCCTCGTTCATTGTCATAATTCCTCAATGCAATATGCGCGTTAATAACCTCTTATCATCCGATATGATGCGCTCATATACAACCACCTGAGCACAGAAATATCAGCCGGGCAGATGCCTTCGCGCAAAAAACAGATAAAAAAACGGGAAGCAGCTGCCTCCCGTTATTATCATAACCGCAATCACTTATTTAATGACATGATACAGCTCAGATTCGTTTGCCTTAACCAGACCTTTGGCAACAATCTCCACGCGATCATAATCATCGATATTACTGATGATTACCGGGCTTATCATAGATTTGGCATGCTCATTCAGATACGCCAGATCCAGTTTCAGCACCGCATCACCGGCAGCAACCTGTGCGCCTTCTTCAATCAGGCGGGTAAAGCCGTTGCCGTTCAGATTCACAGTATCAATACCCATGTGAACAATAATTTCCGCACCATTATCGGTTTCCAGGCAGAATGCATGGTTGGTATCGAAAATTTTCACCACAGTACCTGCCGCCGGGGCATATACGGTGTCACTTTCCGGTTTGATGGCAATACCGTCACCGACAACACGGCCGGCAAATGCCTCATCCGGTACAGCGGATAAATCAACCACTTCACCGTCGAATGGTGCCACCAGCGTCAGTACCACGTTACCATTGCCCTGTGCTTTGGCTTTCACTGCTTCCGGAGCCGCAGCAGCAGCCTGAGCTGCCGCAACCGGGCCTTCTTTCAGTACGTCACGCATGGCATTGGCAATCAGCTCGGCACGGGTGCCGACAATCACCTGCACACTCTCTTTATTCAGACGGATAACGCCGGATGCACCTATTTGTTTCGCATAAGCATCATTAACCTGCGCGGAGTCTTTTACAGTCAGACGCAGGCGGGTGATACACGCATCAATACCGGTCAGGTTATCTGAACCACCGATAGCCGCGATATACTGACGCGCTTCGCTGCTGATGGATTTTTTCTCATCTTTTTTGTTATCAGTGCTGACATTCTCGCTGTAACCATCAACGGTATCGTTGGTTGCCATCGCCGCTTCACGGCCCGGGGTTAACAGGTTGAATTTGGTGATAACAAAACGGAACACCACATAGTACAGCGCGAAGAAGACCAGACCCTGCAGGATCAGCATATACCAGTGGGTTGCCAGCGGGTTGCGTGAGGACAACGCCATATCCACCAGCCCCGCACTGAAGCCGAAACCGGAAATCCACTGCATGGTTGCAGCGATAAACAGGGAGATACCGGTCAGGAAGGCGTGGATGACATACAGTACCGGTGCCACGAACATGAAGGAGAACTCAATCGGCTCGGTGATACCGGTGAAGAACGCGGCAAATGCACCAGCGATCATAATACCGGCCACTTTTGCTTTGTTTTCCGGTTTGGCACAGTGATAAATCGCCAGCGCGGCCCCCGGGATACCAAACATCATGATCGGGAAGAAACCGGCCTGATAACGGCCTGTGATACCCGGAATCGCCGTACCGGCATCAATGGATTGCTGACCGGCCAGGAAGTTAGGAATATCGTTGATATCCGCCACGTTGAACCAGAACACTGAGTTCAGCGCGTGGTGCAGACCGACAGGAATTAACAGACGGTTAAAGAAGCCGTAAATCCCCGCGCCCCACGCGCCCAGGTCTTTAATGCTCTTACCGAAGGAAACCAGTGCATCATAAATGACCGGCCAGACATACATCAGCACCGCAGCCACCAGGATCATCACAAATGACGCCAGGATAGGCACCAGACGGCGGCCGCTAAAGAATGACAATGCCATCGGCAGCTCAACACCGCTGTAACGGTTATACAGTTCGGCGGAAATAACGCCGACCAGAATACCGATAAACTGGTTGTTGATCTTACCGAACGCCGCCGGAACCGCTTCCGGAGGGATCCCCTGAATCATACCGACTGTCGCGGTGGAACACAGGGTGGTCACCACCATAAAGCTGACAAAACCGGTCAGTGCTGCCGCACCGTCTTTGTCTTTTGACATCCCGTAAGCGATACCGATAGCAAACAGCATTGACATGTTATCAATGATAGCCGCACCGGATTTGATCAGGAACGCGGCAACCACGTTGTCCGCACCCCAGCCCGTCGGGTCGATCCAGTAACCGACCCCCATCAGAATTGCCGCAGCCGGCAATGTGGCGACAGGCACCATCAGTGCCCGGCCAATCCGCTGCAGATAGTTCAGTATACCCACTCACTCCCCCTTGCCGCCCTGACGAACGGCCTTTTTTGTTTTACAGCATTATTATCACAGCCATGACCGGCTGCCTTATTGTGTACAACTGAATTTGTAACAACCGGTCTGATCACTCACCGGATTGCGTAACACTTATTTTACTGCCAACTATACGTATCAGTCTAAAAAGTTTATTTCGCTTCGCAAATTAAATAGCTGTGATTTGTGATTATTGTCACCAATATTCGTCACCGGCTGATTAAAATGCTGGCAGTCACACAAAACTTATTTTAAGATAAAAAATATCTTTTCCGGCGGCTGTATTCTCTCCCGTGACTAATAAATTCCGGGTATTCATGCTATAGATGAGACAGGAAGGATCTTCCTGAGACAGCACAGCAGATACCGGGCCGATAACCCGGTATAACTTAACGAGGTAGAATCGATATGCGTTTAATCCCTCTTGCGAAAGCGCAGGATGTCGGTCAGTGGTCCGCACAGTACATCGCTGACAAAATCAATGCGTTCCGCCCGACGGCTGAGCGACCGTTTGTTCTGGGACTGCCGACCGGCGGCACCCCGCTGGCCACCTACAAGGCGCTGATCGCCCTGCATCAGGCCGGAAAGGTCAGTTTCCGTCATGTGGTGACCTTTAATATGGATGAGTATATCGGCCTGCCGGAATCCCATCCGCAGAGTTATCACTCATTTATGCATGAGAATTTCTTTAATCACATTGATATCCCGGCGGAAAACATCAATCTGCTCAATGGTAATGCCGCGGATACCGATGCGGAATGTGAACGCTATGAAGCGAAGATGAAAGCTTACGGCGGTGTACAGCTGTTCATGGGCGGCGTCGGTAATGACGGTCACATTGCCTTTAACGAGCCGGGTTCATCCCTGACTTCGCGCACCCGTGTCAAAACGCTGACACCGGAAACCCGTATCGCCAACTCCCGTTTCTTTGATAATGACATCAATAAAGTGCCGAAATATGCGCTCACTGTGGGTGTCGGCACTCTGATGGATGCCAAAGAACTGCTGATCCTCGCCACCGGCCATAACAAGGCAATGGCGGTACAGCAGGCGGTTGAAGGCTCGGTGAATCATATGTGGACGATTACCTGTGTGCAGATCCACCCGAAAGCCATTGTGGTATGTGATGAACCGGCCACACTTGAGCTGAAAGTGAAAACCCTGAAGTATTTCTGTCACCTTGAATCTGACATTACCGAACAGTTTGCTGCTGAATAACCGATGCTGACCGCCCTTTATCCGGGCGGTTTTTGTTGTGTTGTCTTATCTTTAAATAAGTATTCTCTCCCCCAGGAGGCGTTATGTACGCATTAACCAATGCCATTATTTATACCGGTCACGATCGTCTGGAAAACCACGCGGTCATTATTGACGGCGAATTAATCCACAGTGTGTGTCCGGTCAGAGACTTACCGGACGGAATTGACACCCGTGATCTGGGCGGTGCCATCCTCTCCCCGGGATTTATTGATTTGCAGGTCAACGGCTGCGGCGGCGTACAGTTTAATGACAATGAGGACGATATCACGGTCCGCACCCTGGACATTATGCAGAAGGCCAACGAACGTACCGGCTGCACCAGCTTCCTGCCGACACTGATCACCAGCCCCGATTCGCTGATGAAACTGAGTGTCAGCACCATGCGTGATTATCTGAAAAACCATAAAAATCAGGCGCTGGGACTGCATCTGGAAGGGCCTTACATCAACCCGGTGAAAAAAGGCACACACAATCCGGACTATATCCGCAAACCGGATGCCGCGATGATTGATTTCCTGTGTGATAACGCAGATGTGATAACCAAACTCACCCTGGCACCGGAAATGGTGGAACCCTCTGTTATCCGCAAACTGACGGATGCCGGAATTGTGGTCTCCTCCGGGCACTCCAACGCGAGTTATGAAGAGTCCCGTGCCGGGTTTGAAAACGGTATCACCCTCTCCACACACCTGTTTAATGCCATGCCGTACATTTCCGGCCGCCAGCCGGGACTGATTGGCGCGATTTATGATACCTCTGAAATATATGCCGGAATTATTGCTGACGGCCTGCATGTTTCCTGGCCGAACATCCGCAACAGTAAAGCCCTCAAGCGCGACAAGCTGATCCTGGTCACCGATGCCACCGCACCGGCGGGGCTTGATCCGAAAACCAGCGGGCTGGATCATTTTATCTTTGCCGGCAAAACGATATATTATCGTGATGGTTTATGTGTGGACGAAAACGGCACACTGAGTGGTTCCTCACTCACCATGATCCGCGCAGTGGCAAACTGTGTTCAGCATGTCGGTATTCCGCTGGATGAAACCCTGCGCATGGCCACACTCTATCCGGCACGGGCAATTGGTGTTCAGGACAGACTGGGAAGTATTAAATCCGGCAGTATTGCCAACCTGACCGCCTTCACCGCTGATTTTTCTGTCTGTATGACAATCGTTAACGGGAATGTGGTCCATACATCATGAGTAAAAGACGCCGATGGGTAACGGAATTCCGCAGATAGGTAATATTGATTTAGTCAAACAGCTGAACGGGGCGGTGGTTTACCGCCTGATAGACCGTTCCGGCCCGATTTCACGCATTCAGATTGCCGAACAAAGTCAGCTGGCACCCGCCAGTGTGACCAAAATTACCCGTCAGCTTCTTGAGCGCGGCCTGATAAAAGAGGTGGATCAGCAGGCATCCACCGGCGGACGCCGCGCTATCTCCATTATTTCCGAACACCGCGCCTTTCAGACTATCGGCGTGCGTCTCGGCCGCCATGATGCCACTATCGCACTGTTTGATCTCAGCGGACGGGCGCTCGAAGAAGAGACCTGTCCCCTGGAAGCCACTTCTCAGGCAGATGCGGAAGCTAAACTCATTGCGCTGATCGACAACTTCAGACAGACACACCAGCGCCGCATCCGCGAGCTTATCGCTATTGCGGTGATACTGCCCGGACTGGTCGATCCGGATCGCGGTATTGTGCGTTATATGCCGCACATTGCTGTCAGTGACTGGCCGCTGACTGAAAATCTTCATCACCATTTTAAGCTGCCGTGCTATGCCGGGCATGATATCCGCAGCCTCGCGCTGGCCGAACACTATTTCGGAGCCACGCGCGATTGTGCGGATTCTCTGCTGGTGCGTATTCACCGGGGAGCCGGGGCGGGGATCATTATCAATAATCAGATCCTGCTCAACCGGCGCGGTAACCTCGGCGAAATCGGCCATATTCAGATAGATCCGCTCGGTGAACGCTGCCACTGCGGAAACTTCGGCTGTCTGGAAACAGTCGCATCAGATGCCGCCATTGAAACCCGGGTAAAACACCAGCTGACTCAGGGGTTTGAGAGTGAACTGACGCCGGATAACTGTTCCATCCGCGCCATCTGCCGTGCTGCTAACCGGGGGGATGCCCTTGCGGCAGAAGTGATAAAACAGGTCGGTAATTCCCTCGGAAAAGCCATTGCCATTACGATAAATCTGTTTAACCCGCAAAAAGTGGTGATTGCCGGTGAGATAACTGCCGCTGAAAATGTGCTGCTCCCTGCCCTGCAAAGCTGCATAAATACGCAGTCGCTGAAAAATTTCCGCGAGGATCTGCCGGTGGTGATTTCACAGCTGCCGCCGAACTCCGCTATCGGGGCATTTGCCCTGATAAAACGGGCGATGCTGTACGGTGAACTGCTGCTGCATGTTCTGGAAAATAAACCGGATACGGCGGAATAATCCGCCACCGGATAAATGCGTCAACTCCGTGATTTTATCCTGTTTTTTGTACTGTTTATCTTCAAAGTGATTATTATGCAGGCAAACAAACGGATTTCATCAAAATATCTGCAAAAAGCAGTTGACGCTTTTGGCTGTAATCCGCATAATGCGCCCCGCAACGCCGATGAAGGTCACGCAAAAAAAAGATGGCTACGTAGCTCAGTTGGTTAGAGCACAACACTCATAATGTTGGGGTCACAGGTTCGAATCCCGTCGTAGCCACCATCTTTTTTGCGGGAGTGGCGAAATTGGTAGACGCACCAGATTTAGGTTCTGGCGCCGCAAGGTGTGCGAGTTCAAGTCTCGCCTCCCGCACCATTTCTCGTGACATTCGTTGTTGCCCATTGTATTTCCGGATGGGGTATCGCCAAGCGGTAAGGCACCAGGTTTTGATCCTGGCATTCCCAGGTTCGAATCCTGGTACCCCAGCCATCTTCCACTGAGTGGAAAAATGAAGTATGATAGGCGTCGTTTTTCAGGTGGGGTATCGCCAAGCGGTAAGGCACCAGGTTTTGATCCTGGCATGCCCTGGTTCGAATCCAGGTACCCCAGCCATATTTCTGAGAAACGGTTTTGTCAAAGCAGTAAAAGATGGCTACGTAGCTCAGCTGGTTAGAGCACAACACTCATAATGTTGGGGTCACAGGTTCGATTCCCGTCGTAGCCACCATCTTTTGGGGTATCGCCAAGCGGTAAGGCACTGGATTCTGATTCCAGCATTCCCAGGTTCGAATCCTGGTACCCCAGCCAAATTCTGAAAGCCCGTCTCTGACGGGCTTTTTGCTTTTCTGAATCCGGATAAATATTTCATTGCGCTCAATGTGCAACGCGCGACTGCAGGCAAAATCAACGAAAAGCATGCGCGTCAGGGATGACGCGCCTGAGCGCACACGGATGTGTTTACAGCGACTTTTCGTTTTTGACTGCTGTCCGCCATCCCCGGAAGCAGAAGAGAATCTCCCGCCCTGCCTGAATCAGTAATCAGACTCCCAGCGCATATTTCAGCGCCAGCTTTTTCAGCGGTATTGCACGTTGTGCCACCGTCAGTGCCAGGTTACGCAACGGCTGTAACCCCGGCAGGGTATTACTGAAAGTGAGATAAAACGCATCCATCCCGGCCTGCATCAGCAGGTTATCCGGACGGCGGCGGCGCTCATAACGTCTGAGAACAGACTCACTGCCCCAGTCCTCACAGCACTCACGCGCCGCAATCAGGGTATTCAGCAAAGTATCCGCATCACGGTAACCCAGGTTTACTCCCTGCCCGGCCAGCGGATTAATGGTATGCGCCGCATCGCCGATCAGCGCCAGACCGTCCTGTACATAGTGAGCGGCATGATGTCGCACCAGCGGGAAAGAACCGCAGGCCAGCGGAGTCACGTCTCCGAGGCGTTCAGGGAATGATGCGCGGATTTCCGCCTGCAGTTGCGGCAGCGGCAGTTTACTGAGCTGGCGGATCCGCGCTGGTGAGTCATACCAGACCAGCGAGGCATAAGAATCAAACAGCGGCAGAAACGCACGCGGGCCGGACGGGAAAAACTGCTGCCAGGTGATATCCTGCTGCTCACGTCCGGTATCAACGGTGATCAACATACAGGACTGACGATACTGCCAGCCGCGGCTGCCGATACCGGCCAGCGTTCTGACCTGTGATTTCGCACCGTCCGCGCCGATAACCAGACGGGAACTGATTACGTCGCCGTTATCAAATGTCAGCAACCATTCACCGGATTGCTTTGTCATACTCTGCAACCGTGCCGGGCACAGACAGGTGATCAGCTCATGAGCGGTGATCATCTCCCACAATGCCCGCTGCAGTACCGGGTTTTCCACCATATACCCCAGATCAGGTAACCCCAGGCTCTCTGCGGTAAAGGTCACTTCCGACCCCGGTTCCTCATACGTTTCCAGGGTGCGGTACGGCACACAACGCATGGCACGGACACGCTCCCATACCCCGAGACTCTCCAGTAACTCAGCTGACGCGCGGCTGATGGCGGAAATCCGCACGTCAGGGCGGCTCTGAGCATCGAACGGTGCCGGTGCCTGTAACTCAGCCACAGTGACACCAAAACCGGCCTGAGCCAGTCCCAGGGCTGTGGCGGCACCAATCATTCCCCCGCCGATAACGGTGACTTCAGAATGTGTTAACGGGTTATCCATGACATACCTATTCTAATACGTTGATTTTTTGTTCAATTGCCGTAAATTCACCGGGAAAGGTGAAGATCCGTGCTGCCGGGTCTGGTCACTGGTGTGTCAAATGACTACAATATCGACCATTGGTTACATCAAAACCTGATTGAATACACACAATGCTTTTCAGTGTTGCGGGTATTGTTTCACTGAAAACAGCGGATTGAGAAAATGTCGACGAGTAAAAAACTGTACATAAAAACCTGGGGCTGTCAGATGAATGAGTACGATTCATCCAAAATGGCTGACCTGCTGGAAAGCACCCACGGCTATACTTTAACAGACAATGCCGATGAAGCCGATATTCTCCTGCTTAATACCTGTTCTATCCGTGAGAAAGCGCAGGAAAAAGTGTTCCACCAGCTCGGCCGCTGGAAAAACCTCAAGGATGTGAATCCGGACATTATTATCGGTGTCGGAGGCTGTGTGGCCTCCCAGGAAGGGGATTTTATCCGCCGCCGCGCCCCGGCTGTGGACATTGTCTTCGGCCCGCAGACACTGCACCGCCTGCCGGAGATGATCAACAAACTCAGAGGCGACCGCAGCCCGATTGTGGACATCAGCTTCCCGGAAATCGAAAAATTTGACCGCCTGCCGGAACCGCGCGCCGAAGGCCCGTCCGCCTTTGTTTCTATCATGGAAGGCTGTAATAAATACTGTACCTTCTGCGTGGTGCCTTACACCCGCGGTGAGGAAGTCAGCCGTCCGTGTGATGATGTGCTGTTTGAAATCGCACAGTTAGCCGCTCAGGGTGTGCGTGAAGTGAACCTCCTGGGTCAGAATGTGAATGCTTACCGCGGCCCGGCGTTTGACGGCAGCATCTGCAGTTTTGCCGAGCTGATCCGTCTGGTGGCCGCGATTGACGGTATCGACCGCATCCGCTTTACCACCAGCCATCCGATTGAATTCACGGATGATATTATCGCCGTATATGAAGATACCCCGGAGCTGGTCAGCTTCCTGCATCTGCCGGTACAAAGCGGCTCAGACCGTATTCTGACCCAGATGAAACGCGCCCATACCGCGCTGGAATACAAATCCATCATCCGTAAACTGCGCAAAGCACGTCCGGATATCCTGATAAGCTCTGACTTTATCGTCGGCTTCCCTGGAGAAACTAATGACGACTTCGAAAAAACCATGCAGCTTATTGCAGACGTGAATTTCGATATGAGCTTCAGTTTCATCTACTCCCCGCGTCCGGGTACCCCGGCGGCTGATCTGCCGGATGACGTGACTGAAGAAGAGAAAAAACAGCGTCTGTACCTGTTACAGCAGCGGATTAACCAGCAGGCGATGAGCTACAGCCGCCAGATGCTCGGCACCACACAGCGTATCCTGGTGGAAGGCCCGTCCCGTAAAGACGTCATGGAATTATCCGGACGCACCGAAAACAACCGCGTGGTGAACTTTGAAGGCACCCCGGACATGATCGGCAAATTTGTGGATGTTGAGATTACCGATGTTTACACCAACTCACTGCGCGGCCGCGTGATCCGGACAGAAGATCAGATGAATCTGCGTATTCACGAAACCCCGGAATCCGTGATTGCCCGCACCCGTAAAGAAGACGAACTGGGTGTCGGCATCTATCAGCCATCCGTACACTAACTAACGATCACGCGCAGAATGACCTGCGCGTGAGAATACACAGAGAGATTCAGTGACAGAGACCTATATATCACCTTCACAGGTAGCAACACAGGAAATTTTCCTCGAACCAGCCGAAAATCAGCGTCTGCAAAGCCTCTGCGGTCCCTTCGATGATAACATCAAACTGCTTGAGCGCCGTCTCGGCACCGAAATCAGCCGCCGCGACAACCGCTTCCGGCTGACCGGCAAACCGCACTGCGTCAAAGCCGCTGCGGCTATCCTGCGCCAGCTCTATGTGGAAACTGCCCCGGTGCGCGGTGTGATCCGCGATATCGACCCGGAGCAGGTTCACCTGGCCGTGGCAGAAAGCCGTGTACTGGAACAGAGTGACGAACATGTGCCGGACTACGGCAAATCCGTCAATATCAAAACCAAACGCGGTGTGGTTAAACCACGTACGCCAAACCAGGCACAGTATATCGCCCACATTCTCGACCACGATATCACCTTCGGTATCGGCCCTGCCGGAACCGGGAAAACCTATCTGGCGGTCGCCGCAGCTGTGGTTGCTCTTGAGCGTCAGGAAATCCGCCGCATCCTGCTGACCCGCCCTGCCGTTGAGGCCGGTGAGAAACTCGGCTTCCTGCCCGGAGATCTCAGCCAGAAAGTCGATCCGTATCTGCGCCCGCTGTACGATGCGCTGTTTGAAATGCTCGGCTTTGAGAAAGTGGAAAAGCTGATTGAGCGCAACGTGATTGAAGTCGCGCCGCTGGCCTATATGCGCGGCCGGACCCTGAACGATGCCTTTATTATTCTCGATGAAAGCCAGAACACCACCATCGAACAGATGAAAATGTTCCTGACCCGTATCGGCTTTAACTCCAAAGCGGTTATCACCGGGGATATCACCCAGATTGACCTGCCGAACGGCAATAAATCCGGTCTGCGCCACGCCATTGAAGTGCTGGCGGATGTACCGGAACTGAGCTTTAACTTCTTCCACAGTGAAGACGTGGTGCGTCATCCTATCGTGGCAAAAGTGGTTATTGCCTATGAAGCGTGGGAAGCCGCAGAACAGAAACGCAAACAGATGCTGAAACAGCAGCGTGATGCCGAACGCGCGCAGGCGCAGCAGGAACAATCTCATGAGTAATCCGGTTCTTGATTTACAAATCGCCTGTGAAAACACAGACAACCTGCCCTCTGAAGCTCAGTTTCAGCGCTGGATTGACGGCGTGCTGCCGATGTTTCAGGAAGAGAGTGAAGTTACCATCCGCCTGGTGGATGAAGCGGAAAGCCACGAGCTGAACCTGACTTACCGCGGCATGGATAAACCGACCAACGTGCTCTCCTTCCCGTTTGAAGTGCCGCCGGAAATTGAACTGCCGCTGCTCGGGGATTTGATTATCTGCCGTCAGGTGGTGGAGCGCGAAGCCGCCGAACAGGAAAAAACCGAAGAAGAACACTGGGCGCATATGGTTATCCACGGCTGCCTGCATCTGCTGGGTTATGACCACATCGAAGACGATGAAGCAGAAGAGATGGAAGGCCTGGAAACGGAAATCTTAAAAAAATTAGGCTATTCTGATCCGTATATCACAGAAAAAGCGTAGTCAGCGATGCCGTTTTTATGCTACATAATACGGCATCTTTCATTAAATCGGGGAATGTAAAAAAACCGCCATGAGCGACGACCATCCATCGGGTAGTGATACACCGAACCAGAAAAAGGGTTTCTTTTCTCTGCTGCGCCAGCAACTGTTCCACGGCGAGCCAAAAAGCCGTGAAGACCTCGTTGAGGTCATCCGTGATTCCGAACAAAATGCACTGATCGATCCTGACACCCGCGACATGCTCGAAGGGGTGATGGATATTTCTGATCAGCGTGTCCGCGATATCATGATCCCGCGTTCACAAATTGTGACTCTCAAGCGCAATCAGACACTCGACGAGTGCCTGGATGTCATTATTGACTCTGCCCACTCCCGCTTTCCGGTGATCAGCGAAGACAAAGATCACATTGAAGGCCTGCTGATGGCAAAAGATTTGCTGCCGTTTATGCGCAGTGATTCCGAAGAGTTCAGTATTGATAAAGTGCTGCGCCAGGCGGTTGTTGTGCCGGAAAGTAAGCGTGTTGACCGTCTGCTTAAGGAGTTCCGCTCCCAGCGCTATCATATGGCGATTGTGATCGATGAATTCGGCGGAGTCTCCGGACTTGTCACTATCGAGGATATTCTGGAGTTAATTGTCGGTGAAATTGAGGATGAATACGATGATGAGGATGACGTGGATATCCGTCAGCTCAGTCTGCACTCCTATTCTGTCCGCGCCCTCACCCAGATAGAAGATTTTAACGACGCATTCGGCACCCGCTTCAGTGATGAAGAGGTCGATACCGTCGGCGGGCTGGTGATGCAGGCCTTCGGCCATCTGCCGACCCGTGGTGAAACCATTGAGATTGACAACTACCAGTTCAAAGTTGCGATGGCAGACAGTCGTAAAATTATCCAGTTACATGTTAAGATTCCGGACGATGCTCCAATCCCGTCTTTAGATGAAGATAATCTGACATGATAAAATCACCTCATGGTTTACGCCAGTGGCCGCATCTGCTGCTGGCACTGATTTTCGGGGCCGGCGGAACGCTGGCCTTTTCGCCTTTTGATCTCTGGTATTTCTCACTGCCCGCACTGGCCGCCCTGCTGCTGCTGACTCTCAACCGGACAGGTAAACAGGCCTGTGCTATCGGTTTCGCCTGGGGGCTGGGTTTATTCGGCAGCGGCGTAAACTGGGTGTATGTCAGTATCGCGGATTTCGGCGGTATGCCGGAAATTGCCAACCTGTTCCTTGTTGTCCTGCTGGCCGCCTATCTGGCACTCTATCCGATGCTGTTTGCCGGTCTGCTGGCCAAATGCTTCCCGCACGCCACTGTCTGGCGTCTGGTGATTGCCGCCCCGGCACTCTGGCAGCTTACTGAATTTTTACGCGGCTGGGTGCTGACCGGCTTCCCGTGGCTGGAATTCGGTTATACCCAGATTGACGGCCCGATGCGTGCACTGGCGCCAATCCTGGGCGTGAATGCCATCACCTTTCTGCTGATGGTGATAAGCGGGCTGATTGCCCTTTCACTCTCGCAGCGCCGTATCCGTCCGCTGATCCCGGCGCTGGTACTGCTGTTCGCGCCGTGGCTCGCCCGCAACTACCAGTGGTATCAGATGAACAACGACCCGACTCAGGTCGCACTGGTTCAGGGAAATATCGCCCAGTCCCTGAAATGGGAACAGGGCATGCTGGATAAAACACTGGGTATCTATCTCAAAGAAAGCCGCCCGTACTTCCGCACTGATACTCTGATTATCTGGCCGGAATCCGCTATTCCGGATTTTGCCGCCAGTCAGTCTGCGTTCCTGGATCAGCTCAACGGCCTGCTGACACTCAGCGGCGCACAGCTGATCACCGGTGTGGTGGATGCAGTTCCGAAAGCGGACGGCAAAGAATATGATGTTTACAACACCCTGATTGTGCTGGGTAATAAGAGCGAATACGACAGCCGGGATAAAAACCGCTATTACAAACATCACTTAGTGCCGTTCGGGGAGTTTGTGCCGCTGGAAGATTTACTGCGTCCGCTGGCGCCGTTCTTTAACCTGCCGATGTCCGCTTTCAGCCGCGGGGGTTATATCCAGCCGCCGCTGACCGCCGGGAAAATGACACTGACTGCCGAGATTTGCTATGAAGTGATCCTCGGAGAGCAGGTGCGCCGCAATATGACCGACAAAACCGGTGTGCTGCTGACCGCCTCCAATGATGCCTGGTTCGGCCGCTCCATCGGCCCGTGGCAGCATTTCCAGATGGCACGGATGCGTGCGCTGGAACTGGGGCGTCCGCTGCTGCGCGCCACCAATAACGGTATTACCGCTATTATTGCGCCGGACGGCTCTGTCACCGCGCAATTACCGCAGTTCACACAGGCTACCCTGAGTGCCACTGTAACCTCAGCGTCCGGTTTCACGCCATATTACCGTATGGGCACCTGGCCGGTCTGGGGTGCCACCGTTATCTTCCTCGGTCTGGCGCTGATAAAACGCAGAAAGAGTACAGAACGCGGTCTGCATTTTCGCTGATAAGAAAAAATTCCGCAGATAAAAAAATCCCGCCGTGATCACTCACGGCGGGATTTTTCATTTCAGACTGGTTATTTCGCCAGCCACAACCGTGCCATCATCCCCAACTGACTGGTCCAGCCGCTGGTGTAACTAACTATCTCCCCTTTGTGATAAATCACAAAAGTCGGCGTGACATTCACACCCCAGAGCTGAGAGATACGGCCATCCGGATCATTAATCACCGGAAAATAGTAACCTTTCGCTGCCATTCCTTTCGCCAGCCGGTCATCTTCACCGGAGCGGATAGCAACCGTCACCACATTGTAGCCAGACTCAGACAGCTCGCTGACTGACGGCGAGGTCAATTTGCAGATCCCGCACCAGGATGCCCAGAAGTAGACCAGTAACGGTTTTTCCGCACTCATCTGCGCAATAGACACCGGTGTGCCGTCTGTCAGTGTCAGCGAAGGCACCGTGTTTAAATCCGGTGCCTGCGGTTTGCGCCAGTAGTCCATCGCCTGTGACGCAATAAATAAAATCACCAGCAGCAGGAGAAATTCCTTTCCCCATCTGCGCAGTAACCGCATTATTTAACCTTAGCCAGCTGTTCCTTAATGATGGCATCCAGCTGTGCTTCATCCACGGCACCCGGCAGCATCACGTCACCAATCAGCGTTGCTGGGGTTCCCTGAACACCTAATTGTTCCGCCAGCATCATATTCATACGCATGGTATTCATACTGTTATCAGTGACTTTCACATCACCCGCTTTGGCGGTTTTCAGTGCACTGTTGATATCATCCTGAGTCAGTGCGGTTTTCTTCTGCATCAGGCGGTTATGCAGCGGTGCAAATGCTTCCGGCTTGCTTTCCCAGACAGAAAGTGCGGCACGGCTGGCATTCAGGGAGCTTTCCCCTTTGAACGGCAGCAGTTTGAAGACAACCGCCACGTCAGGGTATTTTTTCACCATCGCTTCCAGCTGCGGATCAAAACGTTTGCAGTACGGGCAGTTGTAATCGGTGAAAGACACGATGGTCAGTTTCGGTGATTTTGAACCGATACGCGGTGTGTACTTATCATTAAACAGCGCGTCAGCATTGGCTTTAACGGCATCTTTCATCTGTGCGGTCTGTTTTTCGGTCTGTTTCTGCTGAAGCGCCATAATCGCTTCTTCCAGAATTTCCGGGTTTTTGACCAGCGTGTCACGAACCAATTCACGCACCTGCGCTTCCTGGTCAGCGGTAAAAGCGGCCGCATGAGCTGTGGCGGTAAAGATAAGCGGAGCAATCATTAAAGCCGCGAGTGTTTTTTTCATGGTTCAATTCCTTGTGACTGATTTAACAGATGTAAGAGTGTTTCTTTATCCAGCAATGGTGACAAGATTTCACCATCAGGTAAAGCGGGGCCGTAAATCTGATTAAACGGTACTGCCAGATGCCCGCGCTTTTGTAAAAATGCATTAATATCCGGTGACGGTTTTGTCCAGTCCCCGCGCAGTGCGACAACATCCGGTTCACGGAGTGCGTCCTGAACATCATCGCGTAATAATACATTGTATTTGTTTGCTTTGCAGGTCACGCACCATTCGGCGGTCACATCCACAAAAACCCGTTTACCCTGAGAAAGCGCGGTGTTCACCGCCTCTTCCGTCAGCGGCTGCCAGTCCACCTGATCACTGACCAGGCTCTGCTGCCGGTCATCCGTCATATTGATAGCGGCCCAGATACCACCAGCCACCAGCAGTGCCACCAGTGCCGCAGATCCGCGCTTAATACCGGTACGGCGGAAAGCCAGCAGCGCAAGTACCAGCAGCACAACTGCCACCATCACCACAGCGGTTTCCGGCCCGGTGTGCGGGATCAGCAGACTGATCAGCCACAGTGCCGTAATAAACATCATGCCGCCCAGCACCAGACGCAGACCGTTCATCCAGCGGCCCGGTTTCGGCAGGGCTCTGGCAATTCCCGGAAACGCGGCGATCAGCAGCCACGGCAGGCTCATCCCCAGCCCCAGCGCGGTAAAAATCATCCACAGCTGTGAATACGGAGCCACCAGCGCAAACGCAACGGCGGTACCGAGGAACGGCGCGGTACAGGGGGTCGCCAGCAGCGTGGCAAACATACCTTCCATAAAGTGGCCGCGCATCCCTTTGCCGCCCGCTGTCGCCAGTTTTGTGGTTGCATTACTGCTCAGGCGGATAGAAAAAACACCGAACAGATTGGCACTGAACAGTAAAGTTACCACCACCATAAAGCCGAGGAACCACGGGTTCTGGAACTGAATTCCCCAGCCGACCGCACTTTGTGTCAGACGTAACAGCGACACCAGCGCCGCGAGGATCCAGAAGGAGACCATAATACCGGAGGAGGAAACCAGGAACTGGGTGCGGATCATCCGCTGTTCGCGGTTTTCCACATACAGCACAGAGCCGAGTTTCATCGCCAGCACCGGCAGAACACACGGCATAACGTTGAGGATCAGCCCGCCCAGCAATGCAAACAGCAGCAACATGATAAAGGAGGTATCACTGCCGGATGCGGCCGCAATATCGGGTCCGCTGCCGATCACCGTGGTGAGCGCCTGCGCTGCCGGGCCGTCTGTCACAACGACCGACAGCGGTTTTCCGTTCAGATCTGACGGCATTTCCCCCCAGTCATCCGTTACTTTAACGGTGGCAGTGAGATTATCCCCGGAAATCGTAAATGACGGGGCGGCAAAAATGGTTTCTTTATCCGCATTAAAAAACAGCTGCGGATCCTGCCAGCCGCCCGGGCGGTGCAGAACCATCGTCAGCGTCCCGCCGTTTACCCGGCTGCCGCCGGTGGTGATATCACCGCCGGTCTGCGGCACCTGCTGCATCGCCATCACATACTGACGGTCAAAATCGTCCGGCGCGGGTTCTGAGGTATCCAGTGAGACCGGATAATCGGTCAGGATACAGACATTACTGCATGTGGATAAGGTCAGTGTTCCGCTGAGCGCCGGCAGTGCCTGAGCCGCCGTGACTTCCAGCGGGAACACCACACTGCCGCCGTAGCCCTGGGTGGAGAGCCCGGCGACGTCAAAACGCTGAGGTGCGGGCCAGAACCACTGTGTTCCGGCGGAGGCCTCCTGCCATGTCAGTTCAGGAGCAACGCCCCCCTCTCCCGGCGACTGCCAGTAGGTTTTCCAGCCGGGTTGTAATTCAACCGCCAGCAGCAGACGCAGTTTTCCGTCTTTCCACTGATCTGATGTGACTCTGACACGGGCGTGATCATTGTGCGGCATTTCGGTCCAGCCGGTATCAGCCGCATGCACAGTGGTCAGCGTGAACAAAAACAGCACAAACGCTGTTAATACAGAACGCATAATTTTTTTCATCTCCGAATTAAGCAAAAAACCCGACAATACACAGATTGCCGGTTGCTAATCCCTCATCACACAGAAATGGAGATGCCTGCGCAGCCGCATCGGCGGGATATGCTGACGCCACGAGCGCGAACGGTAACGGACAGGAACTATCACCGAGGTCATGACGAAGAAAAGAAGGGCAAAAAAGAGAGGTTCTGCCGGGAACTGCGGCACGGTACTCAGCGACTTGGCGCTGATATCACAGGTACCACCGGGATTGGCGCTGCCGGTTTCCGTATCACTGAGCAGCACCGTGGTAGTAAAATCCGCAGACGGGCTCAGACTGATGCGCGGCGCACCAGACATCCGTTGTGTCAGACACAACAGGATAAAGAATAATGTGAAAAACAGCAGCAGATAACCCTGCCTGCGTTGCTTCAGCATAGCCCGCTCCCCGATAGTTACCGCCTATCTTACACAGCCTGCGATTTCAGACAACCGGATAACCATAACTTTACACATTTAACCGCAATATGATGTTACCGCCGCACAGCAGAATTGTTACAACAGCGGATTATGACACAATAGCACTTCCCGGCCATAAAAGCACCGCACTAAGCAGTAAAAAGCACCATTATCAGGTTAATAAACACACCATAACCAGCATATAAAACCAAACCAATTCAAAATACCATAATTTAATGTGAACACACGTTCCGGGTGTAACTTGCACATCTTTATCGGACAGAGTGAGATGGATCTCCCGATTTAAAACAAATTAACTTCCATTTATTAACAATAGTGTTCTATTTTTAACAATACAACCACAAGAGCAACACACGTCCTTATACCGTTTCCCGAAAAGGAGTTGTTTATGCGCAAGTTAGTTTTGTCTGTACTGGTCACCGGAGCCGCGCTTGCCAGTGCGGCGGTTTCTGCTGAAGAGCTGGCCGGTACACTGAAAAAAATCAATGACAGCGGCGTGATTGTTGTCGGTCACCGCGAATCCTCCGTACCCTTCTCTTATTATGATAACCAGCAAAACGTGGTCGGCTATTCCCAGGATTACTCCAACCATATTGTTGATGCAGTGAAAAAGACCCTGAATAAGCCGGATTTACAGGTCAAACTAATTCCGGTGACCTCTCAGAACCGTATCCCGCTATTACAGAACGGCACATTCGATTTCGAGTGCGGCTCCACCACCAACAACCTGGCCCGCCAGCAGCAGGCCGCTTTCTCCAATACTATTTTTGTGGTCGGTACCCGTCTGCTGACCGGTAAAGACTCCGGTATCAAAGACTTTGCCGATCTCGCCGGGAAAAACGTGGTGGTCACATCCGGTACCACGTCTGAAATGCTGCTCAACAAACTCAATGATGAGAAGCAGATGAAGATGCGCATTATCAGCGCCAAAGATCACGGGGATGCCTTCCGCACCCTGGAATCCGGTCGTGCTGTCGCCTTTATGATGGATGATGCCCTGCTGGCCGGTGAGCGCGCCAAAGCGAAAAAACCGGATAACTGGGTGATTGTCGGCACACCGCAGTCCGAAGAAGCCTACGGCTGTATGCTGCGCAAAGATGATCCGCAGTTCAAAGCCCTGATCGATAAAACGGTTTCTGATGCACAAACCTCCGGTGAGGCTGAGAAATCCTACACCCGCTGGTTCAAACAGCCGATTCCGCCTAAGAACCTCAACCTGAACTTTGAATTATCCGATGAAATGAAAGGGCTGTTCAAAGCGCCGAATGACAAGGCCTTTGAATAACCACCACGGCGGCTGACAGCCTGACCGGCTGCGCCGTCCGGACTGAGGATATAACTAAGACCGCCGCGCCCGCGTTCACAACTGACGCGGGCGCGGACGATAAACCACAGTCCGTTGCATGCAAACACACTGTCTGTCCGGTAACCACTGGTTATCCGTCTTATACAGGGAGTTCGTTCTTTTACCGGGAGCCGCGCTATGTCAGCTAACTGGGACTGGGGCATCTTTTTTCAGCCCGCCCCCTTCGGCAACACCACTTACCTCGGCTGGATCCTGTCCGGCCTGAAGGTCACTGTGCTGCTGTCAATCTGTGCCTGGATTATCGCCTTTCTGGTGGGATCCCTGTTCGGTATTCTCCGTACGGTGCCGAATAAGTTTCTCTCCTCGCTCGGCACCATTTATGTGGAAATTTTCCGTAATGTGCCGCTGATCGTCCAGTTCTTCACCTGGTATCTGGTGATCCCGGAGTTCCTGCCGTCGTCCCTGCGCGACTGGTTTAAAATGGATCTCGACCCGAATATCCAGTTCTTTATCTCCTCCACCCTCTGTCTGGGGCTGTTTACTGCCGCCCGTATGACCGAACAGGTACGTGCCGCCATTCAGTCATTGCCGCGCGGCCAGAAAGCCGCCGGGCTGGCGATGGGACTGACACTGCCGCAGACTTACCGCTATGTGCTGCTGCCGAATGCCTACCGCGTGATTATTCCGCCGATGACATCGGAAATGCTCAATCTGGTGAAAAACTCCGCCATCGCCTCCACTATCGGGCTGGTCGATATGGCCGCGCAGGCCGGGAAGTTACTGGATTATTCCGCCAGAGCCTATGAGTCCTTTACCGCGATCACACTCGCCTATGTCGGCATCAACGTTATTATTATGCTGGCCATGCATTTACTGGAAAAACGGGTGCGTCTGCCCGGGACAGGAGGCCACTGATGTACGAATTTGACTGGAGTTCGGTGATGCCGGGCATGCCGTTCCTGTTACAGGGGCTGGTTATTACGGCGAAAATCACGGTTACAGCGATTGTTATAGGCATCCTGTGGGGCACGATACTGGCCATGATGCGCCTGTCATCCATAAAGATTGTGAGCTGGCTGGCTGCCTTCTATGTGAACGCCTTCCGCTCCGTTCCGCTGGTGATGGTGCTGTTGTGGTTCTATCTGATTGTGCCTAACTTAGTCCAAAATGTTCTTGGCATATCACCAAAAACAGATATCCGTCTGATCTCAGCTATGGTAGCGTTTTCCCTGTTTGAAGCTGCGTATTATGCTGAAATTATCCGCGCCGGGATTCAGAGTGTGTCACGGGGACAAACATCCGCCTCACTCGCCCTCGGTATGACCAAAATGCAGACCATGCGTCTGGTGGTTCTGCCGCAGGCATTCCGCGCGATGATCCCGCTGCTGCTGACCCAGGGGATTGTCCTGTTCCAGGATACCTCGCTGGTGTATGTGCTCAGCCTGACCGATTTCTTCCGCACCGCCAGTAATATCGGTGAGCGTGACGGAACACAAATCGAAATGGTGCTGTTTGCGGGTGCGGTTTATTTTGTTATCAGCTTTGGTGCGTCAATGCTGGTTAATTATCTCAAGAGAAGGACTGTGTCATGATCTCCCTGAAAAATATCTCCAAATGGTACGGTCAATTCCGTGTCTTAACCGACTGCTCGACCGAAGTCAAAAAAGGGGAAGTGGTTGTGGTGTGCGGCCCGTCCGGCTCCGGTAAATCCACGCTGATAAAAACCGTTAACGGCCTTGAGCCGGTGCAGCAGGGCGAGATTTTCGTCAATGATATTCAGGTGAATGACAAACGCACCAACCTGGCGAAACTGCGTTCCAAAGTCGGCATGGTCTTCCAGCACTTTGAGCTGTTCCCGCACCTCTCCATTGTGGAAAACCTGACCCTGGCACAGGTAAAAGTGCTGGGGCGCGATAAAGCGGCAGCAAAAGAAAAAGGACTGAAACTGCTGGAGCGTGTCGGGCTGTCTGCCCATGCGGATAAATTCCCGTCCCAGTTGTCCGGCGGGCAGCAGCAGCGTGTGGCTATCGCCCGCGCCCTGTGTATGGATCCTGTCGCCATGCTGTTTGATGAGCCGACATCCGCCCTCGACCCGGAAATGATCAACGAAGTACTGGATGTGATGGTTGAACTGGCACACGAAGGTATGACAATGATGGTGGTCACCCATGAAATGGGCTTTGCCCGTAAAGTGGCGGACCGCGTGATTTTTATGGATGAAGGCAAAATCGTCGAAGACAGCAGAAAAGACGATTTCTTTGCTAACCCGAAATCCGATCGCGCCAAAGATTTTCTTGCCAAGATTCTGCACTGATGTTCTGACCGGCCGGTCACAGACCGGCCTTTCTTCTTCACTTTATCATTCCCCCGCTTTTTTCATCCCTTTACGCCCTTAACTGTTGTTCCCTCAGGGGCATATCGGCTATGCTAACGGGTCAGAAATTAACGAAACCCAATATTTTCATGCTGTCCGCCCGGTCTGGTCGTCAGTCCGTGTCCGGCAGTTCATCACCACAGGAATACCGGTGCCATGCAAGAACAATATCGTCCCGAAGACATAGAGCAACAAGTCCAGAGTCACTGGCAGGAAAAACAAACATTTAAAGTGACTGAAGATAACAGTAAAGAGAAATACTACTGCCTGTCTATGCTGCCATACCCTTCAGGACGACTACACATGGGTCACGTGCGTAACTACACCCTGGGTGATGTGATGTCACGTTACCAGCGCATGCTGGGTAAAAACGTTTTACAGCCGATTGGCTGGGATGCGTTCGGTCTGCCTGCGGAAGGCGCGGCGGTAAAAAACAATACCGCACCGGCACCGTGGACCTATGCCAATATCGAATACATGAAACAGCAGCTTAAAAAGCTGGGTTTCGCGTACGACTGGGATCGCGAAGTCACCACCTGTACGCCGGAATATTACCGCTGGGAACAGTGGTTCTTCACCAAACTGTATGAAAAAGGTCTGGCGTATAAGAAAACTTCCGCCGTGAACTGGTGTCCGCATGACCTGACGGTTCTTGCCAACGAACAGGTTATCGACGGCTGCTGCTGGCGTTGTGATACCCCGGTTGAGCGCAAAGAGATCCCGCAGTGGTTTATCAAAATCACCGCTTATGCCGAAGAACTCCTCAATGATCTGGATACGCTGGAAGACTGGCCGGAGCAGGTCAAAACCATGCAGCGCAACTGGATCGGCCGTTCCGAAGGGGTGGAAATCACCTTTGATGTCGCGGACAGCACCGAAAAACTGAGTGTCTACACCACCCGCCCGGATACCTTTATGGGTGTCACGTATCTGGCGGTAGCGGCGGGTCATCCGCTGGCACAGCAGGCTGCGCAGAACAATCCTGAGCTGAAAACCTTTATCGACGAGTGCCGTAATACCAAAGTGGCCGAAGCTGAAATGGCCACGATGGAGAAAAAAGGCGTGGCAACCGGTATGTTTGCCATTCACCCGCTGACCGGCGAAAAAGTCGCGGTCTGGGTCGCCAACTTTGTCCTGATGGAATACGGTACCGGCGCTGTTATGGCCGTTCCGGCGCACGATCAGCGCGACTGGGAATTCGCCACCAAATACGGTTTACCAATCAAACCGGTCATTCTGGGCGAAGACGGCAATGCACCGGACATCAGTGAAGCCGCAATGACCGGCAAAAACACCCTGTTCAACTCCGGTGAGTTCGATGGTCTGGATTACACCGCCGGTTTCAATGCAATTGCGGACAAACTGGTGGCACTCGGCGTCGGCGAGCGCAAAGTCAACTACCGCCTGCGTGACTGGGGAGTTTCCCGTCAGCGTTACTGGGGCGCACCAATCCCGATGGCAACCCTGGAAGACGGCACCGTGGTTCCGGTTCCGGAAGATCAGTTACCGGTTATCCTGCCGGAAGATGTGGTCATGGACGGCATCACCAGCCCGATTAAAGCCGATCCTGAGTGGGCAAAAACCACCATCAACGGCCAGCCTGCGCTGCGTGAAACCGACACCTTCGATACCTTTATGGAATCCTCCTGGTATTATGCCCGTTACTGCTGCCCGAACTATGACAAAGGCATGCTGGACCCGGCTGCGGCTAACTACTGGCTGCCGGTCGATCAGTATATCGGTGGTATCGAACACGCGATTATGCACCTGATGTATTTCCGCTTCTTCCACAAACTGATGCGTGATGCCGGTCTGGTGAACTCAAATGAGCCGGCGAAAAACCTGCTGTGTCAGGGCATGGTGCTGGCCGATTCCTTCTATTACACCGACACTGACGGCCACCGCGTATGGGTATCTCCGGAAGAAGCCATTCTTGAGCGTGATGATAAAAACCGTATCATCAAGGCAACAGATAAAGAAGGCCGCGAGCTGGTTCACACCGGCATGAGCAAAATGTCAAAATCGAAGAACAACGGCGTTGATCCGCAGATTATGGTGGAAAAATACGGCGCGGATACCGTTCGTCTGTTTATGATGTTTGCGGCACCACCGGAACTGACCCTGGAGTGGCAGGAATCCGGCGTGGAAGGCGCGAACCGCTTTATCCGCCGTGTATGGCGTCTGGTGTATGAGCATGTTCAGAAAGGCAAAACCGCGCCGCTGGATATCAGCAGCCTGACACCGGAACAGAAAGATCTGCGCCGCTCACTGCACAAAACCATTGCCAAAGTCAGCGATGACGCCGGCCGCCGTAAGCAGTTCAACACCGCCATCGCGGCGATTATGGAACTGCTCAATGAACTGCAGCGCGCACCTCAGGAAACAGAGCAGGATCGCGCACTGATGCAGGAAGCGCTGGATGCGGTTATCCGTATGCTGTCTCCGATTATTCCGCACGCCGGTTTCACCCTGTGGAAAGCGCTGGGTCATGAAACGGATGTGGATGATGCACAGTGGCCGGTCGCCAGCGAAGAAGCGATGATTGACGATACCAAACTGATAGTTATCCAGGTCAACGGTAAAGTCCGCGGCCGTATCACCGTTGCCGCCGATGCGGAGCAGGATGCGGTCATGGCGCTGGCCTCGCAGGAAGCGAATGTGGCGAAATACCTCGAAGGTGTGAGTGTTCGCAAAGTCATTTATGTGCCGGGTAAATTACTGAACCTGGTCGTAGGTTAATTTAAGGAGATATCGTGCGACATCGCATTATCACGCTGTTGCTCGGGCTTGCGGTGCTGGTCACCGCAGGCTGCGGCTTCCATCTGCGCGGCACCACGCAAATCCCGCCTGAACTGCAGAAACTGCAAATCAGCACCGGTGATCCGTATGGCGAACAGACCCGTGCTATCCGTCAGCAACTGCTGCTGAATAACGTTCAGATTATTGAAGGTGGTGATGCCACCATCCCGGTTCTGAAGATCACCAGTTCTTCCGAAGGTTCGGAAGAGACAGTATCGATTTTCCAGGACGGTAAAGCCGCTGAGAAAGAACTGGTTTATTACCTGAATGCCCAGGTCATTATGCCGAACGGGTCGGTGTATCCGATCAACGTCCGCGTTGACCGTTCATTCTTCGATAACCCGCTGGAAGCACTCGCAAAAGATGCGGAAAAAGATATGATCCGCCAGGAAATGCGTGAGCAGGCAGCCGCCCGTCTGGTTCGTAAACTGCTGATTATCCAGCCGTCCGAACAACAGAAACAGGCTGAAAATGCTGAAGCGACTGAGATTGTCGCACCGAAGGCATGATAAAAGTTTCACCTGAGCAACTCATCACGCAGCTCCGTTCGGGGCTGCGTGAACGTTACCTCCTCTGGGGGAACGAACCGTTACTGCTTCAGGAATCCCGGGATGCTATCCGCCATGCGGCGCAGGAACAGGGATTTGACGAGCACTTCACTTTTTCACTTGAACAACATACTGACTGGGATGCGATTTTTTCTGTCTGCCGGTCACTCAGTCTGTTTGCCGGACGGCAGACACTCACCCTGTATCTGCCGGAAAACGGCCCCAATGCCGCAATGGGCGAACAGCTTCTCCGGCTGGCCGGGCAGTTACATCCGGATCTGCTGCTGATACTGCGCGGCCATAAACTGACCAAAGCCCAGGAAAACAGTGCCTGGTTTAAAGCACTGGCACAGGATGGTGTGTATATCGCCTGCATGACCCCGGAACTGAACCGGCTGCCGCAGTGGGTCGCCGCGCGGGCCGCGCTGTTACAGCTGCAACCGGATGAACAGGCAGTCCGCCTGCTCTGCTATTGCTACGAAGGCAATCTGCTGGCGCTGTCACAGACACTCTCCCGGCTGGCGCTGATCTATCCCGATGGCAAGCTCACCCTGCCCCGTGTGGAAGCAGCGGTAAATGATGCGGCACACTTTACCCCGTATCACTGGGTGGATGCTCTGCTGGCCGGAAAAAGCAAACGCGCCTGTCATATCCTGACTCAGTTGCTGGCGGAAGATAACGAGCCGGTGATCCTGCTGCGCACCGTCCAGCGGGAAGTGATGCAGTTACTGACATTACAGCGCGAAAGCCGAAACCAGCCGCTGCGCACCCTGTTTGACAAGCACCGTATCTGGCAGAACCGCCGCGGTATGATAACCGACGCACTGGATCGCCTTGATGCGCATTCCCTGCAGGTGGCGATATCCCTGATCACCCGTATTGAAATCCGCCTCAAGCAGGATTACGGACAATCCGTAAGTGATGACTTACTGACACTGACACTGCTCCTGAGCGGTAAAGCACAGACAGGACAGATCCTCTATGACGAACAACGCGGATAACCGGATTCTGGCGCTGTACGGCGGCACATTTGACCCGATCCACCAGGCGCACATCAATACCGTGAAAGCCATGGCATCGGAAGCCGGTCTGGAACAGGTGATTTTACTGCCGAACAATGTCCCGCCACACCGTCCGCAGCCAAAAGCGGATGCAAAACAGCGGCTGATGATGGTACAACTGGCTGTTAACGGTGATCCGCTGTTCCTGGTGGACGACCGCGAACTGCGCCGCGATGCCCTCTCCTATACGGTGGAAACACTGCGTCAGTACCGGGCTGAGATTGGTTCACGACGGCCGCTGGCTTTTATCATCGGTCAGGATTCCCTGCTCACGATTGATACCTGGCATGAATGGGACAAGATCCTGACTCTGTGCCATATTCTGGTCTGCAAACGGCCGGGATATTCACTCGATTTTCCGTCCGAACAGCTGGCTGACTGGTTTGTGCAGCATCTGGTCACCACGCCGGAAAGCCTGCACAAACGACCGTGCGGTTATATTTTCCTGGCTGATACCCCTCTGTTTCCGATTTCTGCCACCAATATCCGCGAACGGCTGAAAAACGGCGAGGACTGCAGCGATCAGCTGGCCCCCGCCGTTCAGGACTACATTCTGGTACAGGGACTGTACCGCTGACTCACCCTGCCTGCCGGGTTTTGGCAATTACAATCTCACGGATACACACATCCTGCGGTTGCTGATAAGCAAACTGAATACAATCCGCGATTTTTTCCGGATCCAGACCTGACTGAATCTCTTTTTTCCAGATCTGGTAATTCTGCTTAATTTCCTCATTGGTGGTATGACTTAATAACGGTGTTTCCACCACACCCGGTGCTATGGTAATTAAACGGACATTTGACGGTGCCACTTCTTCACGGATATTTTCCGTTATCGCATGAACGGCAAATTTGGTTCCGCAATAGACTGAATGGCTCGGAAATGTTTTTCGTCCGGCAATTGAACTGATATTAATAATGGTGCCTTCCTGACGCGCAACCATATCGTGCAATACAATATTAATCCCGGTCAGAACACCATTGATATTCACATCCACCATTTGCTGCCATTCTGCATAATCCTGATCATACGGATTATCCAGCAGCATAACGCCCGCACAGTTAATTAATAAATCTGTTTTACCGTACAGGCTTTCCGCTTCTGCTATGGCGGCTTTCATTGCCGCAAGATCCGTCACATCCACACTGCGGCACAAGCTGTCCGGCAGATGAAACCCTTCGGTAATCTGACTGCGGCGGGCCAGTAATAAGACCGGATGTCCGGCCTTACTCATCCGTTTTGCCACAGATTCACCGATACCGGAACTGGCGCCGGTAATAACCACTAATTTTTTCATTGCATTTACCTTGAGAATATAAATAAAGTTGCATGATTTTATGCCTTGCTTTACATATATCAAGAAGGCAGATTTATTTCACAAAGTAACCTGAAGGTAACTAATGGACGATAAAATAAAGAAAATTGTAGTGGTCAGTGAAATAGAAGTTACGCTGTCGGTTATCGGCGGGAAATATAAACCGTTAATATTAAATTTATTATCTGAAAAAACCGTTCAGCGTTTCGGGGAAATACGGGCTTATATTGTCAATATTTCACAAAAAACATTAACCAATCAATTACGCGAGATGGAAGCGGACGGCCTGCTGACCCGGACGGTCTTTGCCGAAGTGCCGCCCCGCGTGGAATACACCATTACAGACAAAGGCCGTTCCCTGATCCCGATTCTGCTGCTGATGTGTGACTGGGGCTATGAAAATATGGGCGATCGCTACACACTGCTGCGCCCGGAGTGTGACTGAGCCGGTACTACCGGCTGCAATATTGCCTGATCACACAGATAATCTGTCTGATAGTGGCGGGCAGTGGTGAGTAACAGATGCTTCGCCGCCTCAGCAGAGCCGGTTCCGGTACGGTATGCCTCAATCGCCGCACTCATCTGCTGCTTTTCTGCCGGGCTCAGCTGACGTTTGAAGTACCCCTGCATATGCATCAGTGCGTTGGTCATATTGGCGCGGGTCGCGGGCTGTGAAAATGCAGTAAGCAGCGCCTGCTGCCAGACCGCCGCCATTTCCGCCAGTTCCGCCGGGGAGAGTGTTCCCGCCTGTGACAACAGCCGGCCGCTGCTTTTATATAACTGTGGTGAATATGCCATCAGCGCGTATTTGTAACGACTGTGCAGACGGATCAGCCCGCCCGCACTGAGCGGCGGATTCAGTGCCTGAATCAGTTCCTGCCGCGCCCTCTGCCGCCACAGTGCATCCTCATCGCTACTTTCCGGTTGTCGCTGATATGTCATATTTTCCGCCTTTTTATCTGTTACGGAGTGACTATAGTACAAATCGCACTGTTTCTGTTTTCCCTGTCCGCACATTTCCTGATATTTCTTTAATCTTTACTGCTTTGTATTCACCCTGTTCGCTGTTATTCTTGCGGTGCCGGCGGCAACGCAGGGTGAGCCTCGCAAAATTGCCCTCTGTAACGTAAAATAGCGATTATCCCCCGGCACACAGCAACCCCGCGCCGGAACTGCCACGGCGGTACGACTGACGGGGATGTGTTCTGTTATCTATTTATCCGGAATATAAGGTGAACCTTTTGCAAGGCACAGAATTACTTGAGTTTATTATTGATAAACTCGAAGACTCCAAAGCACAGGACATTATTACTATTGATGTACGCGGTAAATCCAGCATTACCGACCACATGATTATCTGTACCGGCACATCCAGCCGCCATCTGGCGTCTGTGGCCGATAACCTTGTCACTGACTGCCGTCAGGCCGGTATGATGCCGCTCGGCGTGGAAGGTCAGGGCATTTCCGACTGGATTGTTGTCGATCTCGGTGAAGCTATCGTGCATGTGATGCAGGATGAAAGCCGCCGTATGTATGAATTAGAGAAACTCTGGAGCTGAGTGTTGAAGTTACAGCTCATTGCCGTCGGCACCAAAATGCCTGACTGGGTCGAAACCGGATTTCAGGATTATCTCCATCGTTTTCCGAAAGATATGCCGTTTGAACTGACCGAAATCCCGGCCGGAAAGCGGGGAAAAAACGCGGACATCAAACGGATCCTGGAAAAAGAAGGCGAGTTAATGCTGGCGGCGGCGGGTAAAGGCAACCGGATTGTCACACTGGATATTCCCGGCGCACGCTGGGATACCCCGCAACTGGCCGGGCAACTGGAACGCTGGAAGCAGGACGGACGCAACATCAGCCTGCTTATCGGCGGGCCGGAAGGTCTTTCGCCTGCCTGTAAAGCAGCCGCAGAGCAGAGCTGGTCTCTCTCCCCGCTGACCCTGCCGCACCCGCTGGTGCGTGTGCTGGTGGCGGAGAGTCTGTACCGCGCCTGGAGTATTACTGCCAATCATCCGTATCACAGGGAATAACCGCAGTGCCCGGTCTGAACGCGCCTGACGGCGATAAGAAAAAACACAAGCAACGGATGGACTTCCGCGATTACAGCGCGGAATCCGCCCTGTTTATCCGCCGTGCGGTGGTTGCATTTATCGGTATTGTTATTTTATCTGCCGTACTGGTGGTGAATCTCTATCATCTCCAGATTAACCGCCATGAAGATTATCAGACCCGTTCCAATGATAACCGGATCAAACTGGTCCCTATTCCGCCGAGCCGTGGTCTGATTTATGACCGCAAAGGTACCCTGCTGGCGGAAAACAGAACCATTTATCAGCTCGAAATCGTGCCGGAGAAAGTCACTGACCTGCCGGACGTACTGAATGAGCTGCGCGAGATTGTCGATCTGACCGATGAAGACATCGCGAATTATGAAAAAGAGCGCCGCCGTTCGCGCCGCTTTACCTCTATTCCGCTGAAAACCCCGCTCAACCAGATTCAGGTGGCGCGGTTTTCGGTAAATCAGTACCGCTTCCCGGGACTGGAAATCAAAGGCTATCAGCGCCGTTTCTATCCTTACGGCTCCGCCCTGACCCATGTTATTGGTTATGTGGCAAAAATTAACGATAAAGATGTCGAGCGCCTGGATAAAGACGGTCTGTTGCCGAACTATGCCGCCACTCATGATATCGGTAAGCTGGGTATTGAGCGCTATTATGAATCCGTCCTGCACGGCAAAACCGGCTATGAGGAAGTGGAAGTCAACAGCCGCGGCCGCGTGATCCGCCAGTTACACGAGCAGGCACCACAGGCCGGGAAAGATATCTATCTGACAATTGATCTCGAATTGCAGATGTATATCGAAAAACTGCTGACCACCAGCCGTGCAGCTGTTGTGGTGAGTGATCCGCGCAACGGCGAGATTCTGGCACTGGTGTCCAACCCGAGTTATGACCCGAACCTGTTTGTGAACGGTATTTCCGGCCCGGATTACCGGGGCCTGCTCAATAACCCGGATCGCCCGCTGATCAACCGCACCACCCAGGGGCTCTATCCGCCGGCATCCACAGTGAAACCGTTTATTTCTGTGGCAGCACTCAGCGAAAAAGTGATCACCCGTAACACCACGATTTTTGACCCCGGCTGGTGGCAGCTGCCCGGCTCAGAAAAACGTTACCGTGACTGGAAACGCTATGGTCACGGTAATCTGAACGTGGTGAAATCGATTATTGAATCGGCAGATACCTTCTTCTATCAGGTGGCGTATGACATGGGGATCGACCGCCTGTCCGCCTGGATGACCCGCTTCGGTTACGGCGAGTATTCCGGTATCGACCTGATGGAAGAGTACAACGGTGTGATGCCGACCCGTGAATGGAAACTGCGGCGCTATAAGAAACAGTGGTATCAGGGCGATACCATCCCGGTCGGGATCGGCCAGGGATACTGGACATCAACGCCGATCCAGATGTCAAAAGCCCTTAATACCCTGATTAATGACGGTGTGGTGAAAACACCGCACCTGCTGCTCGGTACCAAAGAAGGCGGCGGTATGCTGCCGTATGAACAGAAAGAATATATTGCTATCGGTGATATTCATTCCGGTTACTGGGAACTGGCCAAGTCCGGGATGTTCGGCGTGGCTAACGCACCGAACGGCACCGGCCGCAAATTCTTTGCCGGTACGCCGTACAAAGCAGCCGCCAAATCCGGTACAGCACAGGTGTTCAGCTACGAAACCTATAACGCCAGCAAACTGGCGGAACGCCTGCGCGACCATAAATTAATGATTGCCTACGCACCGTACGATAACCCGAAAGTGGCGGTGACCATTATTCTGGAAAACGGCGGTGCAGGCCCGGCAGTCGGTACTCTGGTCCGCCAAATCCTTGACCACGTCCTGCTGGGTGATAACAACACGGTACTGCCGGATGCTCCGCCATCACCGCCCGGCAGTGAAACAGAGTGATGCCCATGACTGATAATCCGCGCAAAGTATCCCTGATGACCCGCATGCACATCGACTTCCCGTTGCTGGTGCTGCTGCTGATCCTGCTGGTTTACAGTGCATTTGTGCTGTGGAGTGCCAGCGGGCTGGATCCGGAAATGATGGAGCGCCGCCTCGGGCAGATTTTCTCCGGTATCATCATTATGCTGGTTCTGGCGCAGATCCCGCCCCGCGTGTATGAGACCTGGGCACCGCACCTCTATATTGTCTGTGTCATCCTGCTGGTCTTTGTGGATGTCTTCGGGCAGATCAGTAAAGGCGCGCAGCGCTGGCTGGATCTGGGGATTGTCCGTTTTCAGCCGTCCGAGATTGCCAAAATTGCCGTTCCGCTGATGGTGGCGCGGTTTATGAACCGCGACCAGTGTCCGCCGACCCTGAAAAATACCGCCATCGCCCTGCTGCTGGTGGTGGTGCCGACCCTGCTGGTCGCCGCACAGCCTGATCTCGGGACATCCATCCTGGTGGCCGCCTCCGGTATTTTTGTGCTGTTCCTGGCCGGGATGAGCTGGCGCCTTATCGGGATAGCCCTGCTGCTGCTTGCCGCCTTTATTCCGCTGCTCTGGTTTTTCCTGATGCACGATTACCAGCGCGGCCGCGTGATGATGCTGCTCGATCCGGAAACCGACCCGCTCGGTGCCGGTTATCATATTATTCAGTCAAAAATTGCCATCGGCTCCGGCGGACTGACCGGAAAAGGCTGGATGCTGGGCACACAATCCCAGCTGGAATTCCTGCCGGAACGTCATACTGACTTTATCTTTGCTGTCCTTGCGGAAGAGCTGGGGCTGGTCGGGGTGATCTTCCTGCTGGTACTCTATCTGCTGATCATTATGCGCGGGCTGATGATTGCCGCCCGAGCCCAGAATACCTTCGGACGGGTGATGGTGGGCGGTCTGATGCTCATCTTCTTTGTCTATGTGTTTGTGAATATCGGCATGGTCAGCGGGATCCTGCCGGTGGTCGGTGTGCCGCTGCCGATGATGAGTTACGGCGGCTCCGCCCTGATTGTATTAATGGCAGGGTTTGGTATTGTCATGTCAATTCATACACACCGTAAGATGCTGTCAAAAAGCTTATAATACATTACGAGGTTTTCATGCGTTTACAATGGATTGCGGTCACAGCGATGGCCGCGTTGCTGGCAGGTTGCCCGTCAGTGCAGCCGCCGGTCAAACAGACACCGCCGCCGGGCCCGGCAAAAGAGATTCTCGGCGCCGTACCGTCCTATGAGCCGCTGCATCCGGGCGCGAATAATGATTACGTCCGTAATGGTCAGCAGTATCAGATTGTCCGTGATCCGGAAAACTTCAGTCAGCAGGGCTATGCCTGGATTTATGGCCAGGCTCAGAACGGCAACCGGACTGCTACCGGCGAAATCGTCAACAGCGCCGAACTGACCGCATCCCACCCGACGCTGCCAATCCCCGGCTATGCGCGGATCACCAATATGGCGAATAACCGCATGATGGTGGTGCGGATTAACGATCGCGGCCCGTATATGCCGGGCAAACAGATCGGGCTTTCCCGCGCTGTCGCAGATCGTCTGAACCTGCTGCCGAATACCAAAATTAAAATTGACCCGATTGTGGTTGCGGAAGACGGCTCGCTGAGCGGCTCCGGGACTGTCGGTACCGTGGTCGCCAAACAGAGCTATGCCCTGCCGGGCCGCCCTGAACTGGGCAAAACCAGTGCTCTCGGTACGCCGGTGACCAACACCACGCCGGTGGTGCCGATCAACAGTCGTCCTGTCATGGCACAGCCGCAGCCGGAATCCGCACTGATCCCAACCGTCAAACAGCCCGCAGCACCGGCAGAAACCCAAACTGAAAACACCGCCGCACCTGCGCCGCAACAGGCCGCTGTCAGCGGTTACCGTGTCCAGGTGGGTGCCGTGGCAAATGCGGAACGCGCAACACAGTGGCAGAAAGAACTCAGCGATAAACTGGGTGTGCCCGGTATGACAGAATCCTCCGGTGATATGTTCCGTGTCCAGCTGGGGCCGTTTACCAGCCGTGAACGGGCCGCCGAAGTACAGGGACGCCTTCAGCAGCAACTGAATATGAATTCATTTATCCTTGCACCTTAAAAACAGGCAGTGATAACACTACGCGCTGTCATAGCAGTTTTGCTATGATAGCGTTTCTTTTTCACCGGCATCATCAATGTTGTTTTAACACTCATGAAATACGCAACGACTTATCAACACCGCGCCGGGCGCCTGGCCGCTTTCGGTCTGACCCTGGCACTGAGCGCCGCAGCTTCTGCCGCTGATGTTCCGAATCTTAATACCACCATCCCGCCTGTTCCGGATATTGAAGCGGAATCCTATATTCTGATGGATTACCACTCCGGCAAAGTGCTGGCGGAAAAAAATGCCGATGTCCGCCGTGACCCGGCCAGTCTGACCAAAATGATGACCAGCTATGTCATCGGCCAGGCAATGAACACCGGTAAATTCACGCCGGACACCATGGTCACCATCGGGGAAAACGCCTGGGCGACCGGTAACCCGGTATTCCGCGGCTCCTCACTGATGTTCCTCAAACCGGGCGAGCGCGTCAGCGTGGCGGATCTCACACGCGGTATCAACCTGCAGTCCGGTAATGATGCCTGTGTGGCGATGGCCGAGTTTGTTGCCGGTGATCAGGACACGTTTGTCGGCCAGATGAACCAGTATGTGGCACAGCTTGGTCTGAAAAATACCCACTTTAAAACTGTTCACGGCCTGGATGCCGACGGCCAGTACAGCAGTGCGCGGGATATGGCGCTGATTGGTCAGGCGATGATCCGCGACGTGCCGAATGAATATGCTATCTATAAAGAGCGTTCATTCACCTATAATAATATTACCCAGCAAAACCGTAACGACCTGCTGGGTGATAAAAGCCTGAATGCGGACGGGATTAAAACCGGCCACACCAACGGCGCGGGTTATAACCTGGTCGCTTCCGCCACCGAAGGGGATATGCGTCTGATCTCCGTGGTGATGGGTACCAAATCTGCCAAAGCCCGTAATGCGGAAAGCAAGAAACTGCTCACCTGGGGCTTCCGTTTCTTTGAAACGGTCAGACCGATGCAGAAAGACAACCCGCTGGTGTCTGAAATCGTCTGGTTCGGGGATAAAGACAAAGTGCAGTTAGGGGTGGAAAATGATGTTTATATCACCATTCCGCGCGGCCGCCTGAAAGATCTGAAAGCCGGTTTTGTCCTGACCGAGCCCGAGCTGCATGCACCGCTGGCGAAAAACCAGGTGGTCGGCACCATTAATTTCCAGCTCGACAACCAGATCATTGAAACACGGCCGCTGGTCGTGACGGAAGCGGTACCGGAAGGGAACTTCTTCAGCCGTCTGATCGACTATATCCGCCTGCTGTTTCACCGCTGGTTCGGCTGAGACTTGAAATCAGATGAACTATCCCCATATTTAATTCATCTGAAGTTTTGCTTTATTAAGGAGCACCCATGAAAACCAAACTCAATGAACTGTTAGAGTTCCCCTGCTCATTTACCTACAAAGTGATGGGTGCCGCTGAACCGGAATTAGTGAATGATGTTCTGGAAGTGATTCAGCGCCACGCGCCGGGTGACTACAGTCCGTCAATCAAACCAAGCAGCAAAGGAACCTATCATTCCGTTTCTGTCACCATTGACGCGACACACATTGAGCAGATCGAGAATCTGTACGAAGAATTAGGCGCGTTAGAGCGCGTGAGAATGGTGCTGTAACACCATCATTTCTTCATCATTTCAGGCCGCCCGGAAAGGCGGCCTTTTTTTTATCCCTCTGAACATTTTATGCGCATCACTGGTACGCATTTGCCGTGCGCGTTATACTGCTGACTCGGCATACCGATCTGAAGATACCATTTTGCAAAATAACACCATCATTTTACGTCAGCTGGGCCTGCGGCCTTATCATCCTGTCTCTGAAGCCATGCACCAATTTACCGAACAGCGTACGGCGGAAACCGGCAACGAGCTCTGGCTGGTCGAGCATGAGCGCGTTTTTACCCAGGGTCAGGCAGGAAAAGCCGAACATGTCCTCGCCCCCGGTGATATCCCGGTTATCCAGTCCGATCGCGGCGGCCAGGTGACGTACCACGGCCCGGGACAGCAGGTCATGTATGTGATGATTGATCTCAAACGCGACAAAATCGGTGTGCGCGAACTGGTATCCGCGCTGGAAAATTCTGTGGTTGAGACCCTGAAACAGTGGAATATTGACGCTTACCCGCGCCCGGATGCCCCCGGTGTTTATGTGGCGGGTAACAAAATCTGTTCACTCGGTCTGCGGATCCGCAACGGCCGCTCATTCCACGGCCTGGCACTCAATATCAATATGGATCTCGAGCCTTTTCACCGCATTAATCCGTGTGGCTATGCCGGTCTCGCCATGACACAACTGGCTGATTTTGTTCCCGGTATTACCCTTGCGGATGTTCAGCCCGTGCTGACCGCACAATTCTGCCGGCAATTAGGATTCCAACTTGCCGCAGAATAGTGATATAATTTTTTTAACATTTTTAAAAAGATTTTTAAAAGATTGATGACTTCGTTACATTCAGCAGACAGGCCGTCACCACGGCACTCATCAATCACTATCCGATGAATCTAACCGGAAATGACATAAACATGAGTAAACCAATTCAGATGGAACGCGGTATCAAATACCGTGATGCCGATAAAATGGCGCTTATCCCGGTCAAAAACCTGGTATCAGAGACGACCGAACGATTACGCAAACCAAGCTGGATGAAAATCAAACTTCCGGCTGATTCCCATAAAATCAAAGGGATCAAAGATGCAATGCGCCGTAACGGCCTGCATTCTGTCTGTGAGGAAGCCTCCTGCCCGAACCTGAGCGAATGCTTTAACCACGGTACCGCCACGTTTATGATCCTCGGGGCTATCTGCACCCGCCGCTGCCCGTTCTGTGACGTTGCCCACGGCCGTCCGAATGCACCGGATGCCAACGAACCGCAGAAACTCGGTCAGACCATCAAAGATATGGGACTGCGTTATGTGGTGATCACCTCTGTTGACCGTGATGACCTGCGTGACGGCGGCGCACAGCACTTTGCTGACTGTATCACCGCTATCCGCGACCACAGCCCGGCGATTAAAATTGAAACCCTGGTGCCGGACTTCCGCGGCCGTATGGATAAAGCGCTGGAGATCCTGACCGCTACCCCGCCGGATGTTTTCAACCACAACCTGGAAAACGTACCGCGTATTTACCGCCAGGTGCGCCCGGGCGCTAACTATGAGTGGTCACTGAAACTGCTGGAGCGCTTTAAAGAAGCCCATCCGGAGATCCCGACCAAATCCGGCCTGATGGTCGGCTTAGGCGAAACCAATGAAGAGATCCTCGATGTGATGCGCGACCTGCGCCGTCACGGCGTGACCATGCTGACCCTGGGGCAGTATCTCCAGCCGAGCCGTCACCATCTGCCGGTTCAGCGTTATGTCAGCCCGGAAGAGTTTGAGGAAATGAAAGCCGAAGCAATGGCGATGGGCTTCACTCACGCCGCCTGCGGCCCGTTTGTCCGCTCTTCTTACCATGCTGATTTGCAGGCTAAAGGCGAAGAAGTTAAGTAATTCCCCGCCATTCTGTGAATACCTGAAACCGCCACTGAAAAACGGCGGTTTTTTTATGCCCGGGTACAGGGATGAATAGCAGGCAAAGAAATGAAAAGCGTCTGCCCGTTACCGGCGTTTTACCTGACCGGAAACCGCTCAATGATATATGTCTTTTGTGCTCTGCCCCCCTGCCGCTATTCCCACCGCAACTGATGCGGATTATGATGCGTTCCATATCACATTATTAATGAGTAAATTATGAAACGTAGTGGCGTTTTATGTCTGACAGCACTCGCTCCCGCCGTCTGGGGCAGTACCTATCTGGTGACCACCGAGATGCTGCCCGCTGGCTACCCGATGACTGTTGCTATGCTGCGCGCCTTACCCGCCGGTCTGCTGCTGATGCTGTTTATCCGGCAGTTACCGAAAGGGATCTGGTGGGGGCGGATTTTCGTGCTCGGGGCACTGAACTTCGCGGTGTTCTGGTGGTTGCTGTTTGTCTCGGCCTATCGTCTGCCGGGCGGCGTGGCCGCGACTGTCGGCGCTATTCAGCCACTGATTGTGCTGCTGCTCTCCCGGATGGTGCTGGGCAATGTACTGAAGCCGCTGGCAGTGCTCGGTGCACTGTGCGGGATAGGCGGGGTGGCGCTGCTGTTACTGACACCGCAGGCAAAACTCGACACCATCGGTATTATTGCCGGATTAGCCGGTGCGTTCTCCATGGCCGCCGGTACAGTGCTGAGCCGCCGCTGGCAGCCGGATGTCTCACCGCTGACCTTTACCACCTGGCAGCTCACCGCAGGCGGATTACTGCTGCTGCCGGTCTCTCTGCTGCTTGAACCGGCACTGCCGCCGCTGACGCTGCTCAATATCAGCGGATTATTGTATCTGGGGCTGATTGGCGCGGCGCTGACCTATCTGTTCTGGTTTCGCGGACTGGCAATCCTCGGGCCGAATTCAGTCGCATCGCTCGGTTTTCTCAGCCCGCTGACGGCGGTACTGCTGGGCTGGTTTGTGCTGGATCAGCAACTGAGCCTGTTACAGTGTGCGGGGGTTATCGTGGTGATCGGCAGTGTCTGGCTCAGCCAGGTCGCTAACCGGCGCTGATATAAAAAAACCCGTTACTATGGTGAGTAACGGGTTTTCGTCACGATAATGTCGAATTAAAATAACGGCTACGGTATAGCGTGTTACAACTTAAATCGAGACAACGTTTGCAGCAGACGGGCCTTTAGCGCCATCAACGATTTCAAATTCCACTTTCTGGCCTTCTGCCAGTGTTTTGAAACCGTCGTTCAGAATTGCAGAGAAGTGAACAAACACATCTTTGCTGCCGTCTTCCGGAGTGATAAAACCGAAACCTTTTGCTTCGTTAAACCACTTCACGTTACCTTTGCGCTTTGACATTCAAAAAAACCCTTTAACAAGTGATAGTACTTCATCAGTACCCGGCCAGTCGTTTTCAGACTGTATTGATCCTGCCGGGCAATCTGGTTCGATACTAAACTACCCGCCGGATAACAACATTGTGAGAGATATTCCGCTGATATACCAGAGGATTTGTCCTGGTTATTTCAACGGTCAGCAACATTTGCCACCTTTTTACTCAGATAATGCCCTCATGGCGCAACAGCCACTGCTTGATATCCAGGCCGCTGCTGTATCCGCCCATTGAACCGTCGTGTGCAATCACCCGGTGGCACGGAATAATCAGACAAATAGGGTTACGCCCGTTTGCCATACCGACCGCGCGGCAGTAATTGGCAGAGCCCAGCTTCAGCGCCAGATCTTTATACGACCAGGTGATCGCAAACGGAATGGTTGATAACTGCGCCCACACCCGGGTCTGGAATTCCGTACCGTGCGGATTGAGTTTTACACTGAAATCCTGCCGTTTCCCGGCGAAATATTCATCCAGTTCATGAATACACTGTCTGATATGCGGGTTATCACTGTCTGTCTGCTCCGGCGCAGTATCATCAAATCCCAGTTCAGTGATCCCCTGCTCATCCGCGCTGATAATGATATAACGGCGGGGAAATCCGGCCGGAGCCTTTATATAAGTCGTTGCCATACGTCTGCCCTTTGTGCTGGTTTTGCTATAGCAAAACCTAATTATGATAAAGAGACAAACATCATTTACGTCATTCATCTCACAACAGAGAAAATAACGAGGCAAATGAATTCATGCAAGTCAGTTCACCGGAAAATGATACCCCGGTGAACAGCTTTCTGACGAATGATAAGAGAGCGAATTATTTCAGCCAGTCGGCGACGGCTTCATAGGTGCCGCGAAAGAGGATGCGGTCAGCTTTTTTGCTCAGTTGATAGCGGTACATCGGGTCGTAATATTCTTCCAGCAGCGGACACAGCCACGAGAAATGGGCTTCGGTATTACCGCTGTGCCACTGCTCCGCGAGTGCGCTGTCGAGCAGCGCGGTCAGTTCCGCCGCACGCTGCATGCCAAGCCGCCGCCGGATAGCTGACAGCCCGTGATGCAGATACTCACTGTACGCCTCACGCCCCTTTTCTTCACCGTATGCGGCGGTGAAATCACGGGTCATGCGGTCAAAATACTCTTCTTTCAACCGTTCCAGACGGCGCTCAAACGGATCTTCCACCACCACCAGCGAAGCCTGTGCCATTTGTGCCCGCAGCGGCTCCGGCAGGCCGTTGGCACCGATGGCGCGACCTTCATCCTCCAGCACCCAGCGGGTTCCGGCATTTTCTTTTTTTATCATGGCAGCAGCGAGATAGTTTTCAAATGTTGCCTGGGCAAACTGCGCCTCCAGCGTGCGCCCGAAAGACGATCCGCGGTGATGCGCCAGTCCTTCCAGATCGATACCATCAGCCAGTTCGCCCACCAGCGTGGTTTTACCGCTGCCGGTACAGCCGCCGATCAGGATCACCGGGCGCGCCACCAGCTCTTCGGTTACCTGAATCACCGCCTGACGCAGTGCTTTGTAACCGCCGGTGATCAGCGGATATTCCGTTCCCGCATCCCGCAGCCACTGCTGCACGATATGCGAACGCTGGCCCCCCCGGGCACAACAGAGATAACCCTGCGGATAGTCCGCACAGGCCGTCAGCCAGGCTGCTATCCGCTGTTCACGGCGCTCACCGTTTACCAGCTGATACCCCAGCGCCAGTGCCTTTTCAGCGCCCTGCTGCTTATAACAGGTGCCGACAGCGGCCCGCTCCTCATCATTCATCAGCGGCAGATTGTGTGAGGCAGGCATGGCTCCCTGGCTGAATTCAACCGGCGCGCGGACATCAATCAGCGGGGTATCAGAAGCAAGGAGTGTGCGGATAGTTCGGGAAGACGGAGCTAATTCCATAATAAATGTGTGATTTCAGTTCAGATGCCAATAAATTCAGCTGTCTGCAAAAGACAGTTCAGATTTTTTTATTGTACGCCTGACGGGGACATTTGTCGCTGCGGATTTTCCCCCTCCTCATATTCACCGTGCAGACAGTTCATCATGCATTTACTCACATCCGGATTAATAATAGTGATAATCATTCAAAATACAAAAACACTATATATAGTGCGGTTGATATATTTAATATCTACATATAGCATTCAAGACACAATTAACCCACGATATCTGCTCATAACGGGCAGCGATAACCACGGGAAACCGCCATGACAGTGACTATCTACAGCAAACCCGATTGTGTGCAGTGCAATGCCACTTACCAGATGCTGACACGGAAAAATATTCCGTTCAGTGTCATTGATATCACTCAGGATGAGCAGGCGTATCAGCATGTCCGCACACTGGGATATCAGCAGGTGCCGGTGGTGATCGCCGGTCAGGATCACTGGGCCGGGTTCCGTCCCGACAAGCTTGCCGCCCTCTGAAACGCACACACCGGAGGCACCATGACCACACAGGCACTGATTTATTTCTCCACCCGTTCAGAAACCTGCCACCGTTTCACGGAAAAACTGGGGATCCCGGCCACACGACTGCCGGAAGACGGTGACCTTACCGCCACTCAGCCCTTTGTGCTGCTGGTGCCAACCTACGGCGGCGGCCATCACAGCGGCGCGGTGCCGCGTCCGGTGATCCGCTTTCTCAACCGGCCTGAGAACCGGGCACTGCTGCGTGGTGTTATTGCCGCCGGAAATACCAACTTTGGCCGCGCTTATGCCATCGCCGGTGACATTATCGCTGCCAAATGTCAGGTGCCGTTTTTATACCGTTTTGAACTGCTCGGCACACAGGCGGATGTCGATAACGTCCGCCGCGGCTTACACCAATTCTGGCAGCAGCAGGCCGCTGAGACCGCCTGCTGAGTGCTGCTTACCTGATTCCGGGATAACACGATGACCACTGAATACACGGATTACCACGCCCTGAATGCCATGCTCAACCTGTATGATGCAGAGGGCCGGCTCCAGTTTGATAAAGATGTGACGGCAGCGCACCACTACTTCCGCCAGCATGTGAATCAGAACACCGTGTTTTTCCACAATCTGCGGGAAAAGCTCGATTTTCTGATTAATGAAAACTATTACGAAGCTGACGTTATCGATCAATATGATTTTGAATTTATTAAAAATCTGTTCAGGCTGGCGTACAGCAAAAAATTCCGCTTTGCGACTTTCCTCGGTGCCCTGAAATATTACACCGGTTATACCCTGAAAACCTTTGACGGCCAGCGCTATCTGGAGCGGTTTGAAGATCGCGTCTGTATGGTGGCGCTGACACTGGCGCGGGGAGATACCACACTGGCAGAACATCTGCTGGAGGAAATTATCAGCGGACGTTTCCAGCCCGCCACCCCGACCTTCCTCAACTGCGGCAAAAAGCAGCGCGGGGAGTTTGTCTCCTGCTTCCTGCTGCGTATCGAGGACAATATGGAGTCCATCGGGCGCAGTGTGAACTCGGCGCTGCAACTCTCGAAACGCGGCGGCGGCGTGGCGTTTCTGCTGACCAACCTGCGTGAGTCAGGTGCACCGATCAAACTGATTGAAAACCAGTCCAGCGGCGTGGTGCCGGTGATGAAGATGCTGGAAGATGCCTTTTCCTACGCTAATCAGCTGGGGGCACGCCAGGGAGCCGGGGCGGTATATCTGCATGCGCACCATCCGGATATCCTCACGTTTCTCGATACCAAACGGGAAAATGCGGATGAAAAAATCCGTATCAAAACCTTGTCTCTCGGCGTGGTGATCCCGGATATCACCTTTGAGCTGGCCAAAAATAACGAGCCGATGTACCTCTTCTCCCCGTACGATGTGGCACGGATTTACGGCAAACCGATGTCAGAGCTGAGCATCTCAGAACACTATGCGGACATGGTGAATAACAAGGCTATCCGCAAACGCAAAATCAATGCCCGTGAGTTTTTCCGCATCCTGGCGGAGATCCAGTTTGAATCCGGTTATCCCTACATTATGTTTGAGGATAATGTGAACCGCGCAAACCCGGTCGCCGGTTACATTAATATGAGTAACCTCTGTTCGGAAATTCTGCAGGTCAACAGCGCCAGCGAGTACAACGACGATCTCAGTTACCGCCACACCGGGCGCGATATCAGCTGTAACCTCGGCTCGCTGAATATTGCGAAAATGATGGATTCCCCGGATTTCGCCCGCTCTGTTGAAATTGCCGTACGCGGGCTGACCTCGGTGTCAGATATGAGTCAGATCCGCAGTGTGCCGTCCATCGATCACGGCAACCGGGGCTCTCATGCTATCGGGCTCGGGCAGATGAATCTGCACGGTTATCTGGCGCGGGAACATATCCATTATGGTTCAGAAGAAGGTATTGATTTCACCAATATCTATTTCTTAACCATCGCCTATTATGCCCTGAAAGCCTCCAACCAGCTGGCAATTGAGCGGCAGCAGACATTCCGTAATTTTGAGCAGTCCGCCTATGCCAGCGGGGAATATTTCAGCAAATACATCACACAGAAATGGGAACCGGCGACAGAAAAAGTCCGTGCTCTGTTTGCTGATGCCGGAATTGCCGTCCCGTCACAGGCGGACTGGCAGCAGCTGAAAGAAAGTGTGATGGCGCATGGGCTGTACAACCAGAACTTACAGGCAGTCGCGCCGACCGGATCGATTTCCTATATTAATCACGCGACCTCCTCCATTCACCCGATTGTGGCCCGTATTGAGATCCGCAAAGAAGGCAAGCTCGGCCGTGTCTATTACCCGGCCGCCTTTATGACTAACGATAACCTTGAGTATTACCGGGATGCCTACGAAATCGGGCCGGAAAAGATTATCGATACTTACGCCGCCGCCACGCAGCATGTTGATCAGGGCTTGTCTCTCACCCTCTTTTTCAGTGATGAGGCGTCCACCCGCGATATCAACCGCGCACAGATTTATGCCTGGCGCAAAGGGATAAAAACCCTCTATTACGTGCGTCTGCGCCAGTCTGCGCTGGAAGGCACCGAAGTGGCGGGCTGTGTTTCCTGCGCCGTATAAACCGTTTATTTCAGGATATTATCATGACCACATTAAGCCGCATTTCCGCGATTAACTGGAACCGGATTGAGGATGACAAAGACCTTGAGGTCTGGAACCGTCTGACCAGCAACTTCTGGCTGCCGGAAAAAGTACCGCTCTCCAATGACATTCCGTCGTGGCAGACACTGACCCCGGCAGAGAAACAGCTGACAATCCGCGTGTTCACCGGGCTGACCCTGCTGGATACCATTCAGAATACGGTCGGTGCACCGGCGCTTATCCCGGATGCCCTGACTCCGCACGAGGAAGCTGTACTCTCCAATATCAGCTTTATGGAAGCGGTGCATGCCCGCTCTTACAGCTCGGTTTTCTCCACGCTCTGCTCCACACAGGAGATTGATGACGCCTACCGCTGGAGTGAAGAGGAACCGACGCTGCAAAATAAAGCAGCGATTATCCTCGGCTATTACCGTGACCCGCACCCGCTGAAAAAGAAAGTCGCCAGTGTGTTTCTGGAATCCTTCTTATTCTATTCCGGATTTTATTTACCGATGTACTGGTCAAGCCGCGCCAAACTGACAAATACTGCCGATCTTATCCGCCTGATTATCCGGGATGAAGCAGTTCACGGCTATTATATCGGTTATAAATTCCAGCGGTCATTACAGAATTATGACGAACAAACCCGCAAAGAAATAAAGGAATTTACGTTCAGTCTGTTATTTGATTTATACGAGAATGAAGTCAGTTATACGCGGAAATTATATGACGGTGCCGGATGGTCTGAGGATGTGATTAAATTCCTGCATTATAATGCCAATAAAGCACTGATGAACTTGGGCTATGAAGCGCTGTTTCCGGAGAGTGTGACAGATGTCAGCCCGGCAATATTATCGGCGCTGTCACCGGATGCCAACGAGAATCACGATTTCTTTTCCGGATCCGGCTCTTCTTATGTGATAGGTAAAGCGGTGAACACAGAAGATGAAGACTGGGATTTTTAAATCAATCACTTCCGTTTAAGTATCGTACTGTAAACACCGGTTTTATTAATGCACTGATATTGCAGCATATTTATATCAGTGCATTATTCGCTCATAAAACAACCTGAATCATCAATTTTTACGGGGGTATTTTCCGGTTATCAGGATGTTTTTATCGAATTGTTTTCTTACTTAAGCGAAATATCCGTTATTGCACCATTAATTACATAACATTATTAATAAATATATTTAATGTGGCGTGATTTTTTTTCCCTGTTTTCGCGATGAATATCACAACTTACTGACACCGGGATTATCCGGCAGAATATCATCATATTCCCTTTTCAGGTATTCGGGATAAAAAGCGGTTAAAACAAGTGCCTGGTTAACTTTCAGGTACTCTTCCTTTCTTATTTTACGCAGATCATTCATATATTAATGAAATAAGATATTTAGCGGATCACGGTGATTTTACGCCAAAAACATATCCGTTCTTTTTGATTAATTCTCATAAACAAGGGGTTGTCAGCATTATCTCGTATGCTAGGGTAAATAACGTTTTTTTTCAGGGAGAGGATCCACATTTACCCATTTCACATCCACGTTATTCTGAATGGATATACTGCATGGCAATAAAACTCGAAGTTAAAAATCTTTATAAAATATTCGGTGAGCACCCGAAACAGGCATTTGAATTATTAGAACAGGGCCTCGACAAAGAACATATCTTTGAAAAGACCGGTGCTACCGTCGGCGTACAGGACGCCAATCTGGCCATTGAAGAAGGCGAAATATTCGTCATCATGGGACTGAGCGGTTCAGGGAAATCCACCTTAGTTCGTCTTCTCAATCGCCTGATAGAACCGACCCGCGGCCAGGTGCTGATTGACGGCGAAGATATCGCTGTGATTTCCGATCAGGCACTGCGCGAGGTACGGCGCAAAAAAATCAGCATGGTGTTTCAGTCCTTTGCGCTGATGCCGCATATGTCGGTGATCGACAATACCGCATTCGGCCTGGAACTGGCCGGGATGAGCAAAGCGGAACGTCATGAGCGTGCACTGGATGCGCTGAAACAGGTCAACCTGGAGCAGTGGGCAAATTCCTATCCGGATGAACTGTCCGGCGGGATGCGTCAGCGGATCGGGCTTGCCCGCGCGCTGGCGAATGACCCGGATATCCTGCTGATGGATGAGGCGTTCTCCGCCCTTGACCCGCTGATCCGCACCGAGATGCAGGATGAGCTGCTGAGCCTCCAGGGCGATAAACAACGCACCATCGTCTTTATTTCCCATGACCTCGACGAGGCCATGCGTATCGGCGACCGTATTGCCATTATGCAGGGCGGTGTTGTGGTACAGGTCGGCACCCCGGATGAGATCCTCAATAATCCGGCTAATGATTATGTCCGTACCTTCTTCCGTGGTGTGGATATCAGTCATGTGTTCAGCGCCAAAGATATTGCCCGCCGCCGGGCGGATGCGCTGCTGCATGTCGCACCGGGCTTCGGTCCGCGTTCGGCACTGAAAGTTCTCAATGATGATGACCGTGAATACGGCTATCTGATTGAACGCGGACAAAAATTTGCCGGTATTGTTTCTGTTGCCTCGCTGGAGGCGGCACTGAAAGCGAAAAAACCTATCACAGACGCCATTCTGAGCGAGCCGCAGGCAGTCAGCGCCGACACGCCGCTCAATGAGCTGCTGACCGTTGTCGCGCAGTCACCGTGTGCTGTTCCGGTGGTCGGCAACAACAACCGCTATGCCGGGGTTATCTCAAAAGGGATGCTGCTGCAGGCTTTAGATAAGGAGACGCCGAATGAGCCGGAATAATCAACAGGATACAGAACTGGATCCGTGGGCGGCGACATCAGAACCGGATCCTTCATCAGCACAAACAGCCCCTGACGCCGCAGACAGCAGTGATCCGTGGGGAAGTACCGCCGATACCGGCGGTGCGGATGCCGACCCGTGGGGTGGTGCGGCGGACAGCGGCAGTGACTGGCTGGATGCCGCACCGGCAGATACCGGCCCCGCGTTTGACTGGGCAAACCCGTTTGACCACTCGCTGATCCCGTTTGACAGCTGGGTGACCGATGCCATCAACTGGATTGTGCTGCACTTCCGCCCGGTCTTTCAGGGCATCCGTGTGCCGATCGATTTTGTGCTCACGACCTTCGAACAGGGGCTGACCGCCATTCCGGCGCCGATCGCCATTCTTATCTTTGCTCTGCTCGCCTGGCAGATGAGCGGCAAAGGGCTGGGGCTTGCCACCGTGGTATCACTGACCTTTATCGGTGCCATCGGGGCATGGAATGAAGCAATGGTGACTCTGTCACTGGTTCTGACCGCCCTGATGTTCTGTATTATCATCGGGTTACCGACCGGTATTGCCCTGGCGCGCCATGAACGCGCCGCGAAATTTATCCGTCCGCTGCTTGATGCCATGCAGACAACACCGGCTTTCGTCTATCTGGTGCCGATTGTCATGCTGTTCGGTATCGGTAACGTGCCGGGTGTGGTGGTGACCATTATCTTCGCCCTGCCGCCGGTGATCCGCCTGACTATCCTCGGGATCCGTCAGGTGCCCGCCGACCTGGTCGAAGCCGCAGAATCCTTTGGTGCCAACCCGCGTCAGATGCTGTTTAAAGTACAGCTGCCGCTGGCAATGCCGACCATCATGGCCGGGATCAACCAGACGCTGATGCTGGCACTGTCCATGGTGGTTATCGCCTCCATGATCGCTGTCGGCGGTCTGGGGCAGATGGTACTGCGCGGTATCGGCCGTCTGGATATGGGGCTGGCATCTGTCGGTGGTGCAGGGATTGTCATTCTCGCCATTATTCTTGACCGCCTGACACAATCACTCGGGAAAGATTCCCGCAGCAAAGCCGGCCGCCGCTGGTATCACACCGGCCCTGCCGGGCTTATCACCCGTCCGTTCCGCCGCGCGCCGTAACACGCGGCAGGGAGCCTCCGCTCCCGCTCATTATCATCCTGCCGCTGTTATCGCGGCGGCAGGCACAACAAGAGGGAAAACGATGCGTAAGACAGCAATCGCAGCAATCGCCTTATCGGCACTCATTGGTACTCAGGCTTTCGCGGACACCGCGCAGCCGGGCAAAGGGGTCAAAGTGCTGCCTGTACAAAGCACCATTACTGAAGAAACCTTTCAGACCCTTATCGTCAACAAAGCACTGGAAGAACTCGGCTACGACGTGCAGCCGATCCAGGAAGTGGATTACAACGTGGCCTATGCGTCAATCGCCAACGGTGATGCCACCTTTATGGCTGTGAGCTGGGTACCGCTGCACAACTCCCAGTACAAAGCGGCCGGAGGTGACGATAAATTCTACCGTAAAGGGGATTATGTTGTGAACGCCGCTCAGGGGTATCTGATTGACAAGAAAACCGCTGAGAAATACCACATCACCAATATTGAACAGCTGAAAGACCCGGAAATCGCCAAACTGTTTGACAGCAACGGCAACGGTAAAGCGGATCTGACCGGCTGTAACCCGGGCTGGGGCTGTGAGGCCGCCATCAACAACCATCTGAACGCCTATAAGCTGACAGACACCGTTGAGCACAACCAGGGGAACTATGCCGCGATGATGGCAGATACCATCACCCGTTACAAAGAAGGCAAACCGGTGCTTTACTATACCTGGACACCGTACTGGATCAGTGATGTCCTGAAACCGGGACGTGATGTGGTCTGGCTGGAAGTGCCGTTCTCCTCCATGCCGGACGGCGAGAAAATTGACACCAAACTGCCGAACGGTAAAAACTACGGCTTCCCGCCAAGCACCATGCATATCGCAGCCAACAAAGCCTGGGCTAAACAAAACCCGGCTGCCGCAGAGCTGTTCGCTGTCATGAAACTGCCGGTCTCGGCCATCAACGCCCAGAACCTGCGCATGCATAACGGCGAAAACTCACAGGCTGATATTGAACGTCACGCCAACGCCTGGATTAAAGCCAATCAGGCAAAATTCGACGGCTGGATTGAACAGGCGCGCAAAGCCGCTGATAAATAACCCGATCTGAAAAAGCCTCCCGGCGGCCATAGTCATATGGCCGCTTTTTTTACCCTCAATGAAACGTGATCAACCTCACAAAATCGATACCCTTTCCGGTCTGCTTTCTATATAGTAGCGCTCCGTAGTACCCGTAATCATTTCATAATCAATCAATCTTATAATAATCATGAAAAAGAAAACCATTGATGCGGTTCTGACACCTCAGCTTATCTGCCTGATGGCAATGGCGACCGGGTTGTTAGTCGCAAGTAACTATTATGCACAGCCTTTACTGGAGACAATTGCCGCACAATTCGGCGTTACCGCCGGTATGGCCGGATTTATCGTCACCACCGCCCAGCTCAGTTATGCTGCCGGCCTGATGTTTCTGGTGCCGCTCGGGGACAAATTCGAGCGCCGTAACCTGATTGTCACCATGACACTGCTGTCGGCTATCGGGCTGGTGATTTCTGCTCTGTCACAGACCCTCTGGCAATTGCTGCTGGGCACCGCACTGGCCGGGATGTTTTCCGTGGTGGCGCAGATTCTTATTCCGCTGGCGGCGACTATCGCCAAACCGCAGCACCGCGGCAAGGCAGTCGGAATTATTATGAGCGGCCTGCTGCTCGGTATCCTGCTGGCACGGACCGTCGCCGGTGTGCTGGCGGAATTCGGCGGCTGGCGGACAGTCTACTGGGCTGCATCCGGGCTGCTGGTTCTGCTGGCGCTGATCCTGTATCTGCGTCTGCCGCAGTATAAACAGGTGTCGGAACTGAAATACGGTCAGTTGCTGGCCTCCATTGTGGTGCTGTTTGTCCGCACCCCGGTTCTGCGTGTCCGGGCGGCGCTCGGTGCCATTGTGTTTGCCGCGTTCGGCCTGCTCTGGACTTCAATGGCCTTCCTGCTGGCATCGGATCCGTTTAATTATTCCGAGAGCACTATCGGGCTGTTCGGCCTCGCCGGTGCCGCAGGTGCCCTGATGGCAGGCCCGGCCGGACGTTTTGCCGATAAAGGCAAAGGTCGTCTGACCACCAGCGCCGGTCTGCTGCTCCTGCTGCTCTCGTGGATCCCGCTGGCACTGAGCGGTTATTCTGTCGCGGCCTTTGTGGCCGGGGTGGTGGTACTGGATCTGGCGGTACAGGCGGTGCATGTCACCAATCAGAGTACCCTCTACCGGATGATGCCGGAGGCACGCAGCCGTCTGACCGCCGGTTATATGACCTGCTATTTCTGCGGCGGCGCATTCGGTTCACTGCTGTCCGGCTATGCCTACAGCCATTATGGCTGGGATGGCGTCTGTTACAGCGGCGCGGCAGTCAGTGCCCTGGGGCTGGTGATCTGGCTTGCCGGGAAGAAGTATGATGTACCGCAGTCTGATGAAACGTCTACCCGTCAGCAGCCATCACACACCTGATTCCTCCGGAAAAAGCACCTTAGGGTGCTTTTTCCACTCAAAAATCCAACAAACATCGCATAATAATCTACCACCTGTGGATTATTCCTTCGTTAAAAGTTACAAATAACACTGTTAATCAAAGAAAATAATTTTTGACCACGTAAAATAGATACCACAGCGATAATCACTGCCATAACGGCAATGAAGGTCATTTGATATTCTTCATTATCATGGTTCACTAATAAAAATTGACGTAATTTATGAAGCAAAAATTACGCATAATCAGAGTCAGCCGCCCGGTAATGAAAATGTAAGTGATTTGCTAAATAATAAGTGATATTTGTGACTAACATTCATAAAATTTATGAATCAGGTGGCATTATCAAAAGAAATGTAGTGATATTAACCTGCTATAATTGTTAAATTAATCTTTTGGCCGGTCATTTCACCGGGTCATAGCCGGGTTAACATACCAACAGAAACTAATAAGGTATCTCAATAATGGAAAGTTCATTTACACCGACAGAAGAATTGCTTAACAGCCGGATCTCACAACAGAAGAATCTGGGTGCCGATCTGCCGTATCAGGAAATTTTACTGACCCGGCTTTCAATGCACGTTCAGAGTAAATTATTAGAAAAACGCAACAATATGCTGAAATCTCAGGGCATCAATGAGACATTGTTCATGGCTCTGATGATTCTGGATACTAAAGAATCCCACAGCATTCAGCCTTCAGAACTCAGCGCCGCACTCGGTTCTTCCCGCACCAATGCGACCCGCATCGCGGATGAGCTCGAGAAAAACGGCTGGATTGAGCGCAAAGAGAGCCACAATGACCGCCGCTGTCTGCATCTGCACCTGACAGAAAAAGGCTCAGATTTTCTGCACAGTCTGCTGCCGCCTCAGCATGATGCATTGCGTCATATCTGGTCAGCACTGGCCGAAGATGAACAGAAAAACCTGGAAAAGCTGATGCGCAAACTACTTATTCAGCTCGATAAGAGCGACAACTAAATAACCTTTTATTGTTTAAGGTTAATGAATAAGAGCTTTTCTCAATAAGCAGGTGTAAAAAAACCTTTTCTGTTGGCTCGGATCCTTTATCCTTCACAGGCTGACATTTCTGCCATCAATTGATGTGCTGACCATCCGGGCTTGCGGTTGTCGTTTATCACAGTGACGACAATAGCAAGCCTGTCTTTGTTGCGGTTATGTCATGCAACACCTTAAAAAAAGAACAATATCCGGAGATAACTGATGAGTGTCAGTGAGGAAACTCAGGCTGTCCAGCCCCCTGTCCGTAACAAAAAACGACAACGCCGTAATGCGCTGATGTTACTGACATTACTGTTTGTATTACTGGGTGCGGCTTACACCGTTTACTGGTTTATGGTGCTCCGCCATCATGAATCGACCGATAACGCCTATGTCACCGGCAACCAGGTGATTGTGATGTCACAGGTTTCCGGCAGTGTTACGACTGTCAGTGTGGATAATACCGATTATGTGACCGCCGGAACACTGCTGGTGCAGCTCGATAAACGGGATGCCGGACTGGCGCTGGAAAAAGCACAGGTTGCGCTGGCAAACAGTGTCCGTCAGACACATCAGCAGATGATCAACAGCCGTCAGTTACTGGCCGGTATTGAAGTCCGCCGTTCAGAACTGACCCGCCTGCAGAATGACCTGCGCCGCCGTGAAGTACTGGGCGCACAGAATGTGATCGGCAAAGAAGAACTTCAGCACGCCCGCGAAGCCGTGGTGAGCGCCAAAGCGCAGCTGGATGTTGCCACCGAGCAGTTTAATGCCAACAAAGCCGTGATCCTCGATACCCCGCTGAGCGAACAGCCGGCAGTGAAACAGGCGGCCACTGAAGTACGTAACGCCTGGCTGGCACTGGAGCGGACCGATATCCGCAGTCCGGTGGACGGTTATGTCTCCCGGCGCAGTGTGCAGGTCGGTGCACAAATCACCCCTGCCACCCCGCTGATGGCCGTGGTTCCGGCCACCGGTATGTGGATTGACGCCAACTTTAAAGAAACCCAGCTCAGCGCCATGCGTATCGGGCAGCCGGCCAAAGTGGTTACTGATTTCTACGGCGACAAAGTGGTCTTCACCGGTACCGTTACCGGACTGGACATGGGCACCGGTAGCGCCTTCTCCCTGCTGCCTGCGCAGAATGCCAGTGGTAACTGGATCAAAGTAGTACAGCGTCTGCCGGTGCGTATCGCGCTGGATCCGGCACAGCTGGAGAAATACCCGCTGCGTATCGGTCTTTCCGGTGATGTCACCGTGGACACGCAGAATACTGACGGCCCGGTGCTGTCGAAAAGCGTGCGCACCGATCCGGCCTATCATACCAGTGCCCTGAGCATTGATATGCAACCGGCGGATCAGATGATCGCTGAGATTATCAGCCGCAATGCCGGTCAGTAAGGGGTCAGGGTTATGCAGGCGCCACTGACCGGAGCAAGACTGGCCTGGATGACTATCGCCCTGTCACTGGCGACTTTCATGCAGGTGCTCGACTCCACTATCGCCAACGTGGCGATCCCGACGATCGCCGGTAACCTGGGTTCTTCTAACTCTCAGGGAACCTGGGTGATTACCTCATTCGGGGTGGCGAATGCTATCTCCATCCCGATCACCGGCTGGCTGGCCAAGCGGATCGGCGAAGTGCGTCTGTTTATGTGGTCAACAGCGCTGTTTGCCATCTCCTCCTGGTTATGCGGTATTTCCAACAGCCTGGGCATGCTGATTTTCTTCCGCGTGATCCAGGGTCTGGTGGCCGGGCCGCTGATCCCGCTGTCGCAGAGTCTGCTGCTCAATAACTATCCTCCCGCAAAACGCACTATGGCACTGGCGCTCTGGTCAGTCACCATTGTTATCGCGCCGATCTGCGGGCCTATCCTCGGCGGCTATATCAGTGACAACTATCACTGGGGCTGGATTTTCTTCATCAACGTGCCGTTCGGGATTGTGATCATGATGCTGACCGCAAAAACCCTGGAAGGCCGGGAAACCAAAACGGAAATCCGTCCGATTGATACTGTCGGGCTGATCCTGCTGGTGGTGGGGGTTGGCTGTCTGCAGATTATGCTCGACCAGGGCAAAGAGCTGGACTGGTTTAACTCGACGGAGATTATTGTCCTGACCGTGATAGCGGTGGTGGCCATCGCCTTCCTGATCGTCTGGGAGCTGACGGATGACCACCCCGTGGTGGACTTGTCTCTGTTTAAGAGCCGCAACTTCACGATAGGCTGTCTCAGCCTCAGTCTGGCCTATATGCTCTATTTCGGCACCATTGTTCTGCTGCCGCAGCTGTTACAGGGGGTATTCGGCTACACAGCCACCTGGGCAGGGCTGGCTTCCGCGCCGGTCGGTATTCTGCCGCTGCTGATCACACCGCTTATCGGTAAATACGCCCATAAAGTGGATTACCGGATCATTGTGACATTCAGTTTCATTATGTATACCGTCTGTTTCTACTGGCGGGCCTATACATTTGAGCCGGGAATGGACTTTGCCGCCGCAGCCTGGCCGCAGTTTGTACAGGGGCTGGCAATCGCCTGTTTCTTTATGCCGCTGACCACCATTACACTTTCCGGCCTGCCGCCGGAGAAAATGGCGTCGGCATCCAGCCTGTCAAACTTTACGCGGACACTGGCCGGGGCTATCGGAACATCGATCACCACCACGATGTGGACACAGCGGGAGTCCATGCATCACGCCAATTTTGCTGAGCATATCAACCCGTTCAGCCCGGATACACAGCAGATGTATCACACGCTGGGTGAAATGGGGATGTCGCAGCAGCAATCATCAGCCTATATCGCAAAAGTGATCACCGACCAGGGGCTGATTATCTCTGCAAACGAGATTTTCTGGCTCTCTGCCGGTGTCTTCCTGGTGCTGATGCTGCTGGTCTGGTTTGCCAAGCCACCGTTTACTGCCGGTGGCGGCGGCGGTGGTGCACATTAAATAAGAAAATAAGGGCACTACGGTGCCTTTATTTTTATTGGCACATTTAATATAAAAATAAAATACATTCACCCAAAGATTAATTAAACAATAATAAAACACAAGTTTATTAACAGAATAATAACTTGCTATTAAAATCATTAAATTGCTATTCTTATTTCACCGCAGCACAGTATCATTATCAGCTGCACTATTAATATCACGGATGATTATTAATATTATATTTACAAAGGAGTGTAACCATGATTTAGCATCATTAATACTGTTTGCCATAATTTTTATTTTTAATGCACATTTTTGCACCATGCTCCGGCATGGTTTTTTTATAATATTATTATCTGTTATTAATAGCAATTATTCCTGCGCTACCGGTATGATTAGCGGGCTGACAGACGGGTGAACAAACTGCAGGATATCCATGAGCGCATTGTTAGATAAATTTATAAATCTCTGTAATATTCCGAAGTGGGATATTCACAACTATCTTCCCGGTAATCAGAGTAAAAACACTGATACAATACTGACAGATTATCATCTGACAAAAATTGCTGAACATTATTATTTTCGTCATAATATAACAAGAGACATTTATTTATGCCTGCGGGGCGACGTCTATTTTTATATTCTTTCTGAATATCTTGATCAGGTAAAATGTGTATTACCCTTATCACCAACAAATAATCTTAAGCATCATATTTCAGAAAAAACATTCATGAATATCATTAATCATAAAGGTGATATTCTGATGGCCGGAAAACTGTCCGTGGATGACGGGCGGATTAAATGCTGGCGGCCTTTTGACTGCTTTACCGGCGATCCCGGCAGATATCAGCGGGCACTGGACTCAGACGCGATAAAAAACCTGCTGACACTCCACCTTATCAATTAAAAACCCGGCGAATGCCGGGTTTTATCAGCGATAATCAATGGATATCAGCTGACTTTATTCTGCTGCCACCAGCGTGCCAGGATAATCCCGGTCGCAACGGACACGTTCAGGCTTTCCACATTACCGGTACCGCCGACTGACAGGCGCATATCTCCGCCTTCCCAGACCGCGTCACTCAGGCCGTCACTCTCTTCACCCAGAACCAGTACCATTTTTGCAGGCAGTGTGGCTTTCGCCAGGTCGGTGCTGCCTTTGTGGCTGGAGGTGGTGACGATGGCGTACCCTCTTTTGCGGAATAAATCCAGCGTATCAGTCAGGCCATCGGCATCAATCCCGACCAGATGCTCGGCACCGCCTTCCGCTGTGCGGACAGCTGCACCGGATTCCAGCACAGAGGCATCCTGAAGGATCACACCGTTGACACCGAAGTGAGCACAGCTGCGCATAATACCGCCGAGGTTATGCGGGTTACCGACGTTTTCCAGCGCCAGCACGCAATCCTGCTCACCGGCGGTTTCCAGATAGGTTTCCGCACTCACACCGCCGCGTTTTTTAATCAGGAAGCAGACACCGCCGTGGTGCTCGGTACCGGATGCTTTGGCCAGCTCTTCCTCATCCACCACATGATAGGCTTTGCGGTTTGCCGCCAGCCATTTCAGGGTATCGCGGAAACGCGGTGTCACTGACTGAACAAACCAGGCGCGCACAATACGCTCCGGACGGCTGCGGAACATGGCCTGACAGGCGTTTTCCCCGTAAATACGGGTTTCCTCCTGACGCTGACGGCGCAGCTGTGCCGGGTCGATCTGGCTTTTGCCGCTGATACCGCCGTGATCCGGGATCAGCCCCTCTCCGTCTTCTGACGGCTGACGGGACACGGTTTTCCACGGTGAACGACCGTCATCGGAATAACTTCCCTGGCCTCTGCGTTCGCCGCGATCACCACGGTCACTGCGTTCTCCGCGATTGCTGCGTTCATTGCGATCCCCGCGCGGGCCGCGGCTGTTGCGCTCTCCGCGATCTGATCCCCGGCCGCCGCGTCTGTCTGATTTTTTCTGATCGTCCTGTTTGTCCTCACTGCGGACATACATGACTTTCACTTTGCCGTTTTTACCATTTAAAGAGTCGTTCATGTGTTTCTCCCACGCCATTTCCGGGGGCGAAGATTACCCGATATCGTCCGGACCTGCCGGTTATGGTCACCGGCCGCCCCCGCCGGAGGCACTGAACTCAGGCGCCCCCGCGAAAAATCATGCTATTGTGCAGCGTTAACAGTACAATGCATACTGTTTTTTGTGAAACCAGCCGATAAAAATGAAGACCAATTCTGTTTACCAGTTACGCCAGCGGCGTCTGGCACAATCCACCCGTGTTTTCCGTGCCCGGGGATGTCGTGTAGTCCGTTGTAATTACTGCTTATTACCCGAAAAAAACTGTCTGTGTGACACCATACAGACCCGGGATGCGCGCAGTCAGTTCTGCCTGCTGATGTATGATACCGAACCGCTCAAACCCAGCAATACCGGGAAGCTTATCGCCGATGTCCTGCCGGACACACAGGCTTTTCTGTGGTCGCGTACCGAACCGGATGAGGCCCTGCTCGCTCTTCTGAAAGATGACACCCGCCAGCCGTACCTGATTTTCCCGCAGGCGTATGCCACTCCGCCGCGTCAGGTGTTCAGTGATGTGCCGGAAAATACAAAGCCGCCGCTGTTTATTCTGCTCGACGGCACCTGGCCGGAAGCACGCAAAATGTTCCGTAAAAGCCCGTATCTCGATAACATTCCGCTGCTCTCCATCAACGATCTGGCACAGAAAGATTATCTGCTGCGGGTTGCGGCGCGGGAAGATCAGCACTGTACCGCCGAAGTAGCCGCTGCAGCACTGATGATGGCGGGTGATACCGCGGCCGGAAAACAGCTTCTGGATCACTTCACCTGCTTCCGCCGTCAGTATTTGAAGGGTAAGTCACATCTTCCGGTGGCACAAATCAGAGCAGAGGAGCTGCTTTTAGGCTAAATTAAAGCACACGGGAATCCGGTCTGAGGAGAACACCATGAGTCAGCGCGGCCTTGAAGCATTACTCCGGCCTCAATCCATTGCGGTTATCGGTGCATCCGAAAAGCCTAACCGGGCGGGTTCCCGGATGATGAGCAATCTGCTCAGCGGCGGTTTTGCCGGGCCGGTTCTGCCGGTCACGCCGTCACGCCGCTCAGTGCAGGGGGTGCTGGCGTATCCGTCTGTTGCTGATCTGCCGCTGGTGCCGGATCTGGCCATTATCTGCACCCATCCCAAACGTAATATTGCCCTGCTGAATGAACTCGGTGAACTCGGCTGCCGCGCGGTGATTATTCTCTCCGCCCCGGCGTCACAGACTGCTGAGCTGAAACAGACCTGTCAGCACTATAATATCCGCCTGCTCGGCCCGAACAGTCTGGGGTTGCTTGCGCCCTGGCAGGGGCTGAATGCCAGCTTTTCCCCGGTACCGGTGCTCAAAGGCAAACTGGCGTTTATTTCCCAGTCCGCCGCCGTTTCCAACACCATTCTGGACTGGGCACAACAGCGGGAAACCGGTTTTTCCTACTTTATCGCACTCGGCAGCAGCGCGGATATTGATATCGACGATATGCTCGATTTCCTGGCCCGCGACAGCAAAACCAGCGCCATTCTGCTCTATCTCGAACATATTCATGATGCGCGGCGCTTTATGTCCGCCGCCCGCAGTGCCTCCCGCAATAAACCGATCCTGGTGGTCAAAAGCGGCCGCACGCAGCGCACACAATTACTGGTCGGTGAAACGCCGAGCCTGGATATCGCCTATGATGCGGCAATCCAGCGCGCCGGTCTGCTGCGGGTGCAGGATACCCACGAGATGTTTTCCGCCGTGGAAACCCTGACCTTTATGAAGCCGCTGCGCGGTGAACGCCTCGCCATTATGAGCAACGGCGCGGCACCGGCAGCAATGGCGCTGGACGAACTGTTCCGCCGCCGGGGGAAAATTGCCGGTCTCAGTGATGAGAGCAGCGCCGCACTCGCGGCGGTATTGCCGGATGATTTTGTGATCAATAATCCGCTGGATCTGCGCGATGACGCCACGGTGGATCGCTATATCGCCACCCTGAATATTCTGCTCGGCAGCCACGATCATGATGCCCTGCTGATCCTCCACTCCCCGAGTGCCATTGCACCGGGCAAAGAAACCGCCGCCCGGATTATTGCCGCGATCGCACAGCACCCGCGCAGCCGCTGGCTGACAATTTTCACCAACTGGAGCGGGGAATATTCCTCACAGGAAGCCCGCCGCCTGTTCGGCGAGGCGGGGATCCCCACTTACCGCACACCGGAAGGTGCTGTGACCGCTTTTATGCATATGGTGGAATTCCGCCGCAACCAGAAACAACTGGCGGAAACTCCCGCTCTATCCGAAGGACTGACCGCCAACCGGCAGCAGGCTCATCACTGCATAGACAGCGCTCTGCGCCGTCAGCACACTGTTCTGGATACCTATGAAATCGAGCCGGTGCTGGATGCTTACGGGCTGAACATTCTGCCGACCTGGATTGCCCATTCTGCGGATGATGCCGTTACCATTGCCGAAACACTGGGTTACCCGGTGGCGCTGAAACTGCGCTCACCGGATATCGCACATAAATCCGATGTGCAGGGCGTGATGCTTTATCTGCGGGATAAACAGGAAGTCGCCACCTCAGCAGCAGCGATTATTGACCGCGTGACACAAAACTTTCCTGATGCGCAGATAGACGGGCTGATTGTGCAGTCAATGGCGAACCGCGCCGGGGCACAGGAACTGCGGATTGCCGTGACCCAGGATGCGGTTTTCGGCCCGGTGATTATGCTGGGGGATGCCAGCCGCCCGTGGGATGATGAATCCCCGGCCGCCGTTGCCCTGCCGCCGCTCAATATGGCGCTTGCCCGTTATCTGGTGATTCACGCCATTAAAAATAACAAACTGGCGGCCGGCAGCGCCCTGAATCCGCTGGATATTGCGGGTCTGAGCAGAGTGCTGGTACAGGTGTCCAACCTGATAATTGACTGCCCGCAGGTGGTGACACTCGATTTGCACCCGCTGCTCGCCTCCGGTACGGAATTTACTGTCCTGGATGCCACGATGACTCTGGCAGCGGCGGCCGGTGACGGCCGTCAGCGTCTGGCTATCCGCCCGTATCCGGCAGAACTGGAGGAGAATTTTCAGTTAAAAGACGGCGCGGTTGTGCATGTCCGCCCTATCCTGCCGGAAGACGAACCCCTGCTGAAAGCCTTTATTGACCGCGTGACCAAAGAAGACCTTTATTACCGTTATTTCAGTGAGATCAGTGAATTTACCCACGACGACCTGGCAAAAATGACCCAGATTGATTATGACCGCGAAATGGCCTTTGTGGCGGTGGACAGCGGTGGTCAGATTATCGGGGTTGCCCGTGCGATGTCTGATCCGGATAACCGGGAAGCGGAATTTGCGGTGCTGGTGCGGTCAGATATGAAAGGCAATACCCTGGGTTATCAGCTGATGTACAAACTGCTCGCCTACACAAAATCACGCGGTATCCTCCTGCTGACCGCCATCACCATGCCGGAGAACCGCAATATGATCCAGCTGGCGAAAAAGCTCGGGTTTACCGTCGAAACTCAGTTTGAGGATGGCATCGTCAACCTGACACTTCACCTGAATTCTGAAATTACCGCAGTGCAATAGTCAAAAACAGACAACGTGATATATGACACAGACTTAACCGTCACTTAAGCAGAAAGTGAATTGCTGCGCACAATCAGACAAACTGGTGATATAATCCTTTGATCTGTTCATCTTTTCATTACCGGCCCGGTACCTGTTTATTCCGTAACCGCCGCCTATAACTAAAGAGATAATTCGCACTGTGATGTTGTCAAAATTCAAATCCGCGAAACACCAACAGCACCTTGCACAACTGCCGAAGTTAGCACAGTCTGCGGATGATGTTGAAACGCTGTTTCATACCCGCGACTTTAAAGGCCGTCTGCTGGCAGAAATCGCCGGTGCAAAGAAAACCGTTTATATTTCTGCGTTATATATTGAGCACGATGATGCGGGCCGGGATTTCCTTGACGCGCTGTATGCCGCCAAAAAAGCCAATCCGGAACTGGATATCAAAGTCTTTGTTGACTGGCACCGCGCACAGCGCGGGCGTATCGGTGCAGAAGCGAATGCCACCAATGCCGACTGGTATCACTCCGTCGCGGCATCTCATCCTGATCTGCTGATCCCGATCTTCGGCATACCGGTAAACACCCGCGAAGCGCTGGGTGTTCTGCATCTGAAAGGTTTTATTATTGACGATACCGTTATTTACAGCGGTGCCAGCGTCAATAATGTCTATCTGTATCAGCATGATAAATACCGTTATGACCGCTACCACTTCCTGCGTAACCCGGAACTGGCGGCGGCAATGAAACTGTTTATTGATGAAATGCTGCTGCCGGAACCGGCAGTACAGAAACTCGATACCGAAACCCGTGTGAAAACGCCGGAGATCAAAAACCTGATCCGCGATTTCCGCCTGAAACTGCGCCATGCCGCATACCACTTCACCCCGCAGGCACTGCCTGATGATCAGTTGGCCGTGACGCCGCTGATTGGTCTAGGGAAAAAGAATATGCTCAATAACACCATTGAGCACCTGATGTGTTCCGCGCAGGAAAAAGTGGTTATCTGCACGCCGTATTTCAACCTGCCCTCAACACTGGTGCGCATTATCAGCCGCCTGCTGCGGGACGGGAAACAGGTGGAAATCATTATCGGCGATAAAACTGCCAATGATTTCTATATTCCGCCGGAAGAGCCGTTCAAAATTATCGGTGGTCTGCCTTATCTGTATGAAATCAACCTGCGCCGCTTTATGCAGCGCCTGCAGCGGTTCTCCGACAGTGAGCAACTGACCATCCGCCTGTGGAAGGATGACGACAACACCTATCACCTGAAAGGGATGTGGGTGGATAATCAGTGGCAACTGATCACCGGTAATAACCTGAACCCGCGCGCCTGGGGGCTGGATCTGGAAAATGCGATCCTTATCCGTGACCCGAAACAGGAACTGCACGCACAGCGTCAGGAAGAGCTGACCAATATCCGCACCAACACAACCATTATCCGCAGCTACACTGAGCTGGATAATATCCGTGACTATCCGGTCAAGATCAAAAAACTGCTGCGCCGTCTGCGCCGTGTCCGTCTTGATCGCCTGATAAGCCGGATCCTCTGATATAAACGTCCCGGCACCCGCCGGGATTTTTTTATCTGTTTCCCGGAGAACAATTATGTCCGTAACATTAGGTACCCGTCTGACAGTCTTTTTCTGCCTGCTGCTGAGTTCCGGCTGTTCGATGCACCTTGCCAATGACAGCTGGACCGGACGGGATAAAGCCCAGCATTTTGCCTTTTCAGCCGCAACTGCGATTGCCGCTAGTGCTTATGGCGATCACCAGAACTGGCAGCACCGGCATAGTGCACAATTCGGCATCGGTTTTTCCGTTGCACTGGGAGCCGCGAAAGAGTTTTATGACAGCCGCCCGGGCGGTACCGGCTGGAGTGTGAAAGATTTCGTCTGGGATATCGCCGGCGCCGTTGCCGGTTACAGTGTGTACCAATCGCTGAAATAAAAATCCGGTGACCGGACAGTGTTAATTTTGTGAGCAATATCACATGCAAAAAAATGATTCATTCCGGTTAATTTTCCGCAATGACAACGGGCCAGGTAATTTAAATATTTAATAACTTTTCAATTTAAATAGTGCTGTTTCTCATTATTTCTTATTTAAACAACATAACTTAAAATTAATCTTACGTAAAATAAACCGGAATGAAAATGGCACTTTCATTATTAATTTGATAATAACCATAACCCAACATCCGGATAAGTAAGGATGAAAATGATATGTCTAAGTGCAAATACCCATAGTAAAAATAAAATAAGAATATATTCATGCCATTAGATACCCGCAATAGGAATCCCCTTATTTCCCGCGTAGTAAACACCCTATAATTTCCTGATAATAATAGGTATTAGGATCTTTTCCCTTTTACCTTTATTCCGAACACAGGCCACTATTATGAAATTTAAACTTTCACAAATTACCGTATTGGTAGTTAGTGCACTTTCCGTATCTGCGGGAATGGCGGCTACTATCAATGATACCGTTAATATAAACAACAACAACGCAGGTCCGATTATCACAGAGAAGTATCGTTCTGACGATACTGTTAAATATTCCGGTTCAATCAGTAACAGTCCGAATACCATCACATTTGTCGGTCGTGAGTCTGATCGGGAAGGAAATATGTATTATTCCCACAGAACGGAAAATGATGGCTCTCTTACCCGGATCGGTGTCAACTATGACTATGAATACTTTTATTCTGCTGTAGAAGTCGACACCCTGGCGATTACAGATTCCAGTGTCCGCATCAACGGTAAAGCTGATAATTTAACCGTTGACGGTAAATCAGTTGTCACTATTACCGGCAGTGATGCCTATGATAAGTATCTCGGTGCAGACTATGAGAACCCATCAAACCCTCAGTCTACACTGCCGCTATATCGTAACGGTTATGACAATAACCGCTGGGATGAAATCACTGTCAGCACCGGAAACGGCACTTACAATGATGAATCCAGATCTTTATCACTCCTTACGGACAGTTAGCGTATAACCGTATGGGCAGTAAAGATATCACCCTGAATAATGGTATGGATGCGGCAATCAGGAGCCAGACCTCATTTACCAGCGAACTGGGTGTCAATGCCGGTAAAGACTTCAGCTTTGATAACGGCCTGGTGTTCTCCCCGTATGTGAAAGCAGCGTGGAATCATCAGTATGAAGACGGTAACGAAGTTGAATTTAACCGTTACAACACTATTAACCTGGATTTATCCGGCAGTACCGGTAAATTCGGTGCCGGTTTCAATGCCCGCTATAACAACGTGAATATGTTCATGGAATTACAGCACATTGCCGGTGATGCGGTTTATTCACCAATCAACGGACAGATTGGTGTCCGTTATAACTTCTGATTTATGATCAGAGACTAAAAATCTGCATTACGGTTCATCCCGGTTATTTAAATAAAAAGGGTTTCATGTTTATCATGAAACCCTTTTTCTGTGGGGCTTTCCCACGATCCGGAATGATTAACCTCACTGTTCAGCCCCTTCTGTTGCCAGTACAAAAGATTCCGGTAATATTTCCGGCTCTTTGATGGGCGGTCAGTTGTCCGGATATACGTCACGTCACCATATCTGATCGGATAGTGTTACTGCGGACTGACGCGTAAGGTGATGTCTGTCACCCGGTCAGCTTCATCCGAAGTCTCTTTCCATGACTGATGTTATGCAGTTCCTGTACCTGACTGCGTAATATAGCCCGTCAGCCATCCGATTTGTCAGGACCGTTTTTCCAGTATTTGCAACTGCAGCGATGAACCCCGACCCCGGCAAAGTGTGACCACAGGATAATGCGTTCTGAGTTTCCCGGTTACCCGGAATTGTTCAGAAAGTCTGCATCAGGCACGCGGTGGCTTTTTTAATATTTCATTTTTGTCGCACAGTGCCCTAAAGAAGCAAAATCAGCCTGTCTTATAGCTTAAAAAAAGCACGTAGCTCGTGTCCGGAAAGGAGAGAATTTAGATTGCATTCAGAGGGATCCGGAACATTTCAGGAGAATGACAGCGATATATATAGAGTGTGATTTCTCACCATTGACTCATTATGATCTATTCAGGTGCAGAGTATTACCTGTAGTTAAACCTGAAATTACCGACTGTTAATTTTTCATCCGGTAAATGACCACACATTTCGCCATTTTTATTTTACCCCCAAAACGCAAAAAAGCCACCCAATGGGTGGCTTCTTCACTTAATAATAACCTGGCGGTTCCCTACTCTCACATGGGGAGACCCCACACTACCATCGGCGCTACGGCGTTTCACTTCTGAGTTCGGCATGGGGTCAGGTGGGACCACCGCGCTACGGCCGCCAGGCAAATTCATTTCAATCCAAAACAAGCTTTCACACTGAATGACTTCTGTCTCTTCACTGTGCTGAAAAATTCTTTCGTCTCTCAACTCAAAACACCTTCGGTGTTGTCAGGTTAAGCCTCACGGTTCATTAGTACTGGTCAGCTCAACGCATCGCTGCGCTTACACACCCAGCCTATCAACGTCTTAGTCTCAAACGTTCCTTCAGGACCCTTAAAGGGTCAGGGAAGACTCATCTCGAGGCAAGTTTCCCGCTTAGATGCTTTCAGCGGTTATCTCTTCC